>NZ_PPDE01000009.1 GCF_002959915.1 Veillonella atypica KON | reverse complement strand
TGCCATAAGCTCCCCCTCTATAATCTTGACGCCCTTATATTCACATAAACGTCTCAGTATTTCAAGTAAACTATTTCTGTATTGATTATATATAACTTTACGTCTATACTTAGGTGTAAATACTATGTGGTATTTGCATAACCATTTTGTGTGCGCAAGGCTCTGTGTCTTTGTTGCCATATAAAATCACCTTTCTTTTGTATATAATGCGGCTTGAACACCTACATTATACTTAAGCAAGGTGATTTTTTTGTATAACTTTCGTTGCCGCACCCGCATAGCGGGTGGTTTTATGATTCGCGACTACGTCGCGAACCAGTCTAAAGACAATAACAAAAGAGGAGGGTGGCACCCCTCCTCTTTTTGCGCTATTTACCATATATGATTCGAATATGATATACTAAAGAGTAATATTTCAATTTTCTCATGTGCAGAATTGTATCTCATAAAAAGGAGTATTTACTTACATGGACAGTGATCTGACCTTAGATTTTATAATTATTATAATATTAATCATCGCCAATGGCTTATTTTCCATGACAGAGTTAGCCATCGTCAATGCTAAAAAACGCCGTCTCGAAGAGATGGGTGAAGCAGGTAATGAACGGGCTAAAAAAGCCTTTGAATTAGCAGAAAAACCTAATAATATGTTTTCTACCATTCAAATTGGTATTACTCTCGTTGGTATTTTAACAGGCTTGTATTCCGGTGCGACATTTTCCGCTCCATTAGAGGAATTTTTAGTAGCTCATGTTCCAAGTATTGAACCGTATGCTACATCCTTTAGCTCATTTATCATCGTTGCGATTATTACCTATTTATCCCTCGTTATCGGTGAACTTGTGCCAAAACGCTTGGCTTTAAATAGTCCTGAAAGTATCGCAGTAGTGGTAGCAAAACCAATTTACTGGCTATCAGTAGCACTAAAACCAATTGTTAGCTTCCTCGGTATTTCTACGGAATTTTTATTAAAATTACTAGGCGTTACCATAAAAGAAGAGGCTCCTGTTACAGAGTCTGAAATCAACAAAATGCTCACCGAAGGTGTTGCTATGGGTGCTTATGAAGAAGAAGAACCTATCCTCGTAGAAAACATTTTCCATCTAGCCGATATGAACGCAGGCGATGTCATGACACCGCGAACACAGCTAAAATGGATTGATTTAAATTCTTCAGAAGAAGAAATCATGGAAGTGCTTAAAACAGCAAATCAATATCGTATTCCTGTAGGTGAAGACTCTCTCGATGAATTACGAGGTATGATCAATGTAACCGATGTTATGGTCCAATGCTTACAAGGAGAAAAATCCTTACATCATGTGATTCATTCTTGCTTGAAAGAACCATTGCTCGTACCTGAGTCCATTTCTCTTATGAAATTGCTCAATACATTGCGTAACGAAGGTGTTCATGAAACTATCGTTCTCGACGAATACGGTGGCTTTAGCGGCCTCGTTACCTTGCATGACATCATGGAAGAAATCGTTGGCCTCATGCCATCCGGCGAAGAAGAGCGCCAAGAAGAAGAAAACCGCATCGTCGAACGCGAAGACGGCACTTGGCTCGTAGACGGTCTACTCGACGTAGACGAATTTAAAGAATTTTTCCACATCGACAAAGAACTACCACGCGAAGAAGACGACCTCTACAAAACACTGGGCGGCCTCATGAACCTACTATTCGGTAGAATCCCACGGGAAGGCGACAAAACCACCTGGGACGGATACACATTCGAAATCGTGGACATGGATAATACACGGATAGACAAAATTTTGGTTAGTTATGTTGAACCAGTTGTGGAACAAACAGAAGAATAAAAATGGATGAGAGAACCCCTCTTGAAAGCCGACACGCTACTGCGCTACGCGGAGCCCGAAGTCGTTTTCAAGAGGGATTTTCTCATCTTCTATTCTACGTTTGTTGCACAACTTTATTAACATAATCTATTGTGGATAGACAGGCCGGGTCTGACTCCGGCCTACGGCCTCCGCAGGGCCAAAGTCGTTTTTGGAAGTCTATTTTTTTATTACTAATATCCTATGATCCTACGTGCTCAAATTTTCATTTCTACTGTAATTCGCACAACTGGTTAAACATAATCTATGAGAGAAACACGCTAAAGCGAGACCCGAAGTCGTTTTGGTAGCACCATGTGGCTTTTTCACTCTTACTGTAGTTCGCACAACTGGTTAAACATAATCTATGAGAGAGACACGCTACACGGAGCCCGAAGTCGTTTTCAGGAGGGGTTCTCTCATCTTCTATTCTACGTTTGTTGCACAACTTGGTTAACTTAATCATCTAAAGCTCTTTTTAGTTCTTCTAACGTTTTATAACTAGGGTATTTCAAATCTCTAGCTATTTTCTTTGCTTCTTTCATTGCTTCTAATGTTTTTTGATTATATACTTCTCTGTCTTTTTCTTGTTTCATAATTCCACCAACCTTTATCAAAAACTATTATAACCTAAATTTCTCCCCGAAGGTCCCCTCCTCCTCATATTAGAAAATATATATGTTTGTATTTTTCAAATTCAGATTTGCAGTAAAAAAGGACTGGCTTGTCCCAAAACGACTTCGGGCTCCGCGAAGCGCAGTAGCGTGTCGGCTTTGGGGCGAGCCAGTCCTTTGATATTGCTAAGCTATATTCTTCAAGCCATCAGGCGCAGACCGTTAAGGTAGCTGGAGGTTTTAGGAAGGTGCCTCGCAGTTACTAAATTTAGAAAACATATATATTTTCTAACAGTAGCGTGTCGGCTTTGGGACAAGGTACACCGTTGTAGTTAATTAACATATATATTTTCTAATATAATTAATATCCTTATAGAATTTTTATCTAATATATAGTATTATTTAATTGTATAAAATATATATTTCATAGTAGTTATTGCTTTTACAATAATCTCTATTACGTGTGTGAAGGAGAGGATTATGAATCGTAGTGTATTAGGTTTGACCACGGCTCTGTTGATGAGTGCACTCATCATCGGCGGTTGTGGGTCGAATCAAGATGATCATGATACGAGTCTCAAGGTACGGACGATTACGATTGGCGAAGAGGCTGGCACGACGAGTGCTGGGTATTCGGGAACCATCAAGAATCGGACGGAAACGAATCTGGCATTCCAGGTGGGCGGCCGCGTGATTAATAAGTTTGTCAGTGTGGGCACTGCTGTGCAGGCCGGTCAGATAATTGCTCAGATTAATGGCGCTGATACGGCGAGTCAGGTGCAAAATGCGCAAGGTGCTGTTACAGCGGCGCAATCGGCCTATGATTTAGCTAGTACGAATGCTGAAAGATATCGCGCTTTGTACGCTGAGCAGGCTATCAGCAAATTGCAATTGGATCAGGCTGAAAATCAACTGAATGCGGCGAAAGCTCAGTTGCAACAGGCCCAAGCAGGTCTCAATTTGAGTAACAATCAAAATAGTTATACTACTTTGGTTGCTCCAGACAGCGGTATTATTACGGCTCTCAATGTCGAGGCCGGTCAGGTCGTAGCAGCAGGCCAGGCAATAGGTACCTTGGCGGCCGGTCACGAACCTGAGGCGGTCATCGCTTTGCCAGAACAGGAAATGAGTAAAATTCACCCTGGTAGCACGGCAACCATCACATTTTGGGCTTTGCCTGATTTGAAAGTACAAGGTATTGTTCGTGAAATTTCACCGGTTCCAGACCCTGTAGCGCGGACGTATACGGTCAAAATTACATTGCAAAATCCTCCAAAAGAGGTGCAACTCGGTATGACTATCAATGCCATCCTCAATCAAACGGATACAACGGATATCTCCATACCGTTGACGGCGTTGGTGAAAGACAAACAAGGTAATAATGCAGTCTATGTCATTCGAGACAACAAAGCACATCTCGTTCCTATTCAAACTGGCGAATTTGGTAATAATTCGGTCATTGTTAAAAATGGCCTCGCTAAAGGGGATATCGTCATCACCGCAGGAACCCAACAATTACAAGAAGGAACGGCGGTGCATAAATGAAGAAGTTTAATTTAGCAGATTGGGCGTTACGCCATAAATCCATTATCTACTACTTCATTGCTGTACTCCTCACCTTTGGTATATTCTCGTTCACCCACATGGGACGTATGGAAGACCCAGACTTTACGATGCGTACCATGGTTGTGGGTGTCTCATGGCCCGGTGCTTCACCGCAACAAATGTCAGATCAAGTAACGGACAAGCTCGAAGAAAAGCTACGAGATTTGCCAGGTGTAGATTATACGAAGTCTTTCACAGATGGTAGCAAATCCGTTATTTATATCAATCTAAAAGAAGATTTGCCATCAAATAAGATTCGTCCCGCTTGGGAAGAAGCGCGGAATATGATCAATGACGAATGGAAATCTTTGCCATCCGGTGTGCAAGGCCCATCTATCAACGATCGATTCGATGATGTATATGGCACCATTTACGCACTTTCAGGTGACGAATTCTCGTACGAAGAAAAACGACAACAGGCGGAAAATTTAAAACGGCAACTCTTATCCGTTCCGAACGTTAAGAAGATCACTCTCATCGGGGTGCAAGAAAAGTCCTTGGATGTAACGATTAACAAGGACAAGCTCGCATCGTATCAGGTGAGCACGCAACAATTATTGACGGCCCTTAAACAGCAAAGCGCCATGGTGCCGGCGGGCATGGTCAATACGGATACGAATAATGTATATTTACGCATTAACGGCGTCTTTGATAGCGTGGATGCGGTCAAAAATATGCCGATTCGCATCAATAACCAAACAATTCGACTCGGCGATATTGCAGACGTAACGATGACCTATAAGGATCCATCCAGTCCTCAATTCTACTACGAAGGCAAGCCAGCCATTGGCATCGCCATTTCCATGGATGCAGGCGCCAATAATATCGAATTTGGTAAGGCTATCGATACGAAACTGAAAGAGCTAAAAACAACGATTCCTGCAGGCTTAAGCCTCGACCAAGTGTCGAATCAGCCGCACATTGTTAAGGAATCCATTGGCGATTTCTCGCAATCTTTATTCGAAGCCATCGCCATCGTATTGCTCGTCAGCTTTGCATCCCTCGGCATTCGCACCGGTATCGTGGTGGCCCTCACCATTCCGGTCGTCGTGTCTACGACATTCGTACTGATGTATGAAAATGGCATTTATTTGCATAAGGTTAGCCTTGGCGCCCTCATTTTGGCACTGGGCCTGCTCGTTGATGATGCCATCATCGTCGTGGAAATGATGAGCGTTAAGCTCGAAGAAGGCTTTAATCACTGGCGCGCCGCTACGTTTGCCTATGAATCAACGGCCTTTCCAATGCTGTCTGGCACTCTCATTACCTGTGCCGGCTTCTTACCTCTCGCCTTGGCGGAGGGCATGGTTGCGGAATTCACGAAATCCCTTTCCATTGTTGTCTTCATGGCCCTCATCCTATCCTGGATTGCGTCCGTTCTGGTCAGTCCGGTGCTAGGCTATAAAATCATCGAAAACAAGGATGAAAAACCCGAGTCGGAATGGACTCGTCGCGATCATATCATGCATCGTTTGAAAACCGTTTTTTATGCTCGTTTTGAAAGTCTCCTTCACTGGGCACTAGGTCATCATAAGGCCGTATTACTCCTAACATTAGGGGCTTTCATCTTGTCCTTGCTTTCATTCCCTCTCATCAAACAGGAATTTTTCCCATCGTCGACACGGAATGAAATCATCGTATCCATGCAATTTCCTCAAAGCTCATCCATCGATTATACCCAAAACCAAGCTAAATCATTGGATGCTTTGTTAAAGGATAATGAACATATCGACCATTTCACCACCTATGTAGGCGAAGGGTCACCGCGGTTTGTATTGACCTTAGAACCAGAATTGCCACGTGCTAATTTCATGCAAACCATCATCGTTACCAAATCCTTAGAGGATCGAGATGCATTATTCAAGGATTTACAAGATCAACTAAACGATCAATATCCATCGGCGCTCATCAATATGCAATTCGTCCAAATCGGACCGCCGTCCAAATACCCTGTTATGCTCCGCGTATCAGGTCCTGATGCATCTGAGGTTAAAACGATTGCAAATGATGTGAAAGCCAAAATGCAGGAGGATAAAGATTTACATAATATCGCCTTCGATTGGCCGGATACAGAGCCAGTTGCTCAAATCCACATTGACCCAGATAAAGCGCGTATGCTAGGCATTAATAGTTATGCCGTATCGCTTCATCTACAAAGTTTATTATCCGGTACAAAATCCGGTGAATACTACGAAGGAAACCAAACTATTCCTGTTACTTTCAGATTAAGCGGCAATGAAAATCACAACTTGGCGGCACTTTCATCATTACCAATCCAAACAGGAAATGGTTCCTATGTACCGCTCAGCCAAATCGCAACGATTTCTATGAGCCAAGAGGAAGGCATTATTTGGCACCGCAACATGATGCCAACCATTAGCATTCATGCTAATGTAGGACCTGGCGTGCTCGGCAATGCTAAGACGAAAGAAATTTACAATAAACTTGCTGAATATCGTCAAGACTTACCAACTGGCTATACTATTGATCTCGATGGTTCTGCTGAAAAGAGCGTCACTGCTGTACAAAAATTGCTCATGCCAATGCCAATCATGCTCTTTGCAATCATGACGATTCTCATGTTCCAATTAAAGAGAATTGCCCTTATGTTTATGGCCCTATTTACAGCTCCGCTTGGACTCATCGGTGTTGTACTGGCCTTAAATATTACGCGTACACCACTTGGATTTATGGCCATACTCGGCATCATTGCCCTCTCCGGCATGATTATTCGTAACTCCATCATCCTGTTGGACCAAATCGAAATTCACCGCGCCGAAGGACAATCTGCCCGCGAAGCCATTATCAACTCCGCTACATTGCGTTTCAGACCAATCATGCTAACCGCCATTGCGGCCATCCTTGGTATGATACCACTCATGGGATCCGTATTCTGGAGCCCACTCGCCATCGCATTCAGCGGCGGTCTACTCGTAGCAACCATACTAACACTCATCGTACTACCAGTTATGTACGCAACATGGTATAAGGTTAAATAAATAATATAAATAGATATCTATTATCAATCTAATAATTGATTGACTACTAATTCTGATAATGTTAATATAACTTTGACAAGGGAAATAAATAAGTTGCAATGTATTCACGCAACAAAGAAAAAACAGCAGGGTGGCAGCCCTGCTGTTTTATATTGCCTTACATACATATCCCTATTTTAAAATAGAACAGGCCTGTTCTATTTTTTAAGAGCACCATACATACCTTTTTTAAATTAGTACACGCCTGTTCTATTTCTAAAAAGCACTATACACACCTTTATTAAATTACTACACGCCTGTTCTATTTCTAAAAAGCACCATACACACCTTTATTAAATTACTACACGCCTGTTCTATTTCTAAAAAGCACTATACATACCTTTCTTAAATTAGTACACGCCTGTTCTATTTCTAAAAAGCACTATACACACCTTTCTTAAATTAGTACACGCCTGTTCTAATTTTTTAAGAGCCCCATTATTGCACACTAAAAGGCAGCAGATTTTGTGATCTGCTGCCTTTTTCTCTAATTTAGCCTGTCGTATTTAATAAGGAAAGCTGAGCATGACTTCTATGCGACTTTGGCCCTGCGGAGCCCGAAGGGCGTAGTCAGACCCGGCCGGTGGAGCATAGAAGTCATGCTCAGCTTTTTCCCCTTATTAAATTACAACGGCTGTCCCATTACATGTCACCATAAGCATACCATTTTGTGCCCCTACGGTGCTGTATTGGAATGATACGCCAATAACGGCGTTAGCACCAATTTTGCTAGCTCGTTTTGCCATTTCATCGATTGCTGCTTGGCGTGCACTCATTAAGGAATCTTCATAGCTTCCGCTGCGGCCACCAACGATGTCACGAATACCAGACATGAAATCTTTTACAAAGTTACGGCCTTCTACGACCTCACCAAATACGATACCTTTGTACTCTTGTACAGGTTTGTTTTCAATATGCATAGTTGTGGTAATAATCATAATTATATCCTCTCTAATTAACTACAATATATTTTGATTCATTATAGCAAGGCTTTTATAGAAAAACAATCTCATAATGATAGCTTTCATATAAAAACAATAACCTAATACTGCATGTACAAAAAAAGACCTATTCACTACTTTCATAATGAATAGGTCTAATTGTATTGCGTTTTTATTTGTCAAAATCGCGGTCTAGATTTACTTCTTTCAACGGAACGAGTTTAGTTTTGTTGATGTATTTGTAACCTAGGTAAACAGCGAAGAAGATAGGCAATCCGATATATGCAACGGATACGCCGTACCAGTCGATGGTATCGCCTGTGAAAGCGGAGTAGTTTTGGCCACAGATGATGATAACGCATAAGATGAACGCCAAGATTGGACCAACTGGGAACAACCACGCCTTGTAAGGCAATTCTTTAAGGTCTCTACCTTGTGCAATAAACGCACGGCGGAAGCGATAATGGGAAATGGCAATACCTACCCAAGCGATGAAACCGCAAAGGCCGGAGATGTTAACAATCCATGTATACGCTGTACCTTCGCCGATAAAGCTTGTAAGGAATGCAAACAAGCCAATGGCTGTAGTCAATACCAATGCAGGAACTGGAACGCCGCGTTTGTTGAGTTTTGCAAAGATTTGTGGTGCTTGACCTTCCTTAGCGAGTGCGTAAAGCATACGCGTAGAGGAATAGAGGCCAGAGTTACCAGCACTCAATACGGCAGTTAAGATGATAGCATTGATAAAGCTAGCTGCAAACGCGAATCCAAAACGGTCAAATACGAGTGTAAATGGAGAAATGGATACGTTTTCTACACTGGAATTCAATAGGTTTGGATCAGTGTAAGGAATGAGGAAACCGATAACTATGAAAGCCCCAATATAGAACAATAGGATGCGCCAGAAGATGGAGTTAATCGCTTTTGGCACGTTCTTTTCAGGGTCTTCTGCTTCCCCAGCGGCTACGCCGATAAGCTCAGTACCTTGGAAGGAGAAACCAGCCACCATGAAGATAGCAAGGATGGATTCCCAACCTCCTACGAATGGTGCTTCCCCTACTGTCCAATTCTCAAATCCAGGGGATGTACCTCCGATACCAAAGATGAGCATAAAGCCACAGAATAGGAATACGAAAACGGTAATAACCTTGATGGACGAGAATACGTACTCGCTTTCACCAAAGGAACGAGTGGACAAATAATTAAGCCCAAATAGAATTAACAGGAATAATGCGGACCAAACGATGGCCGGTATGTCAGGGAACCAATATTTCATGATGAGCGCCCCTGCCAATACTTCGGCAGCCAATGTAATAGCCCAGTTAAACCAGTAGTTCCAACCTAAGGCAAAGCCAAAGGCAGGGTCTACATAGCGTTTTGCGTAGGTTCCGAAAGAACCTGGAATTGGCAAGTACGTCGCCATTTCCCCAAGGGATGTCATGAGGAAATATACCATGATGCCGATGAGGCCATAGGCCACAAGAGCACCACCAGGACCAGCCGTACTTACTACTTCACCACCGGCTACGAATAAGCCTGTACCGATGGCACCACCCAAGGCGATCATATTCATATGACGCGCTTTGAGGGATCGTTTTAAATGTTTTTGAGTATTAGAAGTATACTCTACGTTAGTATTCTGATTATCTGCCATGGGTCACCTCTTACAAATCTAGATTGCGCACATATTTTGCGTTATCTTCAATAAATTTACGTCGAGGTTCAACCTTGTCGCCCATGAGCACCGTAAAGATTTTATCAGCTTCGATAGAATCCTCTAAACTAACTTGTAAAATCGTACGATTTTCAGGGTTCATTGTTGTTTCCCATAATTGTTCAGGATTCATTTCACCTAAACCTTTGTAACGTTGAATTGTAATACCATCACGGCCTACTTCATCAAGCTTAGCCGTAAGTTCTGCATCAGAGTACACATACCAATGAGATTTGCCTTTTTTGATTTGGTATAAAGGCGGTTGTGCGATGTAGATATGGCCTTCTTCTACTAATGGTTTCATATAGCGGTAGAAGAATGTGAGAAGCAATGTACGGATGTGAGCGCCGTCAACGTCCGCATCTGTCATAATGATGATCTTGTTATAACGGGATTTTGTAATATCGAATTCGTCGCCAATGCCTGTACCGAATGCGGTAATCATGGAACGAATTTCGTTATTCGCTAAAATCTTATCAAGACGCGCTTTTTCTACGTTAAGGATTTTACCACGCAATGGTAAAATCGCTTGGTAACGACGATCGCGACCTTGTTTTGCAGAACCGCCCGCAGAATCACCTTCGACTAGATAAATTTCTGTCATAGATGTATCTTTTTCAGAGCAATCTGCCAATTTACCAGGAAGGCTAGATACTTCCAACGCATTTTTACGGCGTGTTAAGTCGCGGGCCTTACGAGCAGCCTCACGAGCACGGCTTGCCATCGTTGCTTTTTCGATGATTTTCTTCGCATCTTGTGGATGTTCTTCAAAGAATGTTTTAAGACCTTCAGATACGATAACATCGGTAATACCTTTAACTTCGCTATTGCCAAGTTTCGTTTTAGTTTGACCTTCGAACTGAGGTTCTAATACTTTCACAGACACAACCGCTGTCAAACCTTCACGTACATCCTCGCCGGAAAGATTACTTTCATTTTCCTTGATCAAACCGGATTTACGGCCATAATCATTGAGGGTACGCGTCAAGGCAGCACGGAAACCGGATAAATGGGTACCGCCGTCAACAGTATTGATGTTGTTTACGAAGGACAACAAGTTTTCGCTGTAACTATCGTTGTATTGCAACGCCACGTCTACCACAACGTCATCCTTTGTATTTTCGATGTCTATAACAGTTGGGTTAACAACTTCCTTGTTTTCGTTCAAGAATGTAATGAAAGAACTTAAACCACCTTCGTAATGGAAGCTTTCAATGCGAGGTTCCTCTTGGCGCAAATCACTCAATGTGATGCGAAGACCTTTGTTAAGGAATGCCAATTCTTGTAAACGAATTTTCAATGTATCGAAATTGAACACCGTCGTTTCAAAAATTTCAGAATCAGGTTTAAAAATAACAGTTGTACCAGTACCTTCAGCCTTGCCGATTTCGTGCAATTCAGATGTTTTGTGACCGCGCGCAAAATCGATTTCTTGAATGATGCCATTTTGAGATACTTGAACCTTAGTCCATTCACTCAACGCATTGACTACGGAAATACCTACACCGTGAAGACCGCCGGACACCTTATAGCCGCCACCGCCGAATTTACCGCCAGCATGCAATTTTGTTAAAACCAACTCTACCGCAGACATGCCGGACTCATGCATTCCTGTTGGAATACCACGACCATCATCGACAACGGTAATACTATTATCTTCATTAATGGATACTTCGATATGCGTCGCATACCCTGCGAGCGCTTCGTCCACTGAATTGTCTACTACTTCATAAACGAGGTGATGCAAACCGCGAATGGACGTACTACCAATGTACATCCCTGGGCGTTTACGGACCGCATCTAGACCCTCAAGAACTTGTATATTCTGAGCGCCATAATTTTCTTCAGCCATTAAACAAACTCCTCCTAACGACATAAACCGCAATATGCTAATACACAACACATCTGCGGTGCTAGATTATCTCTTTATTATACTATAGATTGCTTATATCGTGAAAGCCCTATAATTTGCTACTTAAAAGCATATAAAACTCATCAATCCGTTTTTTAAGCGTTTTAAGTGATATACCAGATGCATACACACCATCATCTGTTACAATATACGTCTTTACCTTATCCTCGGGCACAATGTATATAACCTCTGCGTCATAATGAGAAATGCCCGTCCTATGATGCTTACCAGACTCCGCATGAATCATCGTAAGAATTGAATTCATAGGGATGCTAAAATTATCGCCAATATGTAAGTACATAAATCTCCTTATTCTTTTGAGGTGGATAGGGAGTGCTTTCTCGCTCCACCGGCCGGGTCTGTCTACGCCCTACGGGCTCCGCAGGGCCAAAGTCGCTGCGAAAGTACTCCCTATCCACCTCATACATCCTAATGCTATTCCAATATACCCATTAGCATATTTAGCTCTTTAATTTTTTCTTCGCTAAGGAATTTTGATCGGTATTTATTACACAAGTTGATAACGTGCTGGTCTGTCAGTTCTTCAAGCCGTTTATGGGTGATGAGCATGGTGGCCATGTACATATGGTTTCGGCTCGTAGACCCATGGTAGACCTTATCTAAATAAAAATAAATCAATTCTCGCATGGCTATGGAAAAGTCTTTAAAGGTGCATTTGATGTATTGTTGAGCTTCGCTATATTTTATGTATGGACGTCGTCTGATTTGTGTTTTTATATCATTAATATGATTGCGATGTATTTCATATTCGCAGGATACACAATATTTTGTTTGCCTGCTCATCAACGTATGACAGCGCTCGCATCGATGATAGCCGTGTTCTAGCAAATAGATTTCCTTTTTGCGGCTGCTAATGAGCACCTTTCGAAACGGTTCTTTTAATGTATCTTCTGCTAAGCTTTCAACCATAGCATCAATAGATTTCATATCATCATTTGACAAGACGATTTTCGACATGTCGATATAGCCATCGATGTCGGGCATGTCTATTTTCAAAATTTCAGTATTCACCGTTTCTTTCACATAGCTCTGCCGATGCATGATAAGGCCCATTTCAGTGATGATATCACTTTTGTAATAGTCATTAATGGCCTTAAGGATGCGTTTTTGGTTCATCTTAACCTCTTGCATCCACTGCGAATTATCCGCGCTGAGCACAATTTTCGGAGGTTTGATGTCGATAATGCGCGTATGACCAGCATAAATGGGGCCCACCACATCACGCCAATGATGAATGAGTGTATTCAGTTTAAATTGTTCTAGTAAACCTAATTCATGTAGGCCACCAGGTAAGCACATTTCAAGGCTTTCCATAATGGATGTGCCCCTCCTGACATTGAATAAATTGAACACCTTGCATGTTTTCAAAATCATGTATATCCGTCGTGGTAATGACGGTTTGAATGCGTTTATGAATGAACTGCAACAAATTGTTCCGTCTCGCCTCGTCGAGCTCGCTCAACACATCATCTAAGAGCAATACAGGATATTCGCCTACTTCGGATTTGATGAATTCTAATTCGCTCAGTTTTAGTGAAAGCACAGCCGTCCGCTGTTGCCCTTGGGATCCAAATTTTTTTAAATCGATAGCATCGGAAAAGAATCGTAAATCATCGCGATGAGGACCTACGCTTGTGGTCATGCGATGACGATCTTGAGGCAATGCCTCTTGCAGTAAATCGTAAAAGGCCTCCTTCGTGTACACCATATGACCCTCTTCCCCATATGGTTGTTCATAGCCTATGGTGAGATTTTCTAGTCCTCCCGTCAATTTACGATTCATCAAATCGATAAGCAAATTGATTTTCTTTAAACTTTCCATCCGTTTTTTTACGATGAAAGCCGCCATATCCGCCAATTGTACATCCCATTCAGCAAGAGGAATATTCTGTTTACCGCGATATTCCTTCAATAATGTATTCCGTTGTTGCAATAAACGATTATATTGCAATAATTGATGATAATAAGTAGCGCTCGTTTGGGATATTTCCATATCTAAAAATCTGCGACGACCCGATGGACTGCCCTTGATGAGCTGTAAATCCTCTGGGCAGAAGATGACCGTATTTAAAGTACCAATCAATTCCTTTTGCGAAATCTTAGTATCATTTAAGCGGATATCCTTAGAACCTTGTCGAAATAGCTTGATATTAACCTTTTGTGGTGTCTCCTTTTTCTCAAAGTTCACCACAATGCCCGCTTCATTAGCGTTAAATAAAAGCATATCCGACGTATCATTTGTGCGGTGGCTTTTACCAATGGTACCGACGTAAATAGCCTCTAAAATATTGGTTTTACCAGCCCCATTGGTACCGTACAAGACGATGATTTCAGGCTGCAAATCAAGGGTTAAATCCTTATAGTTGCGAAACTGGAACAATTGCAGTGAGTTAATTCTCACCGATTATGCCTCCTCTTTGATAACGATGAATTCCACATCGAGGCCTTCTACACCAATCACATCGCCAACGCGACATTTTTTGCGTTTTTCTGTAACGATGACGCCATTTAATGTAAGTACTTGATCATCGATAAGACCTTTTACTTGGCCCCCTGTTTCAATGACGCCTTCTAATTTAAGCAATTGATCGATTTGAATGTACTCCGTATGGATTGGTACAGTTTGTTGTTTCATAACGTCCTCCTATGGTGGACAAATTACAGAATTAAGAATTTGTACGAACAGGTGTTACTACGTACGTATAGTTCGGATTATTATCTTGGCGAATCACAACAGGACCATTTTGTTTTAAATACATGTGGATGTTATCGCCTGTGCTATGACGCAAGATATCGGAAATATAACGACCATTAAAGGAAATCGTGAATGGTGTGCCCTTAAATTCCACAGGAATTTCTTCCTTCGCCATACCAATTTCAGCATTTTGGCTGGATAAAGTCACTTGTTCTTCGGACCAGTCATAGCGAATTACGTTATAACTCATATCCTTTGCCAACAAGGATACGCGATCAACAGCGCCGGCAAAGTCCTTGCGGTCTACAACGGCACTGGAGTCGAATTGAGCAGGAATTACCTTTTCGTATTCTGGGTACGTGCCTTCGATTAAACGGGAAATAATGTAGATGGATTCGAACATGAATACGATTTGTGTACGGTTCCAAATGATTTTAATAATAGAAGGATTATCGGTTGGCAATAAACGAGATACTTCTGCCAAAGCCTTTGTTGGAATGATGACGCGCATAGGGGAGGTCGCAGGTTCATCGATAGTTACCTTTTTAACAGCCATACGATGAGTATCAGTAGCAACCATAGTCACTTCTTTGTCGTTTGCATCTTTGATTTCCAGCAAAGCACCAGCAAATACAGGGCGATCATCGTCGCTTGCTGCTGCATAGTTCGTAAGGTCGATAAGTTCTTTCATAGCTTGACTATCGATATTGACATAATCTTGGTCGTGAATTTGTTCTACTAAGGAGAAATCATCTGGATGCAAGGTTACTAAATTAAATTCAGAGGAACCGGATGTGATTTTTAGCGTATTGCCATCCTCAGGTTTGCTCAATTGAATCGTTTCACCTGGTAATTTGCGGATTAATTCTTGGAAGTAACGAGAAGCAACCACTAATGTACCTGGTTCTAAGATATCGGCGTCGATTGTTAATTTAATGCCCAATTCAAAATCGTTGCCTTGTAGTTCCACTTGATTGTTTTTTGTTGTTATATAAATGGAACCTGGTAGATTTGAACTTGTTTTATTTTGTGATACTTTTTGTAGAACGTTAATGGCTTTTTGGAGATTGGCCTTAGGGAATTTGATGTTCATAACGTAAATACTCTCCTTGTTTGTAATATTCGTTGTGCGATTTTCGTTGGTGCTCTATAGATAATCAACGATAGATCTGTTTTCTAATATGTTTTTGATTTGTTTGTTAGTTTAGTAGTATTTGTAGTAGGCGCTGTGAATGTGTGTACATGTGAAAGTTTTCTAGATTTCATGCGTTTCCACAGTTGTGGATAAGTATGTGTATACCTTGTTTTAGGTTATCCACATAATCACAGAAAATATTAAATTCCTCAATATCCACAGATTTATACACAACATATCCACAGAGTTATCCACACCCGTTTTAGTTGAGTGATGACAGTTTAGATTTGATGTCTAGGATAATCTGTTTCGTTTCTGGATTCTTGTCGATTTCTTTGCTAATCTTATCGTATGCATGCAAAATCGTCGTATGATCTCTGGAAAAAGCCGCTGCGATTTGTGGGTAGCTTTCATTAATCACATCGCGGCACAAATACATGGCAATTTGCCGTGGAAATGCGAACTGAGCCTTCCGTTTCTTGCCTAACAAATCTTGTTTCTTAATATTAAAATAGGTACTGATAAAGTCTTGAATGGACTCGATGTCGATAAGTGTTACCCGTTCCGTCGTGATGATATCGGATAATGTTTTCTTCGTGTACTCCAAATCGATGCTGCTGGTCCGTTGTTCTAAGGATGCAGTACCGATGAGTTTATTGAAAGCCCCTTGTAGTACGCGAATGTTTTCATCGAATTGCAACGCCACGTAGTTGATGGCATCGTTGTCGATAACGAGATTACGATTCTTGTTGTTTTCCTTTTCAACGAGGGCTTTCAAAATGGCGATACGCGTTTCCAAATCTGGATTTTCCATGGTCGCCACATAGCCCGCTTGGAATCTAGAACGTAAGCGTTCTTCGAATTGATCCATATCGTTTGGCATGGTATCGCTGGTGAGGACGATTTGCTTGTTATTGTCCAATAATTCATTGAAGGTGTTGAAAAACTCTGTTTTCGTGCCCTCTTTATTTTCCAAGAACTGAATATCATCGATGAGCAATACGTCGATGTTGCGGAACGTATTGCGGAACAACTCTCCTTGCCGCTTTCGTATGGATTCAATAAATAAATTCATGAACTTTTCGCTTGTTGTGCACATTACCTTGAGATTGGGATATCTTTCAACGATGGCATTGCCGATGGCGTGCATCAAATGCGTTTTACCGAGGCCCGATGGACCGTAAATAAAAAGCGGATTATAATCACCACCAGGATGTTCCGACACATTTTGGGCTGCTCCAAAAGGAATGCGGTTTGCATTGCCTGTAATATAATTATCAAATCGATACCCACTGTTGAGCTGTGATGATGACAAATCGATAGGAATATCCGTAGATTGCAACGTTTGCACCATTTGTGGCTGCTCTACAGGAAACATCGGTTCATCTGGAATTAACTCGTCCACCTCTTTACGCTGGATATACACAGGATCTGCGTACACCGGTGTGTAAAATTCCTCTTGATATGGAATCTCCTGCTTTGCAGGTTTAGAGGATTTTTTATCGATATTGTCCACGTCACTTACCACCGTATTTTCTATAGTGTTCGTACTAGTATTTTCTGCAGTATTCTCTGTGAAAGTATCTGCTACATGCGGTGCTGTTGGAACATCATCCTTTTGTGGAAACAAATCCAATAAAACCATATTTAATTCTTTGCCTGTCACTTGCTTGATGGCATCTGTTAACAACTTACTTACCGTTTGCTGAGATTCGATGACACTTTTTATAAAACTCTGCATAACCCCAATGTGTATAGAATTATTATCTATACTCATCGGTATGAGAGAAGTACTCAAACTTGAATAAATCGCAGGCGGCAGTGTTTGTTTTGCTACTTGTAATATACGTTCCCATATATCATTAATATCAGCTGCTTGCATTTTGTTCCTCTTGTGTATAACTTTTACTAAAAATGTGTATAACTTTCGTTATTATGTGCATAACTTATTCTAAAACTGTGGAAAAACCACAAATGCCTGTGAATAACCTGTGCACAACTTGTGAATAAGAGAAAATAAAATTCCCTTCTAACCTTATAAATACTGAGTTTATACTATTCACAGGTCAAAAGAGAAAAAATGTGGATAACTTTTCTAAACTATCCGAAAAAAACTTATAAAAATATATATTTTTTACCAATTTCAATTATGATTGTACCAAAAATGAGGAAGATTGTCATTCAATCTGTGGATAACTTTTATGGAATTTGTTTATTTTCGTATTTTTGCGTAGGTCGGTAAGGTTATCATTTTTTTACTCCACCGGCCGGGTCTGTCTCCGCCCTACGGGCTCCGCAGGGCCAAAGTCGCAAAAAAATGATAACCTCACCTCTTTTGATCAAAAATAGTCAAAATAAACAAATTTCATATGGGAATGGGGAAAATAGAACAGGCGTGTACTAATTCAAAATAGGTATGTGTATAGGGTGTTTTGAAAAATAGAACAGGCGTGTACTAATTCAAAATAGGTATGTGTATAGGGTGTTTTGAAAAATAGAACAGGCGTGTACTAATTCGAAATAGGTATGTATATAGGGTGTTGTGGAAAATAGAACAGGCGTGTACTAATTCAAAATAGGTATGTGTATAGGGTGTACCGAAAAATAGAACAGGCGTGTACTAATTCGAAATAGGTATGTGTATAGGGTGTTTCGGAAAATAGAACAGGCCTGTTCTATTTCAAAAGAGGTGTATGTATGTTGCTCTAAAATAGTAGATTTTGTCTTCCCCGCCAAGGGAAGGTGCGCGCAATCTGTTTCAATAAAAAAACAGGTATTTACTTGTTTGTTTTTAGCGATGCGAAACCGATAGGATGATCTTTGAATGCAATATAATTTGTTTGACGTTTTCATAGTTACAGTAGAATGAGGAAAGGGCCATGATTTTGCAGCGACTTTGGCCCTGCGAAGGCCGCAGGCCGGAGTCAGACCCGGCCGGTGGAGCGAAAAATCATGGTCCTTTCCTCATTACTAAATTATGAAAATATTGGCAGCAAACAAATTATATATTCAAAAATAGTGTGATATCGGTTTCGCACATACTAAAAATGCTAAGAAAACACCTGTTTTTTATTGACAGATTTGCGTTTTCCCTCTATAATTACCCTGTTATGGTATAAGTAAAACAAATATATAACGAGGAGGTGTTTTACTAATGAAACGTACATATCAACCAAATACTCTTTGGAGAAAACGTACCCATGGTTTCCGTGAACGCATGAAAACTATCGGTGGCCGTCTCGTATTAAAAAGAAGACGTGCTAAAGGCAGAAAACGCTTATCTGCATAATATAATGGCTCAGCAAGAGCTTTCAGAAAACTTGGCGCTCTTGCCAAGTTTTTCTATTCTATAGGACTCGGACGATACAATGGATTACCGCTTAGATAAAACGAGACGTATTATAAACAATAATGAATATCGCCTTGTGTATAAGCATGGTAAGTACGAGGTAGGACGCCTATGTGTGTTATATCGTATGCCTGTAGCGAAGCAAAAGACTCGCATCGGATTTGTGACGGGTAAAAAGGTGGGTTGTGCGGTTGAACGCAATCGAGCACGTCGCCTTATGAAAGAGGTATATCGCCTCAATCAGCATCAAATTCGCGAAGGGTATCATATTGTTATCGTTGGACGTGGCCCTCTGAAGGACGCAACCTATGAACGAGCGGAAAAGGAAATACTGTACTTATTGCGTAAAAGCAAGCTCTTAGTATAATCCTATATAGGACCACAAGCATGGACAGCGCTATGCTTTGGTCCTATTCGCGTATTATGAGGTATATGGATTTGGTGGAAATGTCTTAGATACATACGCTAATCCAATCATGGTGAATTCTATGAAAGATACATGTATAACTTTATTAAATCTTATAAAACGAGGGGTTACCTTTGTTTTATGGCTCGTTATTCGCTTCTATCAGATTGCCATTTCCCCTCTCAAACCGGGATGTTGCCGATATTATCCCACTTGTTCCGCATATACACTGCAGGCCATTGAAAAATATGGGCCTTTGAAAGGTAGCTGGCTTGGGCTAAAACGCATTTTGCGTTGTCATCCATTCCACAAGGGCGGGTATGATCCTGTTCCTTAATTTGGTATTGGTGAAAGATAAGACTAGTACAACTTTCACAATTGACATTAGTTTGAGTGAGCACAGTTTTGGAAATACCTGAGCATCTGTATGGATGAAATTTAGACCATACCATAACGATATATGGATGCGCGAAGGAACTCAATTTAGACCTGCACTCGAAGGAGAAACAATGGAAATTTTTAACTATCTAGTTGAATTTATGCGCACACTTGTGACATATGCTTTCAACTTTACTGACATGGTCGGCTTCCCAAGCTATGGGGTGGCTATTATCATCATTACTGTCATTATTAAAGCGATTTTAGCGCCGTTGACAGTAAAACAAATTAAATCTATGAAAGCAATGCAAGAGTTACAACCTCGCATGAAAGAGCTTCAAGAAAAATATAAAAACGACCCTCAACGGTTACAAGCTGAGATGGGCGCTATGTACAAAGAAATGGGCGTAAACCCATTGGCTGGCTGCTTGCCTTTATTGGTGCAAATGCCGTTCTTGATTGCTATTTTCTACGCATTGCAAGGATATCCTTACAATCCTGAATTCGAACATTTCTTATGGCTTCCTAGCCTTGGCGAAGCAGATCCATACTACATTTTGCCAGTATTGAGTGCTTTGTCCACATGGCTTATGTCCCGACAAACTGGTATGGGTGCTAGTGGTGCCGCTGCACAACAACAAAAGATTATGCAAATCTTTATGCCATTGTTCATCGGTTACATTTCCTTGAACTTCCCATCTGGTCTTGTTATTTACTGGATTGTATCCAATGTGTTCCAATTGGTGCAACAACATTTCATTTACAAAGGCTTAGAAGCTAATAAATAGGAGGCACTATGGAATTTATCGATGTATCTGCTAAAACGATTGAAGATGCCATCGCTAAAGGGGTTGCAGAACTTTCTATAGATGGCCGTGAATTGGTAGAAACAAAGGTTATTGAACAACCTTCTAATGGTTTTTTAGGTATTGGACGTAAACCAGCTGTGGTTCGTTTGTTCTATACAATGGTAGCAGCTGCGGCTACGGAAGAAGAAAAAGAAGTCATCGCTGAGACTTCTGATGCTGTGTCGGATGTGCCTGTTGCGACTGATGAACGCGATGTGGCTGAATCTGTTGATGATTCACCGATATCTGTGAAAGCTAAACAAGAGCTTTCAAAAGAAACACAACAAATCATCGCTGAAAAAGGTAAGGAATTCCTTGAAAAGATGTTTGCTCAAATGGGACTTATCGTGATGATTGAAAAGATGTTTACCAGTGATAAAATCACGTTCCAAGTACATGGTGAAGACCTTGGTATCTTGATTGGTAAACACGGTCAAACCCTTGATGCTATCCAATATTTAACGAATTTGGTAGCTCACAAAGAGGTATCTGGCCATTGTCACATCGTGGTGGATGTGGAAAATTACCGTGCTCGTCGTGAAGAAACGTTGATTAATCTTGCAAAACGCCTTGCAGCTAAGGTAAAACGTAACCGTCAAAAGGTTTCCTTAGAACCTATGAATGCATTTGAACGCAAAATCATTCATACGGCGTTGCATGATGATAAACACATCGTCACAGAATCCGCTGGTGATGAACCATTCCGTCACATTGTGATTTCATATAAGAAATAATGATAGTAATGCCTGTATTCCGAGAACCTCCACCGGCCGGGTCTGACTCCGGCCTACGGCCTTCGCAGGGCCAAAGTCGGTTTCGGAATACTGGCATCACTTTTCTAATTTCTAATATAGGTACGGTGGAGGTTTTGGAACACCATCGTTATCGCAATCAATAAGTTATGGTGAAAGCTAACTTAAGGTAATCTTCGCATGGGTAAGATTGGTTTAGTTTAACTTTCACAGGCGAAGAAATTAAAGAGATTCGAAGTACGGAGATTTTTATGTATATAGATGATACAATAGCGGCCATTGCGACGCCGCCCGGCATCGGCGGGGTTGGTATTATTCGGGTCAGCGGTAAGGATAGTTTTCCTATTGTAAATAGCCTGTTCAAGAGCGCTGGCACCGTGCCGTTGATGGACCGCCAAAATAGAACGATTCAATACGGGACTATTGTGGATCCAGCGACGAACAAGATCATCGACGAGGTTCTTGTGTTATTAATGAAGGGCCCTCATTCTTACACCGCAGAAGACGTGGTAGAAATTCAGTGTCATGGCGGTATTGTGCCGGTTCGACAAATCTTGAAATTGCTCGTCAATCACGATGTGCGCATGGCAGAGGCCGGCGAATTTACGAAGCGCGCCTTTATGAACGGACGTATCGACCTCACCCAAGCGGAGGCAATCATTGATATTATTGAAGCAAAAACAGAGGACTCCCTCTCTCTTGCTGTATCGCAGCTGGACGGCACAGTTTCGTCCTTTGTAAAAGATGTGCGTGAACAGCTCATCGCCATGATTGCTCATTTAGAGGTAACTATCGACTATCCAGAAGAGGATATCGAGGATGTAACGAGCCAAGAGGTTCGTGAGCAGCTAGAGCCTATTTTGAAAGCTATGGATGAACTCTTGTCTACAGCGAACACAGGTCGCCTTATTCGCGACGGTATTACGACGGTTATTGTAGGCCGCCCAAATGCAGGTAAATCGAGCCTTATGAACGCTCTCTTGCGCGAAAACCGCGCTATTGTAACGGATATTCCGGGGACGACGCGGGACAGTATTGAAGAATATATGACCGTAGAAGGCATTTCATTGCGCCTCATTGATACGGCAGGTATTCGAGACACACAAGATACGGTAGAAGCCCTCGGTGTGGAGCGTGCTCGCGATTATATCAACAAAGCAGATATCGTGCTCTGCGTTATCGACGGGTCTACCCCATTGACCTCTGAAGAAATCGAAATTTTGACCTCTGTGAGCGGTTTGAATACCATGGTACTCCTTAATAAGTCCGACGTGGCACAAGTCGTTACAGACGAAAATATTGAAGAACACGGTAATTTTACAGCTATCGAACGCATTAGTGCCAAAGACGGCGAAGGCTCTGCAGTTCTCTCTAAATGGGTACAAGAACTCGTCTATGGCGGTCGCGTAAAACAAGACAACAGCGCCATGATTAGTAACGTGCGCCATATCAGCCTCATGGAACAAGCAAAGGCTCAAGTCGAAGAAGCCCTCTCCTCCATCGACATGGGCATGCCTGTGGACTTTGTAGCGACCGATTTGCGCAGCGCCTGGGAACTACTAGGCGACATCACGGGCGATACAATTCGTGAAAGCATGATAGATGAATTATTTAGTAGATTTTGTCTCGGTAAGTAATGTAGATATGGAATGATGGCTTTCAAAAAACGACTTTGGCCCTGCGAAGGCCGTAGGCCGAAGTCAGACCCGGCCGGTGGAGTTTTTTGGAAGTTATCATTCCATATACATTTCAAAATAAGTAATAAATATAAGGAATTCAATAGATATGTATACTGTAGATAATTATGATGTCATCGTCATCGGTGGCGGTCATGCTGGTTGTGAGGCGGCCCTCGCCTGCGCCCGCATGGGTCATCGCACGTTGATGGCGACCATCAGTTTGGATAATATTGCACTTATGCCGTGCAACCCTGCCGTTGGCGGCCCTGGTAAAAGCCATCTTGTGTATGAGCTCGATGCGTTGGGTGGTCAAATGGGTATCAATGCGGATGCTACGGCCATTCAAATGCGTATGCTCAACATGGGTAAAGGCCCTGCCGTGCATTCCTTGCGCTGCCAATCGGATAAAATTAAATACCAACATTTGATGAAACATACTTTGGAAAATACGGATAATCTCAATGTTAAGCAAATCATGGTTACGGAGCTCAAGGTTGAGGATGGCAAGGTAACGGGCATCGTTACTGAGCTTGGCGAATTCTATGGCGCTAAGGCTGTCATTCTTTGTACAGGGACCTATTTGAAAGGTAAAATCCTCATCGGCGATATCGACTATGTAGGTGGCCCAAATGGGCAACGGGTAGCGGAACAATTTTCTCAATCCCTACTAGATAATGGCGTTGAATTGATGCGCTTTAAGACTGGCACGCCAGCCCGCGTAGATAAACGGACGCTTAATATTGAAAATATGGCCGTTCAAGAAGGTGATGCACATCATCATGCCTTTTCCTTTATGGACGAATGGATTAACCGCAACGAAGATGTGTGCTGGTTGACGTATACGAATAAGGAAACGCATGAGATTATTAAAAGCAATATTCATCGTGCTCCTATGTACAGCGGTAAAATTGAAGGTGTTGGCCCGCGCTACTGCCCTTCCATCGAAGATAAGGTGGTGCGCTTTGCCGATAAAGAACGCCATCAATTATTCGTAGAACCAGAAGGAATGGGCACAAATGAAATGTATGTACAAGGCATGAGTACATCCCTTCCTATGGACGTACAATACGCATTTCTTCGCACCATTCCTGGTCTTGAAAACGTCGAAATCATGCGTCCTGCCTATGCTATTGAATACGATTGCTTGAACCCAACACAATTGACGCCAGCCCTTCAAGTGAAACATATTGAAGGCCTCTACTCTGCCGGTCAAGCCAATGGTACATCTGGTTATGAAGAAGCGGCTGCACAAGGCCTCATGGCTGGTATTAATGCTGCTTTATGGCTTGAAGGTAAGGAACCTTTCATCCTTGCTCGCTCCGAAGCATACATTGGCGTTCTCATCGATGATCTCGTAACAAAAGGTACCAACGAACCATACCGCATGATGACGAGCCGTAGTGAATACCGTCTATTGCTTCGTCAAGACAATGCGGACATGCGCCTTACCGAAAAAGGTCGTGAAATCGGCCTTGTGAAAGACGATCGTTGGGCTAAATTTACAGCTAAAAAAGCGGCCATCGAAGAAGGCCTGGAATTGTTGCGCAACACACCTGTCAATCCGTCCAAGGAAACGCAAGCCTTGCTTGAAAGCTTGGGCACAGCCCCTATCAAAACAGGCATCCACGCATATGATTTGGTAAAACGTAACGAACTCTCCTATGCTACCGTAGCTGATGCATTCGATTTGAAACGCTTTACACCTGACGTAGAAGAAGCTATGGATATTGCCATTACCTATGAAGGTTACATCAAAAAGCAAATGGAACAAGTTGAGAAGGTTCGCAAACTGGAAGAAAAAATTCTTCCAAAAGAATGGGATTATACAGAAATTAAAGGTATTTCCCTTGAAGCGCAACAAAAGCTCAACAAAATTCGCCCTCACTCCATCGGCCAAGCCAGCCGTATCTCTGGCGTATCCCCAGCGGATGTGTCTGTACTGTTGATTCAACTAGAACAATACAATAGGAATAAATAGAATATGTGATTACATAGAAAAAGCTAGCTAATCGTTTGATTAACTAGCTTTTTCTGTTATAAGGTTTCCCGTTCCTGATGCTCATTGACTTCGCGACCTTGACTCATATAATCTGGAGTAAATAAGGATAGCCCAAGTTTAAATAAGAACCACATACATTTTTGTTTCATGGGTATCACCTCCTATTGATTGTAGTGTATCTATAAATGATACCATTAGCAAGCTTTATTTTTTATAAATGTAAAAGTGAGTATATACGTAAAAGTTTGTATATTTATATGAATATTTATAAAGTACTTATTATTATACCAGTAAAATATGTACACTAGAGAAATACACTAAGTGTACATTCAGAATAGACAAAATAATCTATATGTGAAGAAAAATTCATAGTGATAAATTATAGATAAACAGTAAAATTTGAATGGTAGAAATAAGATATATAAAATTAGAAAAGGATGTGTTAGAAGGCTAATAAAATAGGTTTACAATTATGAGGCGGTTTAGATGATATAAGATTTTTATGCGTACCTCCTCTTTTTGCACTTTTATTTATATAATAAATGAGAATATATTGAGAATATGGTATAATAGATACAAATATGACTCTTATATTTCGCTTGTATGCTCTTTTTTGAGTGATTTGTATATAATTTATCATAGAAGCACATAAATGGGTCTTACAGCGCGAATAAATGAATTTTATCCTGAATTATATACATATAGTTAGGAGCACCGATGAAAGAAAAATATGATGTGCCTATCGCTAGTGAATCTGAGTTTGTTGAATATATGCTTTCACAAATGGCAACATTTGGATTGTCATGCACGCAGCAGCAAGCAAAAGATTTCTACGTGTACTATGCACGCATGATTGAAACAAATAAATATCTCAACCTGACGGGCATCACCGATATGAAGGAAGTCGTGGTTAAGCATATGATTGATTCCCTATCTTGTTATGATTCGAAAATTATCAAATCTGGGTCCTCCATTATCGACGTCGGAACCGGTGCTGGATTCCCTGGCATTCCGTTGGCCATCTATGATAGAACCTTGCACGTGACCTTGTTTGATTCCCTCAAGAAACGCCTTACCTTCCTTGAGACCGTTATCGACGAATTGCAATTGACGAACTGCAAGACCTTACATGGACGTGCTGAGGATTTGAGTCATCAGGACTATCGTGAAAGCTTTGATATCGCCACAAGCCGTGCCGTTGCGAGATTGCCCATCTTATTAGAATGGACCGTGCCCTACGTTAAACAAGGCGGCTATGTTATCGCCTTAAAAGGTGCTATCTACGAAGAAGAAGTCGGCGAATCTGATAAAGCCCTCAGCACATTAAAAGCATCCATCGAAGATGTAAGAACCGTGACCTTACCGACACTAGACGATAAACGAGCTATCGTGTACATCAAGAAAACAGGAAAAACACCTGGGAAATATCCGAGAAAACCAAAAGAGATAAAGGATAAACCGTTATTATAATATGCTACAATCTTTTTCATTAATGTAAGCAATCTAAAAACACCTTCCAAAAAGCCTCCACCGGCCGGGTCTGACTCCGGCCTATCGGCCTCCGCAGGGCCAAAGTCGTTTTTTGAAAGGTGTTTTTAGATTAAACTATATGTTATAGGTAACAATAAATAGGAAAAGATTGTAGCATATTAACACTAACGGCTATATCGGAAACAAAACAGGGAACAAATCTATTTTGATTTGTTCCCTGTTCTTTTAAGATTTGCATATTATTGATCACGTTTTTGCTTAATTATAGAATAAAGAAGCCCCCAATAGCCTCCTAAAAATGACTTCGGGTCCCGCTTTAGCGCGATAGCGTGTCATTTTTAGGAGGCTGTTGGGAGCACTTTTGCTGTTATTTAAGATTTACACGTGATCAATAATATGCAAAGTCGTATCTATATCATTAAGCGGCATGATATGTACGCCTGCAGCGATTTTCTTGATTTGTTCCAAGGTTTCGATGGCGATTTCTGTACCCGCTTCTTTTCCGCCTTTTTCTACGCGGTCTAGAATGTCTTGGGTAAGGTTGATTCCAGGTACTTTTTCATGAAGGTATGTTGCCATTTTAAAGCTTTTAAGAGGAATCAAACCAAGCATAATAGGTACATTGAATTCAGACATTTTGTCGATATAGCGTTTAGCTTGTTCTAAATCATAGATAGGTTGTGTTTGCACGAAATGGGCACCATTTTTGATTTTAGCAGCTAGTTTTTGACGTTCGATTTCTAAATCAGGAGCACCGGGATTACCTGTAGCGCCAATGTAGAAGTTCGTAGGTTCATCGAGGTCGTTACCTGCTAAATCTTTACCGCTGTTCAATGTTTTAGCAATATTTAGTAAGCCCATGCAATCCACTTCAAATACGGATTGTGCGAATGGATGGTCGCCATGGTCTGGCTTATCGCCTGTCAGTGTCAAAATGTTATTAACACCAAGTGCTGCAGCACCGAGCAGTTCGGATTGTAAGCCTATGATGTTGCGATCACGGCATGTGAGGTGGAAAATCGTTTCGATGCCTTCATTATGTTGCAATAAATAGGACAAGGAAATAGGGCTCATGCGCATTTTAGACATAGGGCTGTCCGCAATGTTTATGGCATCAACCTTGCCTTTTAGGCGCGCTGCTTGTTCAAAAACCTTTTGAGCAGAACTGCTTTTAGGTGGGTCCAATTCAACGGTGATGGTGAACTGGCCTTTTTGGTGTTTCTCACGTAATGTCATCATATACCTCTTATCTATTCTATGTATGGTGAAAGCCTCATATGCGTTATGTGAGCATTATTTGGGGCTTTCACCATGAGTATTACCTATATTATATGCCTGGATTAGCCATTATTTCAAAGTTTCAAAGAAATCGTTCGCGTGGTTTACAGCCGCGATACCATCCTTGGCGTAAATATCTGCGCCCGCTTGGTCAGCGTAATCTTGGGATACTACGGCGCCACCAACCATGACCTTCGTTTTAAGGCCGGCTGCACGAATAGCAGCGATGGTATTGTCGATTTGAGGCATTGTGGTCGTCATCAAGGAACAAATGCCTACGAGGGCCGCCTTGTTGTCCTTAATGGCTTGTACGATGACCTCAGGGTCAACATCCTTGCCGAGATCGACGATTTTGTAACCATTATTTTCAAGTAAAGCGGCTACGATATTTTTGCCTAAATCGTGAATATCGCCCTTAACAGTGGCTACAACAACGGTTCCTTTATCTAAACTGTCGCTGGCTGGAATGATTTCTTTGATAGTGTTGAAAGCAGCTTGCATCGTTTCCGCAGCGAGCATAACTTGTGGCAAGAATAATTTACCAGAGCCAAACTTGTCCCCTACTACGTTCATGGCTTCTGAAAGCCCTTTTTTCGTAATATCCAATGGATCCATGCCGTCAGCTAATGCTTTTTTTACAAGATCAACAATGGCTTCCTTTTCGCCTTGTTCTACACAAGCGCGGATATTGGCTAATGGGTCGTTGCTATCAAAGGATGCTTTATCTGGACCTTTTGGCGCCGCATTGCCTGGCGCTGTTGCTTCGTCTTCGTAGCCGTATTCTTTAATGAACTCGGCAGATCCTGGATCCCAACCAAGAAGTGTGGAGCTTGATACGAATGCCTTTTTAGCGGCGTAGTTAAGTGGGTTCATAATTGGCGTAGTTAAGCCTGATGCGAGTGCCATTGTTAAGAACTGACCGTTTAAGTATGGACGTTGTGGCATACCAAAAGAAATATTGGATAGGCCCATAACTGTTGGGAAACCAAATTTTTCTTTATATAAACGCAATGTTTTTAGAGTTTGTCGTGCACTATCTTCCCCACTAGCAAGTGTTAATACCAATGGATCGAGTAAAAGGTCATGAGGTTGTAAATCATAGTTATAAGCGCGATTTACGATGCTTTCAGCTAAAGCGACACGGTCCTCTGCTTTTTCTGGTAAATCACCGCTGGAAAGTGGCAAACAAAGTAATGCAGCACCGTAGCGTTTAGCCAAAGGCATAACATGTGTGATTGACTCCTCTTCTCCATTTACAGAGTTGATAAGGGCGCGGCCTGGATAGTTTTTAAGGGCTACCTCCATGGCTTTAGGATCCAATGTATCGATGGATAATGGCGTTTCTACAAGCATGGATAATTCGAAGATGGCTTTTTCCATCAAAGGTGTTTGATCCATACCGGCTACCCCCATATTCACATCGAGGATATCTGCACCTGCTTCTACTTGGTCTAAGGCATCGCGTTTTACACGAATGAAAGAACCGTCCCGTAGTTCTTGAGCGAGCACCTTACGGCCTGTTGGATTGATACGTTCGCCGATAATCAATGGCTTTACATTATGACCTAATTCAAGCAATTTTGTACGACTTGTAATCACCGTTTTTGGTTCAATATGAGCACGTTCCTTAGGCGTATGTGCTTTCACAGCGTCAGAAATTGATTGAATATGCGCTGGTGTTGTACCACAGCAGCCACCTACATAACTTGCACCAGCATCAACAATTGGAATCATCAATGGGCCCATGTCTTCTGCTGAAAGCGGAAATACCGTTTGCTTGTTAATGAGTTGTGGCATACCGGCGTTTGGTTGGCAGATGATTGGTAAATTAGTAACACTAGCGATTTTTTCAATAAGCGGTGTGATTTGTTCAGGTCCAAGAGAACAGTTAATACCGATGATATCGGCCCCCATTGCCTCTACGATAGTTGTGGCAACCTCTGGAGGTGTACCAGTGATGGTACGACCGTCTTCACTGAAAGAAAATTGACAGATAATTTGTACATCTTCTTTAGTCTTACCTGCTGCTTCACGAGCATCCAAAGATGCTAATAGAGCGGCACGCATTTCTTGTACGTCGATAATCGTTTCGATAATGATGAAATCAACGCCGCCTTCAATCAAAGCCTCTGCTTGTTCTCTATATGTATCATAAATAGAATCAAAGCTCATATTACCTAATGGTTGTAAAAACCGTCCTGTAGGGCCCATAGAACCGGCTACACGAGCGGATGGCTTGAACTCTGCAATTGCTTCTTTGGCAACCTTTACAGCTGCTATATTTATTTCTTTTACACGATCTTGTAAATCGTAATCTTCTAATTTAAGGCCGCATGCGCCAAATGTATTAGTAGTAATTACATCACTACCATGTTGTAAATATTGTGCGTGGATATTTTTTACCACTTCTGGTCGTTCCACGTTAAATAATTCTGGGCAATAACCCTCTTCTAGGCCTGCTGCTTGGAGCATTGTACCCATAGCGCCGTCAAAAATGTACATGTGAATCATCCTTTATATATTGAAATGTAGGTCACCAAGGACATTCGCCCTCCACCGCCTTAACGGTCGTCGGCCAAGGGCCTCGACCTAGCAAAGTCGGGCTCAGAACCTTGGTGACCTACATTTCAATTACTAATACTATAAATGAATTGTTTCACGTGAAACATTTTTGATTGCACATGGGTACAATGGTACAGAATGGGTACAATGGTACAGATGTACAAGGTAATGTTTCACGTGAAACATCGTGTGTTAAAATTTTATTCTGTTGGTTGTGCTTTCATAGCTATACCAGATGCTTCGGCTGTTGTTTTGCTTGTTTCTGGTTTTGTAGCTGCTGCTTTTTCTGGAAGTTTTCTTGATTGACAATCTTTTTGTGAGCAAGAGCTACAACCGCGTTTTGTTGTCAAGCATTGATCTCCTGGCATCAAACCGATAATAGCTGTTACGGATTTTCTTGGAAATAATAAGAAGTTTTCTGTAACTTGTAGTCCGATTTGTTCGGTTTTGATGATTTTACCAAGTTGTGGTTGAATTTCTAAAGGCCAGTTGCCATAGCCTGGGCTAAAACGCCATGTAGGTGCATAACCTTGTTTCTTAGCAATGTTATTGATTACCTCGTTAACTTGGTCAGCCACTTGTTCAACTGCAGTTGTTGCAGCTGCATCTAGTAAGAGACCTACGGTGTAGTTGCCTTGTTTGAATAGCTGTTCGCTACGTCTTTCAACGTCTTCGCCGACTGTAACACCTAGCACATACACCTTTGTAGATTTTTCAAGATGTTTTTCAATGATGGAGCCTTCAATTTTGAGCGGCGGATTACTTAAAATAACTTTATTTTCTGCATCGTAATCATATTCTTGGTAGACACCTTTTGGCGTCGCTAATAATTGGATTTCTTTACAAGCTTCATCGACGAATTTTTCTGGAAAATCTTCGGCATGACGAAGTCCTGCATATCGCTTTACTTCATCCTTGTTGATGACGGGAAGCATTCCGTTATAAATGGGCATGTGAAACGCCTCCTTTAAAAATAAAATAGATTGTATGGTTAAAATGTTAAACCTATTAAAATACTGTCTTTTATAAGTATAAATATATCTATATATACTGTAAAGGTCATAGCTTCATATAATTTATTAAGGTGCGTCCATAGAAAAAAGTTATACGTAAACATTTTATACCTAATAGTGTAAATCAATTAAGTGATAACACATAATCAAATAAATTTATAAGCTCATATATCATGTTGGTGAACATATGTTTTTGGAATGTTTCACGTGAAACATTCTTATTTGTTATTAGATTTTATTTGAAAAATGATGGTCATACCTATAAAGTTCTATTTCTTTTGCGTGCCCTATGTTATAATGAAATGAAATATTTTTGAACGTAAAGTTGAGGTGAATTTTGTGGGCAAAGTAATAGCGATTACTAATCAAAAAGGCGGTGTAGGCAAGACTACAACATCTGTTAATCTCAGTGCTTGTTTAGCTGATGCAGGTAAAAAGGTGTTATTAATAGATTTGGATCCGCAGGGTAATGCTAGTTCTGGATTAGGTATTGAAAAAGATGATTTGGAATTATGTATTCACGATGTGTTGATAGATGGCGAAGACATTGCTAATGTTATTCAACCTACAATGCTTTCAAAGCTTTTTGTAGCGCCTGCAACGATTCAATTGGCTGGTGCTGAAGTAGAATTAGTAGGGATTGTTTCACGTGAAACAATTTTGAAAAAATCCATTGCTTCTGTACGTGATGAGTATGATTTTATCATCATTGATTGCCCGCCATCTCTTGGTTTACTAACATTGAATGCTTTCACAGCGGCTGACAGTGTTTTGATTCCAATTCAAACTGAATTCTATGCCTTGGAAGGTGTTAGTCAACTTGTTAAGACGATTACAATCGTGCAACAAACTTCTAATAAAGACCTTGTAATTGAAGGTGTGTTACTCACTATGTTTGATGGACGTACTAATTTGTCTGTCCAAGTGGCAGATGAGGTAAAATCGTTCTTTGGTACTAAGGTGTATAAAACAATTATTCCTCGAAATGTTCGCCTCAGTGAAGCACCAAGTTATGGGGAACCGATTATTGTGTATGATTCGAAATCAAAGGGTGCAGCTGTTTACACTAAATTAGCTAAAGAGGTTATTCGAGATTCTAAGAAAACGAAATAATTGGTATAGAATAGACTAAATAAATATGATTATGTAATGTAAGCACAAACTGTATATTGGTTTGTGCTGCATTTTATATATGCGGTGTGAAAGTACTAATAGATTGGGGATTATTATGGCGATGAAACAGAAAAAGGAACGAAAAACATTAGCAACAATGATGGGAGAGCAGTCCATAGAGACGGCTTTACCTGAACGTGAAGTTCACGAGTTGCCTATAGGGGATGTAATTCCTAATGAGGATCAACCACGTAAGAATTTTGATGAACAAAGTTTAGCTACTTTGGCTGAGTCCATTAAGAATCTAGGCATTTTTCAACCAATCGTCGTTCGCAAGCAAAAGGATAAATACCAAATCGTAGCCGGTGAGCGCCGCTATCGCGCGGCATTGATGGTGGGCCTAGAAACAGTACCTGTAGTTGTAAAAAATTATAATACAGAGGAAATGACAGAAGTCGCTTTGGTAGAAAATCTCCAACGTGAAGGCTTGGATCCTATTGAAGAAGCTTTGGCGTATCAAGGTTTGATGAATACGTATAAGCAAACTCAGGAGATGATTTCTGCACGCCTTGGACGTAGCCGTTCATATATTGCCAATATGATGCGCCTTTTGAAATTAGCTGCATCTGTTCAAAAAGATTTAATTGAAGGCGATTTAACTGTTGGTCAAGCTCGACCTTTGTTGGCTCTACGTAGTGCAGCGCAACAAGTAGAAGCCGCAGAGCGCATTAAAGAGGGCGAGTTAAGCGCTCGTCAAGCAGAACAGCTTGTGAAAGCCATGATGTCTAAAAAGACTAAGTCTAAAGACACTACAGAGCCACATGATACAGCTGAGGTTCGCGCATTGGTAGATCGTTTAAAATTGAGCCTAGGTTCTCCAGTATCTATTAAATTTAGAGCTGGTAAGAAGGTACAAGGTAAAATTGAAATTGCCTTTAGCTCTGAAACTGAATTAGAACGTCTTATTGCATATATGGATGCTCAGGAGAGCACAGAACATGAAGAAACAATGGAGTTTCGCGTATAATGGAACAAACACCAAAGGCGAATCGCATACACATCGGCTTTTTTGGACGTTGTAATGCGGGTAAGTCGACCTTAATTAATATGCTAACGGATCAACCAGTATCCCTTGTGTCTGAAGTGGCAGGTACTACGACCGATCCCGTTAGCAAGTCTATGGAAATATTGCCTCTAGGCCCTGTGGTCATTACCGATACGGCGGGTATTGACGATACATCGGAACTGGGCGCTCTCCGCATTGAAAAATCCGAAGAAATTATCAAAAAAATCAATCTCGCTGTCTATGTGTTGCGTAATGATGAAGCGCCCACTGCTGATGATATGATGTGGCTTAATAAGTTGAAACAAAACAATGTGCCTATCGCATTATTCATCAATGAAATTAACGCTTTTGATAGTGAAAGCACTCATGATAATGATAGCAATGGTAATGATACTAACCTAAATTATGTAGATACATATCCCGATTTGTCCGCTATTGCCACTGTCGTAGGCTCTACGGATTTTACATCGAATCGGGATCGTCTTACATTGCTCGATTTGCTAGGAGGGTTAACACCGCTTGATGTAGAAGGCGAGCAATCTTTATTACAAGGGTTAGTTGATCCAGGGGATACTATCATTTTGGTATGTCCTATTGATTCGGCGGCGCCAAAGGGTCGTCTAATCTTGCCTCAGGTTCAGACAATTCGTGAGATTTTGGACCATAAAGGCCTTGCCTTGGTGTGCCAAACAGAAGAGCTACCGACCATGCTCAATAAGCTTTCACAAAAACCAAAACTTGTCATCACCGATTCGCAAGCCTTTGAAGCGGTGAATGCGTTGACGCCTGCGGATATTCCATTAACATCATTTTCAATCTTAATGGCTCGGTTCAAGGGAAAATTGCAGGATTTAGTAACGGGGGTGAAAGCCCTTAACAACTTGAAACCTGGTGCGCGTGTGCTCATCAGTGAGGGCTGCACACATCGTCGCCAATGCGATGATATTGGAACCGTTAAAATTCCGATGTGGCTTAAAAAGAAGGGGCATACGGATCTACAGCTTGAATTTACCAGCGGTGGTGCGTTCCCTAAGGATGTGAGCAGTTATGATCTTATCATCCATTGCGGGGCTTGTATGTTGACGCGTCGTGAGGTGTTACGGCGCATTGATTGTGCCGTTATGCAAGGTACGCCTATTGTGAATTATGGTGTACTTATTGCGTCATTACATGGTATACTAGAACGTGCTATTAGTCCGTTTATGGACGAATTAGATAGAAAGGGTTTTGAATGTTAGAATCTATACAACCCTATATCGGTGTATTAGGATGCGTATTAGCCGTTATTTTATTGGTATATTGCATTATCCTACACATTAGATTAGGGAGCTTAACGAAGAAGTTCAATTTCTTCATGCAAGGTGAAAATGGGGCTAGCCTAGAACGTAAACTTTCAGTAGAAATCACTGAAATTCGCGAGGCTGCAAAGGGATTGCAGGATATGATTGAGGAACAAACTCAAATTCGCAATATTCAAGGCAACACATTGCAAAAAATCGGCTTTAAGAAGTATAATGCATTTGATAACATCGGCAACGATTTGTCCTTTGCCCTTACATTGCTTGATGGCAATAATAATGGGGTTTGCATTTCCAGTATCTATGGCCGAAATGACTCTCGTATTTTCAGTAAACCGATTGTGAAAGGTAAAAGTCTCGTTAATCTTTCACAAGAGGAATTAGAAAGTTTAAATGAAGCGCTTGGGGAACGTACGAATGAGGAAGCGTTAGCAAGCGTTATCCATTCTCAATAGCCAAATCGCCTTGTCGTGTTCATATAGGACGCACATGCATGATGAGTTGAGGAATGATTAAAAGTAAGGAAGGCATTTTGAAAGTACCAAGTATTTTGAGTTCTGTAGTGTCTCAGAATGGTGATAATTGCACCATTACATTGAGTCATAAACAAGCGAAGATTGTAGCTGTAGTGGCCGTAATCTTATTTGTAGCAGCACTTGTTTTATCCATTTGGGGCATTGCACGACAAGCAGAAATCGTTCAATTGCGTCAACAAACACAATTGCAAACAGAACAACTAAAACTGTTACAACAAAAAACAGAAGTTTTGGATAAGAAAATCCAAAACTTAAATCAAATTAGTGAAGAAAACAAACAAATGTTGAAGGGTGCTGAGTCCGGCACACCATCTAAAGGTGGTAGCGATGGCTCTGACCCAAAGCAGGAAGCCGCTAGCGATGAGATTAGTCCCACGCTAAGTGCGGCGCAACTTTCAGCAAGACTATCTAAATTAGATAAGGATGCACAAAAATTATTGGTTAGCTTCTACACGATGCGAAACATTTTGCGCGATGGTGGGGCTCAAGACATCGCTGCATTGCAACAATTGAACTACACCACAGGTTCTGGTGGATATACGAATAGTACAACGCCAAGCATCTGGCCAAGTAAGGGTGTTATTACATCCCCTTATGGCACTCGTGTCGATCCTGTGACCGGTGCTGCTAGCGCATTTCACGAAGGTGTTGATATCGCTGACGATTACGGCACACCTATCGTTGCTACTGCAGCGGGTACCGTAACATTTGCAGGCTACACCGAAGGAGGTTATGGTAACCTCGTAGAAATCGATCACGGTAACGGATTTGTGACTCGCTATGGCCACAATAGCGCCGTTCTCGTTACACCGGGCATGACCGTAAAACAGGGCCAAGTCATCGCCCTTATGGGCAGCACTGGTAAAAGTACTGGTGCACACGTACACTACGAAGTACGGATTAATGGGTCCGCGGTAGATCCCATGGTATTTTTGCCAATTAGTAATTAAATATGCTATAAGACGGGATACCCCCTGTTCGAAAGCCGACACGCTACTGCGCTTACGCGGAGCCCGAAGTCGTTTTCGAACAGGGGGTATCCCTTTTGGCGTATTACTAATTACTAAACTGGCGGGAGTGGGGAAGCTACTGCGCTTACGCGGAGCCCGAAATCATTTTCAGAAGGGGTCTATCTTTTTTCTATCTAAATTTAGTTGACTAATTGGCATAAAATACCATTGTACAACTTAGCATAAGGGAGAGCTCGAAGTCGTTTTCGAACAGGGGGTATCCTTTTTGGCGTATTACTAATTACTAAACTGGCGGGAGTGGGGAAGCTACTGCTCTTCGCGGAGCCCGAAATCATTTTCCGGAGGGGTCTATCTTTTTTCTATCTAAATTTAGTTGACTAATTGGCATAAAATATCATTGTACAATTTAGGATAAAGAAGTGTACGAGATTGGCTTATATATGCCTTATAAAAAATTAGAACATGAGTGTTCTAATTCTGACTACCTAATATATGTGCCCTAAAAAATAGAACAGGCGTGTACTAATTCTGGGGACCTAGTATATGTGTCTTAAAAAATAGAACAGGCCTGTTCTATTTTTTAAGACACATTATAAGGAATCTATCTAACAAGTATTCATTACATCTCTTCCCAAACGGCTGGGTTGGTAGTAATTCATATACCATAATTGCTACGATTACTGTATAAGGGATGGAATAGATATCCTTTTTGTGAATTAAGGCAGGTAATAAATCTGTTCCTCATATATGATTTGTATACTAATAAAAAGGGTTGAGGGGCCTGAAAAAACGACTTTGGCCCTGCGAAGGCCGTAGGCCGGAGTCAGACCCGGCCGGTGGAGTTTTTTCGGGACCCTCATCCCTTATGTTTATGTATGTAATTGTAATAAGGAACAGATTTTTATGTATTATATTGCATAATAAGGATATCTATTCCTTTTCGTCTATAAATATTGTACAATTATGGTATATGAACGGAGGTATATCTATGAAGGCCTATGTACAAGTTTATACCGGCGAAGGCAAGGGTAAAACGACGGCTGCGATCGGCCTCGCTATACGAGCTATAGGCGCTGGCAAAAAGGTTTTATTTTTACAGTTCATGAAGTCTAAAGTGTATAGTGAACATAATATTTTACCGACCCTCAAAAATATTACATTAGAAACTGTAGGTAAACCGTTTTTTATCATCAAGGAAGGCATGAAGAGCAAGGATGAGCTCGCCAAATGGGGTGATGAGGTGGTTGTATTTGAATCGGGAAATCCGCCTAAGGATTATGTAGCGCTTATTGAAAAGGGCTATGAACGCGCGTTAGAGGCTGTATCTAGCGGCGACTATGATTTGGTGGTTCTCGACGAATATAACATGGCTTTGTTCTTTGAACTCATTGATTGGAAAAAAACGGAGGCTCTATTAGAGGCTCGTAATCCGGAAACCGAAGTGGTGTTTACGGGGCGCGGGGCACCGCAAGAACTTCTTGATGTGGCCGATCTTGTGACGGAAATGAAGGAAGTTAAGCATTATTACATGCAAGGTGTAATGGCTCGCAAGGGCATTGAAAATTAGAGTATACTTTCACAAATCCCATAACCTAAGGAGGTGATGTGGTTGAGTATAGTCGCTATTGTGGCACTCGTCGTAGTGCTTCTCATCGTAGCGCTGATCATGATTATCCTACTAACGCCAATCACATATAGCATCGAATGGAACGGCAGGACGCCGTACCGCGTAGAATTGTCGGTTAAATGGCTGTGGCGCGTATTGTCGCTGCATCTCGCATATTTTCAGGGCAAACCATTTTTTAAACAACTGTATGTATTAGGTATGCAGAAAATAGGCCCTGTGAAAGAATACGATGAATGGATTCAACAACGGGTTGATGACGAATATCAGAAGGCTGTTGACGAATTTGAAAATGATCCGATGGCTGCGCAGGCGGAAGCGATGATGAAAGCCATGCAAGGTGATGGCCAGGGCGGTACTGAACCGACTGAGCCGACGACCGTTGGTGCTTCTGGTGAAAGCCTAGATGCTACGCGCAGTGCAGGGCAAACATCAGATGCACAAGGTAAACAGGTTCGCGTTGAACGTGTTGATACATCTAAGGGTGATAATAAGGGTGCTGAAGCGCGGGCTGCACAATATGATTCAATTCGCGATAACCCGACGATGAAACCTGATGATGAAGTGGTAGAAAAGGTTACTTTCAATAGTGATGGCACCGTAAAAGAGAAGGTATTTACGAAAATAGACGGCTTGAAAGATAGCGTAAAATCGCGCTTTCAAAAACCAGATCCTAATGATCCGGTGGCTAGCTTTAAATCGAAAATCCCGACCTTTTGGTTCATGAAACATGTGACGAATACGGAATTGTGGCGTCAATTGTTGCTTGTTTCTAAGCGGTGTTATGACCATTCTAAACCACGAGATATCGCTGTAGAAGGGCGTATCGGCATCGGTGATCCTTTTAAGGGTGGCATGTTTGCTTCGATGTTGTACAGTATTTGGCCTGAACAGGCTGAACATATCGAGATTGATTATTTGAATTGGCATTTAGAAGGTAGCGGCCACATTAAAGGGCGCATTATTCTAGGCGCATTGGCATGGCACGGCACGCGATTCGTGCTTTCACAACCAATGCGTGCACTCATAGCTGAAACGGTCAAGGTCGTTTGGGTTAAGCGCAAAGAAAAGAAAGAATTAGAACGATTGAAAGCGGAACAAGCCGCTAACGCATAGTTGACATCAGTGGAGGTACTACGATGGAGAACAGTAACGTAAAAGAAAATTTAGAAGTCCTTTTTGAGAAGTTCAAAAATATGATTAAGGTGGAAACTGTAGTCGGTGAAGCGGTGCAAATCGGCGATACTACATTGGTTCCATTTGTGGACGTAACATTTGGTTTCGGCACTGGCACAAACCACAATACATCTGGCAAGAACCATGAATGTGGCGGCGGTGGCGGCGGCGCTCGCATGGAACCAAGCGCTGTGCTCGTGATCAAAGGCGAACGCATCGAGTTGTTCAACATTAAAGGCAATCCTTACAGCAATAGCTTTGATCGCCTTATCGGCTTGGTGCCTGACCTCGTGTCTAAATTGAAATCCGATAAATATATCTATCTTAATGACGAACAATAATAGATAGTAAATTTTTAATAAGGGTTCATGATGAATTCATGGGCCCTTATTATTATTTAATAGTATACAATTTAATTATTAGATGCTATATCTCATCTATGATTTTTGAGGGTTTTTACTTGTGAAAGCAAGTTAGATTTGATATAGTAAAAATAGTGCATTACATGTTTGTGTAATGAAACTTTACTGTTCAGGAGGATCTCAAATGAAATTAACTAAAAAATTGACAACATTGGCTATCGTTGGTGCTATCTCCGCTACCACTGCTGTGGCAAGCGCTGCTAACATTGGTTTAGTGCAAATGAGTCAAGTTGTAAATAGCTATCCTGGTTACGGTGCACTCGACATGAAAATGCAACAAGTAGATGCACAATACCGTCCACAAATTGAAAAGAAAATGCAAGAAATTGACAAAATTAAAGATCAAGCTCAAGCAGAAGCAGAATTCAATAAATCCGTAGCTCCATTGTTACAAAAAGAAAATGACGAAGTGAATAAAATTGCACAACCTATGATGCAAAACATTCATAACGCTATCGAATCCGTTCGCGTTGAAAAGAAAATGGACGTTGTATTAGACGACCCATACACAATCCGCGCAGCTGATGCAAATAGTAACGTTGAAAATATTACAGATGAAGTAATTAAACGTCTAAAAAAATAATATCTTATCTAGCGTTTTAACGTGTGGTAAAAGGGATACCCCTCTGAAAGCCTCCACCGGCCGGGTCTGTTCCTTCGGAACAGGGCCAAAGTCGTTTTCAGAGGGGGATCCCTTTTTTCGTTAATCTCTTTGGATAAAATATTATTTTTTTAGACTGTAGGGGAAAAGGAGCAAGTCGTTTTTCGAGAGGGGGCTGTTTTCCCTATCAGAGATAGATATTAATTTTTTTAGACTAAGAAACAGAGGGGACGCAGGGTGTTTTGTGTTGGTTGGTTTGTTATGGTATGGTATGATTTAGTTGTAATTGAGGGCGGCGAAGGAGGTTTTGTAGATGTCTTTTATGCAGGTTTGTTGGAGTTTGATGCGGTATCCGCGGTCTAAGGGGATTCCGTATATTATGGAGAATGGTACGTTTGATCAAGCTCTAGTTTTTATGTTGCGTTTGTTTGGCATTATGCTTGGTTTGTCGGTGGTGGAAAATGGTATCATATTTTTTATCACGCCTGCGACCATGCTAGATACGATTGTATCGATTTTAGGTTTTATTTTTGCCTGGTTTTTCCTAAAAGGGCTTTGGTTGATATTGGTCTATTTTTATGTGAAAGCCACTAGTAATCGTGATCTTATGTTTAAGGATACGTTCATGGCCGTTTCGTATGCGATGGCCTTTGATTTACCTATAACCGTATTGTCCTTACTCGGTGCGGTACTTGTTATTATATTGAGCCTTGCTGGAGCAGGTATGATTGCGTTTGGTGTTCAATTTATTTTAGGCCTCATTACGTTTGTATTGGCCCTATATTATATACTTTGTTCACTTGGATTATACCGCCAAATGTTAAAGACCACATCAATGCATATTATTATCATTGCTATTGTATATACTGTACTTTTAATAAGTGCATCTATGATGTTACGAGTATAGGTGAAAGTTATTTCATAAATATTAAACAATACAATACGTGAAAGCAAAAAAACGAGCTTAGAATAAATCCAGGCTCGTTTTATTTTATGTGCTAAATGGGCAGATAAAGAATTTAGTATTTTATTTAGTCAATCGATAGCTCATGTCGAGGAGCATTTTTATTTTTTCAGTAGGCACAGAGCCATCCAAAGAAACGGTTAGCCAATTGGCCTTATTCATATGATAGGCTGCATATATGCCTGGTTCCTTACGAAAGGCACCAATCATGGTGGGCTCGCATTTGATGTTTAACACATCGATAGGCCGAATGTTTGACCATCCTAATTTATCGGTAGTAATATTCATGACTAGGGCGAACCATTTATGATTACTTTGATGGCGGTACACCTTGTAATGCGGGAACTGCGTCCAAGGAGTATTGGTGGTAGTATCCTCAAATTGATTGTGAATATAGGTTTCTAAATCTTCGCGTGTCATGTAAATCCTTCTTTCTCTCTTACATAATTAGTATATTCTCTTATGAAAGCAACTGCAAGCGATAATAATATATTCTATAGAAATACAGTTATGAAATTAAGATATTAGGACTAAGAATGTAAAAAAACACCTATATATGGTAATAGTTACTGTTTTATATAACTTACCACTTATAGGTGTTTTTTATATATAGACACTAAGGAGAGGAGGAGGTCATATCTATATAATCTTATTCAGGTTTATGAACGAGGTTTACGATGAATTCGCTATCTTCAACAAGCGTTGCTTGAATGTAGTTATCGCCATTAAATTCGAGAACTTCACCCGGTACGAGTACATGTTCTTCTGTTTCGTTAAGGAATACTTGAACTGTGCCCTTAACAACAGTAAAGATAACATTGGCTTCAGGATGATTATGTTTTTCTACCTTTTCACCTGCTTTGCCACCTTTTTTTACGATTACGTAGTTAGAGCCTTGGAATAATAAACCTAGATCTTTTTTTACTGTGCCTGCCATGATGCTGCACCTCCTATATTTGAAAGTATATGAGTAATGATTTACCTTATGGTTCTATTATAACTGATATTTCTTATCAATTCTGTGTCTATAGCTACACTTTTATAAGGAATTTTAAAATAGAACAGGCCTGTACTATTTTTAAGACACATATACTAGGTCCCTAGAAATAGAACACGCCTGTTCTATTTTTTTAGACGCATATATTAGGTGCCTGGAAATAAAACAGGCCTGTACTATTTTTTTTAGACACATATACTAGATCTCCAGAAATAGAACACGCCTGTTTTAATTTTTTAGACGCATATATTAGGTGCCTGGAAATAGAACACGCCTGTTCTAATTTTTTTAGGCACATATATTGGATCATTAGAAATAAAAAACGCGAGTGTAAAATTTTACACCCGCGCTTTCGTTCGTTTTTTGCACGTTTTCGTCCATTTTCAGTCGTTTTTCGTCCGTTTTAGCGAACGAAATGGTATTTATTTTTTAGCGATTGTATATAATCGGGTGCCATTGTCTTCGGTGGTGATAAGCTCGAATTCAGGATCGATAGCTTTCACAAAGGCCTCAAACCATGTTTGGTATGCGAGCATCATGAATTTAGGATCAACACCTGCAGTGCGCCAGTAGCCAGCTTGTAAGCGGTGATCGCCGACCCATGTGAAACGGTCAGCGCTGTCCTCAACGATTTGGTCGCCGCCGTCGCAAGGCATGCCGTTTACATAGAAGTTTTGAAGGGCATTGTAGATGGCTGGCGCCGTATGTTCTTCGAGGCTATCTTGGGCCACAACGCCGCATGCTTGACCTTGTACAGCGAAGGCATCGAGAATAGCGGTTACTACGTGAATAGCATTTTCATCAGCATTTGTATCGAGCATGTCTTTGATGAAAGCCGCTTCGCGGACGGATGCTATGTTGATTTGGTTGGAGAGCCAACCGTGAATGTTGTTGTGGTCGATAATGTTTTCCAATGGAATGCTAGGGTTAATTGGTTCGCCGTATGTATCTACGGAGATGGAATGCAATTCCTCAGCAAGGTCATCTACGACCTTTGTCGTTTTTTCAAGAATTAAGTTTTCACGCTCTACGAGCAATTGGATTTTGCGGTATAACCAGTAGTGAATGTGGCCTAAAAATGCGGACATGTGAAACTCCTTTATATTAATTATGCACCTTTGCGGGCAGTTTCTAGTTTGTTAAGTAAATCGTACACGTTGACGCCGTGGATTTCAGCGGCTTGCCATAGTGGTTCCATCGTAGAGGATGGACAACCGAGGCAACCCATGCCGATGCTTTGCAGTACAGGTACTGTATTTGGATAGATGTCCACGATATCGCGGATGATTGTATCCGGTGTAATTGGTTGACCTGGTTCAAGGCGTGGCGTCTCAACCTCTGGATCATTGCCGTGACCTGGCAAGTTAACAATAGGTTCTGCTGCTTTTACTTCTGTAGGAGCCCCTTCAAGGTCGCCTAGTACAGCTTCTTTGAAAGCATCTAAGCCGATGCGATCGATGAATTCACCCATTCGTTCGATTTGTGCATTTGCTTTGTAATATTCGATGATGCGGTCCACAAGTGCAAGGGCTTCTTTTTCTGTTGTTACCTCTGCAATGAGGTCGCCAATGCGTGGATGCGCACCACCGCTGCCGCCAGCGTAGACGCTCCAGCCCTCAACAGAACCGATAACGCCAACGTCCTTCATGCGGCTTTCAGTACAAGAATTAATGCAGCCGGACACGCCGATCTTCATCTTGCTAGGCATTTCTTGGGACAAATATTTGCGTTCCAATTGCATGCCAAGATGCACGCTATCTTGTTTAGCCCGTTTACAGAACGTTGTGCCTGGGCAAATCTTGACGCTGCGCACGCGGTTGGACACCATGTACGCCGGCTCCATGCCGAGCATTTCCCACGCTGCGTCTACGTCCTCAGCTTTCAAATTCGTAATCATAATGCGTTGGCTGCCGGTTAGTTTAAGAACAGCGCCAAATTTGTTCGCCACATCAATATATTTTTGCAATTGATCTGGTTGAATAAAACCTGCTGGAATGCGCGGTGTAATAGCATAACGGCGTTGGCCGTTTTTAATTCGTTGTAAATTTCCTGCGATTTGAGCCATTGTAATCCCCTCTAAATTGTAATGAACTACTTATATTCTATCATATATTTTCACTGTGAAAGTCTCTATTAGCACATGCTAGAGATGATGCGTTTCGACGATGATGTACGTCCAAACGATACATGTTCTGGAGAGCTAGTAAGAGATTGTTATGAAATGATTGTTATCATCATTTCAAATTACATATACTAGTATAATTCATTTTACAATAAAATAATGTGTCCCAAGCTACAAAAAAGCAAAAATTTTTGACCCTGTTTCACGTGAAACTAAATACAAAAGTACGGCCCTAAACCTTGATTTGGGGTCGTTTTTTCATGGGGAAAAATATTATTCCTCTTTTTGAAACAAATTTGCTTGTCACGAGCCTCCTTTTGGAATGTATATAGGTGAAAGGAGGTGATCAGATGGCTGAACTAAAACGCACAAAGTTAGTGTTACGTTTTAATATCGGTACGGAAGAAAAACCGAAGTACAAAGACGTCACTTTCACACGCGTCGCTGAAGAAGCTACTGATGATGCGGTCAAAATCGTCGGTACCGCATTGGCTGGTCTCTATGAGAACACCATTGCTGACGTAATACGCGTCAACGAAGTATCCCTTGGTCATTAATGTGCTTTCACTCGTAATAGTTAGCACATAATGGCTGCGTGAAGGTTCGTAGTAATCCAAACCCTGTGGACCTATCGCGATCATTCCCATCCTTATGTATATGAATTAGAAAGGAGTGCCCAACATGGCTGATAAACGTGTGGTATATCTTAAATTTGCTACAGTCGATGGTAAAAGCGCATCGATCACAATTAGTGGACCTCGCACTGGCCTTACTTTGGAGCAAGCTAAAACGGCAGCTAATGCGCTAGTAGCGAACAAGGTAATCTTAGGCTTTGGCGACGCTCCATTGGCAAGCTTTACCTCTGCCAGTGAAGTATCTACGCAAAGTAAAGATTTGCAATAAAACAACATATCGCTAATGCATAGATAATTCTATCCCATCTGTGCTTAGCACAACTATCGCTGTTATGCGATGAATATCTTATCTCTGGTCATATGATAGCCTCGGAACCTGTCATATGACGCCTCCCAGCGGGCCGCTCTTCGGAGTGGCCCGTTTTGTTGTATAATGAACCTAGAATTATCTTGATGTAGGAGGAACGATGAAGGTTCTATACGATACAATTTTGAAAGCAACTTATACAGGTCGTCCCAATCGTTTTGTGGTGACCTTGGATCTTAATGGTGAAATCGTACTTGCTCATTTACCAAATCCAGGTCGTATGTGGGAATTGTTATTTACAGGTGTTACGATGTACATCGTGCCTCATGATAAGCCTGATGCGAAGACGAAGTATCGCGTTGTAGGCATTGAACGTGATGGCGTTGTTATCATGCTCGATACGAATTATAGCAATGATGTAGCAGAGCATTTGATTGAAAACAAACTCATTCCTGGTTGGGAACAATGGCGTGTTGTACGTCGCGAATATACGGTAAAACTACATGGGGCGACATCACGCTTTGATTTACTCCTCACTAACGACGATGGTGAAGAATTCCTGTTAGAGGTTAAGTCCTGCACCTTGTTCTCCAAGACCGGTGCCATGTTCCCCGATGCCATTACAGAACGGGGACGCAAGCATTTATTGCACTTACGGGAACTTCAGGATGAAGGATATCATACGGGCGTGCTATTCCTTGTACAATGGGACCAAGCTAAATGGTTCTTGCCAGACTACCACACGGATCTAGAATTCGCTATGACCTTTAAAGAAGTGGCCCCATTCCTCGACTGGAAAGCCGTTGCTGTGGCGTGGGATGAAACTTTCACCATGCCTACCGTGACGCGCGCCTGTACCTATCCGAGCTATGTTCTCGACAGCGAAGCGCACGATAGCGGCGTATACATCATGGTGATGCACCTTGACCATGAGCTAGATCTCGAAATCGGATCTAAGGGCATGATGCATTTTAATGCAGGTTATTACATGTATGTCGGCTCCGCCAAGACGAACCTTACGAAACGCATTGAGCGCCATAAGAGAAAACGCAAGAAAATGCATTGGCACCTCGATTACTTCCGCGGCCATTGCGAAATGATTGCCGGCGTGCCTATTCGTACGAGCGGACTACCCCTTGAAAGCTGGAGCCTTACTCACGAACCATACCCATCCATGCCGAGCATGCCAGACCCTGATGATGTAGACGTGAGCGTCGAATGTGCTTTAGCTGATGCGGTACGTGCCATTTCCGAGTGGGACGTGCCAAAATTTGGCTGCTCCGACTGTGATTGCACGAGCCATTTGTTTGGTATGACTGAAAATCCAATACATAATAAGGCCTTTATGGATGTGGTAGAAGAATTTAGGATGAATCAACTGGATTCCATAATTGTTGAGAATTAATAAAGTAGCATATCATCAGTAGTTATTTCCAAAATGGAAATAACTACTGATGATATGCTGATAAAAGGACGTGTAAATCAATTTGATTTGCACGTCCTTTATATGTATTGAATTTGTATAATTTATTATTCTATATTTTAATTTACCTATTAGGTAAATTTCCATTTACAATTTGTTACAAAGGAGTATAATAGAATTAACCTAATAGGTAAATTATTATAGATGGCCATTTATATTGTATCTAGTCTCGTTAGATAGAGAGTCGGTGAGGTATTGAAGATACGATATAAGAATAATAAAATACGCAAGGTATGTACGGACATTAATGTAGCACAGAAAAAATATAATCTTAGAATGGCAGTGAAAATAAATGAACGTTTAGATCAACTTACTTATGCTGAATCAATTGAAATGTTAATTTGTTTACGATTAGGAAGATGTCATCCTTTATACGGTGCTAGATTAGGTCAATATGCAATGGATTTAATCCATCCATATCGTTTAATTTTTACTCAGTATGGTGATACTGTAGATATTGTAGAGATTCAAGAAATCGTGGATTATCATTAATTAGGAGCACGAATGATATGAAAATTTATAGGAGTAAGACCTTTATAGCGATTCCACCAGGCATGACTATTAAAGAAGTTTTAGAAAATAGACATATGACTCAAAAAGAGTTGGCTTCTCGTATGGATATGAGTGAGAAACATATTAGTAAATTGATTAATGGTGAAGTACCTCTAACACAGGATGTAGCGTTACGTCTAGAACGTGTATTTGGCGTAGATGCAAGTTTCTGGAATGGCTTAGAAGCTGGATATAGAGAGAAAATACTAAAGGTAGAGTATGAAAATTCTATTGATGAGGAAATAAATTTTGCCAAGCCTTTTGGGTATGCTAAATTGGCTCGGTTGGGCATTGTACCAGAAACTAAAAAGAAAGCGGAACAAGTTAATAATTTACAAAAGTTTTTTGAGGTAGCATCTTTGAAAACTGTGGCTGATGAAATGGTTATGCCTTTGGTATATGAGAATATAAAGGATATGGATAAAGCAAAACAGAGTGCTATTTATACATTGGTACAAATTACAAAAGGTGAATCTCGATTTGTGGAGGTAAATCCTTATGATTGTGAATTACTTAAAGCCTTTATTCCTCAAATAAAAGAACTTTCACAAGAATCTTTGACTGTGGCTAAAGAGCCACTTAAAGATATGCTAGCGGCATCTGGTGTTATTATTGTATATTTGCCTATCATTGATGATATAACATCCACATGTATTACGTATTCTAAAGGGAACTCCATTGTATTGGGAATACCAGCAGATGATAATAAGGATTTTTGGCGCTTATTAGATGAAGCTTTAAAAGGTTTGGTAGAGCGAGATCATCCTCATACGAGTCGTAAATATCGAAATAATGATCCTGTGACTGTAGTGAATTATTAAAAGGGAGCATAGGATATAACTAAGGCTAAGTATAATTGTCGGAGGGAATTATATGAAATCTTTAGAAAATGCGATTACCGGAAATGTTATTGTATATCAAGCAGAGAATGAGTCTGTTTCCACCAATGTGTTATATAAAGATGAAACATTCTGGATGACTCAAAAGGATATGTCGAAATTATTTGATGTTAATCCACAAGCTATATCAAAGCATTTAAGCAATATTTATGCTGAAGGAGAGTTAGAAAAAATTGGAACTTGTTCCAAAATGGAACAAGTTCAAATAGAAGGCTTACGTACTGTAAAGAGGCTTACGGATTTTTATAATCTCGATGCCATCATTGCGGTAGGGTATCGTGTAAACAGTAAAAAAGCAACTCAATTCCGTATATGGGCTACGGGCGTATTGCGTGAATATATTATAAAGGGTTTTGCCCTTGATGATGATATGCTAAAAAATGGACGCGCATTTGGCCAAGATTATTTTAAAGAGTTGCTACGAAGAGTCCGTTCAATTCGTGCTAGTGAACGTCGTATATATCAACAAGTGACAGATATATTTGCAGCGTGTGCAATCGATTATGATGCACAATCACCTATAACTAGAGATTTTTTTGGAACGATACAGAATAAGTTTCATTATGCTATAACTGGTCAAACTGCTGCAGAAATCATTCATAGTCATGCGGATGCTACAAAGAATCATATGGGATTGACTACTTGGGAATCTGGACCGGAAGGACGGATTTATAAAAAGGATGTAATTGTAGCAAAAAATTATTTATCCATTGAAGAGATTGAACAATTAGAGCGAACTATATCTTCGTTTTTTGATTATATAGAGCGTATTATCGAACGACGTGAAACATTTACTATGAAAGCCTTTATTGAAAGTGTTGATAAGTTTTTAGACTTTAATGAGTATCATATCCTAACAAACAAGGGTAATATTTCTATGACACAGGCTCAAAAGAAAGCTGTTAGTGAATATAAAGTGTTTAATACGCATCAGAAGGTAATTTCTGATTTTGATAAGTTTGTAAAAGAACATAGTTAAATTGTATCCAGATAATGGCTGAAATCTTGGGTAAGTGAAATTTTGAATTCTGATTATCCATATGTATCTCCTCTCTGTACATTCTATTTATAAAATTCCATAGAATATAGAATAATGAATAAAAACAAAATTATTGTAACAAGGATAGATATATTTTTAAATAGGTAATTACTATTGTGCAGGTATTCAATTCATAGTCGGATATTAGATTTATATTCATAATTGTGTTTAGGGATTATAATCCATAAACGGATAAAAATATTGGTGAATTGGGATTGTAATCCTTAAACTCGTTAAAATTGTGCGGAATTGGGATTATAATCCCTAAATATATGGGGGAGAGATAAAATTTGTAAGTGTTAGAGTATGCTTTCACTAAAAATCCTGATAACAATAGCGCTAAACCCACAAAAATGCTATAATAATATGATGAATTGTAATCAGTGTTAGTAAAATGAGGTGAGATTGTGGCAGACCAACAATGGTCCCATGGGAATATTCATCCCGTTCAGATTGATAAAGAAATGAAGAACGCCTATATCGATTATGCGATGTCCGTAATCGTAATGCGTGCTCTTCCTGATGTGCGTGATGGCTTGAAACCAGTACATCGTCGTATTTTGTACGCGATGCACGAAACAGGCATGACGCCTAATAAACCGTACAAGAAATCCGCTCGTATCGTCGGTGACGTACTCGGTAAATATCATCCACATGGTGATAGCTCCGTTTACGACGCAACGGTTCGTTTAGCGCAAGATTTCAATACGCGCTACCTCTTGGTAGACGGCCACGGCAACTTTGGTTCCATCGACGGCGATAGTGCCGCTGCGATGCGTTATACCGAAGTACGTATGGCGAAAATTACGCAAGAAATGCTCGCTGATATCGACAAGGAAACTGTTGATTTCATGCCGAACTATGATGAAAGCTTGCAAGAACCAACAGTATTGCCAGCGAAGATCCCAAATCTTCTCATCAATGGTTCTAGCGGTATCGCCGTAGGGATGGCGACCAATATTCCGCCGCACAACCTTAATGAGGTTTGTAATGGCCTTGAAATGCTCATCGATAATCCAGATGTAACTGTGGACGAATTGATGACGCAAATCAAAGGGCCAGACTTCCCAACAGGGGCGCTCATTTTGGGCCGGGAAGGCATTAAAAAAGCGTACTCCACAGGTCGTGGCAGCGTAAAAATGCGCGCTCGTGCAACCATTGAAGAAATGGCGAAGGGCAAGCATAAAATCGTAGTGACTGAGATTCCATACCAAGTTAACAAGGCTCGCGTCATCGAGACGATTGCGAACTTGAGCCGTGACAAGGTTATTGATGGTATCACAGCACTTCGCGACGAATCTGACCGTCAAGGTATGCGCATCGTTATAGAATTGCGCGCTGACGTGCAACCAGATATCGTTCTTAACAAATTATATAAACACACTCAACTTCAAGAATCTTTCGGCGTGATTATGTTGGCCCTCGTAGACGGTCATCCTCGCGTATTGAATTTGAAAGAAGTATTGGGTTACTACTTAGATCATCGCCTCGATGTCATCGTACGCCGCACTCAATTCGAGCTTAACAAAGCTGAAGCGCGTGCTCACATCTTGGAAGGCTTGTTGATTGCCCTCGACCACATCGATGAAGTTATCGCTACAATCCGCAGTTCTCAAACTGATGAAATCGCACGTAACGCATTGATGCAAAAATTCGGGCTTTCAGAAAAACAAGCAGTAGCCATCCTCGACATGCGTTTACGCCGTTTAACAGGCTTGGAACGCGAAAAAATCGAAGAAGAATACAAGGAATTGTTGGCATTGATCGAAGATTTGAAAGCTATCTTGGCTAGCGAAGCGCGTCAACGTCAAATCATCAAAGACGAACTGGAAGATATGAAGAAGAAATACGGCGATCCTCGTCGCAGTGAAATCACAATCGACACGTCCGACCTTGATGTAGAAGACCTCATCGCTGACGAAGAAATGGTAATTACCTTGACGAAACAAGGTTATATCAAACGGATGAACGCGAACGTATATCGCAACCAACATAAAGGTGGCGCTGGCGTTATTGGCATGAAGACGAAGGAAGACGATTATGTAACACAAATTATGCATGTTCGCACACATAATACATTGTTGTTCTTTACGTCTACTGGCCGTACATACCGCCTCAAAGCGTACGAAGTGCCAGAAGCAGGTTCCCGTAACTCTCGTGGTACCGCTATGGTCAACGTATTGCCACTCGCTGTGGGTGAATCCGTTACGACTATGATCGACCTTGAACGCATCCATGAAAATGTAAACTTATTCATGGTTACTGAATTCGGTGTTGTAAAACGTACGGCTATCGAAGAATACCGCAACATCCGTCGTTCTGGCCTCAATGCGATTAACCTTGACGATGGGGACCGCTTGATTTCTGTAATCGTAACCACAGGCAACCAAGATATCCTAATCGGTACGAAACTTGGCATGGCTATCCGTTGCAACGAAGAGGACGTTCGTCTCATGAAACGCGCGGCTCATGGTGTGCGCGGTATCAAATTGAAAACAGGCGACGTTGTTGTAGGCGCTGGTGTTCTTGAGTCTGATGAAAGTGAAGCACAAGTGTTCACTATTTCCGAAGAAGGCTATGGTAAACGCAACGAAGCGGATGCGTACAATGTACAAAAACGCGGCGGCATCGGTACAAAGAACTTCCGCATTAACGATAAAACTGGCGATGTAGTAGCCGTTGAAGTCGTTCACAATGATGACGAAGTGATGCTCATTTCCGAACAAGGTAAAATCATTCGCTTTAACATGAATGACATTGCTGTGAAAAAAGGCAAAGCCATTTCTGGTGTGAAAACACAAAATCTCGACGAAGGTGATAAGGTAGCAAGCATTGCTGTCATTCCTGCATCTGAAATCGAAAGCGAAGACTAATATCGTATATGTCATATAGATTTATTTGTATTCTATATGCAAAGTAACGAAAATATACTATATCTAACATAGATATGCACAATTGGCGATCACCTAAGTGGTCGCCACTCGTGTTATACAGGACGAGCAGTTGCTTTATCTATTAGGCCCTGACGTTCTGTAGAGACCAAACCACAATCATGCCCATATATAGTTGAATGAATAAAGGATTGAATAGGAGAGAATGATGAAAAAATGGTTAGCTGCCATTATGGCAGCAGGATGTATATTTTTCGGTGGCTTTGACGTAGCCAATGCCGCTGATTGGTACTACGTTGATGCGGATACAGACGATTCCGCATGGTTTATCGATAACTCGTCTGTGTTTAAAACAGATTCTATGGCTCGTATTTTGGTGAAAGCCAACAATGTAGAAGGTTATACCTATATCTACACCGTTGAAATCAACCGCCCAGATAGCACTTGGACAGAAGTGAACGCCACTGTGTATAGCCAATCTGGTGTACCGTTGTTGAGTAGCAATGAAAAACAAAAACCTGTGAAAATTGAGAAAGATACAATAGGATCAGAAGTAATGCAGGCCCTTTGGGGAAAATAAAATTTAATTGAATTTGTATGCTTATGTTTCTGAATATTAGCATTCGTATATAGTGTGATAGGAATGGCAGGGATCGAAAACCTCCACCGGCCGGGTCTGACTCCGGCCTGCGGTCTTCGCAGGGCCAAAGTCGGTTTTCGATTCCCTACCATTCCTTTTCTATATTATGAATACAAAATCAGAAACATAAGCATTTTTTATTCCTTAGAATTTTATTTTTCCCAAAGGGCCGGAGAAGGGAGAAAAAGCCTCCACCGGCCGGGTCTGACTCCGGCCTATGGCCTCCGCAGGGCCAAAGTCGTTTTTTCGGCCCCATCAATCCCATTTTGCATCTATCATTTATACAAATTCAGAGAATTGAGTTCTTTTTATCTACAAAATTATTTTCTACAAAGGGCCGGGGAAGGAAGATATATTTTTATTTATTTATCGCCTAAATTGTATTAAAATTAGGGGAGAAATATTCGTATAGGGGAAAGGTGGTGTGGTATGCGTAGTTTTGATTATCGGTGGCTCGAGGATTGTCTGTGGGATGGTGAGGTTGTGTCGTTGATGTCTCAGATTCATGAGTATAAGGGGCGGCAAGATTTGTTTGTGTCGCAGCGGCCTAGTAGTGTGGCGCGGCTTGTGGAGATTGCGAAGGTGCAGAGTGTGGAGTCGTCGAACCGGATTGAAGGGATTGTGACGACGAAGGCTCGTATTCGTTCGTTGGTGGCGGATAAGACGATGCCCCGTAATCGGGATGAGGAAGAGATTATGGGGTATCGCGATGTGTTGAATACGGTGCATGAAAATTACGAGTATATCGATTTGACAAGGCACATTGTACTGCAGTTACATCGTGATTTGTATGCGTATTCCCACAAGGGGATTGGTGGACAATATAAAAATGTACAGAATTTGATAATTGAACGGCTTGCAGATGGTTCTGAGAGGGAACGCTTTAGGCCATTGTCACCATATGAAACGCCGGCTGCTATAGATGACTTTTGCCATAGTATTAATGCGGTTCTTCAAGATAAATCGGTGAATCCATTGCTTGTGATTCCTGTATTTATACACGATTTTTTGTGTATTCATCCTTTCAATGACGGCAATGGGCGTATGAGCCGATTGCTGACGACGTTGCTCTTGTATCAAAATGGGTACATGATAGGTAAGTTCATTAGTTTAGAGCAAAAAATCGAGCGTACAAAGGACAGTTATTATGCGGCGTTAGCTCAATCCGGCGCAGGTTGGCACACAGGCGATGAAGATATAGTCCCTTTTGTCAAATATATGCTTCGCGTTATTTTGGCGGCCTATCGTGATTTTGAAAGCCGTATTGAATTGCTGACTACGTCGTTATCTGCAAAGGATCGTATAAAAATCATAATTAGTGCCACTATTGGTAAGATTACGAAATCTGGAATCCTTGAGAAACAACCAGATATAGCTGTATCTACTGTTGAAAAAGCATTGAAAGAACTTGTAGAAGAGGGCTTTATTGAGCGACATGGTGTAGGACGAAGTACATTTTACGTAAAAGTATCGCAAAAAATTAGCTTTCACGCAAAATACATTTAATATATGGTATAATAAATTAAATTTGATTTTATAAGAGGTGAAATATATGAAAAAATTACTAGGTACATGTTTAGCTGCTGCTGCAATTTGCGCATGCGGTTTTGGTTCTGCTAGTGCTGTTAACTGGCAAGTATTTGGTCAAGATAGTGCTGGTATTACTTGGTCTATCGATCAAGATAGCGTTCAAAAAAGCGATAAAACTGCAACTGTTATGATCAAAGCTCAAGATTCTGAAGGTTACCACTTCATCGCAACTGAAGAATTCAACCACAAAAAGAAAACTGTAAAAGACCAAAAGGTTGTATTGTATAACCCACAAGGTTACGCAGAACGTGAAGATAAAGTTGATGGCAAAGATCGTCCAGTTGTTGCTGGTTCTCCATCCGAAGCAGTTTATAACTTCTTATGGCCTCAACAAGCAAAACAAGGTAAAAAATAATATACACCTTATACGACAAAGCAGCTCGAAAGAGCTGCTTTTTTGTGTTTATATGCAGAGTATGAGTTTGAGTTATAGGACAAAACGTGTGGGTGAAAACCCTTATAACACTAGATAATCACTGGTATGATGAGGGCTGTATCTTGTTTTTGCAATTTAGTATAACGTAATATAGTATATCGTAATATACTATATCGTGTTATACTAAAGAAGATATAGATAGGATATTTGTTGCATAGCGTAATTTAGATTAACGAGGAGGTGCGATATGGTATTTGTAGGCCGTGAACATGAATTAGCTTCTCTGGAGGCGCAATATAATTCAAAACATTTTGAATTGGCTATTGTGTATGGACGCCGTCGTGTGGGTAAGACGTATTTGTTGCACCACTTTTTGGCGTCTCATGATGGCGCGTATATGGTGGGCCTCGAATCTGGTGCGAGTAACAATTTAGAGGTGCTTTCACAAGCTGTATATCGTGCAACGGGGATGATTGAAACCGGTAAATTACAGTCCACATTACCGAATTTTCCAACGATCACGGCGGCGTTGACCCATTTATTTGAGTATAGCTTAGACCATCGTTGTATATTTATTATCGACGAATATCCGTACTTGGCGGAATCGATTCCGTCCGTTTCGTCTGAGCTGCAGGCCTTGATTGATGCATATAAAAATCGGTCTCAGTTAATGCTCATCTTGTGCGGTTCGTCCATGAGTTTTATGGAAAATCAGGTGCTAGGCCATAAGAGCTCTTTGTATGGTCGCCGCACGGCGCAGTATAAAATTAAACCGTTTACGTATATCGAGGCCCGTCAAATGGTACCCCATCTTTCCTATGAGGATAGTGCTATCGCCTTTGGTCTTACCGGTGGTGTGGCTGAATATTTATCATATTTTAGGGATGGTGATTCTCTTGATGAAAGTATTATCACCTTGTTTTTCACGCCTACAGGACGTCTTGTAGATGAGCCATCGAGTCTATTAAAGCAGGAATTACGGGAGCCGCGCCAGTATAATGCAATCCTCAGTGCTATCGCCAAGGGAGCCAGCCGTAATAACGAAATTGCTACTAAGGTAGATATGACGACGGGGGCATTGAATAATTATCTAAAAAGCCTTATTGATTTACAGATCATCGAAAAAATACATCCTGTTGAATCTAAGTCTAATAAAAGTATTTATACCATTAAAGATTCTATGTATACCTTTTGGTATCGTTTTGTAGAACCGAACCAAGGGGCCATTGAAAACTTTAATGGCAAACTTGTATACCATCAATACGTTAAACCTATGCTTTCACATTTCATGGGACTCGTATTTGAAACGATGGCAGCACAATATGTACAGGCGCGCATTCACCGAGGTTCAGTTCCGTTCTTGCCACAACAAATAGGTCATTGGTGGGGCACGGATAGTGCAACGAAAAAGCAAGTTGAAATCGATGTAGTGGCCATGGCGGACATACAAGCAGATCCCAATGCACGGCCTGTACATCATCTATTAGTGGGCGAGTGCAAATGGAAAAATGAACCAGTTGGCCAAGATGTGCTGATATCACTTATGGAAAAGGCCCGTGTATTGCACGGTGAACCATACTATTGGCTATTTAGCAAACGAGGGTTTGGATTTGTCTCAGACGATGAACGGGTAGAGCTCATCGATGTACCGATGATGTATGAACTTTAAAGTTTCCTGTTTATGAAGTCCAATAATCTTTCAATTCCTACTAGCCTAGTACGTTGATTGATGGCCTCCTTATTTGTTATGCTAGTAATATAGGAGAAATTAAAACTTTCACAATAGGTATGATTATACAGAACGAGGAGGTCCTCATGTCCCAATTTGAATTTATCGACAAACGCGTGCCAATCGCGCTCGACAACCCGTCCATTTACCACGATATTTCGAAGTGTAAGAATTGCACCTTGTGCCGTCGCGCTTGCGCCGATGTGATGAGTGTGCTCGATTATTACGATCTTGAATCAACCGGTGATGTGCCAATGTGCATCCACTGTGGTCAATGTGCGGCTGCCTGTCCATTCGATTCCATGCATGCTAGATCTGAGCTTGATAAGGTGAAAGCGGCTATTGCTGACCCTGACAAGATTGTTGTTATCCAAACGGCTCCGGCTGTGCGCGTGGCTATCGGCGAAGGCTTTGGCTACGAACCAGGCACATTCTTAGAAGGAAAAATGGTTAGCGCCCTTCGTAAATTGGGTGCTGATTATGTGGTTGATACGAACTTTGGTGCGGATTTGACTATTATGGAAGAAGCATCTGAGCTTGTAGATCGCCTAAAGAATGGCGGTACTATCCCTCAATTCACATCCTGTTGCCCTGCATGGGTGCGCTTTGCGGAAATCTATTTCCCTGAACTCATTCCAAACTTGTCCAGTACCCGTTCTTGCATCGCTATGGAAGCGGCCATGATCAAGACGTACTTTGCTGAGAAAAAGGGCATTAATCCTGCAAATATCGTGTCTGTCAGCGTTAACCCTTGTACGGCGAAGAAAGCAGAAACTAAGCGTGTTGAGGAAAATGCGGCGGCTCGTTATTACGATGATGAAAGCCTCGGCATGGATACGGATATTTCCATTACCACACGTGAATTTATTCGCTGGCTCAATGACGAAGGTGTTGATTTTGGCAGCTTAGAAGACTCTAAGTTCGATGATTTAATCGGTATGGAAACTGGTGCGTCCATCATCTTCGGTAATACGGGCGGCGTTATGGAAGCAGCTATGCGTACAGCATACAAGCTCATCACTGACAAGGAACCACCTCCATATGCGTTGACTCACCTCGAAGACGTTCGCGGCATGAATGGTGTAAAAGAAGCGACTGTACAACTCGGTGACGACGTAACATTGTCCGTTGCTGTTGTACACGGTGGCAAAAATACCCGTGATTTCCTCAACGCTTTGAAAGAAAATGGCAAACACTATGACTTTATCGAAGTTATGGCATGCCCAGGTGGTTGTATCGGTGGCGGTGGTCAACCACGCACTAAATTACCACAAGCCGTAAAAACAAAAGAAGCCCGCATTGGCGGACTTTACAAAGCTGATGAAGAATACAAATACGTGGCATCCTATGAAAACCCAGAAATCCAAGACCTATACAAAAACTTCTTGGGTGAACCATTAGGACATAAAGCACACGAACTACTTCATACACACTATACAGACCGTAGTGCACAACTAGGGGACCGCAAAGACGTGGTGCCTGAAACATGCCCTACATCACCTAAGTATAAAGGGTAATTAGAGTATAAGCCCCCATGGCATCCTAAAACCTCCACCGCCTTATCGGCTGGCGTAGCCAGCCTGGCAAAGTCGGTTTTAGAACACCATGGGGGCTTTCTCTATGTACGTTTGTGGTTTAGGTGATGTTAGGGCATTGTTTTTTTAGAGAGAATACACCGGACGGGTCTGACTCCGGCCTACGGCCTCCGCAGGGCCAAAGTCGGTTTTGGAACAGATGGGGGCTTTCTCTATGTACGTTTGTGGTTTAGGTGATGTAGTGGCATTGTTTCTGGAGGAGAGAAAAGCCGACACGCTACTGCGCTTACGCGGAGCCCGAAGTCGTTTTGAGGAGCCGATAGGGTCTTTCTCTATGTACGTTTGTGGTTTAGGTGATGTTAGGGCATAATTTTGCATTTATATGGTACGGAATTTACACGTTTGTGATTGTATACTTGTCTTAAGGATGGTATTGTTATTATAAATTGATCGAGTTTTATGTACCGGGTTTGGTTAGGGTAGTTGTTTGTATTATTAGGGGATGCGGAATATGTTTGACGAACGGATCGTGGAGAATAATATTTTTAGTTTTGCGACGAATGAGTTGTCGCAGGATGCCTTTATTTGTTGGTGTTTGAATTGGATTAATATGCCTGTTCGCGACGATAATGCAAGTGGGCGGCAGTTTGGGTCTCAATTTTTATCTCGTTTGTTGAACGGGGCTTATGATGTATCTAAAGTTAATCGGGTATATATTTTTAGGCAGTTGCTTAATATTGATGTACTTGTATTGGTTCCAGAATTACAGGCGGCTTTAATTATTGAAGACAAAACATCATCACAAGAGCATGGCAATCAGATTAATCGGTATAAATGCTTGCTTTCAAAAACATTTAAATCAAATCAATACAATGGATTAGATATATATCAACATCTTTCAGATAATAAAAAGGAACAACAGCAAAAACGTGATGGGACTGCTTGCTGGGGCGCGGTGAATAGTATTCGATGGGCATTACGAGATGAACCGGGAGAATTTGATTTGTCAAAGTATACGATTCATACGGCGTATTTGAAGACGGATTGGTTCAATGATGATGACTGGAATACGGTTCGAGAACTGGAGAAGGATCCAAAGGTTAATACCTATGTGGATGGGCCAGAGTTCTTATCCTTGTTACTGTCTTGTCGTGAGTGGAATAATCCAATTTTAATGAGCTTTGTGGATTATTTGAGCTCTAAAATTAGGGCTACTATAGAGCATAGCTGTTTTTGGGAATACTATAAGGATATTGATGAGCATATTCGTTTTTATATCCAAGATACTGCAATTGCCCAACGGAGATTTTTGCAGACTGTATTTAATCAGCCAAATCATGAAACACTATTTATGACCGACTTGAAACAACACGTTGAGAATATTGACGATTCGTATGTATATGGTCGTATAGATGATGCGTCTCATACTCATACGATTCAGCATGGTAGCAGCTTTGGTACCCCTTGGTCTTTGATGCATTTTTGGCCACGTTCTCTAGACCGAACTGTTGATGCCGATTATTGGGGCTTTCAAAATACAAATGAGGACAATTTAACCGTTAAACCATATATGTTTTGGCGTATTGATAAAATTAAAGAAGGCCCAGTTTTGAGTTTACGTTACTATACGTGGTGGGAAAAGGGCGCCGGTGATAATGGTGAAAGCAATACCTGCTCATATAAAACTCGTGTGTATAACTATATTAAAGAGCATATATTATCATTAGAGAAGATTTCTGCCAAATTGGAGGCTATTAATAAGCTATATTGTTGTACAGCTGATAAGGGAGATATATGCTCTGAAGGTAATTTATATAAGCAATATGAAAACACTCTATTACAATTTAAATTGCATAAGATATTAATTGATTGGAATGATGCGGATAAGCGTGCACAATTTATATCCTTAATACGTGAATTGAATGAAGAATTAACGAAGGCGATGGAAAAGGTGGAATGGGAACGTGTGCGTAAAGGGGAATTGAAATAGAAGAAGGCTCTACTTTAGAAAATCTAAGGTAGAGCTTTTAATGTAGATTAAACTACAATAATTATACTTGAAGTTTTTCATATCTTTATTGACTGGTAATAATATGCATAATATAATTTATTCATGAAATATTCATCTATTGTTGCTTTATGATAATTTTAGTGGAACTATTAATTTATATCTATAGATTTATAGTTAGAGAAATTGAAATGTAATCTATAAATACTCTATTCATAGTTATTTATTATACATGTTATATAATTTGTTAAATACAACATAACTTGGGGGATGAGATATGTTTAAAACGTTAAAAGATATAGCGGGTGCAACTATTGATGCTTATAAAGCTAAAAAAGAAGAGAATAGAGTCAAAGGAATACAAAAAGAGAATGAACGACTAGCAGAGATTGCAGATTTAGAATTACAGTTAGAGCCTAATAAATATAGGGTTGAACAAGCTATTGGGCGACATTTAAAAAGTAAAGAGGAGACCCTTGATAGATTTGATTCTATTGTGGAAAAAGCTTTAGATTCTAAGGCAGAATATAATCAGTTAAAAATTGAATTTGAAAGTATAAAAGCAGCTTATGAGAGATATTGTATTGATATAGAGAAGATTAAAAGAGAATTAAGTCGTTTTTATACTCACATTAATGAATCAAAAGTTCAGTTGGTTAAAGAGATTGAAATATATGATACATTACAAACGTATTATGCTACTAATGGACAGATGTTTGGATATTCTAATAGTGATAATTACTCTTATGTTGGGAATGATATTAGTAACTTATCTGGTGTAGGTAGCATGATAGGTTCTATTGTAAAAGGCATTGCAGGTGGCATTGGAGGCGCTATAGGTGCAGTTGGGCTAGCAACAAGCATTGGCACGGCAGGAACGGGAGCTGCAATTAGTGGATTAAGTGGTGCGGCTGCTACTAATGCAACATTAGCTTGGTTAGGTGGCGGTACAATAGCTTCCGGTGGATTTGGGATAGCTGGTGGTATGGCTGTTCTTGGTGGTATAGCAGCACTACCTGTAATTGCTGGTTTAGGTTATGGATATAACAAGCTTTGTAAAGAAAAAATTAAAGAGCTTAGCGTGGGAATTCCACGAGCGAAATTACAGTTTGTGGAGCTTCTTGATCATCATGATTATCTTTGTGCAGTTAAAGATGTATTAATTGAATATCTAGAATTATTACATCATGCTCATGCTATTTTAAATAACTATAATAGTGTAGTGCTTAACCTTAACGGTGAACCACAAGATATTGATTTTTGTAGAAAATTAGAGGCATTTATTATTGGTGTAGCCAATATATCTATTGAATTGCCTAGCCAAGATGAAGTTAAGCTTACTCGAGAAATTATCAACGAGTTAGAATATAAACGACATGATATTCAGTTGACTCTTGATAAATTGAGAGTGGAGCTTTCTATTCCTACATATAGAGAACAAGAAATTAAGATTCAATTAATCGAAGGCAGTAAAGTTATTGATAAGATTATTGATATATTTAAAACGGCTAAAGAATCTATTTATATTAGTAATCCTTGGGGAATCAATTTTGAGGGATCTATTGGAGGTGCAAAAGATGCAGCTATTAATAGAGGTATTATAGTAAAGATTATAGATGGTATTCCTGATGGTAAAGGTTCATTTATAAAAGAAGCCGCTATTCTTAAAGATGAGTCCTATTTTATTAAGGCTCAATTTGATATTTTATCTGATGATGAAGGTAGTTCTCGTTCTGAAACTGCATTAGAGGTTGATGAAGATTATAGTCGTGCATTATATCTGAAAATTTTCAATCAAGACAATTTAGTATATACATTACGTCAAGCAAATAGTGTTTTAGAGAAAAAAGCAGCGGAGTACGAAGCACAAGTACAATCATTAGCACAATCGATTGAGAACATTCAAAAAGAAGCTAGTGTCACAGAACTAAAGTTAATAGAAGCCAAACAACAACTTTTAGGAGCAGAGAAGAACGCTAAGTCTTTTGAAAGAAAATTAAAGCAAAGTCAGGAAAAATCCTATAAACTACAATCTGAATACGATGTTATTCAATCTAAATTAGAGGATGCGACTATTACTGCGGCTACACGAAAATCTTATGAGCAGAAAATTAATGAATTAGACTCAATGTTAGCTGAAGCTCATAAGCAGAGTACGGTTATGAAAAATGATTTAAAGAAAGCAGAATCGGCATTAAAAGAAATTGTTTACGAAAAAGAGCGCTTAGAAAAGGATTTTACAGATTTATCTGAAGAAAAGAAACGTGTTCATCGTCGTTTAGAAAAGGCACGCAATGATAAATTAGAATTAGAAAAAGAACAATTAAAAATAAAGAAGGAGAATGAAACATATCTAAAAAATGTAGAGAATCTCCAATATGAAAATAAAGAACTTCGAGCACAGATGAATGAATATTTTGAAGAAAATAAACAGTTTAAACATTTACTAGATAATGAAAGTAAAATTCTTGAAAATGCTGCCATCAGACATGCATTTGAGAGTGCTTTACAAACCTCTACGAAGGAAATTGATATATTTGCAGCCTGGATTAATAATCATGTCGTAGACGAGCGTATGTTGGAAACTTTTGAATCTTTATTAGATAAAGGTGTTACAATTAAGATTCGTTATGGTATAGGTGATGAATCTAATCCAGATAATGATAAACGAACATATTGGACGAAGAAAAATGCGAAGAAGATGAAAAAGAGATTCGAAAAGTATGGAAAGCTTTTTCGAATGAAATGGGATAACTCTCATGCTAAACTTTTTATATGTGACGATCAGTTTTATGTTATTTCTAGTTTTAATATTTTATCCTTTGATGGACAATATGAAGATGGAAAAGAGGTCAGTACACGTCGAGAATTAGGTGAATGGTCTAAAAATCTATCTAATCTTCAAGCATATCGTAAGATGTATTTTGATTTTTAATATTGATATAATATCTAGATTAATAAAACCTGAGTGAATTAAACTAATTCACTCAGGTTTTTCATCTATAAATCTCTATGATACGATGCTTATTGTATCGTATGTTTGTTTGATATATAATTAACATAAGATAGTTAGGCGAGGTTGGGCCTCTCTTCGTCATTGAAGGGAGGGGTAAGCCTATGAGTGATTATGAAATCATTATGCTCCTATTACAGGTGATGACCGTGGTTATCGCCTTTGGGGCGTTAATAGCGCTTATTTGTCTAGGAAAAGACAAATAGCCCTTCATTTCCACTAACCCGGAGATTAGTAAAAACGAAAAGGCCATTTCTCAAAATTTTATGTTTTCCGAGATGAGCCTGACGCAACTACTCGTCTGACTATCTTCTTATATTATAACGACGGTTTCATTCATCGTCAAATATAGATGATATATGGAGTTTTAGTATATAGTTTGTTATATAGGAGGTACTATGCGTCACGTTACGATTAGTACAACAGGTGTATTTAATACGATTCGGTCGTCCTTGTTCCCGCCGATAGAGGGAAAGGAAACGACGACGTTTTTGCTTGGCTTGGATTTTAATACAGGCGGAATCATCCCATTTTATGATGAGGAGCAAGATAATGTGGTTGTCAATGGTTCTCATGTTGAGCTGGAACGGCAGCGGATTCGCGCGTTCGTCAAGGCCGTGTGTGAGGAAATGGGCAAGCCCTTTGAGGCCTATCGCAATGCGTTCTTGTTTTCTTTGCCCAAGACAAATGGCGCTACTTTGAAGGCAAACATGGTAACATCTGGGACTTACCAATTGCCGTAGACCCAGAAGCGACACAACCTACACTAACCGAATGGTTAACAAACTATACACCAAAATTCTCTACCATTGACGAGTACAAGAAGGCACTGGTATCTTGGAGGAGCTATGTGTTCCATTAGCATCGTTGCATTGACGTATAGAATATAAAATAGGCACGTTCTCGTGGATATAGTATACTTATACCAATAAGAGAACGTGCCTATTGTTGTTTGAGAGGTGTTGTATGAAACTAAAAACGATATTGCTAGGTGTATCTATGGCGTTAGCTTTTACCATGCCTATTAATGCGGCGCAATACACTGTGACCGAGGGACAACCGCCTGTACCAGGGGCAGATGCAAGTATTCCAGGAAATGTATATCAGAATTATCGGTATGGCAATACTAGTAAAGTACCTGACTTTGAGATTAAGGAATCTCTAAAACTCAGATTTAAAGAGATAGACGACGTTGCAAGTGAGCCTGGAATGAGTCTAGCCAATGCTGATGCATTAAAGAAGGCTAATATTAGGTATATGGACTTGCTTTCCCATGATTCAACGGTCATTTTATTACATGAAAAGGGGTATAATGCTAAACTGACAGCTCCGATTAGGACTGTGGAGGGGATAGTGACCCCTTTAAAACGTGAGGATATTACATCATTTGCCATAGACCGTTATGCAATGGCTTCGCTTTCTGGTACTACGGAAACGCCGGAACAAGCTTTTAATGAAAGTAGCGCTGGACGTAAAGGAACTTTCATATATCCTGGTATACGAGCAGGAACTTGGATAATAACAGAATCATCAAAGAACGATAATAATCCTATGATGCTTGCCCATGTTATATTTGATGACCAGCCAAATCATACGTACATCGCTACGTTGAGTAAGTTTGGTCAATCGGATGTTGTAACGAATTTAGAGTCAGCAATGGCGAATATTGTGATTCCTTCTATGCAATCGTTGGATACATTGGATAGCATCAGCGATCTTATTACATGGGAAAATATTACGTATCGTGTGCCAAAGGGCATGGTGCTAAAAACGAATGATACGAATCATTCCAATTCAAATAAGCGTGTGTATCAGGGGCATGGAATGGAATTCGTTATTGAAAGAGGTCCTGTTACTGATACTGAAAGCCCGATATTGGCATATTGTAATCGTGTTCTACGTGACTATCTCTATGCATCTCCATCACTTCTATTACAAGAGGTACCGATTCAGTCTGCAGTGGTGTGGAATAATGGGGTTCCTTCTTATCTTATGGATCAATATAATTCTGGTAAAAAATCTCGTATGATTCAATTGATACAGGATGATCAGTATGAATACAATATATATCTTACCTATGAAGATGGAAAAGCAAACTATAATCACATCGAACTACGCGATATAATGGAATATTTAGATTTTGGGAACGCTAAGATGCTAAGAAATACAATGCATCAAAACTTAATACATAAGAAAAAATAAGGTTATGATATATCGTCAAATTAAGATGAATGAGGTATAGTGTTTATAACTATAATCTCTAAGAGGAGAGTCTTATGTTAAAACGTATTTTTATAATGTTAGCAGTAGCGTTAGCTTTCACCATACCTAGCCAAGCGATATCGATACAGGAACTCAAGTCGTCACCACAGTTTAAGGTGATGTATGAGGTAACGCCTGATGGTCCTAATGCGGATGAGCATACTACGTGGTATTTAGATACGCGTTCCATAGAGGTATTAGAGTATGCACCACCTATGTATAAAATTAGAGCTACGGTATACAATGCGTATCAATCACCGCGGAAACATGTTATTTATAGTGATTCCTGGATTGTATCCTATGACACTCGTTTGTCGCTGGCGAGTCAGGTATATCATGCAAAACAAGCCGGTGCTTCGTTGACGACGGTTATTGATGCGGCACAAACGAAAACAGGCATGGTGGGAACTGAGGAACCATTAGGCGTATTCTCTTTTGATGGTCAGTCGTTGCCGATTCAGGTGAAAGCCTCTACGCGTGCTATTTTGCGCATGGCTCCGAATACGACGCGTTATGATATAGCGGATACTTTATTCTATGAAGCGTATCGGATGCATTTTGAAGATGTGGTGGTGAAATGAGGCAGATGATGAAAGTATTATATATAACAATGGCATTGGTACTGTCTTGTGTGGTACCAACATATAGCATGTCTATGCAGGAATTACAAAATACTAGCCACTATGAAATGCTTCGTGGCTTTGGTGAAAGCGGCAATGGTGATGGCACCTATATAGATAAGGATTCCATCAAGGCCTCTAACGGGCCGAATGGAACAAAGCAAATTACCATCACACAGTATGTGCTCATGCCTGCGGGTGACACGATTCAGGAAAAGCAGGTTCTTTATACCTTTAATACAAAGCAGTCCTTTGCCAATTTAATTAAGAAATTGGATGCCCATCAATTAGCATCGTATAAAGATCTATGGTTGTCTAAACAAAAGAATTCAGGAATTTCATCTACTATTATTGATTTTAAAGTGTTCCATGTAGATGGAAACCGGTATGATGCACAAAGCGAAGCGAGTGATAGATGGATGGCAACGGCCCCTGTAGACTTTGGCTTTGCAGGATATCTTTTGGCTAACCGCTTGTATGAATATGTGTACGGTATGCAATTTGATGATGTAGTTGTGAAATAGGGGGCGCTTATTTGCCTTACAAAAAGCAAATAGCCCTCCGTTACCGCTTGGTAGCTAGATAAATGAAAAGGCCATTGCTACAAACTTTAAGAGGTGATTCTATTGAAACACTCATTTGTAAAACTCTTGTTAAGTTCTATTTTTATTATTGGTTGTATGGGGCAAACTGCGTTTGCTAAAACTGATGATGCGGGCGTTTTAGCCGGTTTAGAATCTAATTCGGATATGTATTCTTATTTAAACTATTACCATTATTCCTTATGGCTAGCGGATCATCGTTATTCCTATCATGATATGTATATCTCTGCTGACCAATCGGTTATTATTTCACTATGGGATTTGCGTACACAACCGAGTACGATATATATTACAAAATCTGGGTATGCAACTAATAAAGGGGCTATGGTAGGTATGACGCGAAGCGAAGTAGAATCTCTTTATGGGCCGCTTCTTGAGGATACTGAATGGGGACGACCAGCAGAACCATATGGAGATATCTATCATGGATATGATACATATACTGGGTACTATGTGGGTGAATACGTAGGGTATCACAACGAAGGTTTATCTTTTGTATTCAATAAATATACGAATCAAGTCGTATTGATTCGGTACCAACGTGATCGACATGGAAATAGTAATGTGCTAAGTGATGTAAAAGAATATAACTTATTACCTTATTTATTATAGTGAGTAGAATGAAAGAAACAAATGAATAAAGGATGAAAATACATCGTTGACGTAAAAATAAGTAGTGCTTATAATGAAATTATATTGGGGAATATGAGATTTCTTTCAGTATTTATCTATATTCATAAGTACGTATGAATGAGGATCTATAAGGGTTATTTGTGTGTGTTGGATCCTGTAGGTTAGAGGGAGAGTTATCATGAATAAGAGATTATTAGTGTTAACGGGAATTTTGTCTGTTTTGAGTGTGAATGTTATGGGCGCACCAGTGAATGTTGGTACTGATACGATTACTATCGGCAGTATGTCATCAAATAATCGCTTTGATGGTACCACTATTTCTTCAAAGCAGTTTTGGATTAATGATGAGTTTCCAGATGGTAGTAATGAACGTGTCATTATTAAACCGGGCACGTTATCTATGTCGAATCACAATACTAGTATGGATTTTGATGACAATGGATTGAACATTGTTGATGTGGGGGCCGTTAACTCTATTGTGCCAGGGACGGATCCAAGTACTGTGAAAGTGCATGCTACACAAGTTAAACCGACGGGTATAACTATTAGTGATGGTCGACCAGATGGCATTAATCTGACGTATGATGCGGAAGCGGGTATTCATGCAGGGGATATGAAAATTGAAAATGTAGATGATGGTCAAGCAGATACAGATGCTGTTAACGTTCGTCAATTGCGCGCAGCTACTGCGAATGTTAATGTTAGCAATATTATGGGGAACGTAGGCAGCCAAATTAACAAAGCTGGTGCTGTGTCAGCTGCTTTATCTGGCTTGCATTACTTGGACTACAATCCGAATGATAAATGGTCCTTTGCGACTAGCGTAGGCCATTATAAAAATGCAACAGCTGGTGCTATCGGTACGTCTTATCAACCGAATGAAAATACGATGGTTCATCTAGGCGTTGCCTTAGGTAGTGAAAGCACCTTTAACCTTGGTGCTTCCTTTAAATTAGGCTATCAAGATCCTAGCCTAAAAATGAGCCGCTTTGAAATGGCACAGCAAATTAAGGACTTACAAGCTGATAATGCGGATTTACGTGCTGAACTTCAAGAAATTAAATTGGCACTACAAAAAATAAGATAGTATATATTTTATAAATTATAGGCACAGCCTTATTTGCATAGTATACTTATGCTAATAGGGGTGTGCTTATTTATATTGAGAGAGGTTTTTATGATCCGACGTATTTTAATGCTAGCTTTTGTGTTGCTAGTTTTTACCATGCCTACAGAGGCAATTACATTACAAGAGTTACAGACATCGCCGCAGTTTAAATTGGTTCATCACCATGAGTTTAGTAACCCTGTTACAAAAGAGGGCATCTACGTTTACCTAAATACTTATTCTATAGAGCCTTTGCACTATGCACCGCCGCAGTACACATTGCGTGGAATCTATTATATAGCTACGGTTGCATCCTATGGGGTTGGGATTCAAGAGAAACAGCTTACTGTAGAGTATGATACGAATTACTCATTGGCTACGTTGATTCGTTCGTCTCGCACGATGAATCCAAGTCCGTCCATGATTGCATTGATTCAAGCTAGTGAAAGCAATCCTGGCTTATATATGTCTGATGTTGATGTGGCGAGATATGAAGCAGACGGAACCGTGAAATGGACAAAGTACTCAGAGGATACACGTAAGTTCCCAGTGAATCGTAATCATCGAATCCTGTATGATTTAGCAGATACTATGTTTATGGTTACGTATCAGCAACACTTTGATGATATTGTGGTACAGTGAGGTGGACAATGAAACGAATATATTTATGTTTTCTATGGTTATTAGTCTGCCTCGTATTACCGTTGCAAGGTCAAGCCATATCACAGTCTGAATTATTAGATACGGCACGATTCCAACATATCGACTCGTCTGTTGATTCTGGCCGAGGCGATGGAAAATACCTGAATCTTGAGTCTATTAGAACTATCGTAGATTCTAACGGACACCGCCGCATTGAGGCCACTCTGTATGTATTGATGCCTGCATCCAATCTCATTCAAGGCATTCAAATCGAATACGATTACCAGCTTAATCAATCATTGCGCCATCTGATTAATGCGCATGAAAAAGCACTTAAACAGGGCGCCCACACACCATATATTTCGATTTGGCGTGCTAAGGATGAGAATTCTGGGATTACTGGGATGGTGAAAGCCGCAGGTGCTTTTACCAATGATGGTAGCGTTCGCGCCTCACTTCAGCAAGCAAATATAGAGGCCATGATATTGCCTGCTACATTTGGTTTGGAACGTTATACATTGCCTAATTTAATCTACCAGAAGGCATATGGCTTAACTTATGACGATGAACCATAAAATAGTTAGAAATAGGATTCAACATCATACATTTTTTTGAATAAAATGGAATTTAATTTCCTAACTAGTAGGGTTTTAGTGTAAAATTGAAAGTAAGTTATATACTATTGTGTCCGCATGAGAGGAGACCTTTATGTCTAAAAAGAAGATTATCATTGCCGTACTTGTAGCCATTGTGGCTATTGCTCTAGGTTGGTATTTCTTGTACTTTACAAAAACACCAGTCTATTCCTTGAATCTTGCTCGTGAAGCCGTAGAAAAACACGATGTGAATGCTTTCAAAAAACATGTCGATGTAGATTCTATCATCGGTTCAGGCTATGACGATGTTGTAGCTATGCAACTGGAAGATCCTGAAATTAAAGACAACCCACTTAAAGGCCTTGCTGAGGTGATGTTCCAAGGTTTGAAACCTAAGATTGTGCCTATTTTGAGTAATGAAATTTACAATGCCATTGCAAAGCAACCTGAAGATTCAAATCAAAATGCCCGTGAAAAACAAGCAGCTGATGAAATGAAAGAAAAAACTGGTATTAAAGATCTTGAGTTCAAAAGCATTGGTTCTGCCACTGTTGATGGTAATAGCGCTGTTGTGCCTGTTACATTTAATTCCAAAGAACTTAATCAAGACGTAACATTTAACCTTGCTATGAAAAAACTTGATGATGGTACATGGCAAGCCGTTAAAATTAATAACTTTAAAGAATTCCTTGCTCTTGTAGAACAACATGAAAAACAAGGCAAGACAAAATAGAGACCTCAAAAATTCTAAATAGTTGTATAATAACAGAATAGAATACACTACACATACAAACAGCCAGTACTGCGATTGCGGTACTGGCTGTTTGTGTATCTTAAGATAGCAGATTAGTTGTATTTACTTTTCTAGTTAGCGACTCTCTGGAAACACAACATGTTGCTGTAGTTTAAACTCCGGATTATTCGTAGAATCAAAGAACTCAATCATATTCCGTAATTTTTGAACTTCATCAGCACTTAAAAAGTTCGGATAAAAGATGGTATAGATAAAACCATAGGTGCCATCATAGGATTCAAAGTTTAGGATTTGAATATCACTATATGGTTCATAACTATGTATGGATAGGCCAGGTATATTATTATTCCATACAACAGCGTAATTAATATACTCTGGTGTTGAGTGGTACCGGTATATATTCCAGAATGAATGTAAATTCCTACTGAAATTGTAATGCCCATCAATGATAAGATTACGAGTATACGGATTATTAGTAAGATTGATAGTAGAAACAAAAAAAGGTTATGGATCCTTTTTTGTAATATCTAATATCTTGATAACCTTCTTTACTTTCACCTTCGAATAGGGCATCTTTAGGTACGCGATACTGTATGCCATTTAGATTTTCTATGCGTGAATATTCATTCAACTCATTGAGATTTTTCATCGATGGAAGCACGTAATTGGCGAGTAGATTGTCAGTAGGCACCTTATTCAACACCGGTTTATTATTGAAATAGGCGATACCTGCGTGATATAGAGGATACCGTATGGCAAAGCCCATATATTTAAAGTTGATGGTATCCATGGTCATCGTCGTTTTTTGACCGTTTTTCAGGTAAGGCATTTTCATGCTGTCCCAAGTGCTATAGGTAACGGTAGGGTATGAAAATACAGTCGCCTTTATATCAGAAATATGCTTTTCTGGACTCTTCTTTGCTTTATCTTGTAAGAACTTACGAACGTCCTTATCCGTTAGTTTTTCATAGGCAATTTTAGTGTTGCGCCAATCCTGATCTTTGTAATCTGCATAGTCGATTTCTAGATTAAGACTGCCATTATCAGTTATAACGCGATAATCCTCTATGGTGCAATCTGGATTTTTATACCGGCCAATATTATATTCGCTCTTTATGCCTGCTACGGGGAATGAAAGCCGGATTTGGCTGTATCGATTGTGAACGGAAATAACCGTATTGTGGTAATGCTCGCCACGATATATGGAGGCCTCTTTGGCATAGGCTAGTTCGTTTCTACTAATACCGTTGGCTTTATCGGTGCTCTTTAACGTTTCTACATAATTGGCCACATCCTGTTCAATGGCTTGGTTTGTGGCTTGATAATTTATATATGCATTCTTTGGAATTTTAGAATCCGCACCAGGAATGTTGACGTCGATGGCCACTACTGGCGACAGTACAGTGCTCATGATGAAAGCACCCACTATGAGTGGTAATTTTGGCATAATAGCTTCTCCTGCTTACATGCTCCTTTTTATAGGAGCTATAACAATACATAGATCCTCTTTGTTAAGTATAATTATATAACTTTCTTATATGTTAAGCAGTAATGAGTTTGCATACCTCTATGCACTAAATTTTACACATCTACTCATTTATACTAAAGGTGTAAACAGCGTTAGCTTTCATCAAGATTGGTAAGGTAAAAGGGGGATGTCCTATGAATCCAGGTTTAGTGCGCCAAATTAATGATATCGTTAGACCCTATCGAAAAGCGCGGATGGGTCTGCTCATTGTGATTAGTAATCCTGTTGGCCAACGTGGTCCGACGCCACCGTTGGCATGGCAGTATATGATTGGCCGAAATTGGTATAAGCATACGATTCATGGCACGGCGTCCGTGAATGGTGTACATGGACAGCAGCCGGTGGAAATGACCTTGTTTGCATGGCCTGAAAATCGGATTGCGGACTGGCACAGCGTGGGCGGTTGGTATACGCAGCGGTATGGGTATCCTTGCGTGCTCTGCGTGTCGCCTACGGGGCACACCAAGATGCTTCGTTATGATCATGGCAAGATGCGGTATGGCGATAACTTAGGGGACTGGGATCCTCATCAGATTGAGACCTATGGTAGCACTGTTTTAGGTGAAAGCTATGCTTGCACGGGCATTGACGTTGATTATCGGCGTATGCAATTTCCTGAGTTTAATCGTCAAGATGGCATTCATTTTGGTGCTTTATCTGATTATATTGGCAGTGAATATATTTTATTATTCCCCAAAAGGCGTATTAGTTTAGTACGTAGAGGAATATGGCGCCATTCGATTGAAGACCTCGCCAATATATGTAATGTACCCTTTGATATAGTGGAACAAACCTATCTCGATACGCCTGATGATTCAACGGAATATAGAGAAACCTTTTATGCTCTGTATGTGCGAAAATCAAGATTACAAGAAGTATTTGGCGTTTTTAAACGAACCCTTATGTCTAGAGCAATTCCCTGGATGCTTTGTATCACACCAAGAGGGTATATGTATCATATTTCTCCATGTACAAATAGTGATACGGGGCTAACAACCAGCACCTTACCTAACATTGCATATGACCCACATGCCGATGAATTTTTGGCCCTTCTCGCTAAAGATAGATGGGAACTATGTGGTAACTATGGACTATTTTCACTCGATATATACAAATCATTTATGGAAACACAAGATTGCTACATCAAAACGATTTTGCCAGATCCAGAATTTACCTATTGCGCTCCGTCAGTCATGACCGTCATAGCAGGGCACAATATCATTCAGAACTTACTGAAAACACCATGTGTATGGGCATAAAAAACGCTATCTTAGATTTTCTAAGATAGCGTTATATCTATATATTCATATAATATGATAGTTATTGATATCCTTTGGAGCCCTTATAGCGCTTATTTGTCTAGCAATAGCAAAATAGCCCTCCGTTGCCTAGTGTAACTAGATAACTGAAAGGCCATTTCCTAAGATTTTACTATTTTCGAGATGCGCCTGACGTTTCGACTCGTCTGACTATCTTCTTATATTATAGATAGAATTGTATATATCGTCAAATACGAATAAACCATAAAACAATAGGCACAATGCTTCTCAGCATAGTATACTGATGCTGAGAAGCATTGTGCTTTTTGGGGTTAGGTTATTATATTGTTATATCATATAGTTTTGAGAGTTAGATATTTGTGAATATGTGTAAATCAATTATAAAAATTGTTTTAGGCCTCGTTGTAAAGCTATTGCTTTTAGTAATTTGGTGTATTTCTATATATGTTTTTTGTGGCTTAATTTATGATCGTTATGTGTTGGAACTATACCCATTAGGTGATAAAGTTCTAGTACTGATTTTTACGTTTGGTAATATATGGATTATACCCTGGCTGATGTTGTGGTGTAAAAAACTGCATCCATTTTTATCTAAACCTAAGATATATTATTCATGTAAATCTTGGATAGCAGAAAAAAGACAGGCTTCTTTTGCTTTTAAATCTTTATTCCTTATTGTTGAATTAATATTGAAAACCTATGGTATATTATGGATAACCCTTTTAGTTGTTATATTAGCCTTAATTCTTACACCCTTATTATTACAACTGAGGAACCTCCTTTCTTGGATACTAGGATGGGGATAATTTGAGAATTTATCTAGTTTTATAAGTCTTTTATCGTTTATATAGTTTTGAGAGACTAGGAGAGAATAATGAGAACAAAATCTATAGCACTTAGTTTGGGTATTGCTGTATTACTGGCTGGCAATATGAGTTCTGTTGCTGATGCCAGTTGGCTGAGTAAAGCCATGGATCGTTTAGAAACAAGTAATGCTAAACTTTCACCAAGTTGGCCAAAGGCAGAGCAATATCGTCATTATAGACCTGGTCAGGTCATAGGGGCCCATTTGCCTGCGGAAGATATGAAAATTGCAGGTGTGTCCCTTGGTACATCTTTTGATGCGGTAAAGGCTAGCCTTGGTCAGCCGACTAGTGAAAAACGTGATGAGCTTACCTATGGAGGCATTAAATTCGGACATTCCTTGATGCAAGATAGCAGACCTATCGTATGGTATATAACCGTAAGCAATCGCGATGCTGTAACTGCTCGAGGCATTGCCGTTGGCGACAACTTGAAAAAGGTTATGGACGTCTATGGACGCCCTGATTTTATCGACTTTAATAACCGGTGGTTTTATGGATATCTTAGATATAATAGCGATAACATTCGCGGTATATTCTTTGAACATAATGGTAGCAAGGTGACGAAGATTATCATAAGCGATAATTAAGTAGGTGCTATTCCAACAGATGATATATAAAACAATAAATTGAAATTAATCGATATATCTGCTACACTATACATATGAATAATGATTCTTAGTGTTATATGTAGATAAAGGAGTTCCTATGTTATTTGTAGAATATCCAAAATGCACAACGTGCAAAAAAGCAAAGAAGTTCTTAGATGATCATCATATTGAGTACACAGACCGTGATATTAAATCTGAAAATCCTACAGCTGAGGAAATCGCTACATGGTATCCTCAATCTGGTAAGGATTTGAAAGCGTTCTTTAACACGTCTGGCTTGATTTATCGTGAGCAACAATTAAAGGATAAGTTGCCAGGTCTTAGCGAAGAGGAAAAATTAGCTTTGTTGGCATCCAACGGCATGCTTGTAAAGCGTCCAATTTTGGTATTAGAAGATAAGGTCTTGGTAGGCTTTAAAGAAAAAGAATGGATGGAAGCACTAAATTTGTAATTAGCTGAATGACATCGTACCCCATATTCTGATTACTATTATAAACGGCTGTAATAGCATGCGCAGTACATGCATGTTGTTACAGTCGTTTTTTGACAGCATATACAGTTTTTCGGTATACTAATAGATATTTCATTAGTTTTTCATTAATGAATCGTGAACGTAAGATATGAGAGAGTGTATATGCGATTTTTAGTGTATGTGTTGTGTGGGGTATTACTAGCTCCTACTGTGTGGGCCAGTGATACGGCGCCATCTACGAAAAATGGACAAGTGAATACTGAGGAATTTCATATTTCGCCGGCCTATTTGCCGGACCATCAGATTGGTGAAAGCGGACCGTTGGTAATGGATACAACAGAGCGTAAAACGACGCGGTATTCTAATGTTGATGCGGTGAATTCCGCTATCAATGCAGTGGCTGTGTCCAATATCAACAATGATATGCATACCAATGGTAAAGCATGGATGAAACGAACTACCGTGGCGCTTAGCTTTCAGAAGGATTGGAAGCCCCTCTACAGCGCAGAAACGGTGCAGCCTATAGGCCATTATGACGACCAATCCCGCCAAGTTTGGTTTACCCAAGGTTCCGTGGCACGCGCTGCGGACGTTGGTACGACCCTTAACAGCGGTTTTGGCTATCGCCGCATCAGCAGTGATGACCATCATTTGCATGGCGCGAACCTGTTTTATGATCACCGTTTCAAGGGCCAACATAGACGCATGAGTGCCGGTCTTGAGTATCTTTCTGGTGAAAGCGAGTTCCGTTTCAACTATTATCGCGGTATGAGTGATGAACATATGGTCAATGGTGCATTGGAACGTATTACCGATGGCTATACCGTGTCCTATGGAAAAACCTTTAAAAATGCGCGCTGGGCTCGCATCTATGGAGAAGCCTATCATTGGACTCTGGACCGTAGTGCTGATAAAAACGGATTGCGACTTGGCACTGAACTGCAACTAACACCGCGCGTGTCCATTGATATGGGATTCAATAAACCAGAACACTCTTCCGGTAGTGCCTATGGCAAAATCATGTTCCGCCTTGCTGGTACCGATATGGCTTGGTACGGTGGAAAACACAAACTCGATACAGAATCTACAGTGCGATCTAAAATGCTTGAAACAGTGAGACGAGCTAATACGATTGTTGTAGAATAATAGAATGGGGCTGTAACAAACAGCCTCATTTTTAGACTCATCGGAAAATATCCGTGAATGTTATTAAAAAAGATATAAGTGCATAGAAGTACACAATTTAAAATGTAAAAAATATGCTATAATTAATATACTATTTATAATTTAGAGAGAGTGTTTATTATGCATATTACAAAGCCCCTACTATGGCTGTTAGAACCGTATATCGTATACAAAGCCTATTTGTGGGGGCTTCGTTTTTATTCACATCCTGTGACCTGGGAGGGAGAACCTGACTGGTTTTCTTTAACGCTAACCACATTACTTACCATTGATGCCATCGTATTGCCCCTAGTATTGCTATATTTGCCCGCGTGCAATCCAGATAAGGACGTTCCTAGATGGATTTTAAAAATCGTTAGCCCTTTAGATCGTTTTGTGGCTTGGGTTGAAAGTAAACAACTTGGGGCCGTATGGATGAAAATTATCGGTGCCTTATGGGCATTTTTTATATACCTCGTGCCTGTCTATATTGGTGGACAATTAGCTATGGCCGTTGTTGTAGCACTTATTTATGATGTACTCACCTGGGCAACCATGCAGGTATAATCGACTCATATATGGAATATGGTATTCCTTACAAAACTATAAAAATAGAAAAATCGCGACTAGTTAATTAATTTCTAATCAACTAGTCGCGATTTTTTATTTATTAAACACTATTAGGTCCTTCTTAGAAATAGAACAGACCTGTTTTAATTTGCAGAACCATATATAAGGCTCATTAGAAATAGAACAGGACTGTTTTAATTTGCAGAACCATATATAGGGCTCATTGGAATTAGTACAGGCCTGTTCTAATTTGCAGAACCATATATAGGGCTCATTGGAATTAGTACAGGCCTGTTCTATTTTGTAGGACACATATATATGTCTATTGGCCCTTATCTCCAAGTGTGAGCATTAAGAATACGATGGATAGGATAGATGAATAACTGCTCATGTATTTGTGTAATAAACACATGCAAAATTAGAATACAGTTAATAAAATCAGTAATTATCTAGCTTTATCCAAACACATGATGGGTACTATTAAAATTAATCTAAGCTTTGCCCTTATTCTGAATGGTATTGCCATTATCTTAGCCATGATTGGTACGCTTTCACCAGTATGGGGTGCCCTCGTACACAATGGGGAAAGCTTACTCGTAGTACTTAACTCTGTATTATTGTTGTCCTGGAAATATAAAACTAATTCTGACGAAGACAGAAATCCATATGTAGGCAAACTTGTAAGTAATCAATAATCTATATATAGTAAAACTTGTAAGCAATCAATAATTCATAGTAGAATACTCTCAAAAGGAGGTTTATCATGAATACATTAGAATGCATAAAAACACGTCATAGTACACGTAAATTCAAACCTGAACCGGTTGCACAAGAATTGCTCGACACCGTTATCGATGCAGGTCGTCGCGCGCCAACAGGTGGCAATTTACAACCTACACATTTTATGGTCATTACCAATCCGGATGTGTTGAAAGAACTAGTAACCCTTGTCCAAGAAGAGTATGGCAAGACGGAAGTAACGGAACAAACGCCGCCATACATGGTGAACATCATTAAAATGTCCAAAGAGGGCAAATTTGTATTCCACTACAATGCACCGGTGCTCATCGTATTGGCTCATAAACCTGTGCTAGCCAATAATTTCTCTGATACAGCTTGTGCTATGGAAAACATGATGCTTGCCTGCAACGAACTAGACTTGGGATCCTGCTGGGTGAACCAATTACGTCACCTACAAGACAACGAACGCATAATAAAACGCCTTCGCGAACTCGGCATGGGCGATGATGAAAAAGTATATGCAAGCCTTGCCATCGGCTATCCAGACTTGCCAAATGGATTGAATCGTAGAGAACTTGACATCAAAGGAAATCCGGTAACCTATATTGACTAAAAATTACATATGAAAGGGTCGCGTAAGCGGCCCCTTTTGTTTTTAGAATAAAAATGAAAATACACTTGCAAATATACCTATATGGGTATATAGTATATATAATAGTAAATACCTATGGGGGTATAGATATAAATTAGTAATACTATTACTAATGATACAGTTTAGTTGGAGGCAACTATGGCAACGCGAAGCACAATAAAAGATTGGTTTGTCAATCATACGAAACTAATACAAAAGGCAATGAACACACTAGATCATTCAGATGTAGTATCTATGCCTGTTATGCCCATCCATTGGAATAGCGTATCGCAAGAAGCTTTAACCTGGACCATGCTCGTCGACATGGCTGCTGTAGATGAAAAAACAACTCATACAAATTTATATCATAATTAAGGATAAATATATTCCTAATACTAAAGGGTGCATGAGGTTGCACATCGAAAATGAGTTTTTGATGTGCAATCCCATGCACCCTTTTTTCTTATAATCTTTATAAATTCCTAATGGATTCTAATGTAAAATGCTATATTGCGATTAGCTAAATATAGATTAGCGTCCATGGCGGATGTGTGGGTGTTTTGAAGCCGACTTTGGCCCTGCGGAGCCCGCAGGGCGGAGACAGACCCTTGCTTTATGCAGTTTTGTAAATTCTTAAAGCACTTATTGTGTGGAATAGATGAGGGGGCAAAATGACTTCGGCCTCCGCTTGCGCAGTAGCGTGTCATTTTGCCCCCTCATCTATGAGCTTATAAGTTGCTGAAGAATTTACAAAGATGTATTGACCGCTTAATGGAAAATTGTGTACAATTAATTTAGAAATATTAATGTGTGTGTAATGGAGGGCTAGTTAATGGCAAAAATAGGTACATTAGCAGGTTATAATCGCGTTTCAGAGGTTCCAGAAGATGATTATTTAATGTTGGAAAATCAATTGGGATTTCCTTTGTATGTAGTAGCTAAGGAAATCGTAAATGCTTATCGTCCGCATTTGGAACCTTTGAATTTGACATATACTCAATACATTGTCATGATGGCATTGTGGCAATATGGTGAATTATCCGTGAAGGAATTAGGGCAAGTGTTGCGCCTTGATTCTGGTACATTGACGCCGTTGCTTAAGAAATTAGAACTAAAAGGGTTCTTAAAACGTAAACGCAGTCGTAATGATGAACGGGTGGTAATGGTTACTCTTTCAGAAGAAGGCCATACACTTCGCAAGGACGCTATCGATGTGCCTAAGAAACTAGTAGCTAGCACGCAAGAAGTTTTTACTGTTCATGAAGCTGCTGAATTAAGAAAGTTGCTTAATAAATTATTAGATACCATTGATGCAGCGCATGGTGTTATCAATCCTGAAGATATTAAACGATAAATATGATATAATTTAATTAGATATTGTATTATTGGGTCATTGGGAGTAGACCTAGTGTTACCCGTTTAGGGTGGAGGCGAACATTATGAATAAGAAATTAGTTACTACATTTGCTCTTGCAGCAACATTATTGGTTGGTTCCGTAGCTAGCGCTGCTGACTGGAACGGTTTGGCAAATTACCCAGAAGTGCCAAACAGTGCTAACGGTACAGAAACTTACTACTTTGACAAAGCATCTCAATTTAATTTGATCGATGGTAGCCGCAACTATGTATTCGGTATTAATGTAGTAAATATGCATAACAACCAATACGGCGAAGCTACATTGTTCAAATATATTGTGCATCCTAGCTTGCACACTGTATATCGCTTTGCTCCAGATGGTCAATTGTACCAAATCAATCCTGGCACAAATGAATTTAACATGTTCAAAGCTGCTTGGAAAGAAGTATATGGCACAGAGTTTGCATTCCCTGATGTAAATGCTGTTCCTGCAACTGTAAACGTTCATGCATAATAATTAAATACTTATAATGATACGTATAATGGTGAAAGTTCTTTATAAGGGGCTTTCACCATTGTTGTATATATATGAATGTATAGATATCATATAATTATGATGTTGATAGATTGTATGTTAGGTGAAAGTCTATTAATTGTATGTTAGGTGAAAGCTTAATAATTATTTTAGGAGGTAAGGATGGCAAAATCTGAATTTGCGCAGGCCTATACGGAACGCATGTTCCCCGATATTGCATCGCCAGCAGGATATATAGACCCTGAGTTTGAAGATCTATTTGAAAATTTTGCCTTTCACGAGGTCATTATAGAGGATGGCTGTAATGTAGCAGCGCATAGTCGTTTCTTGGCCATTTTAGCTACCTTGGTTGGGGCAGGTGCCACAGATGAATACTCGTTGATGATGCCAGCTGCATTAAATTTTGGTGTCATTCCCGATGAAATCGTGGAACTTATTTATCAAGCGGTACCGTATCTTGGCATCGGGAAGGTGCGTCCGTTCTTTAAGATTACTAATAAGATACTCGATTACCGAGATGAAGAAATTCAAAATCCTCATCGCAGCACGATTACCAGTGAAAATCGCCTTGAAAAGGGCATCGAAAAGCAAGTGGAAATCTGGGGTGAAGGAATGCGTAACTTTTACCAATCGGGACCTGAAGATACGCGTCATATCAATAAATGGTTAGCGAACATGTTCGGTGATTACTATACTCGTAAGGGGCTTAGCACTAAACAACGCGAGCTCATTACCTTTTGTTTTCTCATGGCGCAAGGCGGTTGTGAAGCGCAGCTTAAGGCGCATGTCATTGGTAATTTGAACGTAGGAAATGATAAGAGATTTCTGATTAGCATTGCCTCCCAATGTGTGCCGTATATTGGCTTTCCTCGTGTGTTGAATGCATTGTCTTGCATTAATGCGGGCTTTGCCGAATGGGAAGCAAATCAATAAGTGGAACACAAATCAATAAATGAGAAGCCAATTAATGAATTGGAAATAAATCAATACATGATGTAGTAGCCAAGTGCTATTAGATAACAAGGAGTAGTATGATTCTTTCTGGATTAAGTTTAATTATGATTATCGCGTCCATTCCGGCGCTAATCATTGCTGCTGCAGGGCACGAGTATGCTCATGCTAAGGCAGCAGATTTACTGGGTGACCCTACACCGCGTATGATGGGGCGCCTTACGATGAACCCTTTTGTACACCTTGATCTCATTGGATCTTTGGCCTTGATTATAGGTGGATTTGGCTGGGCCAAACCAGTTGTTGTAAATCCCACCAATTTTAAGGACCCGCGGACCGATGATATGATTGTATCCATCGCAGGGCCTATGGCGAATCTTGTGATGGCCTTTATCGGCTACGTTGTTATGCGATGCTTGGAAGCAGCGAACCTATTGGGCAATGACTCCTTGTACCTCGTATTGTTTCTCATCGTCGTGTACAACATTAACTTTGCCATCTTAAATTTGATGCCTGTGCCACCACTCGATGGTAGCCATATTTTGATGAACTTCTTGCCTCTTAAATGGCAAATTCATGTAGCACGATTTAGCATGGTTTCCTTGCTCATCTTGATCGTTATATTAAATTCACCGATTGCTTCGCACATCTTTGTGCCCTTGCAAAAATCGATTCTCGGTGGTTTTGAAAGTATCGTTAACTTGGTGCTATAACCCAACAAAACAGTCCTTTAAATTTAAAAAAGCTATTAGTTGATTGTATATAATCAACTAATAGCTTTTGTGTTTTAGGTGAAAGGGCCCTATATGAGGTTCTGTAAAATAGAACAGGCCTGTTCTATTTTAAAACAAGGGATAATGTTAAATGCGTCCTTGTTCTTTTAGTTCTGCTAGTAATTTTACGATGCGCGGACCACAGCCTTTGCCACCACAGGCACCAGTGCCTGCTCTAGTCGCTTCTTTGACAGCTGGAAATGTATGAGCCCCATTAAAAATGGCCTCTTTAATCGTTTTGCGTGTAATGCTACGGCATGTACACACCTTTGTTAATTTGTCCAGAATTGCCTCTGGTACTTGGTTATTTTCAAATTCCATATATTCCTCTTTGACTCACAGGAGTCATTATATACTAAATTACATCGAAACTTTACGATATAGTTTAGTATAGCATAGAAAAGGTTGTTTTGTTAAGTACATATAACATGGTCGAAGATGATATACTATAAGCATTATAAATTATACTTGGAGGTTAATATGTTACGACGTATTGTAGCAGCGACTATGATTGGTGCTTTGGCACTCACATCAGGTTGCGCATTTCATAATCCCTTTGCCAAGAAGGCAGAGCCTGTAACCTATGAAGCGGTGGTGCAGAGTGAGCTTTCACCAGAAGAAAAGGTAGATAAGCTTGTGGCTAATATGTCCGATGCAGACAAGGTAGGCCAGCTATTGATGATTGGTATTCACGGCACAACCTTGAATGATGATGCGAAATTTATGCTCAATGAATATCGAGTGGGTGGCATTATCCTGTTCGACCGCAACATGGAGAGTAAGGAACAGGTGAAAACGCTCATTACCGATATTAATAAGGCCGGTAAAAGTGCGGGACTTACGCCATTGTTCATCGGTATCGACCAAGAGGGCGGCGCCGTGGCGCGTATGGAGGACAAGTTGATTAAGGTGCCCCCTGCAGAAGAACTGGGTCAAGGTTCTGTTGACCATGCAGCAAATCTAGCTAAACAAGTAGGGACTGAACTTAAGGACCTTGGATTTAATATTAATTTTGCGCCTGATGCGGACTTGGGATTAACCTATGGTCGCTCATATAGCACGAATCCCGACCAAGTCGTGAAGTTTGCAGGTGCGGTAGGCAAAGCTTATGACGAATCTGGCCTATGGTATTCGTACAAGCATTTCCCTGGCATTGGTAAAACCGATGTAGATTTACATGCAGACACTAGCGTAGTGCCTGTGTCTAAAGATACGTTACTCGCTGAGGATACAAAGGTATTTGTAGACCTTATTAAACAGTTGAAACCGAATACGTATATGATTATGGTATCCCATGCGATGTATCCACAAATCGACCCTGATCATCCGTCTAGCTTATCCAAGAAAATCATCACTGATTGGCTTCGTAAAGATATGGGCTATAACGGCGTCGTCGTTACCGATGATATGGACATGGGCGCCCTTGCCAAACACTATACCTTCGGCGATATGGCTGTTCAATCCATCCAAGCTGGCAGTGACATTTTACTCGTATGCCATGAGTATGAACATATGCAAGAGGCTTATAATGGGCTTATGAAAGCCGTTAAAGATGGCACTATTTCTAAGGAACGTCTTGATGCGTCTGTAAAACGAATTTTGCTCATGAAGATGAATCATGGTTTATAAATACTAGGTTAATCCATAGTATATAGTGTATTCATAACAACGTATTTATCCCCTCATACAGGATTTTTTGATACCGATAGAGAATTACTAAGTATAGTTATTCTCTATCGGTTTATTTTTTATTCGTTAGGAGTGAAGTATATGTCTCGGAGAATTATGTTGAACGGCACGTCGTATTTTGGGCAAGGTGCGATTCAGGAGATTGTAAACGAAATTAAGAATCGCCATTTTAAAAAGGTTCTCGTTACATCTACGCCTGATTTATTTGAGTTTAAGGTTGCTACGAAGGTTACGGATTTGCTTGATGCGGCAGGCATTACTTACGATGTATATGACAATATTAAGCCGAATCCAACCATTGAAAATGTAACATCTGGTGTGGCTGCTTGTAAGGCGGCTGGTGCTGATGTAATCGTTGCTGTAGGCGGTGGTAGTGCTATCGACACGAGTAAGGCTATTGCTACGATTATGACAAATCCTGAATTTAGCGATGTGCGTAGTCTTGAAGGCTTGGCGCCTACAAAACATCCTTGCTTGCCGATTATCGCTGTGTCTACTACATCCGGTACGGCAGCAGAGGTTACCATCAATTATGTTATCACTGACGTGGAAAAGAACCGCAAATTTGTTTGCGTAGACCCTCATGACATTCCAATTATCGCTATAATCGATCCTGATATGTCCGCGTCCATGCCAACCGGCCTATGTGCTTCTACGGGGATGGATGCCCTCGTTCATGCCGTAGAAGGGTATATTACGAAAGGTGCTTGGGAATTAACAGATATGCTTCATTTGAAAGCTATCGAAATCATCGGCCGTTCCTTGCGCAGCGCAGTGGCTGGCGAATATGCAGGTCGCGAAGCGATGTCCGTAGGCCAATATATTGCGGGCATGGGCTTCTCTAACGTAGGCCTTGGCATCGTTCACTCTATGGCCCATCCATTGAGTGCTGTGTATGACATCCCTCATGGTAAGGCTTGTGCCATGCTATTAACAGCAGTATTGAAATTCAACGCCCCTGAAACAGGTGTTAAATACCGTGAAATTGCTCGCGTTATGGGCGTGCCTAATGTGGATGCTATGGATGAAAGCACCTACCGTCAGGCTGCAATCGACGTTATCCAAAAACTAGCCGATGATGTAGGCATTCCTAAATCCCTCAGCGAAGCTGGCGTAAAACGCGAAGATATTCCATTCCTCGCTGAATCTGCTTTCAACGACGCATGTACGCCAGGTAATCCACGAGATGTAACCGTTGATGAAATCATTGGTATTTATGAATCTATATTCTAAATCAATTTAATCAATAACAATATGGTACAGCATCTATATGGTAAATCATTACTCATATAGATGCTGTTCTTTTTTGCTCACGAATTCGTGAGCAAGATATTTACATTATGTAAATATAAGGATATACTGTGAGTAAAGCGGTCAGGAGGTGTGAAAATGAAGCATACTGGGCATACAAAAAATACAGAAAATATAGGGTTGATTGAAGATTTGCGAACGGAATTTAAAAGTGATGTTAAGAAACTTTCAGAAGAAACAATAGTTGAGGCCGTTGTAGCATTGGCAAATACAGAGGGTGGTACATTATATATTGGCGTAGAGGATGATGGGACGATTACGGGCGTGCATAAAAACCACCAGTCTACAGCGGGGTTAAGTGCTATGATTTTTAATCGTACGGTACCTAATGTTTCTGTTAGTACAGATATTATGTACAGTTTTACAAAACCTATTATTAGTATTGCGGTTCCAAAGAGTTATGAGTTGATTTATACGTCGAGTGGACGGGCATTACAACGACGGTTAAAAGGGGATGGCACGCCAGAAAATTACCCGATGTTTTTACGTGATATTCGGCATTATATGGTAAATGCCTATGGTCTAGATGTGTCGGCCTATCCGGTGTTAGATGCGACATTTGATGATTTGTCCTTGCTTGAGTTTGAAAGAATGCGCTCCATGATTTCTAAGTATAGAGGAGATCAGTCGCTACTTGAGCTGGATAATTTAAAATTAGCTCAAGCCTTACAATTAGTACAAACCGTAGATGATACCGTTCATCCAACAATGGCTGGATTGATACTACTAGGTAAAGGCGAGCGAATCAGGGATTTAATACCGACTGCAGAGTCTGCTTTCACCATGATGAAAGGCACTAAATTAATTAGGAATGTATCAGAGCATATCCCTGCACTGCAGGCCATTGAGCGCTGTATTGAATCGTTAGATTTAGTCAATATGATGACGGAGCTATTTCCTGGTCCGGTTGCTGTTCGATTGATGGATATAGACCCTATTTCTTTTAGAGAGGCATTAGTAAATGCTTATTCTCATAGGGATTACACAGAAATGGGACGCATTCGTGTTGAAATTAACGATGAGCAAATATCAATCACGAGTCCTGGCGATTTTATGCAAGGGATTACACCCAATTCCGTATTGTTCGCAGAACCTCGTAGTCGTAATACCGCATTAGCCGATGCTTTCAAACGAATCGGATTGGCTGAAAAGACGGGGCGTGGTGTGGATAAAATTATTGAACCATCGCTATTTGCAGGGCGTCCGGTACCTCGATATGACGAGTCTACAAGTACTTATGTGCGCGTTGTTTTTGATAAGGCACCCGTAGATGATAATTTTGTTACCCTAATTGTACAAAATCAGGTCAAGTCCAATATGGAGCTTAGCTTAAGAGGGTTAATGGTTTTGTATAGTATACGTAAACTCAAACAATCTAATATAGACGATATTATCCGTGATTGTCAGTTATCTCCTGCTATTTGTGAAATGAATGTTAAACAATTATTAAAGATGAATATTATCCAATCGGTCGATATGGATGGTAAGCAGTTGTATTATTTGAATACTGCTGATTATGTATATCGATTACATGGAACCTCACAAGTATATGATGTTACGCCGACTTATGGAAATCCATATATTAAAGCCTTCCATTCGTTGCTCAATGCTGTTGATCAAGTGACGCGTACGGACGTAGCCAATGCACTAGGGATTTCTAAACCGCAGGCGTATCGGCTGATTATGAAGCTATTCAATAAGGGGATTCTTGAAAAAGTAGGAAACGGCAAGTATACTAGTTATAAATATACTGATACGTATGTAGCGGAAAAAATTCGCCTAGAACGGATGACAGAGAAATCGTTATTGCCGTCCATTTAGAGAATCCTACATAGATTAGACTGATGTTCGATATATTTTTCACGAGGAGGAGAATGCATGAAATTATGGAAACTAAATAAACACAGCTCTACCTTGGCAGATATGTCGATGAATCGTATTTTGCTATCTGAACTCATCGTCAAAGGGGCATTAGTAGGTATTATTGCAGGCTTTTTCGGAGCTGCTTATCGGTACTTAATTCTCGAGTCCGAGCATGTTAGGTGGCATTTGATGGGCGATATTTCTATCGAATGGGCCATAGCCTGGCTCATTGCCATGGTAGTGTTTGCTTTTATTATCGATCGATTGTTGACGTGGGCACCATTATCTGGCGGTTCAGGTATTCCTCAAATTGAAGGGGAAATGCTCGGTTTATTTGACATGAAGCCGTACCGTACGCTTATTTCCAAGATGATAGGTGGCGTACTAACCGGCTTTGCTGGATTTTCCGTGGGCCGTGAAGGGCCAGCGGTGCAAATTGGCGGCTCTGCCGGTAAAATCGTGTCCTATTGGATGAACTCTGGATTGCGTGAACAGCGGATTCTTACCTCCGCTGGAGCTGGAGCTGGTCTGACCGCTGCCTTTAGCGCACCTGTATCCGGCGCCATGTTCGTTTTTGAAGAGGTGCACAAAAGTTTTTATCCGTACCTCGTCATTCCTACCTTCGTGGCTACGCTCATATCGAACTACATTACAGTAACTATCTTTGGCCTTACGCCGGCCCTCGGATTTTCTGTAACTTCAGGGATGCCGCTTGATTATTTTCCGGTTCTGCTCGGTGTAGGTATTTTAATGGGGCTCTGCGGTGTATTGTTTTGCCGCATGATATTTGCCTTTAAGCGTTTCTTCGAGTGGATGAAATGCTCTCGTTTCTTAAAACTTGTGATTACTTTTGTGACTGTGGCCGTTATCGGCTTTGATTCCCAGCTTTTATTGGGCGGTGGCAATGATCTAGTAGGCCAGCTAGCCTTTCAATCTCATGGTGTATTGCTTCTCGGTGGCATTGTGCTGGGTAAAATCTTGCTCACTACCTTTTGTTATGGCAGCGGCGCACAGGGCGGCATCTTTCTACCGATGCTTGTTATCGGTGCATCAGCCGGTGCTTTTTGTGAAAGCCTGCTTTCATCGGCAGGGTTAATATCTCCTGATTTTGTACCGCAATTCGTTATTTGTGCCATGGGCGGTATGCTAGCAGCCGCTATGCGGACACCAATTTTAGCTATTCTGCTCGTTCTTGAAATGACAAATAGCTTTTCTAACATCTATGCCATCGGTATTGTTACCATCGTGGCCTACTTGGTGGCAGAACTCTTAAAAGAACCACCTATTTACGATTCCTTATTACAAGCCATGACAGGTCAAAGCAACCTAGAAAATGTTCAAACCTTTTTCCAAACCAAGGTGCCTGTAGTGGCATCCTATGTTGATACACAATTGCAAGACCTCAACTTGCCAGAGGGGACTTTAATCGTTAGCATTCGCCGGAATGGAACATACATCGTGCCTCTAAACGATGTAAAACTACAACCGGGCGATGAACTACAAGTATCGTGCGAACGAGGACGATTAAAAGCAGCTAAATCTTATTTCCAATCTAATTAGTTTTAAATACGTTTGGGACGCGAGGTCCCTCTAAAGAAATCTCCACCGGCCGGGTCTGACTTCGGCCTGCGGCCTTCGCAGGGCCAAAGTCGATTTCTTCAGAGGGACCTCGCGTTTTCGTCTTAAATCTAACATAGATTGGAAATATGATTTTGCTGCATTATTACAGGGGGTAGAGGAAGGGACCCGAAGTCGTTTTTTCGAGGCAGCTCACCTTTTTTATTTCTTCAATTATAGATTGGAAATATGTTTTCTCTGTTTTATTGTGGAGAAGTGTAAGTGGGTGCTAAAAGTGACTTTGGCCCTGCGGAGCCCGAAGGGCGTAGTCAGACCCGGCCGGTGGAGCTTTTAGCACCCCCTTACTCTTATCCCCCTTTAGTTTTTTTGGTATACTTACTATATATAATAGGAGGTGCCGATATGAAGACGTATTCTTTTCCGTATGATTATAAAAGTGTAGATGTGTCTATTGATGAGCGGTTTGTGCAGGGGGTTCTTGTGTCTAATGCGGCGGCGTATGTAGCTGAGAAGAGTCCTGCTGAGCTTGTAGAGGAGGCTCTTGATCATCCTATTAACAGTCCGTCTCTTGAAGAATTGGTTAAGGGAAAACGCAATATGGTTATCATTACGAGTGATCATACGCGCCCTATGCCAAGTAAGGTGACGTTGCCTATTTTACTCCGTCGTATTCGCGCGGTGAATCCGACAATTGATATTACGATTCTGATTGCTACTGGCTTTCACCGGGCCATGACGCACGATGAGATGGTGCATCGGTTCGGCGAGAATATCGTGAATAACGAAAAACTGATCAATCATGACTCTGAGGATGCTGAGAATATGGTGGAAATCGGCACGTTGCCATCTGGTGGCAAGTGCGTCATCAATCGTTTGGCGGTAGAAACGGAATTGCTCATCTCCGAAGGGCTAATTAATCCTCATTTCTTTGCGGGCTTCTCGGGTGGCCGCAAATCCGTGTTGCCTGGCGTTGCCTCCAAGGTGACGGTGTTGGCTAATCATTGTGCTGAATTTATTGAAAGCGAGCATTCCCGAACTGGTAAAATCGATGAAAATCCAATCCATAAGGATATGTTGTACGCCGCACGAAAAGCGAATTTGCAGTTCATCCTGAATGTTATCATCGATAGCAAAAAGGAAATCATCAAGGCTGTAGCGGGTGATTGTGTAGATGCGCATAAGGAAGGGTATGAGTTTATTCGTTCCTTGTCTTCTGTGAAAGCTATACCTGCAGATATCGTTATTACAAGTAATGGTGGATATCCATCTGACCAAAATCTCTATCAATCCGTAAAGGGCATGACTGCTGGCGAAGCATCTTGTAAGGATGGCGGTGTTATCATCATCGCTGCTTCCTGTAAAGAAGGACATGGGGGACAAGCATTATATGAGGCTTTCAAAAATATGGAAAGCCCTCAAAAAATCCTAGATGATATCCATGGCGTACCGCGTAATGAAACTAAACCATACCAATGGAAAATTCAAATTTTAGCGCGTATTTTGAATCACTATAAGGTTATCGTTGTGACTCAAGATTGCGATCATCAAGTCATTCGCGATATGCACATGACGCCTGCGTCCACATTAGATGAAGCATTGTGCATCGCCCGTGGCATTATGGGCGAGGATGCATCGATTACTATAATCCCTAATGGATCTACAGTGATTGTAGAATAGTTACATCTATTGTATTTGTACAATGGCAAGTTCTTTACGTGGTAGTGTAGGAGTGCGATTATGTCTGATAATATAGTTTTGTTTTACTTATTTTTTATTGTAGTTGGGTTTTTTACCGCTATGTTTGGAACGATAATTGGAGCGGGTGGAGGCCTTGTATTTGTACCATTATTTATGTATTGGTTCCCAGAATGGTCTCCATCTATGATTGTGGGAACATCGCTATTTTCTGTTATGTGTAATGCCATCTCTGGGTCATTAGCATATTTACGGCAGAAAAAGGTGTATGTTAGCGCTGCACTTATATTTAGTATTTCCACATTCCCAGGTGCTATTTTAGGTGCTCGTATGTCTGGATGGTTCACTGGTAATGGATTTATGTTTGCCTTTGGCTGTTTTATGCTATGTGCTTCATTCTTGATTGGTTTTAAGAACTTTGGTAAAAAAGGAGAGCGTAAAGAAGAATCTTTGACTAAAGATCAGGTGACGTACAATAAACCAATCGGTATTGCCATTAGTGTTATCGTTGGTTTCATCTCTAGTATTTTCGGTATCGGCGGTGGGCTAGTACACGTGCCTGCTCTGATTTACATCATGGGATTTCCCACACATTTAGCAACCGCTACAAGTCATGCTATTTTGGCTGTGTCGACTGCCGTTGGTGTTATTACACATCTTATAGAGAATCATATTGTATTTAACATTGCTATCCCTGCCAGTATCGGTGCCATATTTGGGGCCCAAGCAGGCGCTCAAATAGCAAAACGCCTCAGAGCTAAGGCTATCTTGGCACTTATGAGCATCGGCGTATTTGCATTGGCGATTAAATTGATTATTAGCTCTGGGATATTGTTTTAAGTAGGATAGATATTCATATACATTGCTTTTTAAAATTAGTACAGGCCTGTTCTAATTTATATGGAGACCTATATGTGAGGCTTTTAGAATTAGAACACGCCTGTTCTAATTTATAAGAGCACTTAAATATGATGCTTTTACAAATAGAACACGCCTGTTCTATTTTACAAGAGTACCTGTATAGTCTAAACATAAGAAAAATATATAAAAGGGCTGTAACAAAAATAGTTTTACCACATTTTTGTTACAGCCTTTTTGCTGTTTTTCATAGCCATATATGTTGTTTAAAATAAATCTGCATGTGTTCCAGTTCGGAATAGAAATAATTCAAGTACATCTGTATCTTTTCGATAAATTAATAGCCAATCTGGTTCTATATGGCATTTTCAACAATCTTAAGTTTCATTTTCAACATCCTTAAGTAATTCTGCAAAACTACTATACCGTTTGTATTTTTCCGGATGAGCTTTCATAGTTTCATATTCTGCTAAGGCTTGTATTGTTTCTGTATTTGGTTTTGCACGTTTTACTTCGAATGGGATACCATCATGATTTAATGCAGATTTTAAGAACATAGTGATAGCAGATGACATGCTGAGGCCTAAGTCATTAAACAATGCTTCGGCATCTTTTTTTAACAATTCGTCAACTCGTATATTGATATTAGTTGTAGCCATAATTATCACCTCTTTTTACAAATATTATATCAATTTGTAAAACAAAATCAAGCAAAAGCATTTATATGTTTTACAAATATTGAGGCGTGATAATAATAGATTACTATTAAAAATCGAGCAAACAGTAGATCTATTCCTAAAACGCATAACTAATTTATATTGATAATTCCTAATGTGGAATATACAGGATACTAGGAAAATTCACATAAATATTCATATATTGGTGTAGATCTGTATTCATGCTACATACCTCTTAATCCCCATGAATACGCATATTGATAGGGGATACCCATATGGGCTTTCATAAGTGGTTATCATATATTTTTATTGATGTGTGTTCCTAGGAAATGCACTTATTTCTCTGGTAAATGAAATCAACTTTCAACTAAAATACATTTTATATTATGTATCTATAGAATTTATATTTCATATACAATTTATGCATAATGGTAGCGACCGAAATGAGAACGGCGTATACTAGTTATAAAAGAAATTTTCCTAAGGATAGGATTGGAGGCTTTTCAAGTGAGTATATTAGTTAAAGATTATGATCGTTTTGCCAAAGAGGCGCAAGCGATTTGTAAGGATCGTGTTTATACAGACCGTCTGCGCCGTTATGCGTATGGTGTAGATGCATCTTGTTACAGTTATTTACCAAAAGTAGTGGTAAAAGCAGAAAACGAATCCGAAGTACGTCGTCTTATTCGTTTGTGTCAACAATGTGGCACACCATTTACATTCCGTGCGGCGGGCTCTTCTTTGTCTGGTCAATGTTCCAGTGAAGACGTGCTTATCGTTTGTAATGATGGCTTCAAAAAAATGGAAGTTATCGACGATGGCAAAGCATTGCGTTGTGAATGTGGTGTTATCGGTTCCGATGCGAATGATTTGTTAAAACCATATAATCGTAAAATCGGTCCAGACCCTGCAACGCTTGCAACAGCATTGGTAGGCGGTATTTTGAACAATAACTCCTCCGGTATGTGCTGTGGTACTGCACAAAACTCTTATAAAACAATTCGCTCTATTCGCGTTGTCTTATTAGATGGTTCCATTTTGGATACATCCGATAAAAAGAGCATCGATCAATTCCTCAAAGAAAAACCACAAATGGTTGAAGATATTTTGCAATTGCGCAAAGAAATCTTGGCTGATGAAGAGTTGACTCATTTGATTCATCACAAATATAAAATCAAAAATACTACAGGTTACGGTTTGAACTCCCTTGTAGATTTTGAAGATATCATCGATATTATCAATCACTTGTTCATCGGTTCCGAAGGTACATTGGGCTTTGTATCTGAAATCGTGTACAACACTGTTGAAGATGTACCTCACAAAGGTTGCGGTCTCATGTTCTTCAGCACATTGAACGACGCATCTCTTGCCGTTGTAGCCTTGGCTAATATGGGCCGTGAAAAGGTTGTTGCTGCTGAAATGATGGACTATCAATCCTTAAAAGCAGTTCAAACTCTAGATAATGTACCTGATTTCGTTCGTGAAGTTCCAGAAGGTACAAGTGCTATCTTATTCCAAACTGAAAGCTATTCTAAAGAAATTGTTGATGAAAACTTGGCTTTCATTAAAGAACAATTGAAAGACATTCCAACAGCTATTCCAAGTCTTTATTCTCAAGATCCTAAAGAATACGATTCCTGGTGGGCAATCCGTAAAGGTATCTTGCCAATCGTTGGTGGTCAACGTAGAAAAGGTACTACTGTTATCACAGAAGACGTTTGCTTCCAAATCGAAGACTTCACTAAGGGCATCGAAATGCTTACTGAATTATTCCACAAATACGATTTCGTTGATGGTGGTGTAATCTTCGGTCATGCGTTGTCTGGTAACGTTCACTTTAACATTACTCCTGATTTCAGTGACCCTAAAGATACTAAGAACTTTGGTGATTTGGTAAAAGAAATGTCCGAACGCGTATCTGGTTTTGGTGGTTCTTTGAAAGCCGAACATGGTACAGGCCGCATGGTGGCACCTTTCATCGAAATGGAATGGGGCCGCAAAGCGTACGAAATCAACCGTCGTATCAAAGCTATCTTTGACCCTACTCGCATCTTGAACCCTGATGTTATGATTACTGACGATCCAGATGTGTACAAGAAAAATCTTAAAGCACAATGTGTTATCGATGATGCTTTCACAATCTGTATGGAATGCGGTTTCTGTGAAAAGAACTGCCCTAGCCGTAATTTGACATTGACACCACGCCAACGTATCGCATTGTTGCGCGAAACTAAACGCCTTGAAAATGAAGGCAATTTCGCTGTTGCAAACGAACTTAAAAAAGGTTATGAATATTTCGGTGTTGAAACTTGTGCTGCATGCTCCATGTGTAAAGGTCTTTGCCCATTTAGCATCGATACTGCACAAATCGCATTATCCATGCGTCGCATCGATCCTCCAGCACCTGGTTTGGCTAAGAAAATTTACGACAACTTCTCCAGTACTCTTGAAATGTGCCGTGCCGGTGTAAGCCTTGAAGGCATTGCTGGTGCTATTATCACACAAAAAGCAATTTCCAAAATCACTGAAGGTTTACATGGCGTAACTGGCGTAACACCTTATGTACCTAAAACAACACCTAAGGCTAACCGCTATAAATTGAAAAACCGCATTAAACCTACTAACTTTGAAAAGGTTGTATACTTCAGTACTTGTGCGAACCGTGCGTTCCGTCAAAACCAAGGTTATGATGATCAACGCAGCTTGCAACAAGTTGTTGAAAGCCTCTGCAATAAGGCTCAAATCGATATTATCTATCCTGAACATATCGAAAACCTCTGCTGCGGCTTGAGCTTTGAAAACTACGATGACGTACATGAACGTGCTGTAAAAGATTTACACGATGCGTTGATGAAAGCATCTCAAAATGGTAAATATCCAATCGTTATTGACCATAGTGCATGCTTTAACCATGCCTTCAAACATATGCCAGATTTAGAAATTAATGATATTTCTGAATTCTTATGCAAATTCGTAGTACCTCGCCTTGATATTACAAAATGCGATGAACGCGTTCTTGTTCATAAACAATGTAAAATCAAAGTATTGGGCAAATCTCAATATATTGAAGACTTGGCACGCCTCTGCTCTGACCATGTATTTAATATCAAATCCTTTGCGTGTGATGGCTTTGCCGGTCAAAAAGGTTTCTTCACACCAGAACTTAATAAATGTGCTACAAAAGACCTTGCTAGTGAAGTTGCCGAATACGGTGCTACACTTGGCGTAAGCTCTAGTTCTACATGTGAAATTGGTCTTGGTGAAAGCGGCGGTATCCCATTCGTAAGCGTTGCATACTTGTTGGATCGTTGCTCTAAGGCTAAAAAATAAGGAATATTCAAAAATTTAATAGACTAAATAAAGTGCTAACATTTTTATATGATGTTAGCACTTTGTTTTGTTGGCGTGTTTGTATTTATTGTTAGATATTTATTTTCTAATAAATATGGTATACTATATTTATTAGTAGAGTGTATGAAATTACCTACAATACAACAAATAAAGGACGAGTGGCAGCTCGTCCTTTTTCTTATATTATTACGCTATGCATCTTGGAGATTATTTAAGAATGGAATATATGATATGAAAAGAATTTTGCCTATACTTGCATTACTTATATTTATTAGTGGTTGTGGAGTAAATCAGAATACAAATAATAGTAATACAGAAAGCAATGCTAAAAGTTCTAGTATATCCACTCAAGACAGTAGCAAAATGACTAATCTAGATAGCCACTTAACTGTCGCTAAGCAAGCCCTATCGTCTGGTGATTATAATAAAGCCATCGAGGAGGCAACAGCTTCTATTAAGGATAATCCAAATAATGCAGACGCTTATTCGGTTCGTGGCTTTGCTACGGCTTTAAATGGAGATACTACTAAAGGCATAGCAGATACTAAAAAGGCTTATGATTTAGATCCTAATAATGTGGCTAATTACTATAATATGGCCATGGTCTATAAGCTACAAGGCCAATTAAATGAGTCTAAACAATGGTTTGAAAAGGTATTAGAAAAGGACCCTAGCAATACTTGGTCTGTATATGGTATTGCTACCATTTATGCAGACCAAGGAGATGATACTAAGGCCCTTGATTGGCTTGAAAAAGCAATTAAAATTGATCCTTCTGTAAAGGCGGTTGCTGCTGAACAAGATCATTTTGAACGGTTTCATAATAATGCGCGATTTAAAACATTAGTAGGATTATAGTCTTATAAAACTCGAAAAGACTAGATTATTGATAGTAATGGGATTGTCACAATGGATAGTAAACAGATGATTCGCCTTATTTTAAAAGTGGTAGGATTTATATATTGGTTTGTTTTTCTATACCTTGGTGGTCTAATGGTCATGGACTGGTCAGGGTTTATGTCACAACATAATATAGAAACACCTCTATTCCTTACATACTTAGTGTTTGTAGGTTGTTTTGTAACGCCGTATATTATGCTGTACTGGAAGAAGCTGAATCCTAATGCGAAAGCTCCATTTTTGGTGCGCCATCTCTCCGAATATATGGCGCGATTAGAGGATCGTCATAGTATATGGTTTGATGTATTATATGTACTAAAATTATTGCTCTATTTCGTAATAATTCTGTGGATGCTTTGTATCATATTACTCACCTTAGCAGTTATTGCGTGGACAGTACTCCTAATTTTGCTGAGTAATTAATGATGTGAATTTACATTGTTTTCTCTACTAACGCTTCTTGTAAAAGCTGGGAGAAATTGATACCTTTCGCTAGGGCTCTATCGTTAAGCCACGCAGGAATGGTTAAGGTTTTCTTTACGGATTTACTATTTTTAGCTAAATCAATATCTGTTTGCACTAATGTAGGATAGGTTGTATCTGTACACGTATAAAACCATTGTTAGGAGTTATTTCTTATTATTTATAATAGGTATATAATTAGAATATATAAACTAAGCTGTATATTGATGAAAGGAGAGAATTCATCATGAAACCACTTGGCAAAAGGATGGCAATGGCTGTGTTGTGTGCACTAACGCTGACATCACCTTTGTTTTTGAGCGGTTGTAGTATGTCAGAACTATGGCAAGGGACTGAGCAGAGCCGCAAGGAGATTGCACAGCGGTCGGAACAGAATCAGGTACAATTATTTAATCAATATGTGAAAGCCATAAGCCGATATAATCGCATGGCTGTTATGTTTGATTATGCGAATACACCGACGATTAATGATTTAAAAGCAGGTAAGCATTTAACTGTATTTAATACACCGAACTTTAAACAGTTACAAAAAGAATTAGAAGAAGCTAAGCAAGTCGGTATTCCTTATGATGAAATGAAGGAGCCCCTAGATAAGCTGCTTTCAAAATTGAATGAGATTACACCGGTAGCAGAAGAACTGGATGCATACTATAAATCTAAAGGATACACCACAGATAACTATGCTAAGGAACAGCAATTAGGTCCAAAGTATGTACAGTTGTATGAGCAATTTGTGCCTATCTATGCAGATTTTGATAATTTAATGCATAAAATCAACCTTGATCGATTACAACAGCGGTTACAAGAATTGCGCGATGCAGGTAAGAAAAATGCAGCCGCAGCACAAGAGGTTCATTTGAGACTTACCGCTGTTCTTGAAAAGTTAGATAGTGAAAAACAACCGGATGTGAATGCCATGAATCAAGAGTTACAAGCTATCGGCGATTTGTCTAATGGCATTACTAACTCTAACTATGACACTGTTAAGACCTCTGTAAACTCTACAATCGGTGCTATCCGGACTTATATGGGTTCGAAACAAGATAAGGACTATACTCGTATGATTGAGGCTTATAATCATTATATTTCTAATATGAATACGACAAATATGAATGAATTAGATTAATAAAGATCTGAGTTTATTTACGTTAGACACGTGTAAAGCGAACACATAAAAAGCTGTATTGAATGAGAATCTCATTTGATACAGCTTTTTTGTAATGTATTCTATTTTTTTATCTTAATACGTGTCGTCATTTGATTGGATAGAGTGAACAATACGAGTGCCACCCAGATGCAGCCGAAGGCTATTAGCTGTGCTGTACCAAAGCTTTCACCAAAGTAGAAGATGGCCAAGAAGAAGCCCATGGTAGGAGATAGGTATTGTAAAAATCCGAGAATGTTTAGTGGCAATAGGCGGGCACCGTACGAAAAGAGGATGAGCGGAATCGATGTGGTAAGGCCCGCACCGATGAGGAGGAGACCGGTCGGCGTTAGGTTTTCGATAAAGGTCCACGAGGTGGTGTCTATAGCCGCTAAATACCATAATGCTATCGGTGTGACGAGCCATGCCTCGAAGGCGATGCTCGAAAATGGATGGATGGTGAGACGTTTTTTTACGGCCCCGTATAGGCTAAAGGTTACGGCTAGGATGATAGAGACGATGGGCAATGTACCTAGTTGAACAGTCATGATGGCCACACCTAAGAATGCAATGGCAATACTCAGCTTTTGTGGCCATAGTAATCTTTCTTTATAGATTAGGATGCCCAGCAATACGTTGAGCAATGGATTGATATAATAGCCAAGGCTCGTGTCGAGTACGTGTTGGTTCGTAACGGCCCAAATGTAGGTGAACCAGTTGATGCTAATAAGTATAGCAGCCAGTAATAGTAGGCCTAATTGTGTAAGATGGGTGCGTAAAATTTGTATGTCCATACGCAGTTGTTGGCGCCCTGTGGCGATGACGAGGAAGAACATCCAAAATCCGGACCAGATGATGCGGTGCGATAATACGGAAAAGGATGATACTTGGTTTAAAAGCGCCCAATAGAGGGGCAGCAAACCCCAAATTAAACAGCACAACAATGTGGTGCTGAGACCTTTTTTGTTTATTTCGTTCATAATACGACCTCCCACTAGTAGAATTATTATAACATGGTGGTAGTATAGCAGTAGCGAATTATAGAGGTGATTTCTCTAAATTGCACCTATGCATTTTTATCATTCTATATATGCGTTAGTTATAACTTTAAATTTGCTACTTATGATTAACTGTTATGTTCATTGACTTTGTGCATATTTTTACACTATATTGGACTTAGAACAACGAATATAGAGAATAGGTGTCGCAAGACTTAATAGAGAAATCGGTACAAGCCGATGCGGTCCCGCCACTGTAAGGACGAGCCTGCTTTCATACATGTCACTGGAGCAATCTGGGAAGGCGAAAGCAAGGTGTTGAGCCCGAGCCAGGAGAACTGCCTATTTGATAATCACCGTTATGTACCTACGAGCGATAGGAAGGGGATTGAGGTATACTTTTTACAATAGTTTTAGTGTACCATTCAATATGTAACCTAACGTGTCACTCTCGGGTGGCACGTTTTTTTATTTGCCACGCTAGAGGGTCGTTCATATATGGCATAGGCTTAATAGTTTGACTGGAGATTCATCATCATGATGGACATATATTTGGCACCTATGGAACTCATATACGAAGCAACTCACTGGTACGGTGCGCTGTTCCCCCTGTATGGTTTCAAGTTGAAAAGGAGGCACATATATGTCTGACAAAAAGACTTCAAAGGACACTGAACGCGATTTACTGGCGCCTGTATCCTTTGATGAGTTTGAGAAACCTACGTATGAACGATGGCAGGCTGAGGTTGAAAAGGCGTTAAAGGGTGGCGATTTCCATAAAAAAATGTTCACCAAAACCTATGAAGGTATTACGTTACAACCTATCTATACACCTGCATTGCATCAGGACAAGATTCCAAAGGGCGTTTATCCTGGCGCTGGCGAGTTCCTACGTGGCACGAAAGCAAGCGGCTATATCAAAGATTCTTGGGGCGTATCTCAATATGTGGATGAGTCCTTACCGAAGGATGCCAATCATGCAAGTTTATACGAAATTGTGAAAGGCGGCACTATTCACAACATTCGTCTTGATGACGCGACACGCCATGATCAAGATGTGCAAGTAGGCGCATCTGTTGGTGTAGGCGGTACATCCTTGTCTACGATGGACGATTGCAGCCAATTAATTGAACGATTTAATCTTAAGGAAAATCCTTTATATATTGAAACTGGCGCATCTGCAGCGATTTTGCTCGGTATGTTGTCGGCTACTGTGAAAGCTTCTAAAAAGCAAACATCCGATTTGAAAGGTCTCATTGGTGCAGATCCTATCGGCGTGTGGGCTAAAGACGGTGCATTGCATATGTCTTTAGATACTGCTTTTGATGAAATGGCACATACTGTTGTATGGGCCAAGGATCAAGCACCTGAGCTTAAAACAGTGCTTGTATCCGGTGATGTATACGCTAATGGCGGTGCTAACGATGTGCAAGAGGTTGCCTATGCATTGGCAACAGCTGTTTGCTACGTGCGGCAATTGGCACAACGCAACATCGATATTCATACCATTGCTAAGAGCATGATGTTTACATTCTCCTTGGGTGCAAACTTCTTCATGGAAATTGCTAAATTGCGTGCGTTGCGCGTGCTTTGGGCTCGTATTATGGAGGCCTTTGGCGCTGATGAAAGCGATCGTGCCGTTCATGTACACGGTAGAACATCTGCTTTCACAAAAACCGTATACGACCCATATGTAAACTTGTTGCGTAATACAACACAAGCATTCTCTGGTGTTGTAGGTGGTCTCAATAGTCTTGAAGTTTCTCCATTTGATCAACCAATTCGCAAATCCGATGAATTCTCTCGTCGTATTGCCCGTAACATTCAAGTCATGTTGCAAACTGAATTCGAATTGCGTCAACCAGTTGACCCTGTAGGTGGTTCTTGGTATGTAGAAACATTGGCAGCGGAACTATGCGAAAAAATTTGGGATGAATTCCAAACTATCGAGTCTAAAGGTGGCATTATCGCTGCCTTGAAGGAAGGTTATCCTCAAGCGCAAGTTAAAACAATTCTTAATGAACGCTTTAAAAACCTTGCATTCCGTAAGGATGTAGCGGTTGGTAATAACATGTACGCTAATATGACGGAAGAATTGCTTGATCCAAAACCTGAAAATCAAGAAACATTGCGTCAAAAACGGGTAGCTCATCTTGAAGAATACTTGGCTGGTGCAGATCAAGATGCTCTTGTAAAAGCACAAGCTACGTTAGAAGCAAGCACAACAGAACCAGGTGCATTGATTGGCCTTATCGAATTGGGTGCATTACACAAAATGACAATTCGCCAAATTCGCAGTGCTTTAGAGGCGGGCGATATTTCCTCTGAAACTATCGAACCAATTACTGCACATCGCTGGACGGAACAATTTGAAGCCCTTCGTATGCGTACGGAAAATTATAAACAACGCACAAAAGATAATGTGAAGGTATTCTTGGCTAATATGGGCCCTATTCCTCAACATAAACCTCGTGCAGACTTCTCCACAGGCTTCTTTGAAGTAGCGGCATTCGAAGTAATCAAAAATGATGGTCATGAAACAACGGCTGATGCGGCAAAAGCGGCTCGTGAAAGTGGCGCCGATGTGGTAGTTATCTGTTCTACAGATGATACGTATCCTGAATTGGTTCCACCACTTGCGAAAGAATTGAAAGAAACTATGCCGAATGTAACGGTTATTTTGGCAGGGGCACCTTCTAAGGACCTAGAGCCTGTATATCGTGAAGCAGGTGTAGATGATTTCATCTCTGTTCGCGCAAACTGCTACGCTATTTTAAATACGTTACAAGATAAGAAAGGGATGTGAGCTCATGTTTAAAAATCCAGACTTCTCCTCTCTTGGCTTGGGATCTCAGTCTGCCACATCGCGCGATGCATGGCTTGCTGAACTTAAAAAAGAAACAGGAAAAAGCTTTGAAGACTTATATAACACGACAATGGAGCAAATCCAATTAAAACCTCTCTATACAGAGATGGATTATGAAGGGATGACACACCTTGACTATATGGCTGGTGTACCTCCATTCTTGCGTGGACCTTATTCCACAATGTACGTAACTCGTCCTTGGACAGTGCGTCAGTACGCTGGTTTCTCTACAGCCGAAGAATCCAATGCGTTCTATCGTCGTAACTTGGCAGCAGGCCAAAAAGGGTTGTCTATTGCCTTTGACCTTGCTACTCACCGTGGTTATGACTCCGACCATCCTCGCGTAGTGGGCGACGTTGGTAAAGCGGGCGTTGCGGTAGACTCCATCCTCGATATGGAAATTCTATTCTCTGGTATCCCTCTTGACCAAATGTCCGTATCCATGACAATGAACGGCGCCGTATTGCCTGTTATGGCATTCTACATCCTAGCTGGTGAAGAACAAGGTGTTGATAAAAAGGTTATGGCCGGTACAATCCAAAATGATATCTTGAAAGAGTTCATGGTACGTAATACCTATATTTACCCTCCAGCTACGTCCATGCGCATCATCGGTGATATCTTTGCGTATACATCCCAGAACATGCCTAAATTCAACAGTATCTCTATTTCTGGCTACCATATGCAAGAAGCGGGTGCAACGGCGGATATCGAATTAGGTTATACATTGGCTGACGGCCTTGAATACATCCGTACCGGTGTAAATGCAGGTCTTCATGTTGACCAATTCGCACCTCGTTTGTCCTTCTTCTGGGCTATCGGCAAAAACTACTTTATGGAAGTGGCTAAAATGCGTGCGGCTCGTATGTTGTGGGCTAAGATTATTAAGAGCTTCGGTTCTGAAAATCCTAAATCTATGGCTCTTCGTACACATAGCCAAACATCTGGTTGGTCTCTTACAGAACAAGATCCATTCAACAACGTGGCTCGTACATGTATGGAAGCGATGGGCGCCGCATTGGGCCATACGCAATCCCTACATACGAATGCGCTTGATGAAGCCATCGCGTTACCTACAGACTTCTCTGCACGTATTGCGCGTAATACACAACTTTACATCCAAGATGAAACTAAGGTATGTAAGGTTATCGACCCATGGGGCGGTTCCTACTATGTAGAAGCATTGACTGACGAATTGATCCGTCGTGCCTGGGGCCATATCCAAGAAATCGAATCCCTTGGTGGTATGGCGAAAGCGATTGACACGGGTCTTCCTAAGATGCGTATCGAAGAGGCGGCAGCTCGTCGCCAAGCTCGTATCGACTCTGGTCGTGAAGCTATCGTCGGCATCAATAAATATCGTCTAGATAAAGAAGATCCATTGGATATCCTCGATGTAGATAATACAGCTGTACGGGAAGCGCAAATCCGTCGTCTCGAACAATTGCGTGCTAACCGTGATGAAGACAAGGTTCAATCCTGCCTCGAAGCGATTACAAATGCTACCGAATCTGGTGAAGGCAACTTGCTTGCCCTTGCACTTGAAGCAGCTCGTGCTCGTGCATCTTTGGGCGAAATTTCCTTTGCTGTTGAAAAAGTTTGTGGCCGTCATAAAGCGGTTATCCGCTCTATTTCCGGTGTATACTCCAGCGAATATGAAGATGATGATGTAATCAAAGAAGTACGTCAAATGGCAGATGACTTTGAAGAACTCGAAGGTCGTCGCCCTCGTATCATGATTGCTAAGATGGGCCAAGACGGTCATGACCGCGGTGCCAAAGTTATTGCTACATCCTTCGCGGATATGGGCTTTGACGTGGATATCGGACCTTTGTTCCAAACTCCAGAAGAAACAGCACAAGATGCGGTGGATAATGACGTTCACATCGTCGGATTTAGTTCTCTTGCAGCAGGTCACAAAACATTGTTACCTCAACTTGTAGAAGAACTCAACAAGCGAGGTCGTGGAGATATTTTAGTTGCCATCGGCGGCGTAATCCCTGCTCAGGACTATGAGTTCCTACGCGAACATGGCGCAGTGGCTATCTTTGGCCCTGGTACAGTTTTGCCAGTAGCGGCGAAAAAATTACTAGAAACATTGACTAGCCACGTTCAAGACGAAGGCAATGACTGATAATAAACGGTCTACTCCGGATGAATTGCGCAATGCACAGGACGCTACTTTTACCACTGGTGAAGGTAAGGCGCCAGAATTAGGTGTAAAAAACGCAAGCGCCGAGGGTAGTACCTACCGTCCCGACTGGGTGCCAGAAGATGCGAAAAAAGATGATACCTTTGCGTGTCACGTGATGAAAGGCGTCAAGGAAATGCACGACGGCCTCTTGTCTAGCTCCACTCATCTGGCTCCGTCGGTACGTCCCGTACAGCGGCGAAAGAAGTTAACTGTCGCTGATTATGTACGCGGTATCGAGCAGGGGGACCGCGTTATACTTTCACGGGCTATTACATTAGTAGAAAGTAATAATAAGGACCATTTCAAACTAGCTCAACAAGTATTGCAAGCCGTATTGCCTCGTACGGGCAAGGCGTTGCGCATCGGTATTACTGGTGTGCCTGGGGCCGGTAAAAGTACATTTATTGAAGCCTTTGGTAATATGCTCATTGAAGCTGGTTACAAGGTTGCCGTACTTGCTGTAGACCCTACAAGCCAAGTCACAAAAGGCAGTATTTTGGGCGATAAAACGCGGATGGAAACGTTGACGAAGCATCCTGAAGCCTATATTCGTCCATCGCCGGCTGGTGGTACACTAGGCGGTGTAGCTCGTAAAAGTAGAGAAACGATGCTACTTTGCGAGGCTGCTGGATATGATATTATTCTTGTCGAAACCGTTGGGGTTGGGCAAAGTGAGGTTACCGTACGTTCTATGGTAGACTTCTTTATGCTCATCGTGCTTACTGGTGCAGGCGATGAATTGCAAGGCATCAAAAAAGGCGTTATGGAATTGGCTGATGCTATTGTGGTCAACAAGGCTGATGGGGATAACCTCAAGCGAGCTCTCATTGCTCGTAGCGATTACGATCGGATGCTACATTACATCCGTCCAGCTACGGAAAAATGGAAAACCCAAGCTTACACATGTTCAGCCGTTACGAAGGATGGTCTCGATGAATTGTGGGATGTAATCCAAGAATTTGCTGAACAAGGTAAAGAAAATGGCGTATTCTTAAAACGCCGTCAAGAACAATCCCTTCGTTGGGTACGCGATATGATTGACGAACACTTGCACAACCTATTCTTTAACAATGTAGTCATTCAAGGTCGTATGGGCGAAGTAGAAGCCGCAGTTTTAGATGGCGAAATGAGTGAATCACAAGCCGTCGAAGAACTCATAGGCGTCTTTGACAAGTCCTTAACATAATCTCTATACATACAGGCATAGTATCTATACTGCTATCGGTTTGTAATCGATAGGAAATGATAGGTACTATGCCTTTTTTTCATGAAATGCATAAGTATGACTTTTGTAAAAATCATATTTAGTATATAATTTAGTTATAGATGTATACTTTATGGGTTATTTTAAAAGGAGAGATTTATTTTGAATCCATTAGCAAAAAAACTGACAACAGCAGTATTGTGTGTAACTGCTCTTACCTCCCCATTATTCATGAGTGGCTGTAGTTTTTCTAAGATTGCCAATGGGGTGCAACAAGGCGCTCAAAAGGCATCGCAACAGGACATTAAAGTGTTCAATAACTATATCGAAGCGATTGGCGATTTTAATAGTTGGTCCGTACGCTTTGGATATGCTATCAATCCGTCCGTTCAAAAACTAAAAGAGGGGCAACATTTAACAAGCTTCATGGCACCACACTTTGATACCTTACAACAAAAGTTGCAAGCTGCTAAAGACGCTGGCGTACCATATGATGATATGAAGGAACCTTTAGACAACGTATTGGCTGTATTAAAGGATATTGTACCAGTAGCCAGTGAATTGGATACGTACTACCAAACTAATTCATATCAAGCAGATAATTATGCTAAGGAACAACAATTAGGACCTAAATACGTTCAACTATATGATCAATTCTATGCAGCATATAATCAGTTAGACGCAGTAGTTCACAAACATAACACAGAAAATCAACAAGAACAGTTGAAAGAACTTAAAGATTCTGGTAAGAAAAATGCTGCGGCTGTTCAAGAAGTTCATTTACGCTTAACGGCTTTATTAGATGGCTTTGAAGAAGGCAAACAAATCGATGTAAATGCAGCTAACCAAGAGTTACAAGGCATTATGGATGTAGCTGGCACCGTTACGAGTCCAGAATATAACACTGCTAAGTCTCAATTAAATACAACGATTGGTAGAGTTCGTACATTCTTAGGTGACCAATCAGCTGATCATTACAATGATATGATTGAATCTTACAATCGCTTCATTGGCAGCATGAATCGCTTGGATATTAATAAACTTGATAAATAATATCTAGCTATGTACGAATCGATTCTGTGCCATTTATGAAAGCCTGCGCTTCATAGCGTGCACAATATAAATAGTACATATAAAAAATTCATACAAAGGTACATAAAATTGCACTAATAAGGGCTACATCAATTAGCATGTCTATTGATGTAGCCCTTTTTCTGTATTTTCTTATACTAGTTAAGATCTTTGTCAGATTGTATGCATCAACTAGTATATTTTTACTCATCTATCGTAAGCCTCATATGTTTTGATGTGTAAAAACGTGGTATAATTATTAGATAAGAGCCTAAAAGAGTGTGGGTTTTGGAGGTTAGTATGAGTAGCATTGCACATTTATTTGTAGCTGGTGGTTTCGTTATGTACCCACTCGTTATCTTTCTAGTTGTTACCCTAATGATTGGTATTGAGCGATTTTTTCTATACCGTAAATTCCGTAAGGACATGCGCCAATTCACGGCTGTCCTAAATAATCATCCAGGCTGGATTATGTTGCCAACCGTATTAGAACGAGATACACAAAATCTAGGCACTCTCTTTGCAAAGGCTTTGCGCAGTGCAAAAAATTACAATGGTTTAGAAAACCGTTTACAAGACTTGGTAGGCTATACCGATGAACGCTTAAAACGTGGCCTTGGGTGGCTTAGCATGATCGTTACCATGGCGCCGTTGCTTGGCTTGCTCGGTACCGTTCTTGGCATGATCCGCGCTTTTGCCGTTGTAGGTGGTGACATTGGGGCTCCAACCATCATAACAGGTGGTGTATCCGAAGCCTTGGTAGCTACTGCTACAGGCCTTACGGTGGCCATCATTGCTCTTGCCTTTCACAGCTATTGTGCAGCAAAGGTGAATGATTTTATCGTAGCCTTAGAACATGAATGTGGCAGCATTCTCGATGCGTACAACGAGGAACATGACCTATGAGACGTCGTACATTAGGAGTGAAAAAAGAACCGACCATCATGATCATCCCTATGATTGATATCGTATTTTTTCTATTGGTATTCTTCATGGTCGGCACTTTATACATGAATACGGAGCAACAAATCCCGTTAAATTTACCATCCACATCGACTTCGACGGCTAAATCCATTGAACCGATTATCATTACTCTCACCACATCGCATAAACTCTATATCGATAACCGCGAAATTTCTGCGGATAATCTGTCCCAAGAGGTACAGGATATCGTGCGGACTACGCCACGACAGGCCTTTGTTATTCGCGCGTCTAAGGACGTGTATTATAACGAGGTCATCGCCCTTCTCGATATGCTGAAAGTAAACGGCGCTAAGTATATTAGTGTCGCTACGGATCGGAAGTGATTCTATGTTTGAATCGCATTATTTTCGACCGTTTTTGATATCCCTGTGCATCAGTATTCTCATGATAACGGGCATGGGGCTTTCACTAAAGGGCATGAGTGGCACTGGTGCAGGCCAAGAGGCAGCTGAGATTAGCTTTGATTTAGCCGATGCTGGTGAAAGCGAACAAGCCGAGGATCATCCGACGGTAACGCCGCCACCAGAGGAGGCAAAACCTCCTACAGATGCACCTGCGTCGGTAGCTCAGAAACAAGAAACGAAACCGCCTGTAAATACCGTAGAACCACAGAAAACTATAGATACAGAACAACCAGCATCGGCTACAAAACGTGAATGGGCTGTTCCAAAGGCCATAGAATCTGAGGCTACTGGCGGTGAGACAGGTGTTGTAACACATCAAAAACAGGAACAACAAAAGAAATTAGTAGGCAATGACGTATCGACGGATCCTAATGCAGAAGGTAATGGTCTCGATAATACAGATAAAGACCTATCGTTTTTTGCGGATGCACTCAATTTGCTGACGCCGGGTCAACGGGCGTGGCTCGAACAATCGGATATTAATCCTACAGAATATTTGCGCCAAGTGAAAGAACAAGGCCAAGCATCATCTGTACGCGGCGAAGCCGTTGTGCGCGTTAACTTTGACGCTAGCGGCAATGTAATCGTCGGCGTTAATACCCCGCGTATCGTAGAGGACTCTGTTCCTCCTGATGTACGAGACGAAGCGATACGTATCATCAAGACGAGCGGTAGTATTGTTAACAAACGTGGACAAGTCGTGTCCTTAGCCATCCCTGTCGTACTAGGACAATAAAGAGGCATACCTCACATACATGGTTGTATGTAAGATATGCCTCTTTTTGTTATGCCTATGATTTGCTAGTTGAGTAATCTCTTGTTCGACTACATGCTATGTTATGAGTCTGTTGCTCAACTACGTGCTATTGTTTGCGTCCGTTGTTCAACTACTTACGTTTTAACGCCGTTTTCGTGCTGTTGAACACCGCATAGTAAATGATGATGCCACCGATGAATAATGTCACTTGCATTTGTGTTGTGTATTGGTCCACACGCCATAGTGCAAAGGCATAGAAGAACATAGTAATGAGCATAATTAAGAAAGCTAGGATACGACGCACATTCGTATGAACCACATTGGATGTAGCGATGCGACCTTTATTGATGACTACATATATAAGAGATACTAAAATATCCACTGCGTATATGCCTAAAATCCAGTTGATAGGCATGTCGTTAAACACGAAGAAGCCGAGGACGATAAAACTGATGAGAAAAAATAATTTCATCAACGTGCTTGCTGTTTGAGATTCCTTCGGTTGTTGTATCCGTTCTTTATGTTGTTTCTTTGCCATGATCTACTCCTATATGTGTATTATTAGTATGTTGATACGATATATCACTTATTTATACATTACTATTATAATAATAAATCACAAAACAATCTATACAAAATAAAATACCGAACATTAAGAAAATCTAATATATATATTATTCGGAAAATTGCGGAAGATTTATTGAACCAAGCTTTTACATATGGTACAATTATTATATAAAAAATCTAGCTTTCACCATGCAAAGGAGACATCATGATACCACGTTATACACGAGAAGAAATGGGCCATATTTGGAGCGAACGCAACGAGTTCGACACAATGTTATTGGTTGAAACATTGGCATCTGAAGCGCAAGCTGAGCTTGGCGTGATTCCGAAGGAAGCAGCTAAAATCATTCGGGAAAAAGGTAATTTTGATGTTGAAAGAATTCACGAAATTGAACGTGAAACAAATCATGACATCATTTCCTTTGTAACTGCTGTGGGCGAATATGTAGGCCCTGAAGCGGCTAAATACATTCATCTTGGCTTGACATCCACAGACGTTAAGGATACTGCACTTGGCTATATGATGAAACAATCTTGCGATATTTTGATTGAAGATTTGAAACAATTACACGCTGTATTGCGCCGTCGTGCTGCAGAATTCAAACATACGCCTATGATTGGTCGTACTCACGGTATTCACGGCGAACCTACTACATTCGGTTTAAAACTTTGCCTTTGGATGGCAGAGGTAGAACGCGATATCGAACGCATGGAACATGCTCGTAAAAGCGTTGCTGTTGGTAAATTGTCCGGTGCTGTTGGTACATACTCCAACATTGACCCATTCGTAGAACAATACGTATGTGAAAAACTAGGCCTTGAACCTGTTAAAATCGCTACTCAAGTCGTACAACGTGACCGTCACGCTGAACTATTGTCCACCATTGCTGTTGTAGGCGGTACATTGGATAAAATCGCTTTGGAAATCCGTCACTTGCAACGCACCGAAGTGCGCGAAGCTGAAGAATACTTTAGCCCTAAACAAAAAGGTTCCTCTGCGATGCCTCATAAACGTAATCCTATCACTTGTGAAAGAATTTGTGGTATGGCTCGTTTATTGCGTGGTTATGCACAATCTGCGTACGAAGACCAAGCTTTGTGGCATGAACGCGACATCTCCCATAGCTCTGTAGAACGCGTTATCTTACCAGATGCAACCATTGCGTTGAACTACATGCTTCACCTAACAATCCGTACCATCGATAAATTGTTGGTATACCCTGAAACAATGCTTAAAAACCTTAACCTTACAGGTGGCCTTGTATTCAGCCAAACAATTTTGACACACCTCGTAGACAAAGGTGCCGTACGTGACGAAGCATACCGTTGGGTGCAAAAACACGCTATGAAACGCTGGCTCGAAGGCAAAGACTTCGCTACAGGTCTAAAATCCGATGAAAACATCAAAAAATACATGACCGACGAAGAAATCGATGCATGCTTCGATCCGTATAAACTATTGAAACACGTAGATACAATAATGGCTCGTTTCGGCCTATAATTCTACCGGTACAGGACGGGCACCCTCCTCAAAGCCTCCACCGCCTTAATCTGTCCCCTTCGGGGACAGGGCAAAGTCGTTTTGAGAAGGGTACCCGTCCTTTTTCGCTATAGATTCTATGCCGAAATGAGCCATAAGGAGAAGGACAGAGTCGTTTTCTGAACGGACCATCCTTTTTGCATTAAACCTTCTATGCCGAAAACGAGCCATAGAGCAGACAGGGCAAAGTCGTTTTGAGAAGGGTACCCGTCCTTTTTGGTTTATTGTAAGTGCCGTATTTTCTTACGGTGCTTCATAATTATTAGTAGTTAGAAAGGGGATAGGCTAAGTAAAAAACGACTTTGTGTTTCGCCCTAGAGTGTATTTTGTTATGGGGTTTTTGTTTAGCATGCTTGGTATGGGGATAAGGGCGAAAACGTTTTGAATGATGGATGATGAGGGTTCAAAAAACGACTTTGGCCCTGCGAAGCCCGGAGGGCGTAGTCAGACCCGGCCGGTGGAGTTTTTGGAGCCTCATCATCCATAGCTATAGTTGTTGATTTATCCCAATAAAAGGAGGATACATGAAAAACACCATAAGAAAATACGCACCGCCTATCTTTCATTGCATTAACGATTTCGGTCAAGGTTCTCTCGCTGCATTGATACCGTTTTTTATTGCTAATTTTAATCTCAATTATTATCAATCGGCTTCCATTATTTTCTGTAATACCGTGGTAGCGTCTATTGCTCAGCCCATTTTGGGGTATGTAGCGGATCGATGGCGCGTACCTTGGTTTATTCCGGTAGGCTTTACAGTGACTCTTGTGTCCATTAGCGCTATGGCGCTGGCTACGAACTATGAAATGATTCTTGCTTTGTCTCTTTTAGCTGGCGTAGGGGCAGCGTTATTCCATCCTGAGGCGGCTCTTTTGGTGAATCGCACGCAATCTCATGAAATTGGCAATGCTATGGGGCGCTTTGCGGTTGGTGGCAGCGCTGGTTTTGCCTTAGGGCCGCTCATTGCTGGTGGCGTTTATGTCTTTGGCGGCCAATTCCTCTGGGTGTTTACGGCTATTGCCGCGCTCGGCGTGTTGCTATATCTATATGCGTTCACAGGTCATACTACTGAGGCCGAAGATGCGCGTGAATGTGAAAGCCAAATTAAGGGCACAAATACAGGCATAAACGATTGGGTGAGTTTTACAAAGCTATTTTTCGTCATTGCCTCTCGATCAATTTTGTTCTCCGTATTATCGATTTTTATACCGATTTTATACATTACTGTTATCAATGGCGAAGCCGGTGCATCGAGCTTGGCACTTACTATGTACTTTGCCATGGGGGCTGTCCTCACCTATATGGGTGGTGCATTATCAGATAAGCTAGGCTTTCTAAAAACAGTGCGCTTAGGTAATATTATATTTTTACCATCCGTATTAGTGTTTATCTTCGTACCGAATGCATGGGGATTTTTTGGCGCCATGATACCAATGGCCTTTGGCGTATTCTCGCAATATGGACCTATTACCGTTCTAGGCCAAAAATACCTTGCTAAAAATGCAGGCTTTGCATCAGGCATTACATTGGGGCTTGGCATTACATTAGGTGGACTCGTAGCACCTTATATTGGACATTTAGCAGATATTTACGATGTACAAACAGCGTTGATGACACTGATCCCTGTTGGTGCGTTAGGATTATTAATGAGCTTCTGGTTGAAAGAACCTAAATAAAATAATTGTTATACAGTACAGGCTTGTGCTAATTCTTGGGGACGCATAATATACGTCTTTAAAATTAGAACAGGCCTGTTCTAATTTGTAGGTGGGCCCCTATATCTCTGTTTTTAGAATTAGAACAGGCCTGTTCTAATTTGTAGGGGACCCTATATCCCTGTTTTTAGAATTAGTACAGGCGTGTTCTAATTTTTAGAGGACATGCTAGGCTTATTTTAATTTATTAATTTAATAGGATGAAATGTCAATAGATAGGGGGTGACCAATGGTCACCCCCTATCTATTGACTTATGGTTTGCAGTGGATTATGTTGAAAATATAATGTTGTTTAGCTGATTATGTCTTTACCTGATATATGTTTTAACATATAATTAAGATAAAGATTTCTTCTAGTAAATAGGAGGAATTAAATGGAATCATTTTCTGTAATTTTTTATGAAACACCTAATGGAGAGCAACCAGCAAAGCTGTTTTTAAACGAACTTTCAGAAAAACAACGAGCTAAAACAATTAGGGATTTAAAGTTGCTTGAAAGCTGTGTAACTGTAAAAAAGTCTATGAAAACCCCTAGAAATGCGATTGAATTGGCGTTGAAGTATAAACAAGATTATATTGAAAGGTACACATAATATGGAAACATTAGATCAATATTTAGCTGAGCAATTAAAAAATCCTAAATTTAAAAAAGAATGGGATGAGTTAGAAGATGAGTATCAGATTATTGAAAATATAGTTAAAGCACGTATTGAAGCTCATATGACGCAAACTCAATTATCTGAAGTTACAGGCATTACGCAATCAGATATAAGTAAAATTGAAAATGGGAATGGGAACCCCTCGTTGAAAACATTAAGAAAGATTGCTCATGCCTTTGGCAAGAAGTTAAAGATTGAGTTCGTGTAATCTTTATTTAGTCATTCCGTGCTTTGCTATTATGTTGTATAATAACTATGGATTAATTTGACTTTCACAATTGGAGGACATAGATATGGCAACAAGTATGGTAATCGGCACTCAATGGGGTGACGAGGGTAAAGGTAAAATCGTTGACTGGATTGCGGAACGTGCAGACGTTGTAGTGCGCAGCCAAGGCGGTAATAATGCAGGTCACACTGTTGTAGTAGATGACAAGGCATTCGCGCTTCGTTTATTGCCAAGTGGTATTTTGTACGATGATAAACAAAATATCGTTGGTACAGGCGTTGTTATTGATCCTAAGGTGTTGTTACAAGAAATTGAAGGTCTTGAAAAACAAGGTAAATCTGCTAAATCCCTTCACATTTCTGACCGCGCTCATGTCATCATGCCATACCATATCGCTCTTGATATGGCCGAAGAAGCATCCAAAGGTGATGCTAAAATCGGTACTACTAAAAACGGTATCGGCCCTTGCTATGCTGATAAGGTAAACCGTATCGGCATCCGTATTTGCGACTTGTACGACATGGAAACTTTCAAACAAAAATTGGCGTACAATGTTGAGTTTAAAAACAAAATGCTTACAAAGGTATACGATGCTGAACCTGTTAATTACGATGAAATCTTAGCAGATTACATTAAATATGCAGAGGCTTTGAAACCTTATGTAACTGATACAAATAATGCTGTGTTGAAAGCGATTCAAGAGGACAAAAAGGTATTGTTCGAAGGTGCGCAAGCAACTATGCTAGATCTTGATCATGGTACTTACCCATTCGTAACATCCTCCCATCCAATCGCTGGTGGTGCTTCCACAGGCGCTGGTGTAGGTCCTAACTATTTGAAAAATATTTTCGGCGTTGTGAAAGCTTACGCTACACGTGTTGGTGCAGGCCCATTCCCTACAGAACAACTTAATGAAATTGGTGAAGAGCTTCGTACGCTTGGTCATGAGTTCGGTACTGTAACAGGTCGTCCTCGCCGTACTGGTTGGTTAGATCTTATGGTTGTAAAATACGCAGCAGGTCTTAGCAGCCTTGATTATTTAGCTATTACACGTTTGGATATTCTTGATTCTTTCAAAGAATTGAAAATCTGTGTAGGTTATAAATTAAACGGCAAAAACGTTGAAGGCTTCCCTGCTAGCTTGACAAATCTTGAAGCATGCGAACCTGTATATGAAACATTGCCAGGTTGGGAAACAGATATTTCTGGCATCCGTTCTTATGATGAATTGCCTGAAAATGCGCGTAAATACGTAGAACGTATTGCAGAAGTAACAGGCGTGCCTTTGGGTATCGTATCTGTTGGTCCTAATCGTAACCAAACAATCGATCTTGTTAACGTATTTTAATCTGCTGTAGCAAATTATTATAAAAAATAATAAGCGGAGATTCTTATTAGAGAATCTCCGCTTTTATGCGTATTTTCTATCTCATAAATAAATTTAATTATTTAATTAAAATATTTTAATGAGAATAAAAAGAAAAAAATAGATTTAGTTATAAAAATAGTATATAATAGTATAAAAGTAGATTGATAATTTTTGATGTATATTGAGGAGTTTTTCTTATGGTTGAAGTTTCCTATGAACGTTTGGCAACGATTTTTAAAGCGCTCAGTGATGAAACAAGATTACATATTATAGATATGTTGTCATGTAATGAGTTGTGTGCAGCAGATATTTTGGCAAGTTTTAATTTGTCTCAATCCACATTGAGCTACCACATGAAAATCTTAATTGATGCTGGCGTTGTAAATTCTCAACGTAATGGTCTTTGGACTCGCTATTCCATCAATGAAGATACATTTGGTGACATTTTGGAGATTATTCCACAATTGTACAAAACTAAAGACGAATGCATTTGCGCACAAATCAAATACTGCCGTCTTGATGAACACGAAAAAGACGCGTAATCATGAGACGCTGGATTATGCATGTTGATATGGATGCTTTCTTTGCATCCGTAGAACAACTGGATCATCCTGAATATAAAGGCCACCCCGTTATTGTGGGTGGTCTTTCTTCGCGTGGCGTCGTAGCTACTGCATCCTATGAGGCTCGAAAATTTGGTGTCCATTCGGCCATGCCTATTTCGCGGGCGAAGAAACTTTGTCCGCACGGTATCTACGTGTATCCGAATATGGCTCGCTACAAGGAGATTTCTCAGATCATCCACAAGGTGATGGAGGAATTTACACCTATCATTGAGCCCTTATCTCTGGACGAAGCCTTCTTGGATGTTACGGGTATTACCCATAAATTCACAGGCCCCAAGGCTTTGGGCCGTGCTATTAAGGACCGCGTGTTTGAGGAAACGGGGCTCATCATTTCGGCGGGCCTGGCTCCGAATAAATTCCTTGCTAAACTGGCATCTGACCTAGATAAGCCTGATGGGCTTGTGGTTATTCCTTATGGTAAGGAATGTGAAAGCCTTGCAAATTTGCCCATAAAACGCATATGGGGTGTAGGCCCTAGCACGGAACGTCGCCTTAAAGATGGTGGTTTTACCTTGATAAAGGATGTGCAGGCCTTGTCGGATGAGAAATCGTTAGTGCCTTATGTGGGCAATCAGGCACGGCGTATTTGGGAACTGGCACGAGGCATCGATGAACGGCCTGTAGAACCGGATCGTCAAATCCAGTCTGTCGGTAATGAGGAGACCTATGAAAGCGATGTAGAGGATCCTGCTGCTATCGACTTAGAACTTCATTACTTTGCCAATCGCGTAGCGAAACGATTGCGTAAATATGGTTTGATGGGACATACCGTGTCCATTAAGGTGCGATACAATGATTTTAAAACGGTATCTCGTCAAAAACGGCTCGATTCTGCTACGGACCAAGAACGTATCATTTACGATACATCCGTATTGTTGTGGAATAAGCTCATGCGTGAACGGAGCAATGCTAGACAACGGGAGCCTCGCAATACTAGCCAATCGAATCGCCATGATACTAAGACTTTCACCGACAACGCTAATGATAGACCGATTACGGAGAATCGTGAAATGATGGGCGCCGCACCGTTGCCTCAATTTGATACATCTGTTCTCGATATGCCGCTCAAACCAATTCGGCTCTTAGGTGTGACGGTGAGTGGACTTTCAACAGAAGGGATTGTACAAGACGATTTATTCTCCATTGAAACGGGCGAGAAAGATGAGAAGCTTTCAACCGTGCTAGACTCGTTGGCATCTAAATTTGGTGAAGGGGCCATCATGAGTGGAGCCCTTTGGCGTCGTGCTCACGGCGATGGTGGAGAACGGCGAAAACGGTCGGAATTAAAGGCCGAAATGGATTTAGATAATGAAGAATAAAATTCTTTCAAGAATAGAAACATTCATGATACAATGTACATGTATAGAAATGTGTATACGCATGAAACTATCTGCAAGAGAGGTATAAATATGAGTATATTTCGTGTGGCCATCCATTATGGTGTAAATAGTAACGGGGTTTTATCTTACGATACGGATACAAAAATCGTAACGATAGATTTACCTGAACAAGAATGGATTGATAAGGTCCGTGCATACTTAAACGAAGAACATACTATTGAGAATGCAACAGGTCTCGATACGTATGAACGGGTACAAGTAAAACCTTTAGAATCCTTGGAAAACTTTAAATTAGCTCTTACACGCATGTGGGGTGCTATTGACGTACAAGTCGATTGGAGCCGCCCGGCGTAATTAACATGAGAACCCCTTCGTAGCCATGGTGGTGCTATGAAGGGGTTTTCTTATTGTGGCTATAGTTGGAGTGCGTATTTAAATATTACTCATCAAATTTCTTATTTGTTAGGTCCTGATACATGAGCTTAGCAATTTCATACTGAGGATCGCCGGCTTGTAGTTGGTGTGAAGGTAGTTTAAATACAGCCTCAGCTCTTTCGTCTTTCTTGATATCGATGCCTTTTACATCGTCAGAACGGCTTATGTAAATGGTATGGGTTGTTGGATTTATGAAGTACGCATTTACATCGATGCTGAAAGCTTTATTTTCATCTTTTCTCATGATTGTACGTAAAATCATAGCTGAAATAGCAGTAGTACCATCCTTTTCGCCTAATAGTTGCTTAGATGTGTAGTCTACATAATCTGCATAGACATAAATATCGCCAGGTTTGGCCTTATCATAATCTTGTGTATAGGCTTCTACCAAACGCAAATCGAGTTGCCTACCAAATGGTCGAGAGAACATTTCGCTTTGTAATGTCCGTGTTTCACTAACAGGTGGATAGAACGGTATAGGCGTTAAACCTTTTAGCATATCTGCTCGTGTTTCGTTTTTCCTTTTAGCGCGCCGTTCCGCAGTGACCTTGTCTAAGCGTTCACGCTCCTTTAACATAGCCTTTTCTTGTTCTTCTTTAGATTTATAAGTTTTTACGGATACAACACGGTTACCAGACATAGTGACTGTCGAATAAATTGGTTTACCGTTAGTAGGTTTTCCCTCAGAAGCATCAAGCGTAGATTGTACTATGGCTGGTGTTGCGCTTTCAATTGATTTTCTTAACTCTGGAATATTGGCGTAATCCATATCAACCACAGCAGTATCTGTGCTTTCACTTGGCTGCGCAGGTGTAGCCCCGTACGCGGATGATATAGCTAAGACAGCTAATAGTGAACTGGTAATAATCGATCGTTTACATAGTTTCATTATACATACCTCTTTTTATAAGAACTCTCTAATACTATCAACAGTTGTATTATAGCATAGTTCTTGCGTAGATAGATTTAAAAACGATATAATAAAGTATACATGCGTCTATAGCTCAACCGGACAGAGCGCCAGTTTCCTAAACTGTAGGTTGGGGGTTCGATTCCCTCTAGGCGCACCATTTTATTATATGGGGAGGAGTTTGTGTTATGAAATTAGGGAAAATTATTTTATTGGGAAGTATTTTAAGTTTAAGTTTATTTGCGAATTCTATTGAAAAAGTATCTGCTGAAGATGTATGGGTATTTAGTACTGATAATGGTCGGCATATTGATTATTATGTAGACAGGGATTCTATTAGTGGATTTAAAACTGCAGATATACGTGCTGATGTAAAAATCGTTGCAAACGGAAAACTTATTAATACTGATACATATCATTTTTTCCATGATCAATACATTTGGTTTTATACATTAAATGAGGGTACTGCTAAAGGTCATGCTAATAAGGCTAGTAGTTCCCCAATAGCTGAGAGCGTTCTGAATGTAGTAAGAGAAAAAGGCCATTATAAATTTTAAAAGAAAAGACTTCAGATAAATTACTTATCTGAAGTCTTTTCTTTTAAAATTTAGCTTTAGTGAGCAGAGATGCCTCGAATATAAAAGTCATCATCATATAAACTATAAAATTTCATATGATATGCCATTGCAAATGCCATTTCTGCAGCTGGACGTATACTACCATAATTTGCCCATGGAGAAATTGGCTTAATATATACCCAACTATCATTTCCTGTTGAATCATAATACATTTTTCCTAAATCCGAGTTATAGAAAAATCTTAGATTTTTAATATTTGAGATTGTTATATTTCCTTTGTCTGCATTTTCTACGACTGCTGTGTTTACAGAGATTATATATTGTGGGGGAGCATATTTCTGAACATTTAATGAGCTTCTATCAATATACCAAGCTCGCCCCATGTGTCCATCTACAAGTACAAAGTTTGTATCTCCTCCGAGATAGTCAGGGTATAGACTGGCATGACTTACAGTAAACATACTGATTATAAGTGTTAAGGTTAAAAATAATACTTTTAATAGAGAACGCATAGGATAACCTCCTTTTGAGATGAAGAAAAGATGAAGTATATAAGTTTATATTAATATATTTATTATATTTTCTCAATCATTTTTAGTAGCGAGATTTTAGGTAGTGATAATAATAGTGTTGGAAAGAATATTTTATCAATCTTATACTATTGATAAGTGTACTTATAAATGTATTTTAGATAGACTATAATTTTTGTGATAATATAAAAGTATATAAATTAGATTTTCTAGTATTAATAGAAAATATGTAAAGGGAAATTTAGGGGAATAAAAATGGATCTTACAGTAAAACAGCAAGAGAAAGCAGCTAAAGAATTTGCTAAAAAATGGGAGAATATTGGAGATGAGAAGCAAGATACTCAACGATTTTGGATGGAATTACTTCAAAATGTATACGGAGTAGATAATCCTGCTGATTTCATTGGTTTTGAACAACGTGTTCAGTTAGGTCATATTAGTTATATTGATGCTATGATTCCAGCTACGCATACTATGATTGAGCAGAAAAGTTTAGAAAAAGATCTCAATGCTCCGATTAGACAATCTGATGGCACATTTTTGACGCCAGCAGAACAAGCTAAACGTTATGCAGCTGCATTACCATATAGTGAACGCCCACGATGGATTGTAAGTTGTAATTTTAAAGAGTTTCATGTATTAGATATGGAACGACCTAATGATTCTGCTGAAATTATAGAATTGCGTAAATTAGGAACTGAATTTTATAGACTTAATTTTTTAGTTGATGTTAAAAGTAGTCATATAGAACGTGAGATGGAAATTTCTAAAGGCGCAGGTGAGCTTGTTGCTCGACTATATGATTCGTTATTAGAGCAATATAAAGTCAATCCTTTATTAACAGAAGAAGCCATTTTACATAATATTAACAAGTTATGTGTACGTTTAGTATTTTGCCTATATGCAGAGGATTCGGGACTATTTGGTAAAAAAAGCTTGTTTCATGACTATTTACAAGATTTTCAACCACATCAAGTTAGAAATGCACTGATGGATTTATTCCGTATTTTAGATACAGAAGAGGCTAATAGAAATCCATATGAAAGTGAGACTTTATTAGAATTCCCTTATGTAAACGGAAGTCTTTTTAGTGACCCTGTTGAAATTCCACAATTTTCAGAGAATGCGGTCAACTTGATCTTACAAGATGCATGTAATTTCGATTGGAGTGAGATTTCTCCAACTATCTTTGGGGCTATTTTTGAAAGTACATTGAATCCAGATACAAGACGTCATGGTGGCATGCATTATACCAGTATCGAAAACATCCATAAGTTAATAGACCCATTGTTTTTAGATGAGTTTAGAAATGATTTTAAAGAGGCGATGTCTAGAAAAGATGGAAAAAAGAAAATCCAACTACTAAAGGCTTTACAAGATAAAATGGCATCGAAAACTTTTCTAGATCCTGCAGCGGGATCTGGTAACTTCTTAACAGAATCATATTTATCATTGCGTCGACTAGAGAATGATATTTTAAGAGAGACTATTACGGACTCAGCTGGTACCGGAATATTAGGCTTTGATGAAGAGGAATTTAATCCTATTAAGGTTAGTATTCAACAGTTTTATGGTATAGAAATCAATGATTTTGCTGTATCTGTAGCAAAAACAGCTATTTGGATAGCTGAAGCACAAATGTTTAAAGAGACTGAAGCTATCATTCATAAAGAAATGGATTTCTTACCATTACACAATAATGCGAATATACATGAAGGAAATGCGTTAAGAGTTGATTGGAGAACAATTGTTTCGCCTACAGAATCATTATATATTATTGGTAATCCTCCATTCTCAGGATCAAGAGTACAATCTGATGATGTATCAAGCCAGAAATCAGATTTGGAATATGTTTTTGGGAAAATAAAAGGTCTTGGTAATTTAGATTATGTTACAGCATGGTATAAAAAAGCTGCAGAGCTTATTGAGAATACTAGTGCTAAAGTGGCATTATTATCAACAAATTCTATTACGCAAGGTGAACAGCCCCCGATATTATGGAGTAGTTTGAATCAGCATAATATAAAAATTGATTTTGCATATCGTACATTTAAATGGAGTAGTGAATCAACAAATGGAGCTGCAGTACATTGTGTGATTATTGGTTTTAGCAGTGTAGGTTGCAAGGGGAAAAAATACTTATTTAGTAATGGCATCGTAAAAGAAGTAACAAATATTAATCCATATTTATTAGAGTTACCTAACTTTCTAATTAGCAGTCGGAGTGAGCCGATTTGTGATGTTCCAGAAATTTTACTTGGAAATATGCCAAATGATAATAAGGGTAAATTAAGTAAATTTTCTGATGATGAGAAATCAAATATTGTTCGTCAATATCCAATTGCTGAGAAAATGTTTAAAAAATTTTTAGGTGCAGATGAGTTTATAAATAACAGAAGTCGATGGTGTGCATGGTTGGTAGACATACCTATTAATGAGATTAAATTGGTTAAACCAATATATGATGCAGTAAAGGCGGTTAAACAAGCTAGAGCGACAAGTAGAAGAAGTGCTACAAGAAAATTGGCAGATACTCCAATGCTTTTTGGAGAAATCAGGCAACCGGATAGTTCTTATTTATTAATCCCACGTCACTCATCAGAAAATAGAAGATATATTCCTATAGGTATTGTTGATCAATCTATAATAGCTGGTGATTCAAATTTAATAATGCCTAATGCTACTTTATTTCATTTTGGCATTTTACAAAGTAATGTCCATATGGCGTGGATGAGAGCTTTTGCAGGACGTCTTGAAATGCGATATAGATATTCGGCAAATATTATCTATAATAATTTCCCGTGGCCGAATGTAACTGATGAAAAGGTGAAAAGGATTTCATCTGCAGCAAATCAAGTTTTACTAGCGAGAAATAATCATAAAGAAGCCACATTGGCAGATTTATATGATGATAATATTATGCCAAAAGATTTATTAATAGCCCATAGAAATCTAAATAAACTTGTTATGAATGCATATGGATTTAGCAACAATATACAAGAAGAAGATTGTGTGGCTGAACTGATAAAATTTTATAGCGAAATTATTAGTGATCAATAACTTTAGCACTATATTATCTTTAGTTAATATATTGATAAACTGGGTACATTAGATATTGATGAGATTGGATTGAAAAAAGCTATTGAAAATAGTAATTGTAAAGAAGAGTATAGTGAAATCGCAGAACTTTATGGCTAGTAAATAGTGAGGTATTATGAATAAGCCAATTTATAAGCCGTTTTTTCTTGCATACGTAAGTTTTTGTGAGAAAATATATTTGATTAATTCATAAAATTATAATGGTAAGTGCTCTAAGATTTTTATAAATACTGGATTGTTAATTCTCAATGATAAGATAGCTAATATAAAATTTTAGAGGGATAAAATTCCTAAACTGCGTGTCACTGGTTCGATTCCGGTTAGGCGCACCAGTATAAGCGAATGGGTATAAGGGTTTGATAGACCTTATACCCATTTTTATTATTATAAAAATGGTTCTATGGCGATATAATTAAATTTAGGTTTCAAAGCCTAAATTATAGTATAAAAACATAAAAATTAGGTTTTGAAACCTTAAAGTGATATAATAGATATAGGATTAGGTTTTAAAACCCATTTAGCGAGGAGGTGTGTGCATGTCATTAGTATCGCGACCATATTATTTAGATTTTCTTCGAAGACATAAAGATAGACCTATTATTAAGGTTGTTTCTGGTATACGGCGTTGTGGTAAATCTACGTTGTTTAAGTTGTTTCAAGATGAGTTATTAGCCGATAATGTAACTGCCGAACAAATTATTGATATTAATTTTGAGTTGATGGAGTATGATAAACTAAGAGATTATCGGGCTTTATATGAATACATTAATGAACGGATTATTCCAAGTAAAAAAATGTATCTATTTCTCGATGAAATTCAGCATGTACCATCATTTGAGCGTGTAGTAGATAACTTCTTTGTACAAGATAATGTTGATATATATATTACAGGTTCTAATGCTTATTTTATGTCCTCTGATATGGCTACACTTCTCACAGGTCGCTATGTACAAATTGAGATGCTTCCCTTGTCTTATAAGGAATATGTTGATGCCTATAGTGAAAGTGGGCTTTCACGAATGGTCTTATATGAAAAATATGTAAGTGAAGGCTCATTCCCAGGGCTTTTACATATGTCGGAAAATTGGCAAGGTCGGCAGGATTATTTACAAGGTTTATTTAATACCGTTGTTTTAAAAGATATTGTTGATCGATTAAAAATTGCAGATATTAAATTACTTGAAAGTATTGTGAGATATATTTTCGCCAATATTGGTAGCTTGATTAACCCCACAAAGATTGCGAATTCATTAACAAGCGCAGGTCGAAAGGTAGATAACAAAACTGTAGAACGTTATCTTAGGGGCTTAGAAGATAGTTTACTGTTATATAATACAGAACGATTTGATGTGCGTGGCAAAGAATTATTAAGATTACGTCCTAAGTATTATGTAGTGGATATGGCTTTTAAGCAACTATTACTACCTGATATTAACCGTGATAGGGGTCATGTATTAGAAAATATTGTATACCTTGAGTTGCGGCGTCGAGGATATACAGTATATGTTGGACAATTAACGAAGGGAGAAATCGATTTCGTTGCTCAAAAGCCTGGTGGCATATTAGAGTACTACCAAGTATCAGAAAGTGTATTGGATCCAACTACTAGAGACAGAGAGTTAGCACCATTAGAAGCGGTTAACGATCAGTATCCTAAATTTTTACTCACTATGGATGAGCTCTATAAACCTCATAATTATAATGGAATTCAGCAATGTAATGTATTAGACTGGTTATTAGGGATGTGATAATTCACATCCCTATTTTTGTGTCTATATGTTGTTATGTAAGATACTTATAAATCATGCTATTTAATTTATAAATAATGATATAATAAGATAAAATAGGATATTTGTATACAGTTGTTAAGTAAAGGTGCATCCTTATGAGTTTTTCCAATTGGATTCAAGAAAAATTATTCGACAATTACGAAGAATGGCGTTTGAAGAGTCCCGATTATAATCGAAACGGTTTTAATATAGTAGGTATCGATAATACCTTACAGGCCATACATGATGGATTTATTATGTATATAGAATTATACCCACCTCATGCCATAGATGGATGTACTGCCATGAAAGCACGTGTAGGTAAAAAGCAGGATGCAGTAGATTTATTCTTAGATATAGATGGCAAGACCTATCGTATGGCTGATGTAAGTTATCCTGACGCAGTAAAGATGATGCGGGCTTTTGTGAAAAAACGCAGAGTACCTGATTGTAGTTTGTGTGTAGAAGTAGCGTATCTAGATATAGAGCAGATGAAATCGACATTTACAGAGCTGGCAACGCTATTGCTAGGCAATGCTAAACAAGCTAACTCTTTTATGACTAAGGCAAAGTTAAACTCTATGGAAGACTTAGAAGATAGCTGGTGGAATCTCTATGAGAAACTACAGTCTAAAGGTCGCGCTGTAGAGCTATCTTTAAAAATTGAATTAGAGGATTTTCTTTATCATGTGCAGAAGTTAATACGTAACAAGTCTTTAGATACTAGCGAAAATCTAACTATTGATACAGCAGGATTAGATGAAGAACAATGTATTATGGACTGGTGTGCACATATTAATGCCACATGGAAGACGCATAAGTTAGTAGATATGGATATTGGAACAGATAGCTTTGTACTTATGGTACTTTCAAATGAGGAATTCAAAACAGCCCAAGAATTAGCAAAAGAACTATTACATAGAATCGATGTAGCTGAACGCTCATGATATAACAGAAATTATGATGAGTAGTGTGATTATAATGTAGGAGTGAGTCATATGAGTATTGTACGTCTACCAGAATATGAAGCCGAGTTTGAATCTGAAGTATTTGAGATTTATGCATTGCCGCGCAGTGATGCGAATGGGGCGAGTCCTTATTTAGATAAGTACCATAGACCGCTGGTGTCTACCGATGCTATCCTAGATACTCGGACGGGCGTGCTTGACCGTAGTGAAGGCATTTTGACGTGGATTATTGAGGGCCTTGATGATAGATGGGGTTATTCTTTTGAGCCTCATGGTGTCTATAAATTGTTAGTTAAGAAAGCTAAGCCCTTAGATGATTTAGGCTATATGCGCCCGGCTTGGAATAATCGCTATTATGTGCTTGAGGTGTTAGAGGAACATGCAAAACATAGCGAGTTAGAGGCGTTGTCAGCGTATTTGAAAACCCCTAAATACCTTCATACTGACAGGGGTGACTTCCTATTAAATCGAGAGTATCAATATTACACAGCGAGAATTGATGATTATGCATTCACCCTTGATGTAGACGAGGGTTCTGATGAAAGCTGTACTGTAGCGTTGGCGGCTTTCAATACAATCGATAATTTCAAAGCATTTGAACAGCGAATTAGCACCTATATTAGTGAGACCTTATTAGACCTCGCTAACGATTGGCTCGACAATGATGACCAAGATCCGATTACGGCAGAAATATTTGCCAAGCGTATTACTATGGGCGAATTGGCGTTCCGCAATGATGGCACCATAGAGGTTTATTATGACGATGATGATATTTTCTGGGGACACTGCATCATAGCCAATATTGATGCGGAGGGGAATCCTGTACATGCGGATATTGCAGGATAATCAATTAATGGAGAGTCCTAATGAGAAAATCGGAATTAATGACATTGTGGAATGTTGAGAGCTGGACTGTAGAACCGCATGGCGTTTACTTTGTATCTCGACGATTGGGCACTAATCGCTTAGAGAATGAAGCGCAAGCCTTTCAAAACTTCAATATTAGTTGCACCGATTATACTGAGGCTGAGGTGCTTTCACTACCAATGTGGGAACAATTATATGTTCAATTAGATAAATTAGACCAATTAGCACAGGAAATCATACAAAAGGAAATACCGCAAGAAGAGTCTGTTGTGCTAACACTAACGGATATAATGTTAGATAAATCAGGTTATTACGACGCATTTGCACTAGGTTATGATATAGGTGAATCTCCGGCAGGACATCTATATGTTTTGGTTCCTTTTGATGAAAACTTTACGGCTCAACAAGATGTGATTTACGAAACATTCTAGAGTTATGTTAAAGTGGCGAAATGGGTGTAGTAGCCTAGCTTAAGACATAAAAGGTATACAGGAGAGTGACGATGGAAGGTATGTATAATCTAGTCAAAGATTTCTTTAGTAATAATATGGATTTAAATGATTTATTTGATTCCGAAGCTATCATCTGGATTGATTGGCGCGAGTACGACGAAGATGTAGTGCGCTATTTTAATGATATGATGGATGAGCCTATCGATATTCAAACCGTTAGTAATGGCAAGCCCTATGGTGACGATATTGTGTTACAAAAAGGCGATAAAGAACTGCTAATTCCTTACGGTGATGAGCAAGACCGAGATGTGACCATCAAATATTTCAACGATTTCGTTCAGCCTGATTATGAGGTGCGTTGGTTTGCTGAAAGTCTTGGAAACGATACGCTCGGCTTTACCGTGCTTTCAGTGTCAGAATGGGCGAAATTAAACGATGAATTTGGTGCGGATACGGTTCGCTATTATTTTGAACCTATCGATTTTGAAAGCGACATGTTTAATCTCGGCATGGATGAAGTCTTTGCGTTGCTTGCGTTACGAGAAAATAGTGAAGGCGTTAATACTCAATTTAGTACACAATTAGACTGGATTAGAATTATAAATAAAGAAAAGACCTTGGCTGAACAAAAAGAGAACGGACAAATTGACTTGAAACAATACATGGTCGCTAAAAAAGAACTACAACAGAGTAAGGATGATTTTATTGCCGCTCATGGTCCGATGAAATAACTGGTAATGAGCCGATAGAATAAGAGGTTATCAATATGGACTATTTAGAAGCATTACGAAATGACGCTAAACTAGCTGAAGATTTTGATACGCTATTCGATTTTCGCTTGCTAGATGCGCTGGAGGAACGCGATACCGCTGAGGGTCGATGCACGTTCTCTGTGCCGGGGATGGCATTTGCTGTAGATGGTGCTGGCGGTGAATATCATCTATTGGAGGACGGATCCATAGGTTATTGGAGTAGCGAGGGTGCTGCGGGCCGTTTGGCTGAAAGTATGGATGATTTGTTTCATTTGATCGTTTTTAGTATTTGTTGGCATGATTACTGTGACTCAAGTAAGTATGCTGATGCGGCAACACTTGAAGAATATGGTCAGAATAAGCAGTTGGACATTATCTCTTATTCGCCGATGGAACTTTGGGAACCCATTGTGAAAGCTTTGCATATGTCCATAGACATGAAACTTTCACCTGTTTTACAGAAATTCTATGATGCGGCGCATCGTGAACCTGTATATACCTGCTATTTCCATGAAGATGATGGAACCGTTACAGAATCACAAATGCTGTTTTTCTAGACGTATTGCTTAAAAGGAGAATCATATGGCTATTGATGGAGTAAAAATCATAGATAGTGATGATGGCCATGATATTTATAATTTGATTGTTGAGCGCTATAGAGATGGCACTAGTATTGATACAATTGTTTCGGAGATTTTGGCTGAAGAGCAGAATTTTTGCACTGACGAATTCTATACAGAAATTTATTGGACTGCCGTAGCCTATTCGCTGTGGAAGATAGGTCATTTATCGCAGGATATCAAAGAGAAAGCATTAGATATAATCGCGAAGGGTGCTCATGAGTTTTGGCTAGAAATTGATAGTAAGGCGCTCAAACAACGTCAAAAGGTGTTAGATAGATTAGCTGTACAACTACAAAGTGAAAATCCAAAGCCTCTAAAGGTTCGTAAATCTAAAACAAAGCGAGAACCTCATGTTAAGGTGGGCGACGTATTAGCTGTTAAGTTTGAAAACGAGTATGGAGCTATTTTTGTATCTGATGTGGATCAATCACCGCGGAAAATCGAGTACCATTTGGCCTGTACGCGGCTTTTACAAAAAGAAAAACCTACAATGGAGCAGTTTTTAAATAGTAAAATTGCCTGCCGGAAAGACAATACAAATTTCGCTATCGATACCGACTGTTGGTTTAATCATAAGGACCTAGGCCTATTGCTAGAAAATTTAGAAATCATCGGAACCGTTGAGCTATATCCGTGCAAGCTGTGGAAACTAGCACCAGCAGGCACGTTGGAAGATATCTATGAGGAGATTGCAGATAATCCTAGGCTAGGAAAACTGCGTCTCATAGACACCTATGAACTGGTGAAAGAGGTTATTCAGAAATAATCTTCAGGAGAATGCGTTACTATAAAGGTGTAAATTTAATGGATACTGTGACGAAACAATATATAGAAACTGTGAAAGTCAGTGACATACCTTGGCATCGTTTGACCACAACTTACGGCCGTGCTACAGATTTTCCTACTCATTTTGAGGCGTTGTGGGATATGAAGGACGTTGATGCCATTGATGCGGCAGGTGAAGAGTTGGCACAAAACATTGAGCATCAATCGACTTTATGGCATGCTACGCCCTTTGCGCTGATTTTTCTATTACGTATTTTTAAAAAAGCCGTTGAAGAACAAGGTCATAATGAGGTCGCAAGATATTTAGTAAAAGAATTAGCTGAATTATTCATAATTATTGCTGAGTGTATTAGAGATGGTCTTATGCTAGAACATGCAGATCCACTACCGAGTTTTGCGGATATGCTCAACGAAGAGTATCTTTGGTCTGAAGAATACGATGAAGATGAAGATGTTCTTAGATATGAGGAAGAGGAAGTATTCCCTGCTGATTTATTCTTTAGCTTCTATTACTACTCACTGCAAGTGCTTTTATTTGGTAAGCCATTATTGGATGAAGCTAATGAAGAAGAGGGAAAATTGCTAGAACTACTGACAGAGATTGACCACTAATAATCTATGGAGGGTTTTGACTATGGGACTAATTGCTAATTATAGCTGTTTAAGCGATGTAAATTTAAAAGAGCTTAAAGCCATGGGCTCAGAAGAAGAGGAAATTCTTGAAAGTGTTGAAGAGTGGAATGACGATGATGAGTTATTGCTTGATATCGACAAGATGTGGGATGTACTCCATTTTGTGCTAACTGGTGTAGGCACTGACCATAAAGACGATAAAAATCCTCTTAGCCAAGCGGTACTAGGCGTAATGGCTGTTGAGGATATATCAGACTATGTAGCATATACAGAACACAATCATTTAGCCAATATCATGGCAGCTCTAGATCAATTTGATATTGAAAGTGCACTCGAATCTTTTGATATGACTGCTTGCAAAGAAGCAGAGCTTTATCCAAATATTTGGGACTATGATGAGGAAGAGGAAGAAATTAAAGATGAACTTCTTCATGATTTCGAGCAAATGAAACGATTCTATAAACAAGTGCTCGAAGCTAACGGGCATGTGCTTGTATCGATTTGCTAAGAATATAACAAACCAGTATCCATAAAGCTATTAATGAATACTGGCAATGATTAGTAATTTGAAAGTTTTATGCTAATTGTATTTTGGAAATTTTATTATGGAATCGAGAATAGTTATAAAGGTATAATAATTATTCTCGATGTTATTTATTTAATAGGGTTGTTTTGGTGCTTTAGGATTAAAGTAAAGATTGTAGGTTTTATAAAACGCAAACATTGCTGAATGGTAGACTGGGGATAAAAAGCCCGGTATTTCAGGTTCTTGATGTAAAATTTCGGTAGGCATAAAACTAGAACCATCAAAATTAAAGGCGGAAGTGGAGTTGACTTTATATTTTAGTCCAGTATCCATATTTATTCTATTAGCTAATTCTTGTTTACTCATACCTGATTTCAATAAAGTTCTTATATTATTATCATAATTATAAAAGAATGTTTCGTCTGTTTGCATAATAATATTATGTTGATATGATACTAGGAGCGTATTTGCATTAATTACATAATATGGTGGCGCATATCTTATTGATTTTATACTATTTGTATCTACATACTCTTCTATTTTTTCATCTGAATATACTAAAGTATATTGGTTGGGATTGTTATGAATATCATTTAGTGAAACAGCATGACTAGTGAGTGGTATTAGTATTAATATGATTGGTATTAGTAATAGTCGAAGCATTATAGGATCCTTATTTGATAAAAATAAATTATTTTTCTATGTTTATAATAATTATATCAAATGTGGTTTGTTATGTGCACAGAATGTTAAGTCTTTTGATATTAGTTTGTTCTTGGGAAGATAGTATAAAGATGGTACATAAAAATGGACAAAGCACGTAAAAAGGAATTATTGAAAGACTATAAAGCTAAAGAAAAACAGAATTTTCAAGATAGCTTACCTATGGACGAAGAGTTGTTTTGGAATCTCTTTGACTATGTAGACGAGAAATTAGAGGCGAATGACGGTTGCGACCATAGTTTGACTTTCACAAGAGAATTTTTAGAAACACAAAAGATAGATGTTGAAAGCGTACTAGATTGGATTATCAACGAAGGTGGCGGTTGTGATTGCGAGGTTCTCTACAATGTAGAGGAACGTTTTGAAGAGTACCGTTAATAGTATTTTCTATAGTTAATTCCTTTTATTTACAAGTGTTACCATAAAGGTTTATAGTATAGGCATGTGATGTAATTATTCACATGCCTATTTTCTTTATAAGGAGGACGCTATGCAACACGTTCAAACCCGCAGTACTACATCCGCGTTAGTACTCACAGCCGTATTGATTGCCCTCGCTACATTGCTTACAATGTATACGAAAATTCCAGTACCTGGCATACGCGGCTATTTCAATGTTGGAGATGTCGTTATCATGACATCCGCTTTATTATTAGGTCGAAAATATGGCGCCTATATTGGTGCTATTGGACCAGCGTTAGCTGATTTATTCCTTGGCTACGCAGTCTTTGTACCGATTACCTTCGTGGTGAAAGGCATTGAAGGCTATCTTGTCGGTACTGTCTATAACAATAAGACAACTACCTCTGCTTTGGTAGCAACTGTCGTAGGTGGTATTATTATCGTAGCAGGCTATTTCATCGCCGAATACTTTGTCTTCGATCCAGGCGTAGCCATTGCTAGTATTGTGACCAATACCATCCAAGCCGTTATGAGCGTTATTATTAGCATGATTCTCTATGCTATCTTGCGTAAACGCCTGGGGTAGTAAATTGACAGTCTCTAGAATTCAGACTATATTATAAGTACATAAGATAGTCGACGAGGTTGGGTCGCCCTTTTTCTTTGAAGGGGGTGAAGCCTATGAGTGCCTACGAAATCATTATGATTGTCCTTGGGATTTTAACTGTAGTTATTTCCTTTGGAGCATTGATAGTGCTGATTTGTCGTAATAACGACAAATAGCCCTTCGTTACCAACTGGTAGCTGAAAACGAAAGGCCATTTCTGCATGTTTTATAATGTTTTGGGATGAGCCTGACGGAACCACTCGTCGACTATCTCTTTATTACATTATAATGAGAATGGCGTATATCGTCAATCTCATTATAATATAATGTACATTGAGGGATTCCATCGGAACCCCTCTCTTTTTATTGCAGCTCATTCCTTAATTCAGAACATTTCGTTCTTCAAAGACCGCTTTCACCGTAAACAGTGCGTTCAGCACGCGTGGAAATCCCGCATAGGGGATGCAGTGGGTACAGACCTCTACGATTTGCTCGGGCGCAATACCGACATTGAGTGCCGCATTGGTGTGTATTTTCAGCTGTGCCTCGCAACCGCCCAGCGTTAACAGGGATGCGAGCGTAATCAGTTCCCGTTCCTTGAAATCCAGGTTGGGGCGCGTGTAGATGTCGCCGAACAGTTCGACCAATAAATCGGCTATGGCCGGTGAAATCTCTTGAATTGTGTTATACACCTCCTCGCCGTGCAGCTCGTCAATTTGTTTCAATGTGTTCATACCGATGTTAAAACGTGTTTCTTTCATAATTATTACCTCCGTCTAGACGTATGATATATGCTCGAGTATACTTGAGGTCAAGGTGGTGAAAGTATGAAAATCGGTGAATTTTCAAAATTGGTGGGACTGTCTATTTCTACATTGCGATATTATGAGGATCAAGGGTTCCTTCACATTGAGCGGCAGAACGGTATTCGCAATTATCATGCGGAGGATGTGGGTTTTGTGCAGTTTATTAAACGTTTGAAAGACATGGGAATGCCGCTTGCGAACATCAAGCGATATGCGGACTTGCGGTATGCCGGATCTCATACGGTCCATGAAAGAATGACATTACTAGAAGAGCATTATCGGTTTATTGAGGCCGAAATTAAACGATTGGAAGGCTATAAGAATAATCTAGAAGATAAGTTAGAGTTGTATGAACATCTTTTGAATCAAGATTACAAATAATTGACATACGTATAAATACGTATTAATATATATATAAATCAAAAATATAAAAGGACGGTGATTAAAGTTTGACCACACCAAAAGAGTTAATGAAGGTTTTAACAAAGGATGGTTGGTATATTGATAGAGTTAGAGGTTCACATCATATATTAAAACATCCAACAAAAAATGGGCGAGTGACTATAGCACTACATAAAGAAGATTTAAAACCTAAAACATTACAAACAATCTTGAAGCAAGCGGGGCTTAAATAGCCCCCTATCAAGATAAAATGGTGGAGTTAAGATAATCACAAGCTGAATGTCTAGATAGGAGGAAATAATGAGAAAGGAAATGTACCCAGCTGTATTTAGTACAGACGGTGAAAATGGATATACGGTAAGTTTTCCAGATTTATTAGGCTGCGTAACTGAAGGTGATACTTTATGTGAAGCGGTAGAGATGGCTGAAGATGCACTAGGTATTTATTTATATTCATTGAGTGAGGATGGCGAGGAATTTCCAAAAGCAAGTAATCCAATCGATATTAAATGTAATGAAGGGGAGTTTATAGATTTAGTAAAATGGGACGAAGAAGAGTATTTAAAAAGAACAGATAACAAGGCTATAAAAAAGACTCTCACAATCCCAAGCTGGTTAAATCATAAAGCAGAAGAGAAACAACTTAATTTTTCACAAATTTTACAACGAGCTTTAAAGCAAGAACTAGAACTAATATAGTATAAATATTTATAGATGATGTGCTTAGATTAATTAAATATAAATTTACGAGCGTTTCAAAGAAGGGATAAATGTATAATACTTTCATTATGTAGTGAAAAAGGAGATCTAAATGGCAAATTTACCTAACTGCCCTAAGTGCGGCGATGAGTACACATACGAAGACGGTCATATGTTTATCTGCCCTATGTGTGGCAATGAATGGACAGCGGCTGACGCACAAGCTGCAGCTGAAGCAGGTATCATTCGCGATGCTAACGGCAACGAGCTAGCTGATGGCGATACCGTTGTTGTTGTAAAAGACCTCAAAGTAAAAGGCGCTGGCGTATTGAAACAAGGTACGCGTGTTAAAAACATTCGCCTTATTTCTGATGCGAGCGACGGACACGATATCGATTGCAAAATCGATGGTTTTGGTGCGATGGCATTGAAATCTGAAATGGTTAAGAAAATCTAATCATGGAATCCCTACCGATAGAACATCGGTAGGGATTTTTTCGTGGTATAATCAAGGTATAATGTGTTACGTAAATTTGTATAATTTTGAGGAGCAATTATGATATCTCAGGAGGAATTAAAGGCGTGTACGTATAATTTATTAAAGGAACGAGGCGTTACCGTTCAGGACATTGCAGATATTGTGATGATGATTCAACAACCATATATTCCTGATTTGACGATGGACGAGTGCGTAGAGAGTGTACAGGCCGTACTTGAAAAACGAGAAACACAAAATGCCATTATTACGGGCATAGAATTGGATAGATTGGCGGAGCAGAAGAAATTATCTGAGCCACTACAAAGTATCATGACTCGTGATGAAGCGTTGTTTGGTATTGATGAAATCCTCGCTTTATCCATTGTGAATTTATACGGATCTATTGGATTTACGAACTATGGTTATATTGATAAGGTAAAACCGGGCATTGTTAAAAATCTAGATAGTCAAGTTGATAGTCACTGCAATACGTTTCTTGATGATTTAGTTGGTGCCGTGGCGGCCGCTGCAGCAGGTCGCATTGCCCATAATACGCCGAATCGGGTGCACCATGTCGTTGTGGAGGGATAGAACATGAACGTTTTAGTCGTAATTGATATGCAACATGATTTTGTGGATGGCTCTCTTGGTTCTCCAGAGGCTCAGGCCATCGTGGATACTGTACGTCAAAAAATTGCATCCTTTGATGGACCAGTTATTTTTACACGAGATACTCACGATACTAATTATCTTGAAAGCCAAGAAGGTCAGCATTTGCCAGTTGTGCATTGTGTGAAAGATACGATTGGTTGGCAAATTATGGAGAGCCTCATTACGGCCGCAGAAAAACGCAATACCATCCATCCGTACTTTATCATTGATAAACCTAATTTTGGATCCTCTGAATTGGTTACGCGTTTGCAAGGTATGAATACAGCTGAGCCTATTGAAAGTATAACTTTGGTCGGTGTTTGTACAGATGTGTGCGTTGTGTCGAATGCCATATTGTTGAAAGCTGGCTTGCCAGAGGTTCCTATTCATGTAGATCCTAATTGCTGTGCAGGGGTTACTGAGGAAAGCCATGAAGCAGCATTATTAACTATGCGTCAATGTCAGATTGAAGTAGCTAATGATTTGTAATAGAGGTATAGATTGAAATATTAGTTAAATAGTGATATGCTATACACAATTACATAGCAGAGTATGCAAGGGAGCCTATGAGATAGGCTGAGAAAGGGCTGTTAGCACCTGACCTTTGACCTGATCGGGATCATGCCCGCGTAGGAAGCACGCAAAACCATTCAAGGGTATCGATCATATTATATCGATACCCTTTTTCTTGTGTACAAAGCTAAAAGGTTTTATTCAATAGGAGGACATATTATGTTTTACACTCAATTGGAAGCCGCACAAAAAGGCTTTGTTACGGATGCGATGAAAATTGTAGCAGAAAAGGAACGCATGGATGTAGAGCAATTGCGAGCGCTAGTTGCTTTAGGACAAGTTGTTATTCCCTGTAATAAGAATCATACTTGTATCGATCCAGAGGGCATCGGTAAAGCATTGCGCACGAAAATAAATGTGAATCTTGGCACATCCAGAGACGTTACCGATTATGATAGTGAAATAGAAAAGGTAAATTGGGCGATTCAACTTGGTGCTGAATCGATTATGGATTTATCTACTCATGGTGATACACGTATTTTTAGACGAAAATTAACTAGCGAATGTAAAGCCATGATTGGTACTGTACCAGTATATGACAGCGTTATACATCATCAACGGGATTTGGCAGAACTTACTGCTGAGGATTTCTTAGATACTATCCGTCTCCATGCAGAGGATGGGGTGGACTTTGTAACCTTACATTGTGGTATTACGCGTCAAACTATTGAGCAAATTAAAAAGCATAAACGTAGACTCAACATCGTTAGCCGTGGTGGTAGTCTTATCTTTGCATGGATGAGCATGACGGGTAAGGAAAACCCATTCTATGAACATTTTGATGATATTTTAGATATTTGCCGTGAGTATGATGTAACTATTTCTTTGGGTGATGCTTGTCGACCAGGCTGTTTAGCAGATGCTACGGATGTATGTCAAATTGAAGAACTGGTACGACTTGGTGAATTGACTAAACGCGCTCGAGCTAAAGGTGTGCAAGTGATTATTGAAGGCCCAGGTCATGTGCCACTTAACCAAATTCAAGCGAATATGGAAATTGAGGAAACGCTATGTGGCGGAGCTCCGTTTTATGTGTTAGGCCCATTGGTGACAGATATTGCACCTGGCTATGATCATATAACAGCTGCCATTGGTGGTGCTGTGGCGGGCATGCATGGGGCGTCCTTTCTTTGTTATGTAACGCCGGCAGAGCATTTGGCATTGCCTAATGCAGACGATGTGAAAGAAGGTATTATGGCTTTCAAAATAGCAGCCCATGCAGCGGATATAGCACGTGGCATACCAGGTGCCCGTGATAAGGATGATGCGATGGCTGATGCTAGACGCGTACTAGATTGGGAGGCGCAATATGCGTGTGCACTTGATCCTCAACGTGCTCGCAATATTCGTGAAAGCCGAGCTCCAGAGGAGGGGCATAGTGAAACTTGTAGTATGTGTGGTAAATTCTGTGCTGTTCGTAGCATGAATAAGGCTTTGAATAGCGAATATATTGATATTCTGTAATAAATGTTGGTCATATATTGACGTTTATCTATATAGATAGTACAATATGCAAAGAATGATAATTCATATCAATGAAATACCGATGCAGGTGCATCGAATCGCTTTCACAAGAACGATACTAGTTAAGATATCGTTCGTGCCCTAATTAAAAGGAGGACTATTATGAAACCTTTCGAACTCGCACCATTACCATATGCTTATGATTATCTAGAACCTGTTATCGATGCAGAGACGATGAAACTGCATCATGATAAGCATCACCAAGCGTATGTTAATAATTTGAATGCAGCCATCGCTAAATACCCGGATCTTGCCTATGGTTGCGTAGATTGTATTCTCGGCGATATTGCCAATGTGCCAGAGGATATCCGTCAAGCGGTTATCAACAATGGTGGGGGTCATAAAAACCACACCATGTTTTGGGATATCATGACAAAACCTGATACATCTAAATTGCAAGGCCCTTTGAAGGATGCTATCGATGCTGATTTAGGCGGATATGATGCTTTTGTTGAAAGCTTCTCCCAAGCGGCGGCAACACGATTTGGCTCTGGCTGGGCTTGGCTAGTGGTCAACAAGGATGGCAAACTAGAAGTAACCTCTACGGCTAATCAAGATAATCCTCTTTTGGAAGGTAAAACTGCCATTCTTTGTTTAGATGTATGGGAACATGCATATTACTTGCATTACCAAAATCGTCGCCCAGATTATATTAAGGAATTCTTCCGTGTTATCAACTGGGATGCAGTCGCTGAAAACTACGAAAAAGCATTGCAACCTCATCATCAATAAGATGATTGTTAACGAATAGATGATACATCTATGTCCAATTTATGGATTGATTTGTCATCTATTCGTTATTTTTTTGAATAACTTTCAAAAGTATAGCCATGGATACAGATTTTCTAATCGATATCGTTTATCATAGAATTATAGGTTATTAAAGATGACCTTTCGGAATGTAAATTACCTTATATACGAAAACGTATAGAGGCTACTAACATAAGCAATAAACAATATTTTTGACACGAGGGGATCAAAATGGAAAAGAAATTAGATTTATCAAAATCCGTATATGATTTGGTACAAGAATATCCAGAGGTTATAGATATTATGAAAGGATTGGGCTTCACAGAAATTACCAATAAGGTGATGCTCCATTCCGTTGGCAAAATTATGACTATCCCTAAAGGGGCTAAGATGAAGGGCATCTCTATGATGGATATTGTAGGGGCCTTTATGAAAGCTGGTTTTACATTAGAAGGTGATATGCCCAACCTACACGGTGATGATGTAGCATCTGCTAAGGATGTTCCTGTTGAGGCACCAGCCACTCAAGATGAGGAACCTAAGGCTAGTGAAAATACAGAAGCTAACGCAGAGGATACTGTACCCGATAGCGAACGGGTAGAGCAATTAAAAGGCTTCTTAAAACGCTTAGGTACAGGGGAAGCCCTTGGCGATGTGCGCAAAGATTTTGCCAGCCAATTTAAACATGTAGAAGCCAGTGAAATCATGAAAGCTGAACAAGGCCTTATGCGCGAAGGTACACCTCTAGAAGAGGTACAACAATTATGCGACCTTCATTCCGCTTTGTTCCACGGTTCTACCATTCATGAACAAATGGAAGAAGAGCATGCGAAGGTTGAGGCTGCTTTAGAAGCTCAAGATAAGAAACAAACGGTAACAACGCTTGTAGAAACGATAGGCCATCCGCTCAACCAAATGACGGAAGAAAATAAGGCGCTTAATGATTTGATTGAAGAGCTTCGTCCTAAAGTGGCCGATAAAACGGCAACCGTTGATGATGTAAATAGAGTGCGTCAATTATCCGTTCACTATGCTAAAAAAGGCGATTTGTTATATCCAAAATTAAAGGTGGATTATGCTATCGGTGGCCCATCCATGGTTATGTGGACTGTTGATGGCGATATTCGAGACCAATTGGGTGATTTGGCAAAATCTAGTCAAAGTGTAGATGATTGGTATAGACGTTTTGATGAGCTTCTTACACGTGCTCAAGAAATGATCTACAAAGAACAAAATATCTTGTTCCCTATCTGTGCGGAAAACTTTACAACTCAAGATTGGTACCAAATCTATAAGGATACTGCACAATATGAGGAAATCTTTGGTGTAAAACGCATTGCTTGGCCAGAGGCTGATGCGGCATTAGCTACACAAACTAGAAAATCAAGTGGTGATGACAATACCATCGGTTTAATTGGTGGTACGTTAACTGTAGATCAACTCGATGCTATGCTTAACACAATGCCTATGGAAGTAACTTTCGTTGACCATGAAGACATTAACCGTTATTTTAACGACGGCGAAAAGGTCTTTAAACGCCCTACTACGGCAATCGGTCGCGATGTATTCTCCTGTCATCCACCTAAGGTAGAACCTATCGTGCGCGGTATCATCGATTCCTTCCGTAAAGGGGACCGCGATAATGTGGCCGTATGGCTTGAAAAACAAGGCCGTCCATTCTATGTAAACTACATGGCGGTTCGCGACAAAAATAAGAAATACCTTGGCACATTGGAACTCGTACAAGATATGCAATTTGCAAAGGACCATTTCGCAAGATCTAAATAAGAAATCCTATATACGAAAATATGACAAAAGGCTGCTCTAGAACTGATGCTAGAGCAGCCTCTTTATACGTAGGACTAAGAACGGATATGGTCGATGATGCTGTGCGTAGCTGTTTTGATATTAGCTAGGCTCGTGGCTAAGTTAACTCGTACAAAGGTGGCGTAGTTTTTACCGCCAAACCATTCGCCAAAGCTTGGCGCGATACGGCATTGATGTTCGAATAGGTCGTGCATATCTTCAGGTTTTACATAGGCACCGAAATCTATCCATGCCAAATAGGTGCCGTCCATAGGGCTGATGCGAAGCTTTGGTAGGGCTGAGAGTAGTTCATCGCATAGATATTCGTAGTTTTCGCGGATGACAGCGCATACATCGTCTAGCCACGCCTCTGCCTCTGGATGGGTATAGGCCGCAGTGATAGCCGTTTCTGCGATGACATCTGCATCCGTGTGGTACACTTGCGCCTTATAGGCGTTATATTGAGTGCGTAATGTCTCGTTGGGAATCATCACTTCCGCCTGATGTAAGCTGGCCATGTTAAACGATTTTGACACAGATGACATGGTTATCATATGGTCTGCATAATGACCGTTAGATACGGATAGTGCGGGCGTAAATGGTGTGGAACCGGTAATAAGGTCTTGATGGATTTCGTCGCTTATGATGAGCACATTGTGACGCTGACAAATGCTAAATAATCGGTCCATTTCTTCTTCGGTCCACACGTGTCCCACAGGATTATGGGGATTGCAGTGGATGAAAACCTTCACATCGTTTTGACTAATGGCGGACTCGAATGCATCGTAATCAACAGTATATCCATTGGTCGTCGTGCGATGTAATGGCACTGCAACGATGTGTCTGTTTGCATCATTGGCACGGGCATCGAAGGCTCCGTACACGGGCGTAAGGACTGTAATGGCATCGTTTGGTTTGGTGAAAGCCCCAATACACCACATGATACCGGTAATAACATTGGGGGCGCTAGTGATCCAGTCTTGTTCAATAGTGCAGTTGTGACGGCGTTTGTGCCAATGTATGACAGCTTCTATATAATTTGGATTTGTCATGGTATAACCTAGAGGATTGGTTGTTACATAGTTACAAATGGCCTCTTGTATGCATGGTGGTGTTATAAAGTCCATATCTGCCACCCAGAGTGGTAGTAGGTCGGTGCGACTAAATTTTAAATATTCGCCGTCCCATTTGCGGGAATGAGAACCGCGGCGGTCTATGTAGTATGTTTCAGTAAATTCTGTAGTGTTCATAGGAATACCTCATTTATGTTGCCTTATGTATGTATTATAGCAATAAATGTATATAAAATAAGCATATTGTAGCTCAGCTTCTTGACGGAGCTCGCTTTCACAATTTAAAATGTACTATAGAATAGTGTGTGTCTCACCAGTGACCACACGTCTATCGAATGGTTACAAAAGATAAATGTTAGCAGCATGTGGCGGCGTCCCTATGTGAGAGGGCTCATCGGACAGCTTAGGTGCATGCAACGCTATATAAGTATAGTACTGGATCCTTGTTAGGAGGCATGTGCCATGAGTAACGAATTAAAACCACTTCATTTTGATGCGGATTATACGATGGAGGAGGCGCTCGCTGAGGCGAAACGTTGTCTAAATTGTCCAAAACCTTTGTGCCGCATGGGCTGTCCGATTGAAAACGAGATTCCTCGTTTTATCCAAGCCATCGCGCGCGGTAACTTTGGCTTAGCCAACGATATCTTGGCGGAACGTACAAACTTGCCAGCTATCTGTGGTCGCGTGTGCCCACGCGAAAATCAATGCGAAGGCAACTGCATCATGAATAAGGCTAAGAAACCGCCTATCAACATCGGTAAATTGGAACGTTTTGCTGCCGATTTTGAAAGCATCAATGGATTGCGCAAACCTAAGAAAATTAAACAAGATCTCGGTAAAGTAGCCGTTGTCGGTTCCGGCCCTGCAGGCTTGTCCGTTGCAGGCGACGTAGCAAAACTCGGCTATGATGTCACTGTATTTGAAGGTCAATCCGAACCAGGCGGCGTACTCTTATTCGGTATTCCTGAGTTCCGTTTGTCCAAGTCCGTTGTACGTCGTGAAATCGCCCGTCTTGAAGGCTTAGGCGTTAAATTCGTATGTAATACATTCATCGGCCAAGATAAATCCTTGGATGATCTATTTGCAGAAGGCTTTGATACCATCTTCATCGGTACGGGTACACATATTCCTCAAGAAGTACGTATGGAAAACGATCAAATTACAGGCGTATTCCAAGCAATGTACTTGTTAACAAATGTACAATTGGTAGAAAATGGTGAGCTTGAAGAAAAAGCGATTCCTGTGAAGAAAGGGGACCGCGTTGTTATCATCGGCGGTGGTAACGTAGCGATGGATGCGGCTCGTACATGCGTACGTCTAGGCTGTGAATCTGTCACTGTTGCATACCGTCGTAGCCAAGAACAAATGCCAGCCTTGTTATCTGAATACGAAGAAGCCCGTGCCGAAGGTGTTCAATTCCAATGGTTCGCATCTCCAGTTGGTGTAGAAGGTAAAGACAAGGTAGAAGGCTTTAAATACGAAGTAATGGCCCTTAATGACGATGGTGCGGGTATCCACGGCACAGGTAAATACCAAGTGATGCCTGTCGATAAGATCATCATCGCTGCTGGTCATAAACCTAATGCACGCCTCGTTGGGGAAGGTAACAACCTTCGCGTAGACGAAAAAGGCTATATCATCACATCCGAAGAACCATACGGCATGACAAGCCGTGAAGGTGTATTCGCCGGTGGTGACGTAGTGCATAAACCAGCTACTGTAGTACTTGCGATGCGCGAAGCTAAAAAAGCCGTTGATGGCATGGTTAAATACATGGAAATCAAACGTGCTATGGCTACTGCAGAAGAGAATAAATAAGACTTTTATGTACAAGAATATACATGTATGTATGTTTAAGCATAATTTTATAACATAATATGAATAAAAATCCCTTGCGATATGAATGTATCGCAAGGGATTTTCTATTATATGTCATCACAATTCAAGTTGCTATGGTCCCTCTTAATTGGTTGCCGTATTGTGGAGGCAAAGAGTTGTTATTAAGGATAGTATAGAAAGTGAGGTTTCTATGACGTATGATATCGTATGTAGTGAAACACAGTCAGAAAAGGCTATCCAACACTTAGGCGTTCTCATTCTCTTATGGCGCCGCCACTATCATATAACTCAACAAGAGTTAGCTAAGCGAACGGGATTGTTACAGTCCTATATTAGCGGACTGGAAAAGGGGAATATAGACCCTCGTATATCTACGCTGTGTAGGATAGTCAATGGCTTTGATAATATGCCCTTAGATACATTTTTTGGAGGCCCTGACTTGGGCTTTATCGACTTTCACGGCATAGAACATCGACATATAGAATTTCATTAAAATCCTAAATCCTCGTTGATAATAATAACCTCCATGGTTTGCATGTTGCGCATCTTTTTATAGTAAATGGTTAAGGCATTGCAAATTCTGTCTGGTGATCCACAGTCGTAGCATTTTTCTTCTAGCTTGGCACAAGGATTGAGGGAACTTTTTTTATTTTTTTTGCTGTTCAGTGGTGCCGCCACATTGCGCGCCCGATAGATGGCAGAGGCCAAGTCCGGTGTAATTTTATTGCGACCTAGCACAAAGAATACCTCTTGTGATCCGAATAGAGAGGCCGCTACACGGTTGCCAGTGCCGTCGATATTCACCATCTCTCCTGTTTGTGAAAGGGCGTTTACCGAGGTGAGAAATACATCGCGTCCCATTGTGCGTAACGCAGTATCGCGAAAGCTTTCACCAGGAAGAGGTCGCTGAATATCTGTTATGTCATCGTTGACCTCGGACAAAGCATCATGAACCTTGAGTTCCAATAAGGTGCGTGAATCACCGATAGCTACTCGTTTATGTTGAATGCGAGACTGTAAATAGGCCACCGCATCAGCGCCTGTTTCAAAATAATGGACCACGAAGTTGTTGCGTTCTAAGGCTTTGATGGTTTTCTCTATATCAATGGGGGCATCGTTGATTTGAGGATTGATAAGTGCATTGATTGTTGTGTCTGTGTTGGCCATGAGTCCTCCCATATTACATATAAACTAGTGAGGTAAACAGTATTTTCGAAGTAATACAGTATTTCTATTACTAGTATTGTACTGTTTTATGTGGTGGTTATTCAACATAAGGAGACCCTATTTTTAGGTAAAAGAATGATACTGATAGTATAGAATATTCTTTGTATAAAACATTGGAATAGAATCCATATTTGAACACTAAATAGTAAATCTTTGGAATGAAATCCAATTTTATGATAAAATTAATATAAAGTTGGAATGGAATCCAAAGTTATTAGGTGGTCGATATGATATTTGACAATACTAATAAGAGGGTTCCATCTATGAGAACGTACATAGATGAGGAGGCCCTTATGAAATTAATTCAGCGCCAAGGATATCTAGATTTTTTACGACGTAATCGGAATCGGCCTATTGTTAAGGTTGTCTCTGGTATACGTCGTTGTGGGAAATCTACGTTATTTAGGCTATTTAAGGATGAGCTGTTATCAGAAGGCGTTAAACCTGAACAGATAATATCCATTAATTTTGAAGAACTAGAATATGAGCATTTACGAGAGTATCATGCGCTGTATCAATATATTTTAGAGCGTATGCAGCCTGATGAAATGAATTATATTTTCCTTGATGAAATTCAGCACGTTGATCAGTTTCATCGCGTCGTAGATAGCTTGTTTGTAAAAGAGAATACAGATTTATATATTACAGGCTCCAATGCATACTTTATGTCATCCGATATTGCTACATTACTGACTGGGCGGTATGTGGAAATTCAGATGTTACCACTGTCCTTTAGTGAGTTTTACCATAGCAAATACGATGGTAATCAGTACTCTTTAATTCCTGCCTATGAGTCCTATCTTCGTGAAAGCTCATTCCCTTATACGCAACAATTAGGGGGCGAAGATTTTGATATACAAGAATATCTACGAGGCCTATACAATACCTTATTATTACATGATGTTGTGGCTCGATTGAAGATTAGTGATGTTACAATCTTACAAGATATTGTGAGATATATTATGTCTAACATAGGTAGCTTGCTTTCACCCAATAAGATTGCAAATTCGCTCGTTAGCGCCGGTAGAAAAATAGATAATAAAACGGTAGAACGATATTTACAAGGCTTGCAAGATAGCTTGTTGCTATATAAGGTCAATCGTTATGATGTGCGCGGTAAAGAATTATTGCGTATAAATGCAAAGTACTACTGTGTGGATGCAACATTACGTAATCTATTAGTTGGCAACGCGAGTTGTGATACAGGACATATTTTAGAGAATATCGTTTTTCTTGAACTCATTCGTCGTGGATATACTGTATATATAGGCCAATTAGCTAAGGGTGAAATTGACTTTGTTGCACAAAAAGCGGGTGTTACAGAATACTATCAGGTAAGCGAAACTGTGTTAGATCCTAATACGTTAAATCGTGAGCTCGCACCTCTTAAGGCTGTACAAGACCAATATCCAAAGTTTTTACTTACATTGGATGAATTAAATAAAAATGCAAATTATGACGGAATTCAACAACGAAATGTTTTAGAATGGTTGTTAGAGAGCTATTAAATTGCTATAATAATAGTATTGATATGGCATAAGCCAATGTTAAGGAGGCAAAAATCGTGGATTTAATTCAAAAATTAAAAGACCAAGTAAAACCATTAGGTAAAAAAATCGTGTTGCCAGAATACAAAGATGAACGCGTATTGAAAGCAACTGAAATCATTTTGAAAGAAGGTTTCGTAACACCTGTATTAGTAGGTAACCCAGCTGAAATCGCAGAAGCTGCTAAAGCTGTTGGCGTATCCGTAGAAGGTGCTGAAATCATCGATCCAGCTAACTACGATCGTTACCAAGAAATGGTTGATACATTCGTAGAATTGCGCGCTAAAAAAGGTATGACTCCTGAAAAAGCTGACGCAACTATGAAAGGTGACTGCTTATTCTTCGGTGCTATGCTTGTTCGTCTTGGCGCAGTAGATGGCATGGTTGCTGGTTCCGGTTGCCCAACTGCAAACGTATTGCGTGCTGCATTACAAGTTGTAGGTACTAAACCAGGTCTTAAAACTGTATCTTCTTCCATGTTCATGTTCACAAGCAAAAAAGAATATGGCGACGACGGTATGCTCGTATTCTCCGACTGCGGCGTATTGCCTAACCCAACTAGCGAACAATTGGCTGATATCGCAGAATCCACTGTAGAAAAAGCTCGCAAAGTTGTTGGCATGGCTGACCCTCGCGTATCCATGTTATCCTTCTCCACAAAAGGTTCCGCTTCCACTCCAGAAGTAGACAAAGTGGTTGAAGCTGTTAACATCTTGAAAGAACGCAACGTTGACTTCAAATTCGATGGCGAATTACAATTGGACGCTTCCATCGTTCCTTCCGTAGCAGAAAAGAAAGCTCCTGGTTCCAACGTAGCTGGTAAAGCTAACATCTTGATTTTCCCTGATCTTCAAGCTGCTAACATTGGTTACAAATTGGTACAACGCTTCTCCGGCGCTGACGCTCTTGGCCCATTGATTCAAGGTTTGGCTAAACCAGTTCATGACCTTTCCCGTGGTTGCTCCGCTCAAGACGTTGTAGACGTTGCTGCTATCGCTGCTGTTGAAAGCATCTAATAGCTGCATAACTTCATATATAAACATATGTTGTATATGTTTTGATATGCTGAAAGCTGGCTCTATGAGCCAGCTTTTTTGTGTTTCAATTATGGTTAGTATATAATGAAATTAACAATATATTTTGCGTATATTCATCATCATACTAGTGGAAGTATAGAAGGAGAGAATTATGATTTCTGTATTCGACACAAATCCTGTTACATTTGAAGATAAAGGTCGTACTTTAACAATTAGTTACAATGGTGTACTTTGCAAAAATGCAAATGGACAGATTATAACTGACATTGATTTTGAGGACGTAAATGAGCTATTTCTTACAAGATATTTAAATTCAAATAGTAACTATACGATTAGGTTCAGAGACCATAATTGGAAAAGCATAGAAGGTCAAGATTTAGATACTGACCGTACAGAATCTAATGCTGGTCACAATATCCGCGAAACAAAAGCAATCATTGCCGCTTTTGCTCGAAATAAATTGACAGCGGAATTCCCTGCAAATTTAGATACCCTTCAATTGCCACTTGATTACTCCTACATGGGGAAACGAGAAATCACCATTAAAAATGGTGTTATCTCAAATGGTAAGATTGATATCCCTATTAATGAAATTCGCCGCGTAATATGTGCATCTAATGGTACAATTAGTAAATTGTTAGTCTATAAAGAAGAAAAACCTAGTTCCTTCTTCAAAAAGATTTTCGACAAATGTGATATGAAAATCACCTTGAATGCCATTACGTTGCCATTATTAGAAGCTATCGTAACACGTAACACAGGTCATGGTATCGACTTCAGTCGTGGTAACTGGTTTGATCAAAAGGATTCTAACTATATCATCATTCGCTACCTTGACTCTGGGTTCTTCCTTGAAAAAGACGGTACAGCACCTACAGAATGGCAGAAAACAGCTGCTGAAACAACCGCTAAATTTAACTATGATGTGAAAATATTATTGGGATAACATCTGATAAAATCCGCTAACATAGAAACTTTTGTTCAGGAACTATGTAGCGTAAAAGACTGTATTACTAATATAGTAAATATGAAATAAGATACCGAAAGAACCGCTAGTTTTTACTAGCGGTTCTTTCGTGTATAGAGAATCAGTGTTGAATACTAATTGAAAAAATTTCAAAAAGCTTTGTACCCTAAAAAATGATACTATAAAATGATTGCAATACGATAAATTTGTGATATGATTTGAATAATGTAATATAAACAGAGCAGGAGGATTACAATGGCAGAACAACTCGTAAATATTCATGATTTAGTGGGCAGATGCCCCTTTGCAACGAGTCAAAAGTTATTAGCCGGCAAGTGGTCTTTATTGATTATGCATGAATTATCTGAAGGTCCTGTGCGTTTCCGTGAATTAGAGCGCCGCTTATACCCAATTACACAAGCAACACTTACTAGAGCGTTACGCCAATTAGAGGATGATGGCCTTGTACACCGTGAAGTATACGGCACCATTCCACCAAAGGTAGAATATAGCCTTACCGAAGTAGGTGCAGGCTTTAAAACCGTTCTTACATCTCTTGAAAAATGGGGTAACCAATATATCGACTACATGAAAGCCGCTGACCGCATATAAGAAATGCCAGCGGCATTTCTTATCCCTGTTTCCCTAAAATCAATTTGTATTCTTTATTATACCTAAATGTCTCTAATATACTGAGTTGAGGTAAAGAGTGCCCTGCCAAAACGACTTTTCCCCTTAAAATTAGTTTGTATTCTTTATTATACCTAAATGTCTTTAATATACTGAGAGGAGGAAGGCCCTGTTTTCAAAAAACGACTTTGGCCCTGTCCCGTAGGGACAGACCCGGCCGGTGGAGGCTTTTTGGAAATAGGGCCTTCCTCTACACAAACGTATATAGAAAAATATGGTATAATAAAGAATACGAATGATATAAATTCTCAGTAGTGTAGAGGTATTGATAACGATGTTAGATGTAACATTTCTCGCACACAGCGGCTTCCTCGTAGATGATGGCAAGCGCTGCTATGTGTTTGATTATTATAAGGATCCAAACAATATTGTTTGGCAATTGGCAAAGCGTGGCCGTGAATTGTGGTTTTTTATTAGTCACAGCCATGCAGATCATTTTAATCCGTCTATTACGGAGTTTGATGGTCCTCAAACGCGTTATATTTGCCATCAAGATGTGCCATTAGAAGGTAAGGTAAGAAAATGTATTACCATGCGACCTGGCCAAGATGCAAATCTCGATGATGTAGGGATTCATATGTACGGTAGCACCGACGAAGGTGGTTCTTTCTATGTAAAAACGGATACTGCAAATATCGACTCTGACTCCATATTCCATGCGGGTGACCTTAACTGGTGGCATTGGCTTGGCGATACGCCGGAGAATAATGCGGATGCAAAACGCATGGCTTGGCGTGAATTTAAGGAACTAGACGGTCTATCCGTAGATGTGGCGATGTTCCCTGTAGATAATCGTTTAGAAGATGCCATGGAATGGGGTGCTATTGAATTCTTACGCCGCGTGCAGGTGAAAAAGGCGTTTATTCCTATGCATCTAAATGGTCCACTATGGACGCCATCCGTGTATTTTAAAGCTCTCTTTGGCGATGTTCCTGTATGGGAGCCTCAAAAAGATGGCGATGAATGCACATTCTAAATATACTTTCACAGTTTGTAGTTCGTGAAAGTTCGTGACCTATGTGGTCACTACGTTGTATGGGGAGAGTCTATATACGTAATTGAGTAAGTTAGGATCAAGTGATGATGAAAACTAAACCAGTGGCAACCACCCTGTTGGTTGTCATGGCTATCATATTTTTAATTTCATACCCTCATAGGCACGATGCACTGTGGGCGTTTATCATGCATGTTTCGGGGGCCGCGATGATTGGCGGTTTGGCGGATTGGTATGCAGTGACAGCGCTCTTTACAAAGCCTTTAGGTATTCCTTTCAAAACGGCTATCTTGCCGCGTAGTAAAGAACGGTTAATACAGATTGGCCGGACCATGCTCAGCGAAGAATTACTTCGGGTGCCACAAATGTACTATGCCATCAAACGAGAACGCGTTATGGTGCGTATCATCGAATATGGTATGAGTGATGTAGGGCAAAAACAGATGAGAGAACTCTTATACGGCGTTGGCAATCAGGTATTATCCCATATGGATATTGAGCCGATGCGTAAGGAGATTAATAAGGCTGTTTATAAAGGGGTATCCAATTGGAAGGCCACACCTCTCGTTATTCTATTCGGTCGTTGCATGCTGGAACGCCATACGGCTAGCGTGTTTTGGCTTTATTTTAATCGAACTTGTCAGCGTGTTATCGCGTCAAATCAGGTGTATCCATATTTGTATCGCGTCATGCTAGACATTATGAAAACCTATACTAAGGATTCATTCATGCGTGAACTAGCCATTGCCTTTGGTGGTGATGGGCTTTCACCTGAACGATTAGTTGATACGGTACAGAAAAAAGCAGTTCAGTTTTTACAAGACAACGAAGATATCGATTCGCCATTGGGACGCTATATATGGGGGCAGGCCATCAGATTTTTCAATAATTTGGAAACTAATGAGGAATGGCAGGCTTTCATCGAAGAACATAAGGACCAATGGGTTAAAATGGTCCTCGAAGAATGGGAAGGCAAGCTCATCGATGGGGATACGCTCGATTGGGTGCGCCTCATGGATATTGTGCTCGAACGATTTAACGTGCTCGGCAGTGAAATACTTCTAAATCCTGAGAAACAAGCGCCGTTTGAACGATTCTTCTTGTTGCGTAGCATTCCATGGCTACAAAAATTGAACCCTCTTATCGATCGTGTGGTGGGCGAAGAACTATCTCGTTATTCACCGGACGAGATTACGCACATTATACGCGGTAAAATGTATTATGATTTACAAATGGTTCGTATCAATGGCTCACTTGTGGGGGCCGTCCTCGGCGGGCTGTTCTACGGCGTTACCCTCCTCATTAAGGGGGTGATCGGATGATACGATATATTAAATCGCTTACCTTGAAACAGCGAGCCAATGGGATCTTTGGCTTAATGGTCGTGCTCTACTGTTTTGTTTTTGTAGGCCAGTTTTTCTTTGATGATGAAAGCTGGTACCAGCCGCTCTATTGGGCAGTACAGTCTGCTCTTATCGGTAGTGTGGCGGACTGGTTTGCCGTGACTGCATTATTCCGTAAACCTTTAGGATTTCCGTATCATACGGCTTTGATTCCTCGCAATAAGGAACGCCTGATCAATGGTGTAATTAAGCTGGTGGAAACGAAGATGCTAACGCGAGATCGTTGCCAAGTGCTATTAGGCAAGGTACAATTCGTACCTTTATTTGAAAAATTCCTACTATCTCCGGAGGGACAGCGGGCCGCACGCCTTGTCATTCATCAGGGGTTACATTTGTTATGGAAATCTCAAACAACTGAGGAATGGGCACAGTGGGGGGCTAAGCGCATTCGTGCATTGTTAGAAAAACATTCCCTCGTACCTGTGTTAAAGCATGTCTTGCTCGATTTATGTGAACACAATCGCTATGAAGGCATGGTTGTACAGGTCTTGAATGTGATTCAAGAGCGTATTAACCATCCTGCTATGGTCACCTGGCTTACGGCCGTAGTTGCAGAGGAAGCACATAAGAAAAAACGAAAGGGCTTCCTTTCTGATTTCTTGATTTCCTTGTCCGAGGCCACTGATGTTGTTAATTATCGTGAGATGGCAGAAGCCATTGTAACAGAGGCGTATGCTATGTTGGAAAACTGGAAACGCCCTAATAGCCCTGAGCGGACAGCATGGCTTCGTCAGTGGGTAGAGCCGATTCGCCACATAGAGGAAAATCATGTGGTCTGCGATGCTCTCGATGAGGCTTGGGAACGTTGGATACGAGAACAAGATTGGGAATCTATCATCGAGAACCATTTATGTCCATACGTTGAGGAGTTGCTTGTTGAAGGCGATGAAAATGGCGAAACGCCAGCTCAAGTTCTTGTGAATATCGCCCTTGAACTTTGGAATGTATATGGTCAATCTGAAGATCTTCGCAATCGCATTGAAACTACCCTCCACGATATTGCACGGTATGTGCTAGAACAAGGGTATGATCTCATCGAAACCATCATACGCCAAGTATTAGGCGGACTTAGCACCGATAAATTTATCTACTTTATCGAGTCTAAGGTAGAGGATGACCTCAGCTGGATTCGTATTAATGGTGCCGTTGTAGGTGCCGTAGCTGGCCTTGTGGTATGGAGTTTTCTTGAGTACGTCTATGTACCATTATTAGCTTTACTCGGTTAAATACCTTGTCTAGTTTACAAGTAAATTACAGTATTTACATATACGAAAATAAAACACCCTTCTATATGACGAGTGCTTCTCGTAGTTGAGACTTGTCATATAGAGGGGTGTTTTTATGTACAACGTATTACATTATTCTATTAATGCTTCCGATAGAGGAAGGGTAATGGAGAAGGTAGTAAATACACCTAACTCACTCTTTGCCGTGATTGTACCGTGATGTAAATGAACAACCTTGTCTACGAAATAGAGGCCTAAGCCTATACCGTGATTAGATTTTTTATTTCGTGATTGCTCTGTTTGATACATACGGTTGAAGATTTGTGATAGATTATCTGCCTCGATGCCAATCCCGTTATCGGTAACCTCAATAATCAAATATAGATTATTGCGCTTGGCCGTAATATTGATGGTCGACTTTGTGAATTTAATAGCATTGTCGATAAGATTCGTTACGGCACGACGCAAGGATACTTCGTGGCCCGTAATGATTAAATCACTATCAATATCAGCATTGATGGTGATATGCTTTTCCGCACAAAGTCGAGTGTAGTCATGTATCATGTTTCTTAACATGGTACTTACATCCACAGGGGCTACATTCATTTCATAGTTATTTTCTAACCGTGCTACATCCAATAATTGCGCTACCAGGGATGACATGAATTTTGCTTGCTCTAAAATATGGGTCAAGCCTTCTTGCATTTCCTCTGGTGTTCGCGCATATTTGATGGCGTACTCACTTTCAGCTTGGATAACGGCAATCGGTGTACGCAATTCATGAGATACGTCAGAACTGAATTGCTTTTCCCGATTGGATGAATCTTCGAGGCCGGATAACATGCGGTTGAATGTGGTCGTCAACTCATAGACCTCATCCTTCGCGATTTCCGGCAATTCAATACGACGACTCAAGTCGTTGTTTTTACCAATAACCTTTGCTGTGTGAGTCAGTTTACGCAACGGTTTTAGGCCTTGTTTTATGAATAGATAACCACCGATAGAAGATATGAGCAACGCCACCAAATTGACAAGCAATAAGGCGTATAGGATATCTCCGTTTTTATCCGTAATCTTTTGGCTCGTAATAGCCCGTAAGAAACCTCGGTAATTCGGTGCGTTGATAGGAACATCGTAATAGTAAAATGTCATACCATTAGCTTCGATTTCACCAACCTGTCCAAGCGATAAATTCAATTGATTTGGGAATCCATCCGGTAAATAGCCTTTCGTAATTAATCCATCTTGTGTGTAAACGAGATAGAATGTGCCATCTTCATAAGGCTTAAACTTGCGAATGTCCGTAGACATGATGAGCGTTTGTTGTTGTAATCGATCTCTGATTTCCGTGCTGCGTGCCGTGCCCATATAGTTATAGTAGAAAATGGACATGGAAATTAGAAGGGTAATCAGAAACAAAGTATACCACAACATGATTTTAAAGGTTAGTGGTATGCGATTCCACAGGTGCTTAAATGCACCGGACATAGAATTAAGGTCGTGACCTTGTTCCTTAGTTTTCTGTTTTGAGGACATATCCTACTCCACGAACGGTTTGAATCAATTTCACATTTTCATCCGTGTCAATCTTTTTACGTAAATCCTTAATATATACATCAATTAGATTAGAGTAGCTTTCATAATCGTATTCCCAAACATGATCTAGAATTTGTTGACGGGACAAAACGATATTTTCGTTGCTTGCTAAATAATACAATAAATCAAATTCTTTAGCTGTCAATGTAATCGCTTCGCCATCGCGCTTTACCGTACGTTGCGGAACGTTGATTGTTAAAGGACCAACCTTGATATCATTTTGGGCATGACGTGCGTTACGACGTGCTAACGCATAGATACGAGCTGTTAATTCTTCAAGATCAAAAGGTTTCACAAGGTAATCATCGGCCCCTGTATTGAGACCTGTAACCTTATCTTGTAAGGAATCCTTCGCCGTTAATAATAAAACAGGTGTTGTATTACCTTCGTTACGCATTTGAGCCAATGCGCTAATGCCATCCAATACAGGCATCATGATATCCATAACGATGACATCATAACTAGATGTATTTACATAATCGATAGCTTGTTGACCGTTGAAACATGTATCGACAGTCATATTTTCAGCACGCAAATATTTGGCCGTAATACCATTCAGCATTTCTTCGTCTTCTACAAGTAAAATCTTCATATGTTTGTTCTCCTTATGTATGATTAAATTATATAACTCTCTCTTAATACAACTTAATTACTAATCAGATCCCATTTTGTGAAAGCTGCAACACATTAGTAATTAAATTAATATTAACATATTTAAGTTATATTATATAACTAATTTATCTATTATCATACCTTATACAAACGGAATGAGTGAAAAATGAATGTAATAAATGGTAAAACCCTATATATTCATATTATATATAGCATGTAAGCACCCCTATATAAGTTTTGCCTAGCGTAATTAGATTTCATAAAATGAAGTATATCGAAGATTGCTATTTATGCATAGATAAGAGCGATTTTACTGATTTTGAAAGATGTAAGGAAAATCACAATAAAAACTTATGATAATAGTTATCAAAAGTGAAAAGTATACTAAAATCGAGAGGTTTTAATATATATAAGCCGTTTAAATTCCGTGTATTTTTAGTAGGAATTTAAAAATTTTGATAACAATAAATGACCTTATTGGGGTGGTATAGTCGGTAAAACATAGTATTTATTGGTCTCATATGGTTATCTATAAAGTAAAAAATTCGGAACCGAATCAATATAAATGATATACATAAAAATAAATAGAATTTCCATTTAATATAATCAGAATGTTCAAGATTCATCTACAAAAATGTGAAATGATATAGAGTATCAATTAAAATCATCGAAATTAATTATGCATAATAAGGTTTAGACATACGGTGAAATGCTCTCTATAATTATATGTAAAGCTATAAGAGAAATCGCACATGTGTGAGGTTTTCTCTTTAAGGAAAAATGATTAGGTTATCAAAAATTTTTATAAGGTTTTTGAATCTAGATAGTCTAAGAAATTTTCTCTTTATAGGTAGTTATGAGGAGGTCATTATGGAACAGTTTGATGTTCTAGTAGTAGGTAGCGGTGGCGCTGGTCAACGCGCGGCTCTTGAAGTTGGTCGTCGTAAAGGCTTAACTGTAGCACTTATTACTAAAATTTTCCCAACTCGCTCTGCAACAGCAATGGCGCAAGGCGGTGTAAATGCTTGTTTGAATAACGTAGCAGCTGAAGACACAATCGAAACACATACTTTCGACACAGTAAAAGGTTCTGACTATCTTGGTGACCAAGATGCGATCGAATTCTTCTGCTCTCGTTGTCCAGAAGGCGTACTTGAAATGGACCACATGGGTGCTCCTTTCTCTCGTACTCAAGAAAATAAAATTGCGCAACGTAACTTCGGCGGTCAATCCTATCCACGTACTTGCTACTCTGCGGATAAAACTGGTCACGTTATTTTGCACACAACTTACGAACAATGCTTGAAAGAAGGCGTACACTTCTTACAAGAATGGTACCTTTTAGATCTTGTTAAATCTGCAGACGGTCATGTTGGTGGCGCTGTAGTTTGGAACATGAAAGAAGGTCGCGTAGAACAAATTAAAGCGAAAGCTGTCATCTTGTCCACTGGTGGTGCAGGTCGTATTTTCTGGACTCGTACTACAAACCCATTCCTTTCCACAGGCGATGGCATGGCAGCAGCTTTCCGTGCTGGTAACGGCTTGAAAGATATGGAAATGATCCAATTCCATCCAACTGGTCTTGGTCGTACTGGTATCTTGATGTCCGAAGCGGTTCGTGGTGAAGGTGGTTACCTTCTTAACTCTGAAGGCGAACGTTTCATGAAAAAATATGCGCCAAATAAAATGGAATTGGCATCCCGTGACGTTGTAGCGAAAGCAATCGAAGATGAAATCGCTGCAGGTCGTGGTTTCGGTTCTGGTCTTAACGCATATGTAGTAGCTGACCTTCGTCACTTAGGACCTGAAGTTATTCTCGAAAAACTTCATGGTATCCGTGACTTGGCAATGTGCTTCGAACACTGCGATCCATTGACTCAACCAGTACCTATTCGTCCTACATGTCACTATACAATGGGCGGTATCGACGTAGTGGACTACAAAACTTGTGCATGTGAATTGCCTGGTTTGTTCGCTTCTGGCGAAGCTTCTTGTATCTCCATCCATGGTGCTAACCGCTTAGGTGGTAACTCCTTGGCAGACGGCGTAGTATTCGGTAAAGTATCCGGTGCTGGTGCAGCTGACTATGCTGAAACACATGAACAACCTAACGTAGATGCAGAATTAGCTGCAGCTGCAAAAGCTTGGGAAGCTAAATTCACTGAAGTAACAACTCGTGAAGGCGGTCGCCCAGTTGTAGAAATCCGCGATGCATTGGCTGATGCAATGTGGAATAAAGTAGGTATCTTCCGTAATGAAGATGGTATTACTGAAGCATTAAAAGAAATCGATCAATTGATCGAAGATTACAAAACTTGTTATGTAGGTGACCCTGAACGTACTTACAACATGGCATTCGTAAACTATTGTGAAATCGGTTCTATGTTAACAGTAGCAAAAGCTATTGCAATGGGCGCTTTACACCGTCGTGAATCCCGTGGCGCTCATATTCGTGAAGACCATCCAAAACGTAATGATGAAAGATATTTAAAACATTCTTTGATCAAATTAGGCGCAGACGGTCAATACGAATTAACTGAACGCGACGTAGTGTTCACTAAATACGAACCACAAGAAAGGAAGTACTAAGATGAGACAAATCACCTATCATATCCACCGTTACCAACAAGGTCGCGCGTTTGTACAAACTTTCAAATTCGACTATGAAGCTGACCGTACAATTCTTTGGGGCCTTCAAAAAATTAAAGATACTCAAGATCCAACATTAACATTCTTGGCAGCTTGTCGTTCCGCAGTTTGTGGCGCTTGCTCCATTCGCGTAAATGGCGAAGCAATGCTTGGTTGTGAATCTAAAATTGATGAATTGACAGAACGTTATGGTACAGATGAATTAACTATCGCTCCTATCGGTAACTTCCGTGTAATCCGCGACTTAGTTGTTGATTGGGAATCTAAAGTTGATCGTTTGAAAACAGTTGCTCCTTGGATTTTCCTTAAAGCAGAATTCAACGAAGGCGACAAAATCGTTCGTCAAACTCCAGCTGATTTCAAAAAATTCGTTGCTGGTACAGAATGTATCCTTTGCGGTTGCTGCGCATCTGAATGTAACAAATTGACTGCACGTCAAGACGATTTCTTGGAACCATATGTATTCACTAAAGCTAACCGTTTCGTATTGGATAGCCGTGATGATGCACCTATGGCTCACATTCAACCTGCTTATGACAATGGTCTTTGGAAATGCGTTCACTGCATGAACTGTATCTCCCGTTGTCCTAAACACTTAAAACCTGCTCAAGATATTTCCAACATGCGTAAAGAAGCTACAAAAGCTGGCCTTACAAACAACAAAGGCGTTCGCCATGCAGTTGCTTTCAAAGAAGACCTTTACAAAACTGGTCGTTTGAAAGAAGTTTCTATGAGCTTGAAATCTGACGGTGTTGTAGATTCCGCTAAACAAGCATTCTATGCATTACGTTTGTGGAAACACAGCAAAATTAATCCTTTCGAACTTGTAGTACCTCAAAAACCAGTTAATGGTATTGATGGTGTTCGCAGACTTATGAAAGCAGCTGAGGAGGTAAGCAAATAATGAAATACGCATTTTTCCCAGGTTGCGTTCTTGAAAGCGCTGCCAAAGAAGATTACATGGCAACTGTTGCAGTAGCTAAAAAACTCGGCATCGAACTAGAAGAACTTGACGGTTGGACTTGCTGCGGCGCATCCCACGTTCAAGATATCGCTCCAGAAATTACATTAGCTACAAACGCACGTAACATTGCATTGGCAGAAGAAAAAGGTTTGAACCTTTTAACTGTATGTAACACTTGTACTTTGATGCTTCGTGAAGCTAAAAACGAATTAGACAATAACGAAAAAGAAAAAGAAGAAGTGAACAAAAAATTAGCTCAAATCGGTAAACAATACCGCGGTACAACTGATATCACTCATTTCTTATGGGTATTGATTCGCGATTACGGTTTGGATAAATTGAAAGAAAAAGTTGTTAAACCTTTAACAGGTTTACGTGTAGCTGAATACTATGGTTGCCATATTCTTCGTCCTCAAACTGAAATGGGCTTCGAAGACTATCAAATGCCTACATCCTTAGCAGATTTGATCTCCGCTATCGGTGCTACACCAATCGACTTCTCCCGTAAACTTGATTGCTGCGGTTTCCATGCTGTATACCCTGCACATGATTCCGTAATGCAAATGACTGGCTCCATCAACAAAGATGCAGCTACAGAAGGCGCAGATTGCGTAGTAACTCCTTGCCCACTTTGCCAAATGCAACTTGATATGTTCCAAAAAGAAGCAAAAGAAGTTGTTGGCGGTGGCAAAGATATGCCAATCTTGCACATGTCCCAATTAGTAGGTCTTGCTCTTGGCATCACTCCTGAAGAAATGGGCATGCCTAAACGTCACTTAACTGATACTGCAGCAGTGACAAAATTTGTAGGTTAATTCGTTTTAATTTAGAGTGCCTCAGTTGGCTTATAAAATCTAAATTAAACCTATTATCATAATTACCGTAAAGACCCCCTGGCCTTGGCTAGGGGGTCTTTATTTGATACATATATGGTGTTTATTATATAATAAATAGGTAAGTATTGATGACATTAGGAGGTCTCATGAACGAAGCCTTATTAGAATATATAGACCATAAATTGAATAACGAAGATTTGGGGCGCGTATTCCCAGTCACCTTTCAAGGTAATGAGTATTTTGTAAAACGTGCTGTAGGTAATAACCGGTCATCATGGATCAAACCATCCCCTCGTGCATCCTTTGATCATGAGTTCTATATGATGAACTTTGTGCGTACACAATTACCATTAGCTCCGGAAATTGTAGGCTTTCGAGAAAATTATTTCGTGACACCGAATTATGGTAAGAACTTGACCTACTATGGCCATTTACCGCAGGAGCATCCAGAAGATAGTTCCCTAGAAGATATGGCTGTTCATATTTTTTATGCTTTTGGTAAAGCGCTAGGCATGCTCCACGATTACGGTATCGCTCATGGTCGTCCTGCGTTGCGTGATATCGTATATGATCCAGATGCGGATAGTGTCATGCTCCTCGATTGGGAAAACGCACGCCGCTGGCCAGAATTCACGCCTGCTGGATGGGACTTACTTATTTTCATCCACAGCTATATCCGTGAAGGTGATTTGCCTAATACCTATCTATATGCGGCTATGAATGGTTATAGCTCTGCCCGTTGTGCACGAGAAACTGTTCTTCATGTGAAAGAAGTTTTAAAAAAACGTGACTATCTATTTAAATTCTGTCGCCTGTTGGAACCATTCCATTTTGTAGACACAGAAGCAGCTGTAAAATCCTTTGATTTTAAACAAGGACTAAAAACAGAATAACTGTGTATGACTAGTTAATTCTTGCAAAAACAGAATACTAAGGATGCCCCGAATGGCCCTCCCGTATGGTGAGGGTCATTTTATTATGGTAAAATAGATTGTATACATGGTGATATTTTTACCAGCATTAGTTAGCATTAAAAAATCATAAATCCGGTATAGGGGAGTTATGACGAGGTATAACAAGTGGAATATATTATTTCGTTTATGGAAACGTATGGCTATGCAGCCATGTTTATTGCGATGGTTCTAGAGAATGCGAATATACCGATTCCTAGTGAAATTGTGCTTGGATTTGCAGGGTATTTAATTTCTCAAGGTATATTTGATTTGCATACGACAATGGTCGTAGGTACATTGGCTGGTATCGTTGGATCCATTTTGTCATATTGGATGGGGGAATATGGCGGTCGTCCGTTGTTATTGAAATACGGTAAATATGTATTCTTTAATGAGCATAAATTTGAACTCGCTGAAAAGATGTTTAATAAATATGGTGGAGTAGCTATATTCTTTGGCCGTCTTTTACCTGGTGTTCGTACATTTATCTCCTTCCCAGCTGGCATGGCGCGCTATCCATTGTGGCACTTTATCGTTTGGACCGTACTTGGTACTATTCCTTGGACGATTTTACTCGTATATTTAGGAAAAGTACTTGGAGAAAACTGGAAAGATCTTATTCAGTATAATCATGAATTTTTGCTAGTTGTGATTGTCATCTTTGCTATTGTGGCTGCAGTGCTCGGATTTAAATACTATAAGAATCGCCGTAAATCATAAGGAGGTCACAATGAAATTGTCTCGTTTGACGCCTGTGTTGTTTGTTGTTTGGCTGGTATTCTTTATGGTAGCTAATAATATACTACCTGTAACCGATCCAGTAGAATCGAATTATGCGTTAACTGCTAAGGAAATGGTGTTGTCTGGCAATTGGTTATCGCCACAGATTTATGGGACATATTGGTATGACAAGCCGATTATGATTTATTGGCTGATTGCATTAGCTTTTAAAATCTTTGGTATTGCTGATTGGGTAGTTCGTTTGCCAAGTGCTATATTTGGTGCCTTGTCAGTGGCTACCATGTTTCAAGCTTTACGGACCTTTAGTCGTCGTTGGCTCGCTGGCCTAGTAGGTTCCTCTATCCTTGGTACATCTCTTATGTTCTGGGCTGTTGCTCATGGTGTTATAACCGACATGGTACTGTTATATACGACCTTGATGGTTATGATGTATGCGTACAAAGGCTTGAATGAAAATTCTAGTACGGCCATGATTGTAGCGTATGTATTTTCCGGATTAGGTGTTTTGACAAAGGGGCCCGTGGCACTTGTTTTACCTGGCCTTATTTTGCTCGTTTATGTTGCGCTTTGCCGTTCGAAACAAATGTTGTTTCGCCTCTTTGACTGGAAGGGGATTTTGGCCTTTCTTGTCGTCGCTATGCCGTGGTATGTTTATATGTATAGCGCCCATGGACAAGCTTTTTTGGATGGATTCTTAGGCCTTAACAATGTGACCCGTGCAACACAATCTGAACACCCGGAAGATAATGTGTGGTGGTACTATATCGCTATTTTCCTCGGCGCTTCTTTACCATGGACGGGCGCTGTTATTTATGGCATGATAACGGGCTTTAAACAGCACCATAAGTGGTACGTGTATTGCATGTGTTGGGGCGTGGGTACTGTTCTATTCTATTCCTTGATGGCCACTAAGTATCCTCTATATACATTTATTAGTCTTGTACCTTTCAGTATTCTTGGTACATTAGGGGCTATGAAAGCTCTACGTCCGGGTCGGCCTCGTTATGTCCCATGGATTGTAGTCGGTCCCACACTATTGTTATGGATCGCTTATGTAGGGGCATCTTTCTTTGCACCTTGGGGCTATTATGGATTACTCTATGTTTTGGCAGGCGTATCCATATTAGGGCTGTTATGGTTCTGGTGGACTCGCCAACGGTATCGTTTGCTGAGCATTGTCGTGATCGGAACCATGCTCATTTCCTCGATTGTAGTACTCGAAGGCTTGGTACCTCTTGTTAAACAACGTAGTTCTATCAATCTTATCCCTGTTGTAGATAAGTATAATGGTGATGTGTATTATTACAATGGATACAGCACATCTCTCGTATATTATACTGGACATGAGGTGGTTCGTATTAAGGGTGACAGCAGTCGTTGGGATGATAAGGATACATTAAAACATCGTAGTGCTGAATGGGATAAGAAATACCTTATGGAACAAGTGACAGAGGACGAGTTTATCAAGCGTTTGGCTGAAGGTAAGCAAATCATGGTCATCGTTCCAAAAGGCGAAATTAACCATTTTAAACAGTCTAGTATTGCACCATATGTTGGTGAGTACAGCGAGGCTGGTAGCTCTGAGATTTATATTTTGAATAAACGACAAGCTTATATTGAAGAATAATATATTGTTAATCGTGTTTGTGAAAGTAGCATCAACCGCTCAATGCGGTTGGTGCTTTTTTGCGTATATAATCAAAATATTTAATGTATATATTATGTCCTAATTACTATTTATATTTTTTTAGAAATAAAACCTATTATAGTTATATGTATTATTGACATATTAAAAACATATTGGTATAGTAGGTTATATAATTTTTAGAACGAGGTGTTTTGAAACCTTATTTCATCTAGGTTTTAGAAAAGTGCGGAAATGGCATGTGTCAAAATCGCCCCCTTGTTGTGAGGTAGAAAGAGGGGAAGTTATGAAGAAGACATGGTATCTAATCATCGGAGTGGTCCTCTTGGTTATTGGCGGCATAGCCTATGGCTATCATGAACACCATAAACCAAAGACGGCTCAAGAATTAAAGACTGTACGCGTAGCCTATTTACCAATTACCCATGCATTGCCAGTATTCGCTACAAAAGAATTAGAAACGGCAGATGGTCCTGTACATGTAGAGCTTGTTAAATATGGATCTTGGCCAGAGTTGATGGATGCATTAAATACAGGTAAGGTAGATGCTGCATCGGTACTCGTTGAGCTAGGTGTAAAGGCTCGTGAACAAGGCATTGATGTTCGTGCTGCTGCACTTGGTCATACAGAGGGTAATATTATCATCGTAAATAAGGATATTAACTCCGTTCAAGACTTAAAAGGCAAATCCTTTGCTATCCCTCATAAACAATCTACTCAAAAAATTCTCGTGGATTGCATGCTTGAACAAGCGGGTCTTTCTGAAAAAGATGTACAAATCGTAGAAATGAGCCCTCCAGAAATGCCTTCTGCTCTATCGGTAGGACAAATTGCTGGGTATAGTGTTGCCGAACCATTTGGCTCTCTAGCCCTTGAAATGGGAACTGGGAAGGTCTTTGAAGATCCTGACCATCTCTGGCATGATAATATTTGCTGTGCTCTTGTGTTTAATGGTCAATTCGTCGACGAACATCATGACTTGGCAAAAGCCTTCACAAAAGCCTATCTCGATGCAGGTACATATTTAGACGAGCATCCAAAGGCACAAGAGGAGATTTCCTCAAAGTACATGAAGTTTAATGACTCAGTTATTGAACGTTCCCTCAAAGTGATTGGGTTTAAAGATTTAGCCCTTACAGAGGACCGTTATAATGCACTTGTGCATCACATGACACATATTGATTTAATCAAAAAAGTGCCGACCTATTCAGAGTTTGTAGATACATCATTGTTACCATAGGAGGGGGACCATGAAGAAATATACATATGTGCCAGGTTCATTTATCGCAGCGTGGCTAATTTGGGAGCTAATCGTTCGCCTCGGCGGTTTTAACGAAGCGCTATTGCCAACGCCGTATAAGGTGTTGATCGGCTTTGGTGAACTCATTGGAGACGGTGTCCTCTTTAAGGATATTGCAGATAGTTTAGTACGGTTCTTCATCGGTTACATCATTTCCGTCGTAGCTGGCGTATTCTTCGGCCTTATCTTGGGTTGGTACAAGGGAATTTGGAACTACATCAATCCAATCGTTCAAGTCATTCGACCAATTTCTCCTGTGGCGTGGTTGCCGTTTATCGTTCTCTTCTTCGGTATCGGTCAAGCACCGGCTATCGTTATCATCTTTATCGCAGCATTCTTCCCTGTGCTATTGTCCACCGTGTCTGCTATTCAAAATATCGACCCTGTGTACATCAAGGTAGCGCGCAACTTTGGTATTAAACAGCCAGAACTATTATTTAAAATCGTATTACCTGCCGTATTTCCTGGTATTGCATCGGGCCTTCACATCGCTCTCGGTACGGCGTGGATCTTCCTTGTAACAGGGGAAATGGTAGGCTCCCAAACAGGACTTGGCTTCCTTATTATCGATATGAGAAATAACTTGCGTAACGATCTCTTGATGGTAGCCATTTTGACCATCGGTTTTGTTGGACTTTTACTCGATTGGGGCGTATCCCTCATCGAAAAATGGATTTACAAACGTTGGGGTATTGAGAAATAGGAGGTGGCCTCATGGGTTACATTTCGGTGCGCAATGCACACAAGGAATTTATGAAAGATGGGGAACTACTCACCATTCTTGAAGATATTAATCTAGATATTGAAAAGGGCGAGTTTATTTGCCTCTTAGGCCCTTCTGGTTCCGGTAAAAGTACGCTATTAAATGCTATGGCGGGCTTTGAGCTCGTTACATCTGGTTCCATTACTATCGACGGTGAAGAGGTGAAAGCGCCTCAACTCAGATATGTAACGGTATTCCAAAATTATGGCTTGTTGCCATGGCGTACGGTGGAAAGCAATATTGAGCTTGGCCTTGAAAGTAAAAAAATACCTAAAGAAGAGCGTCCTGCTATCATTGACAAATACGTTAAAATGGTAGGCCTTGACCATGCCCGTAATCGCTACCCTGCAGAACTATCTGGAGGTATGCAACAACGTGTATCTATCGCTCGTGCACTAGCGGTGGATCCAGATATTATCTTTATGGACGAACCACTAGGCGCCCTTGATGCATTAACACGTATCAATTTACAAGACGAAATCTCTCGCATCTGCCGCGAAGAAGGCAAGACGGTTGTATTTGTTACCCACGATATTGAAGAAGCCGTAGTCCTTGCGGACCGCGTTGTAGTACTAGCGGCAAATCCAGGTCGTGTACAAACTATCATCCCTGTAAATATCATCGATAGAACTGATCGCACATCGGCATCCTTTGTTAATATTCGAAACCACATCTTTGAACAATTCCAATTGGCAAAAGAAGACAAAATCGAGTTCTATATTTAGTTATATACACCTTAAAAGAAACACCCAAAAGTTTATACTCTTGGGTGTTTTATAATGGACAAAATTCTAAAATAATGTATATATATTTCTTATGCAATTCGTGTAATTATGATGTATAGTAGATATATATCGGTAATAACATATAAATTTTAAACTGGAGGCTGTATGTCTTTATTTGAGTTAGAGAATACCTTGTCTTTTGATGAATATATAGCAACCTTTGATGCGGAGCGTGTGGCGAAGGTGCACGGTTTTGTAGACTGGCTCGCTCAGTATCAAGGTGGTCTCGTCCATAATCCTTGGGGTGAGGTAAATCCTGATTTAGAGATTGTTACAGATGGTTTTGATGCGGCCCGAGTGCGTCGAGATAATTTGGTAGCCTATTTATTACCGCGCTTAGGTCGAGCTAAGGTATTTGTAGTGGCTGAGGCAGTAGGATATCAAGGGGGACGTTTTAGTGGCATTGCTATTACTTGTGAAAGAATGCTATTAGATAAGCACAAAACCATTCGTGCGAAGGATGTAACGCCGATTCGGTTGGAACGCACTAGTTCGCCTACTAGCTCTTTATTAAAAGGAACACAGCAGAAGGACGGTTTTAACGAACCTACTGACACTGTGGTGTGGAGTGCTATCGTTGAAAAGGGGATAGATCCATATGATACGTTGTTGTGGAATATATTCCCCTTCCATCCTCATAAGGAGGATAATCCATTGACTAACCGTACACCTACGGATAGAGAACAACAACTAGGTTGGGAGTATACAAAACGCTTATTAGATTTACATATAGAATTAGGCGGCGTAGAACCTCTTGTGCTCGCCGTAGGCCAAAAATCTGCAGATACAATGGGAACATTTGGATTGTCTGCTATTGGGTTGCGCCACCCTGCAAACGGCGGTGCTAATCTATATCGTCAGGGCTTTGCGGAGGCTGTAGATACATGCTTAAAATAGTAAACATTTGAGAGTTTTTGGAGAGATACTTATGAAACGTTATTGTGATGCTTGTCGTCATTATTGCGATGAGGCGGCTATGTTTTGCCCTACATGTGGGCAGTATACGATGGCTACAGAGGTGGAGCGCATTGCACCTGAAGGTGATGTAATTTATCCTTTATCCCATTATCAGCTTAGCTATAAGGATACATATCTCTATGTGATGAATAAGTTCATGGATACGGATGGTCGCGCTTCGCGGAGGGAATTCTTACAATTTCTATTGCTGTGGCATGTATGTATGGTTGGTTTGCTCGCTTTTTTCTATGCTATAACCGCTATATTTCAAACGGGACCGTATTTAATCGGTTTAGGTGGGTTCTTAACGGCTATACTATGTTTAGTATCCTTGCTTCCGTTAGGGTCGTTATGTGTGCGCCGACTTCATGATACGGGACGAGGTAGTATGAGCTTGTTGCTGTTCCTCATCCCCTTTGTAGGACCTTTGATTTTGCTTGCCTTGTTATGTCAAAAGGGGCAGCCACAGGACAATCAATATGGTGGTGCGTTGCAGCATATCGTCATAGATAAACGGCTAGCTTCAATTATGAAAGTATCCCCTACGAGTAGTTCGTTAACAACGAGAGTTTTAATTGTTGCGCTTGTAAGTATAGTATGTATATTTGGATTTTCTTTACGAACTATGGGACCGGAAAATGAAGTGTTCCCTTCAGGGTGGTTTACAAATGCCATTGTTGGTGAAGGCAGTGAAGAGGCCGCTCGTGCATCGGTACAAGGATATTTTGATGCGGTAAATAATAAGGACTATGATAAGGCTTTCACGTATGTGATGAACCGAGTTAGGGCCAATCCAGTAGAAAAACAAAAATGGCTCATAGCTATGCAGCAAGGTACAAAAGTGGATATGGTTACCTTGGATGTGGCACGGCTGAGTCGTTCAGGTAGTTTAAAACGTATTGTATTTGAAGCAGATTTACAAACCACAAAGGTTGGCGAAGGCATGGTAGAGGCTAAACCGATGAAGCGATATATTTCTCTTATTGAAGAAAATGGCGCTTGGTATATTGAAGGCTTTTACAAACATTTGCCTGATGATGATAACTAAATATGATGTATAAACACGGTTAGATTTTGTGCGATTATCAGCTCAAATTCGTACAGGATTAATGGAATAGCGTCAACATAAGGGTCCTCTTTTGTTAACGCTATTTTTATGTTACAATAATAGTAACGTATGAAAGCGAGGCTTTCATCAGAACGATCGGATTATAATGAACATTAAACGGTAACGAAGAGAACGTAACGTCGCGGCTGACGCGTTTAATGGTACACTATACTCATTTGCACGAGGCGAATGGACAAAAGGACTTGAACGGTAACAATTAAGTTGCGCTATTTTTGCGCCCATTTGAAAGACGCTGCTGGATAGCGCCTTTTTCGTTTGTCCGTTCCTCTGTAAAGATCAAATTTTAATGATAGGTGAAAATATATGTTAAACAAATTAATGAATAAAATTTTAGGAGGAACTGTGAATACAACAGATAATCAACATACTGCACAAGTGACTGCAGTAGAGACGGCTCCATCTGCTCAAGGTGAGCAAAAAACAACGCGCCGTCGTACCAACACACGTCGACCAGTGGGAGAGCACCGCAATACAGAAGGTCGTCGCACTGGTGAACGCCGTCATACAGGCGAAGCTAGTCAAAATGGCGAAGGCCGTCAACGACGTACGACACATACAAGAACGAACACACGTCGTCAACGTCCAGCAGCAGAGCAAGGCGAACAACAAGGTACAGAACGTAAACCTCGCCAACCTCGTCAAACCCGTACAACTCGAAGCGGTGAAAATACACATCGTACTGAACGAAATGGCGAGAATACTCGTAATACAAGAAATACACGTAATACGCGTACACGTAATACGAATGATAATAATCGTAATGAAAATACTAACAACCGTCGTACGCGCACTAACAACCGTCCGATGACTCGCAACCAAGAGGTTCAATCCGATTTAATTGGTCGTCAACCAGCGGGCTCCAATAAGGGTAAATTTCAAATTATCCCTCTTGGTGGTCTTGGTGAAATCGGTAAAAATATGACCATTTTTCAATACGAGGATGAAATCATCGTTCTTGATGCAGGTCTTGCGTTCCCTAGTGAAGATATGCTTGGCGTAGATATCGTTATTCCTGATATGAGCTATATCATTGAGAATAAGGACCGCGTGAAAGCAGTCGTTATTACCCATGGTCACGAGGACCATATCGGTTCCTTAGCGTACCTTATGAAGGAAATTAACTGCCCTGTATATGCTACAAATCTTGTTTGTGGCTTGATTGAAGGTAAGTTTAAAGAACATAAAGTATCTCCAAAATGCCTTCGTACGATTGCAGCAGGCGATGAAGTGCAAATCGGTCAAGTGAAGGTTGGTTTTATCCAAACTAATCATTCCATTCCTGACTCCGTTGCGGTGTACTTCGATACACCTATCGGTACTGTACTCCATACAGGGGACTTTAAAATCGACCAAACACCAGTTGATGGCAAATTGATGGATATTCATAAATTCGCAGAACTTGGCAACAAGGGCGTACTAGCATTGATGTCTGATTCTACAAATGTAGAAAAACCTGGTTTTACTGGTTCTGAAAGCTCCGTTGGACCTGCTATTAAACAAGCTGTAGGTGCTGCAAAAGGCCGCGTTGTATTGGCTACATTCGCATCTAACGTATCTCGTATCCAACAAGCAATCGATGCGGCGGTTATGTTCAACCGTAAGGTTGTCGTTATGGGTCGCAGTATGGTAAATGTTACAGAAATCGCACAAGAACGCGGTTATTTGAATATTCCACCAAATACGATTATCGACGTAGATGTAATGCACAACTATACAGATGACCAAATCATGATTTTAACAACTGGCTCTCAAGGTGAACCGATGGCGGGCTTATCCCGTATGGCTACAAGCAACCACCGCACTGTAGAATTGGCACCAAATGATACTGTTATTATCTCTGCTACACCAATTCCAGGCAATGAAGGTGCTGTTGGTAGAACTATCGATAACTTACTTCGTCTAGGTTGCCATGTTGTATATGGCAAAGATCGTGGCATCCACGTATCTGGTCATGCGAGCCAAGAAGAGCTTAAAACAATGCTCAACCTTGTGCGTCCAGAATACTTCATCCCGGTTCATGGTGAGTACCGTATGTTACGTCGTCATGGTGAACTTGGTGTGGCCATGGGCGTAGACCCTAAGAAGGTCCTCATCGGCGATAATGGTCAAATCTTTGAATTTGATAAGGACGGTGGCCGTAAAGGTGGCCGTGTACAAGCGGGTGTTATCTTCGTTGATGGCCTTGGTGTTGGCGATGTTGGTAATATCGTTATTCGCGATCGTCAACAATTGGCACAAGAAGGCATGGTTATCGTTGTTATGGCCATGGATACTGCTTCCGGTACCATCATTGCAGGCCCAGATCTCGTATCTCGTGGCTTCGTATATGTACGTGATGCAGAAGAACTTATGCTTGAAGCAGAACGTCGCGTTCATCAAGTATTAGATGATTGTGAAGCACAACGTATCAAGGACTGGACTACAATTAAACAAAACGTTCGCGATGCATTGGGTAAATTCTTCTATGACAAAACACGTCGTAGACCTATGATTTTACCAATCATCCAAGACGTACACTAAATAACATATCCCTCTCAAGCAGGATGCCGTGATTACATGGCGAATAGTCTTGAGGGGGATATCTTTATTATTTTGAGACACCATAAGTAGCGTAGTTGCTGTAATTGTCTACTATATAGGGTATTTGAAGTTACTTTATTAAACTGCTATAATTAAAAGATAACTAGTATTCTTTTAGTGTTGAATGGAGTATTATGAAACAAACAAATACAAGAGCTATGGTGGAAACGGCGTTTTTAGCAGCCATCGTAGTTGTATTAACCGTTATAGGCGCTAGTCTTCCTGTTTTATCTCTGTTAGCTACTATCGTAGCTCCTGCGGCGATTGCTACAGTAGGGATCAGGTGGGGCGTTCGTTATAGCTGCTCTGCAGCTGTAGTAGCCTTTGTCATTGTTTCCATTTTATTGGGACCATTGACAGCTGTAGGAACAATCTTGATGTATGCAGTACCAAGCATTTTTATTGGACTCGGTTTTCGTAAACGTTGGTCCCCTTTAAAATTAATCTTGGTGCCTACGCTAGCATTAGCAGTGACTACTATTATTACACTCTTAGCATCAATGTCTATTATGTCTGTTGATTTACAGACATCTATTCAAAATATTGGTGATGAAGTACAAAATGCATTTATAGACACAGTGAAACAACAATCGCTGCCACCAGAACAGACAGAGCTTTATATACAACAAATACAAGCGAGCTTAGTACAGATTAAAAGGATGCTTATCACTTATGCGTTTTGTGCGTTTGCTGTTACGTCCTATATCTTGGCACGGTTTACAGCATATATTGCAAAACGTACTAATAATCCTGTACAACCATTGCCTGCTATTTCAACCTGGCAAATACCTGTTTGGACGGCTGGTGTATTGGCTGTAGGTCTTATTATTATTTATGGCTCATCCTTTGTTGGTATCAATAATGAGCTGCTTACAACTGTTGGTATGAACATTGCTTTATTTGGCGCCTTTGCTTGTGGCCTTAATGGTATCGCTTCTTTGCTTGGTGTTTTAGAAGGTTATGGTGTATCAAGGGTATTAAAAATTGTTATTATAGCTCTTTTATATGTCATGATGCCAATATCTCTAGTAACGTTTGGTGTTATGGATATGTTTTTAGATTTACGATCTCGTTTCAATCAACGAGGTTATTAATAGAAAGGAGGTTACTATGAAATCCTTTCAACGAAGATGGGAAGCAATGGAATGGACCTTTATTGGTGTCATCGTTCTATTAATCTTAATCATCGCTTATTTAAATTGGCTATTAGCCATATTGTCAGTCATCGTGGTGGTTGCTGTATACTTGATTAATTACAATACCATCCACAATCGTCGTCGCTTAGCACGCGAACAATTTGGTGCTATGATGAAGAATGTGACGCAGGCGGCTAACTTTGCATTACAAAACTTACCGACCGCTATTGTACTTGTCAATAAGCAAGGTACATTGGTATGGAATAATAGTGTATTTGCCGATTGGGTTCCGGTGGACTGGAATAAATTGCAAAAAATGTCCGCTTTGATTCCTGGATTTAGAATTGATAAGATTTGGGGCAAATCGGGGTTCTTGAAAGAGCAATACGGGGATCGCTATTTCCAAGTAGTGTACAAGTTCATCGACCCTCGCGATACAAGACCTGATGCAGATCCTAATGATGAATTGACGGAACATGCAGTTATGGCTTTGTATTTTAAGGATATTACAGCCATTGAAAAGGAACGTATTAAGGCGCAAGAAGAACAGCCTGTATGGGGCATGATTCAAATCGATAATATCGAAGAATTAACGAAGGGCCTCAGCGATAGAGAATATACAAATCTATGGGCGGAAATCAACAATATCGTCGTTGATGAAATCGATAAACACGAAGGTTTCATTCGGAACTTCCAAGATGATATGTACACATTTGCCATTTCTCGGGGCGCTTTGCAAGACATGGAAAACAACGGCTTTAGTGTGCTTGAACGTATCCGTAAATTGCCTTCTCCTCGTCAAGTTCCTGCTACGATTAGTATCGGGATTGGCGAAAATGCAGGCTCTGTTAAGGATGTGTCCGAACGTGCTCGCGCAGCCCTCGATATTGCCTTAGGGCGCGGTGGTGATCAGGTTTGCATTATGGATGGTGAAAGCACCCGCTTCTTCGGAGGCAATACAGCAGGTGTTGAAAAAAATACGCGCGTTCGTGCTCGTGTGGTTAGTCAAGCCATTCATGAATTGATGAATGATTCTGACAAAATCCTTGTTATGGGTCATCAACGTGAGGACTATGATGCATTAGGCGGTGCTATTGGCGTCGTATCAATTGCACGTACTCTTGGTAAAGAGGTGCGATTAGTACTTTCAAAAGAAACAAATGCCATTGATAAAATGGTACATGTTCTTGAGGAAGACGAATTTTGGAAAACTCATATCATAACGCCTGCAGAAGCAAAATTGTGGGCTGATGCGAATACATTGGCCATCGTTTGTGACACGCATAGAACACCGATGGTAGCAGCGCCAGAGGCTCTAGAAGTATCTGAGCGACGCATTGTCATCGATCATCATCGTCGCGCAGCAGATTTTATTGAAAATCCATTGCTTACGTATTTGGAACCAGCTGCATCATCTACGAGTGAGCTCGTAACAGAACTTGTACAATATGCAGGAGTTCCTGTGAAGCTTTCAAAAGCGGAAGCTACAGGTATTTATGCGGGCATCGTATTAGATACGAAAAACTTTAATCAACAAACTGGGGCACGTACCTTCGAAGCGGCAGCGTTCTTACGTCGTGCAGGGGCGGATATTGAACGGGTAAAAGAATTATTTATTGAAACCTTCGATTCTATCCAATTGCGTGCTAAAATGGTATTTGAAGCCAATCGTACCGAAGGTATTGCTATTTCTGTGGCACCAGCAGGTATGAAGGATATGATGGCATTGGCCGCACAAAGTGCGGATATGCTCATCAGCAATGAAGATATTGAAGCAGCATTTGTACTTTACTCACTTAATGATGGCGGTATCGGCGTCAGCGCTCGATCCAAAGGCAAGGTAAATGTACAAGTTGTAATGGAAGCCTTGGGTGGTGGCGGTCACAGAACAGTGGCTGGTGCCCAACTACAAGGTATGACGATAGAGGAAGCGAAGGCGGCTATTCTAGATAAAGCGCTAGAAGCCCTTCATTCCGCTGAAAAAGAGGAGGAATAACAATGAAAGTAGTATTGTTAGAAGATGTAAAAAAAGTTGGTAAAAAAGGCGAAATTGTTGAAGTAAGTGACGCATATGGTCGTAATGTATTGATTAAAAAAGGCCTTGGTCTTGAAGGTACAGCAACTAACGTAAATAATGCGAAACAAAAGCAAGAATCCATCGCTCACAATAAAGCTGTTGCCAATGATGAAGCTAAAATCTTAGCAGCTCAATTGACTAAGGTTGAAGTTACTGTTAAGGTTCGCATGGGTGAAGAAGGCCGCGTATTCGGTTCTGTGACTGCTAAAGATATTTCCGATGCAGCGAAAGCTCAATACAAGGTAGATATCGATAAAAAGAAAATCGAAATTAAAGAACCGTTGAAAACATTAGGTGTTCATGATGTAGTGGTTCGTGTACATCCAGAAATTACGAGCACTATCAAGGTTAACGTAGTCGCTGAATAATCTTCGAATCACCATGCTCACAGAGTGTGGTGATTCTTTTTGTGCATAGAAGAGGCGTGACGCACGCTTTCATAGGGAAGATACTCATATTCTAGTTAAGGGGAGAAGGACATGGACGTACGCATACCACCGCATAATGAGGATGCGGAAAAGGCCGTATTAGGGGCATTGCTAACCGATGGTTCATCATCTGGCGAAGCCATTGATTTGGTAACAAGTATCGTAGATCGTGATGATTTTTATCGTGATACGCATCGGATCATTTATGATGCTATTTTAAATCTTGTAAAAAGTAACAAGACCGTAGATTTCATTACGTTAAGTGAAGAACTAGAACGACGTAAAAAATTGGATACCGTAGGTGGCATTGCTTATATTACATCTCTTGCGAATGAAGCGACAGGCTATAATATTGAAGAGCATGCGCGCATTATTGTAGAAAAAGCACAAATGCGCCGTCTCATAGATGCAGGTAATAAGATTGTCGGTATGACTTATGCTGGCGAGGATGAACCATCCGTCATTATGAATAAGGCGGAACAACTCGTTCTTGATGTAGGCGGTCAAACACAATCAGAATCGACATTTTCTCCCATTGGTGATGTAGTTCTTACGAATATTGATAGACTTAGTAAACTGCAACAACATAAGGGTTCTATTACAGGTGTACCAACTGGATTTAGAGATTTGGATTTCAAGTTAAATGGGTTACAACGGTCGGACCTTATTCTCGTAGCGGCTCGTCCTGCTATGGGTAAGACTGCTTTCACCTTGAACATTGCTCAAAATGTAGCGATGGGGATTAAGCGGACTGTAGCATTCTTCTCTCTAGAAATGTCCAAGGAACAGTTGGTAGGACGTATTTTGTCCTCCGTGGCCGGTATTGAATCAGACAAGTTGCGCAAGGCTGACATGGATCCTAATGATTGGGGGAAGGTGATGGCTGCGGCGGATGAGATGAGTCAAGCCAGCCTGTTTATCGATGATACGCCAGGACTTACGGTGCAGGATATGCGCGCTAAGTTACGCCGCCTCAAGGTAGAACATGGTCTTGATCTTGTTATCGTCGATTATATTCAGCTTATGCAAGGCCGTAGCTCCGGTAAGGGCAGTGAAAATCGACAACAAGAAGTATCTGAAATCTCTCGTAACCTAAAACTGATTGCTCGTGAATTTAATGTGCCTGTTATTGCTTTGTCTCAGTTGTCTCGTAGTGTTGAAAGCCGCCCAGACAAGCGTCCGGTATTATCTGACCTTCGTGAATCTGGTTCCCTTGAACAAGATGCGGATATCGTTATCTTCTTGTATCGCGATAAATACTATGATGAAAACTCTGAAATGGGTGATAAGGCAGAGGTTCTTATCCGTAAACACCGTAATGGTGCAGTGGGGAGTGTAAAACTTCTATTTATTGGCGAGTTAACACGATTCTTAGATACGGTAGACGAAGAAAAAGTTGGCCCTGAACAATAAATGTAATCTGTCGTCGGGGTACATACTTAGAATTAAAAAAAATCAAAGCACAAAGGTATCTATCATTAGACATATGTCTAATGATAGATACCTTTTTTATAGTTAAAATTACCTATATAATAGCAAACATACGTTTGAAAATATTGTGTATTTTTGTTATACTAATGATAGAAATTATGGAAATACTAATTTTTGTGAAAGTCGATACATTAGCGTTTTAAGGAGGTGTTTGTATGGGTTCAGCTGATACAAATCGGATGTATATGTGCATTGATTTAAAGAGCTTTTACGCATCTGTAGAATGTGCCGATTTGGGGGTAGATCCATTTACGACACCGTTGGTGGTGGCCGATAATTCTCGTGGCAAGGGTGCGATTACGTTAGCCATCTCTCCAGCACTTAAGAAACTAGGCGTTAAGAATCGGGCTCGGTTGTTTCAAATTCCTTCTCATATTGAATATATTACGGTAAAGCCACATATGAAGAGGTATATGGAGGCTTCGGCCCAGATTTATGGAACATTGCTAAACTATGTATCACCTGATGATATCCATGTCTATTCCATTGATGAATATTTTATCGATATTACGCCATACATGAAATTATATAAGAAAACGCCTCGTCAATTGGCACAGCTTTTGCTTGATGCGGTCCTCGATGCAACCCATATTTACGCCACTGTAGGCATTGGAACGAATCTATTCCTCGCAAAAATTGCCCTTGATATACTGGCGAAGCATGCGCCGGATTTTATCGGGTATCTTGATGAAAGCCTTTTTAAAGAGCAAATTTGGCATCATCAGCCGATTACAGATATTTGGCAAATCGGCAGCGGTATTGCCAATCGTTTGCGTAAATTTGGCGCCTTTGATTTGCATGGCATCACTCAAGTGCCGGAACATAAATTATATAAGGAATTCGGTGTGAATGCAGAGTTGTTAATCGATCATGCATGGGGCCGTGAAAGCTGTACCATTGCCGATATTCACGCCTATAGACCATCTAAGCATTCTCTTTCACAAAGCCAAATTCTATTGCGCAATTATACGGCTGATGAGGCGCGATTGCCCATGCGTGAAATGGTAGAGTCCTTAGTCCTTGAACTGTTACAGATTAAGGCGGTTACAAAGTGTATTCATGTTCACATCGGCTATGCAGTAGAGGATGTAAAGTCCACTGGTGGATCCAGGACCTTAGCGCATTATACGGACTCATTTCAAGAGTTATGTCCAGCTGTACTAGCCTTGTTTGATAAATATAAACGGCCTCATGAGTTGATACGACGCATTGCCGTTAGCTTTGAAGATTTAGTTAATAAGGCCGCTGTACCGACTGAAATGGACCTGTTTAGTAATGCATTAACGGATACAGCAGAGCAAGAGGAACATATACAGAAAACCATGCTGAATATTAAAGGACGTTTTGGTAAAAATGCTATCCTTCGTGCATCTAGCTTGCAAGAAGAAGGGACTCTGCAGTTTAGAAATACATTGGTAGGCGGTCATAATGGAGAGTAGCTTTTACAATAGGAATTGATGTATTGCGTGAGGGAAGGTATACATTCATGAAACATCGGATGTCGCGCTTGCAACGGGCTAAACAATTTATGCCTTTTGCGGCGTTAAAGGGATTTGAAACATTGCTGGCAGCCGTAGCACGGCCTAAGGAGAATCGTGTAGAGTTATCTGAGGACCAACTAGAGGAATTAAATCGTACAATCCAATCATTGACAGACGGAAATTTTGTGCGAGTCCTATATTACAACGGTCATTGTTATACGGAGTTGCTGGGTGCTATAGAGCTGATAAATAAGACGGCCCATACTATGTCTATAGAGGGGATTGTCATTACCTTTAAAGATATAAAAGAAATCAATCTTTATGAATAGAAATAGTCAAAACTATAACGTAAGAATATAGAATTAGCCCATACGTATAGGTGATACGTATGGGCTGTTTTACGTCTAATTTATTTTGATAATTTTTCTTGACATATCGTATAGATTCTATTAAAATAATATATGAACAAACACTCATATGTTATTTTAATTCATATAGGATGAAAGCTTTCTGTGCTTTCAAATATAGATAAAGGAGATATCATGGAAGAAACATTACTTCTAAAGGATTTAAACTGTCCGAACTGTGGAGCGAAAATCGAAGATCGTATCCGTAAAATGGATGTGGTAGAAACAGCTAATTTTACACTTGCTACACATCAATTAAAATTAACTGGGTCTTGGGAGGACCGTGAGGCTCTTAAGCGTGACATTCAAGACATCTGTGATGCTATCGAAGAGGGCGTAACAGTAGCTGATTACGAACGTAAATCTAAAGCGGCTGTGGATGATGGCCGTGAAAACAATCAGGACAATGACTCTGTAACAATTGCAGTTATCGTAGTAGGTCTATTATTTATGATCTATGATGCATTGACTTCCTTTGTTCCATCCATCGGATTGCCAGAATCTATTGAAACTCCGATTTACTACGTTGCTTATGTACTCCTTGCATTTCCTGTATTGCGTACAGCCGCGCGTAATATCTTAAAGGGTGAAATATTTGATGAAAACTTCTTGATGTCCATCGCTACATTAGGTGCCATCGCTATCGATGCATTGCCTGAAGCGGTTGGTGTTATTTTATTCTACCGTATCGGTGAATTCTTTGAAGAAAAAGCAACAGATCGTAGCCGTACAGAAATCATGAATGCTGTAGATATGCGTCCTCAAGAGGTGCGCGTCATAGATACATGCGGCGGTGGCGAAATTGTAGTTATGTCCCCTGAAAAGGTTGAGGTGGGCTGGACTATTGAAGTTCGTCCTGGCGATTTGATTCCTCTAGACGGTACGATTCTTGAAGGTGAAACTCGCGTCAATACGGCTCCTGTAACCGGCGAACCAGTACCTGTTCGCGCAGAACCAGGTACACAATTGATGTCTGGCTGCATCAATGAAACTGGACGTATTACGATGCGCGTCGATAAGGTTCTAGAAGAATCCATGGTTACTAAAATTCTTGATGCTGTTGAAAATGCAGCTGCATCGAAACCTAAAATCGATAAATTCATTACGCGCTTTGCTCGTGTATATACTCCAATCGTAGTAGCCCTTGCCCTTGCTGTTGCGATTATTCCATCCCTCATTACTGGCGAATGGCATAGATGGATTTATACAGCCTTAACATTCCTTGTTATTTCTTGTCCATGTGCATTGGTGCTAAGCGTGCCACTTGCATTCTTCTCCGGTATTGGTAACGCATCCAAACATGGCATCTTGCTTAAAGGTGGTCGTGTTATCGAAGCATTGGCTAATGTGAAAGCAGTAGCTCTTGATAAAACAGGTACTATTACATCTGGTGAGTTCAAAGTTCACAACGTAGAAACTGTAGGCTCCCATGTAAGTTCTGGTCAATTATTATCCATGGCGGCAGCTATCGAAGCTGTATCTACACATCCAATAGCAACAAGCATTGTTTCTGAAGCAAAAGATCAAGGCCTTACAGTGGAACCTTCCGATTTCGTTCAGGAATTAGCTGGCGAAGGCATGGTAGGTATGGCAGATGGTCAACAAGTACTTGTTGGTAACCGTCGCCTTATGGAACGCTATGATGTACAAGGCTATCCAACAGAACCTGCTGAATACGGTACAGAAGTTCTTGTAGCCGAAGGTAATACATACCTTGGCCGTATTATCATCGCCGATGAAGCTCGTCCAGATTCTGCTGAAGCGATTGCTGATCTTAATCGTCAAGATATTAAAACTGTTATGCTTACTGGTGATGCTGAAGCAAGCGCTAACTATATCGCCAAAGAAACGGGTGTAAGCGCAGTACGTGCTCAACTATTGCCTCAAGATAAATTATCCGTTGTTCAAGATATTCGCTCTGAATATGGTCCTACCATGTTCGTAGGCGATGGCATCAATGATGCGCCAGTTCTTGCTGGTGCTGACGTAGGTGGTGCGATGGGTAGCGGCGCTGATGCGGCTATCGAAGCGGCCGACGTTGTGTTCATGCGTCCATCTTTGACCGCTATTGCACATATTCTTGATTTGTCCAAATCAACATTGCGCGTGGCTTGGCAAAACGTTGTATTCGCCATTGCTGTTAAAATCCTTATCATGTTGCTTGGCATCCTAGGCTATGCATCCATGTGGTGGGCTGTATTTGGCGATACAGGCGTATCCATCCTTTGTATCTTAAACTCTGTCCGCATCTTAAGTAGAAAATAATACTGATAGATAATAAACTGCTCCTACATTGTATTAGGCAATGAGGAGCAGTTTTTCTATGTAAAACTTTCACAAGAGAATTGAATAGTACACCTAAATAGTATATAATTTTAAAGATGAGATACAGTATTTTCGCTCGGAAGGAGGGATAACATGATCACGGTGTACAAGCACATAGAAGAAGAATTAGTAGCCGATTACACGGTATCAGATGCCACAAAAGGTTCATGGGTAAATTTGGTGAACCCAGACCCCGATGAGTTATCCCTTATCAATATCCTGACGGAAATTCCTACAGACGTATTAAAGACCGCTCTCGATATGGAAGAACGTTCTCACGTGGAGTTAGAGGACAATTATATCTTTGTTGTTATCAACATTCCTGTTGTTCGCGGCAATGATATGTACGATACGGTGCCACTTGGTATCTTTTTGACGCCAGATTTCTTTATTACCATCTGTTTAGAAGAATCTGAAGTGCTCTATCCGTTTATTTCTAATCAGATTTCTACGTTCTATACGTATAAAAAGACCCGTTTCTTGTTCCAAATTTTGTATCGCACGGCGACCATGTTCTTGCGTTACTTGCAACAAATCAACCGTCGTACCGACGATATTGAAGTCCAATTGCGTCATACTACAAAGAACAAGGACTTCTTCCAATTGTTGGAATTACAGAAATCCATGACATACTTCACGTCCGCCTTGCGTACGAATGGTACCGTTATGGAACGTTTATTGCGCTTGCGTGGTCACAGTTCCTATAAACATCTTCTCAAGATGTATGAGGAAGATGAGGATCTATTAGAGGACGTTATCATCGAGAATAAACAGGCCATCGAAATGGTTGAAATGTATTCTAATATTTTGATGAACATGATGAACGCCTTTACTTCCATCATTTCAAACAACCTTAATATGGTTATGAAAATGTTGGCAGCCTTGACGATTACCTTGGCCGTACCGACCATTATCTTTAGCTTGTGGGGGACCAACGTGCCATTGCCGTTTCAAAACGATGAAAATGGTTTCTTCGAGGTTGTGGGCATCTCCGTGGCCTGTTCCATCGTGGCCATCATTGGCATGTGGAAAAAAGATCTTTTCTAAGATAATAACTATAATAGATATGCTGAAAGCTGGCTTTAGGCCAGCTTTTTTGTCTCTAATATAAGTAGTTCTACATGGGAGATATCTGAGGTTACTTATATTCAATTGTTGCACACTTCAATACAAATCTGCTATAATATACCATTATGGAGAGGTGTCCGAGTGGTTTAAGGAGCTGGTCTTGAAAACCAGTGACTCCGCAAGGGGCCGTGGGTTCGAATCCCACCCTCTCCGCCATTCAATTTTATACTTATAGTATCAAAAGCAGTACTACTAGACGTATGATTGGCCGCTTGGCTATTGCCACTCTGTGCCTTAACGTTAGTAGTACTGCTTTTTTGTCCTATAACCTCAAATATTAGTATATAAATAACATAAGTAGGATTATTGCTGCTGCTGTACATGAAGGTACAGGTAGTCAGGCTAATAATCCTACTTATGATTTTAAGATAAGTGATATAAATTTATTTGTCAAGAAACGTAGTAAGAGGGAATTCTCCATACTCTATCATATATATTACCCTGTTGTATGATGATAAATAGAAAGAATTTGAAAAATTCTTTCTATTTATAGTATGATAGCTCTATATGTTATTTTTCTATAGAAAGGAGCTCGTATGAGTAGAATTGGTTTCTCGCGAACTCAGATTTTAATTCTTGTCAGCGTATGGCTAACGTTTTTGATTAGCTTTGTTATGCGCTTATCTTGGGCGTCATTGATGCCGATTGTCAATGAAGCATTGAATTTTACACCACAAATGGGGACAACCTATTTATCCGCCTTTTACATGGGGTATGCCATCATGGTATTACCAGGTGGTATCTTAGCGGATAGAATCGGTTATCGTTATACTATATTGGTTAGTTTACTCGCCATGGCAGTCATCACCGCATTGATGAGTACCATTGATAATTATACTTATGGATGGGTGTTGCGTTTCTTATTAGGTATCGTATCCGGTCCTGTACAGGCCTCTTGCTTGAGTGCTATTGGGGATTACTTTGGTTCTAATCAACGTGGCGCAGCCGTTGGTATTTTCATGTCTTGTACATCGCTTGGGGTGGCGACTGTAAATTTATATGCCCCTTATGTAGCAACTAATTATGGTTGGCAAAATGCATTCCTCTTAACAGCTATGTTGCCAGTTCTTATTTTTATACTTAGCTACTTTACAGTTCGTAAGCCAAGTGCTGAAATCCTAGCCCAATGTGAAGCGGAGGCTCATATCGAAGCGGTTCCTGTAGGGGACAAGCCATCCATAAAAGAAAACTTGATTTACGTGTTAAAAAATCGCAATATTCGTTGCCTTGCGTTTGCCGGCTTCTTCGCTACCGGTGCTACATGGGCGGTGGCTCAATGGTCAAACTTGTACATGGTAAAACAACTAGGTGTTAATGCCATCTATGCGGGTCATGTTATGTCCGCTTTTGGCTTAGCTGCACTTATTGCAAAGCCAACCATCGGTATTTTATCCGATATTTTGCCAATTAAGAAAAATCATTTAACAGCACTCGTTATGTTCTTATTTGGACCGGCCTTAATACTCTTTGCGAGCACCACAAACCCAGATATGCTCTTTATTACAGGTCCAATTCTTGGTATTGGCGCATTCATGCACAGTGCGTTGACGAATGCTCTCGTTGTACAATCAGCAGAACCTCACTTGCGAGGTACTACGGCAGGTTTTGTAAACTTATTCAATCAAATCGGTGTTATGTTGGCTCCTATGATTTTAGGTAGTATGCTAACCGCAACTGGTAGCTATAAATCTGCATTGATGACCCTTGCTATTGCACCAGTTATCGGTGCTATTGCCTTGTTCTTTGTAAGACTAAAAAAATAAATTTCGCTTGTGAAAGCCATAAAACAAACCCTCATCGATAACGATGAGGGTTTTCGTGTTTCTAAATGTTTTGGTAAATAATAATTAATGAGGACCTTGACCACCACCATGGCCACCATTCCCGCGACCACCGCCATTACGACCGCCGTTGTCACGATTACCATCGTTGTGATGATTATCGTGATTAGGACTATTAGGTGACATGTCAGCACGACCGCGTCCATGACCATTATCGTTAAGATTCCGGCCATCACGATTCTTGGTATCTCTAAAACCTTGAGGACCAGGAGGTCCTTGTCGATCTGGAAGAGCAATATTTTGATTAGATGGTTGGAATTTACCCATTTGAAGTGCATTTAAATTTGGTGAGAAGCGCCCACGGTCACCTAAGCTATCTGGGTTAGGTCCGCCTACATGACCTGGTTGTAAGCTTGGTTGCATATTAGTCGGAGGTGCAGGCGGTGCTGGTATAACACGATCCATTGGCGTAGAAATAACAGCATCTGTAGGAGGCATGAGACCGAATAATACGGTCCTTGTTTGTTGATCAACTATAGGTGGGAATACTTGTGGTGGAATATATGGATTATCGTATGTATAGGTAATCTTTTCCATCTCTTTAGACGTATTATAGACAAATTCCCCAATGCGTTGTGATGGGCTATTTGGCGCCGCCACATGTTGACCGTAATCCTTTGCTAACCTTTGCTGCGGTAATGTATCGATGGGGTACCCATTTTCTGCATAAAATGTAGGCTTTGATATTTTCCATGCCGTCATCGTCACCGGTGCATTAGGCTGTTGACTGTAAAATGTAAAATTTGTATCGTAGTCTGCGATTACATTATTTTTTGTGTACAAGCTCAACAGTCTAGCCTGTACGGTTTTATAATTAGCAGCAGTCTGTTTCGTATGAATCGAACTAAGGTCGACATACATACGCTCGGTATCGCTAGAATAGGCTAGCTGATATTGAGTGGGCTTTTGCTCTATTTCGTATTGTGATATGGCAAATCCCGATTGCGAGGTACACAATAGGGTTCCCACGAGAGCTAAAAAATATTTCATTATAATTCTCCTCTCCATGTGAAAAAAGTGTACCATAATGTACTTAAAAATACATGAAAATGAGTAACATATTGTACTTTATACATATATATTTTACAATGTAGATGAATTAATGTACAGGGAGGATTTCATGAAAATAATATGTTTTGGAGATAGCATAACCCGTGGATATGATGTGAGACCTGGTCACGGTTGGGTTGAACTCTGTAGTGCCGCACTACCCGCATATCATATGGAAAATCACGGTATTGATGGATTATCAGTACAAGGTTTAATTAATTATTTAGAATCCTGGTGTATCGATAAGTCCTATGAAGATGATCGTTATATATGCATCATGTGTGGCACAAATGATATTTTGCAAAACCGCGATAGTGACTATGTATATAATAAGCTCATTAAGGCTGTTACAATGGCTAGTGAAAAAGGGCATGTTATCATCGGTCTTGAAACACAAATCGATAGTGAAATGGATGGCCTTAATCATGTGGTGGTGGATGTGAACCGTCGTTTACAAGACTATGCCAGAGAACATAATTTAAAAACAATTGATTTTTATACCGTTCTTCATGAAGCGGATCAAATCGGTCAAATCGTATTTGCCGGTGAGGTTCATCCTAACGAACGAGGTTATCGCTTGATGGCCTATAAGGCATTGGAAACATTTACACGATTATAGTAGAAAAGAGCACGTTCCCGTAGGATGTGCTCTTTTCATTATATGTAGTGATCGACATAAGTCGTACACTGGAGGTCTATTATTTTTGTTTGGATGTTTTGTCAGCTGCAGCGTGTGCAGAAGCTGCGATAGCGTAAGCAGTGCCTTTCACAAGTTCATAAGTTTCACCACTGTTACCGGAAACAGTTACAGCTGCTACCGTATCATCAGTGATTGCGAACATAGCTGTTGCGTATGGATGTTGTGCACCATTTGGTACTGTTACGGCACCGGATTTTACAACGATGAAACGACCATTATTGTTGTATACATCATAGTTAGCAGCTTGTTTTACGCCATCATAGCTTTCATTATAAGCAAACAATGTGGATACTTCACCTAATGTTACTTGGCCAGATTGTTGCATAGCGCGTAATTTAGATGCTGCTACGGATGTAGGTTGTGTCATGTTAACAGTAACACGCAAGGATGTGTTATTTACGATTGCTTCTGTAATTACATTTGTTGTAAATACATTGGCGATGCCATTACCAGCACGGTTGTATGTACTAGCAGTTTTTACTTGGTAACCATTTGTATATGCTGGTAAATCGAATGTATAAGAACGACCGTTCAACAATACGTCAAATGCGTTCAATTGGTTATTTCTGTATGTGGATACATAACCGCTGCCACTTTTGCTGAAAGTAAGTGTAGCAGGTGCATCTACAGCTTGTTGTTGTGGTGCGTTAGGGTTTGGAATTGGATCCATGATTTGCATGCCTACAGCTGTTGTTTGTGGAGCCACGAAGATAGGGTCGCCTAAATCTTTAGATACAGGCATTTGTTGGCTCATATCACCTGCTGTATAAGGAACAGCTGGCAATGGGGAATAGTTAGGACGTGGAGGCGTTGCTACATAGCTCGCTTGTTGAACAGGTGCACTGTTTGCAGGTGTATATTGATATTGAGCTTGTTCTGCTGCAGCGCGTTCATAAGCGCGTGCATTAGCGTCCATGGATGCGGCAAAAGCCGAGAAAGATACTGTTGTTGCTGCTAATACGGCGAAAACCGTTGCAATTCGTTTTGTATTCATAATAAAGACTCCTAATCTCACATTTTTACAAATAACACTTCATCTAGACTTCATTATACACGATGAGTATCAATATGTAAATAAAATATAAACAAATTTAACTTTTTTAATTTTTGTAAACAGAATAATGTAAAAATGAGAATTTGTCAAATGCAATTTTGATATTGCATGGTGTACAATAGTATATATATTTATATGTCATATAAGTTATCCATGCTATATATTTTGTCTCAGGGATGATGAAATATAAGCAGAATTACTAAATATAACATCGTTGTGGGAGGTAGTATGAGTATTACCATGTATTATGGTCGCGCTGGATCAGGAAAGACCTGTGCCGTATATGAACGCATTCGGCAGGTCATCACCGAGTGTCCTGGTGACCCTATTATTTTGCTCGTTCCAGAGCCAGCAACTTATCGCGTGGAACGGGAACTTGCGGAATTCATGCCTCAAGGCGGCTTTACGACGGTCCGCGTTGTTGGCTTTGGACGGCTCGCCTATCAGGTGTATCAATCGATAGGCAATGTAAAGGCTCAGCAACAGAGTATATCTCAGTTGGGGAGAACCATGTTGCTAAGCCTTGTGATGAAACGAAAAGGGAATGAGTTAGGTCTATTGTCACAAGCGGCTAAACGGCCGGAGTTTTCATCGGTCTTGCAAGGTTTGTTTTCCGAGTTTCGCTCGTTTCGCATTGGACCTGATGAATTAGAATCTGGTGCGGACCGCGTATCAAATGGGGTGCTACAGAAAAAACTACGGGAATTGGCACTATGCATGTCGGCCTACGAAGAGGAATTGCAGCTTCATGGGCAAATTGATGGGGACCCTATTATGGACCTTGTTCATGCATTGCCACAGTCGCCATTGATGGAAAACTGCCACGTCTTTGTCGATGGATTCCACTGGTTTACACCGGTTCATTTTGAATTATTATACATGCTTTTTGACCTAGCTGTAGAATCGGTAATCACCGTTGATTTACCGGCTGATCCTAAACGTATATTGGCTAATACAGGGCATTACGGCATCTTTAATCGTTCTGTTGAAATTTTAGAAAATCTTTATAAGGAATATGGAAAGAAATTGTCCTTTCAACACTTTACAGGGCATAAAGGGACACCCGTGTTGCAATCCTTAGAGGAAAATTTCTTTCATGGTAAGCGCAATACCACGGATGAACATATACCGCTTGTGAGCGCCTATAATCGAGAACGCGAAGCGGATTGGGTGGCTCGTGATATCCTTTCTTATATTGAAAGCAATCCTAATGCACGCTACCGCGATATATGTATTATGCTGCGTGAATCCGAAACCTATGGCGATACGTTGGAAAAGGTATTTACCCGTTATGGGATACCTCACTTTGGAGACCGTCAACGTCCTATGAATAATCATCCGCTTGGGGAATTGATGACGGATTTGCTCGGTATCGTTAAGCATAGTTATAGTCGTGACATCATGTTCCGTCTATTGAAAACGGATTTGACGCCTCTTAGTCGTGAAGCAGTAGATGAATTGGAAAACTATGTACTCGAATTCGGTATCGACCATCTACAGTGGGAACGGGATAATTGGTCCTATATGCGCCGTGTAACGGGGCTTTCAGACGAGGAACAACCGGATGCACCGAGACATGAGCGCGTGAATGCATCGAGACAGGCCATCATGGATATTTTGATACCTTGGTTTGATTTCGCCGCGTCCAGCGACGCGCATACGGGAGCGGAATGGTGTAAACACATCTACACAGTTCTCGAAGCATTACAAGTGCCTCAACGACTCTATGAATGGTCACTAGAGGCGGAGCGAGATGGCGATTTAGAATCCAAGGCCAGTCACGAGCAAATGTACAATGCGGTTATCGGATTTCACGATGAAATGATGGTCCTCACCGATACGGAAACATTGACGTTGGATGAAATGATAGCCCTCTTAGAAGAGGCCCTCGACAATGTCCATTATTCTATGATTCCGCCGTCCCTCGATCACGTAGTGATTACCACCATAGAACGGGCGTACAGCCAATCGTGGCCTCGGGTCTATGTGATGGGCCTTAATCAAGGCGTATTCCCACAAAACATGGGCGATGAAGGTTTAATCAAGGATAGAGAACGGGAGGCATTGGCTGAAGCGGGCATCGTCCTTGCCGAAGGGGCCTTGCCAAAGGCGTTCAATGAAAACTTTCTTCTCTATCTAGCGATGACGCGGGCTGAAGAGTATTTGACCATATCCTATGCAGGCTCTAATGATGAAGGGGAAGGACTTGAAAGTTCCCTCGTTATTAAACGATTACAATCCCTCGGTTTCTGTACGTCCCCTATAGAGGTTCCTTTTACCATTCAAGACGGCACAGAAGATGAATATTTATGGCGTCCATACCAAAGTCTATCCCTATTATCTGAACGGTGGGGCGCTTTGTTTAGTGGCGTACCTGTATCACCACTGTGGTGGGGCCTCTATAACTGGGCTCGCTATGATGCGGCCTACAGACCACGCTTAGAGGACGTGAGCCGTGGTATTCGAGATAATAATGATGTACCTGTTATTGCACCGGAGTTAGTAAATGGTCTGTTCCTCAAACGGGGTTATATGTCTGGGTCGGTAACGCGCCTTGAAAAATATCGTCAATGTCCGTTTAAATTCTATGCTCAATATGGGTTAAAATTAGAGCCTCGCAAGGTTCGTTCCTTTGGGGCCCCTGAAATTGGTACCTTTTTACATGCCAATTTAGAGCGGTTGGGAACACAATTACTATCCGAGCATAAGCAATGGCGTGATTTAGACGAAACGGCGCAACAAGAATTATGTGCTCGCGTAGCAGCGGATATATTAGAAGAAAACCGTTATGATGAGGATGAAAAGACAGCCTATGATAAGGCTATTGAAGAGCGCGTTGTAAGAACATTACAGAAAACGGTATCGCGCCTTGTTGATTGGTCTAGCCGGTCCTCCTTTGATACGATGTATTTAGAACAGGATTTTGGACGTCCCAATGGATGGGACTCTATTAAGGTATCCCTTGGAGATGATCGCTATTTACGTTTAGTAGGGCAAATTGACCGTATTGATGAATATAATCGTGATGGTCATACGTACGGCATGGTTATCGACTATAAATCGGGTAGTACATCGGTTAATGCACAAGAAATCTATTATGGCCTAAAATTACAATTGATGACCTATCTATTGGCATTAGAATCGGCTTATAAGAAACACCATGATCAACCGATGACACCGGCCGCTGTGGTGTATACATATGTAAAAAATCCACGAACGCCAGCGGGTGAGCCTGTGTCTTATGAAGAGGCCAAAGCCTTGGCGGATACAAATGGGGCCCTTAATAATAAAGGGTATTTTACAGATGATATCGACATGTTGGAAAAGATGGATAAAAATTTGCTCACCTATAAGAGCAAAGGCCCTTATGTGCCCGTTCGTATTACCGGGAAGGGAACCATCCATTCTGGGGATATGAAAATTGTTAAATCCTCCGGCGACTTTGATATCATGTGCCGCTATACGGAATCGATTATGGCGGACACCGGCTCTGCCATCGGTAAGGGTGAATTCCCCATTGCTCCGTATCAGTTGAATAAGGCCATTCCTTGTTCCTACTGCGATTACAAGACGGTGTGTCGCTTTGATACTGAGCGCAATCAATATAATTATTTGAGCGCTCTAAATGAGGCGAACGCCCTTGAAAAAATGCGCCATGCCCTCAATGGTTCATCTGGACAGACTGAGGCTAACGCTGATTTTTGTGAAAGTTCTAATACCGATAGCTCTATGACAGGAGGTGACGACAATGGGCGTTAAATGGACACCGGAGCAGGAATCTGCCATCATGTCCCCAAAGGATAGTAATTTAGGGGCCCAAACCTTGCTTGTCGCCGCTGCGGCTGGTTCTGGTAAAACGGCGGTTCTCGTAGAGCGCATTATTACGCGCTTAAAAGATATGGAGAACCCGTTGTCAGTACAAGAACTGATGGTCGTTACCTTCACAAAGGCCGCTGCCGCTGAAATGAGCGCTCGTATTGGCGTTGCCTTAGCCAAGGCTATGGAATCCACCGATGATAAGGTATTACAAGCACGCCTAGAGCGACAGCTTAATCTATTGCCATCGGCGCATATTTCGACATTGCACTCCTTCTGTCAGTGGGTGATTCGCTCTTATTTCTATAAACTAGATATACCTCCGACGGCTCGCATCGGCAACGAAGCAGAAATGGCTCTCTTAAAACAAGAGGTATTAGAGAATCTGTTGAAAGAGGCTTATGAAAACAATACATATGGTATTTTTGATTTGTCCGACTTCTTTAACGATGATAAGTCCGATGCGGGCTTGCAAGATAAGGTGCTCAGCCTCTATGAATTTGCCATGTCTCAATCGAATCCTGACGGCTGGATGCGCCATGCCGTAGAACCATATGAAGCCGCTCGAGAGCAGGAGTTACGAGATACCTTATGGGGCCGTGCTATGTGGGACGATCAACAGGCCGAAATCAATCGCATTGCAGACCGTATCGAACAGATGGAACCTTTACTTGAAAGCCCTGTAGGGCCTAAGAAATGGGACAAGGTGTACCAAGAACAATTAGCCGCTTTGGCACAATTAAAAGGGGCTGAGACTTGGTCAGATATGGTCGACGTATGCCGTAACTTGGATACCTTTACAAAAGCTAGTTTTACAAGCCTTGGCAAAGCCTTAGAAAAGGGCGAAGTCGATGGTGCGTTAGCAGACGAATTTAAATCGCTAGGCTCTCAAAACAAGGATAGCTTAAAGGGGATGAAAAACGGTCTATTCCATATTGATGAATCCGTTCTGCAACAGCAATTTAAAGACCAATATCCGCTCATTCATAACCTTGTAGAATTGACTATCGCCTTTCACAAAGCCTATGATGAGGCTAAAAAAGAGCAGGGCATTATGGACTTTAGCGATTTGGAACATCTCTGCTTGGCACTCCTTGTGGAACCAGGTACTGAAGATGATCCACAACCATCCGAAGTCGCCCTTGAATTACAGGATACGTTCAAAGAAATCATGGTGGACGAATACCAAGATACGAATGGTGTACAAGAAACCATTATTAACCTCATTTCTCGCGTAGATAATCGGTTCTACGTAGGCGATGTGAAACAGGCGATTTATAGTTTCCGCATGGCGGATAGTTCGCTATTTATGAACAAGTACAATACGTATGGGCTCATGAATGACGCCGTAGAGCGCCGCATCGATTTGGCAAAGAATTTCCGGTCTCACGAAAATATTTTGACTACTACGAATTTTATTTTCTACCAAATTATGACCCAAGAGGCAGCGGAGCTTGATTATGGTGAAAAAGAATCGCTTATACCGGGCCGTATCGTAGAAAAGGCTCCATCCGATTGGGTGGGTGGCGCTGTAGAATTACATCTCTTGGATACGAGTGATACAAATCGTTCTGACGAAGCTGATGGTGATTCCGAAACCGCCAGCGATGAACCGGAGAACAATGAGCGAGAATTGGATTTTATCATCCAAAAAATAAAGGAATTACACGCCTCGAAGAAACAGGTGCAAAATGCGGATGGCTCGTTCCGCCAAATTCAATGGCGCGACTTTGCCGTATTGCGTAGGTCGCTTGCCGGTTGGGGTACGCGCGCCGTAGCAGCCATGCGCCAAGCCGGTATTCCGGCCGTTGTTAATGAACGAGATGGCTATTTTGAGGCACAAGAAATCCAATTGCTCTTGTCCTTGTTACAAATTATCGATAATCCAGAGCAAGATTTGCCGATGGCCGCCGTATTGCATTCTGGCCTTGTCGGTCTCGATGCGAATAAACTAGGGGCGTTACGCCTTACCGGTGACGGTTCTCTCTGGTCTGTTATGCCTATTTACGCAGAACAGGATCAAGATGAACGATTGCTCCAATTCATCGCTCATATCGAGCGTTGGCGCACATTGTCTCGTCGCCATGGCGTGGCGAATCTATTGTGGGATATTTACGAAACCTTGGACTACGTGAACTACGTAGGTGCTATGCCGAATGGCCTCGTGCGGCGCGCTAATGTGATGGCCCTCTATGAACGAGCTAAGGGATTTGAATCCTCCGGATTCCGCGGACTCTTTAGGTTCCTTCGCTTTGTTGAAAGCTTACGCGATAGCAATCAAGATATGGCCGTTGCCAATGTGGTTACCGAAGCGGATGACGTGGTGCGCCTTATGACTATCCATAAGAGTAAGGGCCTTGAATTTCCTGTTGTATTCCTGTCTGGGGTACAAAAGAAATTCAATACCATGGACTTCAATTCACCATTATTGGTCGATAAAAATGGCGGTATCGGATTAAAGGGTTATTATCCAGACATTCGCGTATCCTATCCATCTATGCCGTGGCTCTATTGTAAATCCATCAAATCGGATGCCATGAAAGCCGAAGAACAGCGTATCCTCTACGTTGCATTGACACGGGCACGGGATAAGCTATTCTTGACCGGATATATTAACAAGGAAATCAAAAAGGAAAAGGGCGTTGGCGCTCATATAAAACATGCGGCCTTGACGCAGACTCAAGCATTAGGTGCCGATTTAATCAAAGCTGGTAATTCCTATTTGCATTGGCTACTTATAGCATTCGCTCGTCATCTAGATGGGGGTGCACCGCTTCGCAATATTATTGAACTCGAAGGAGAAACAAACTTTGACTTGCTCGACTGTCAATGTCAGGTAAAGGTAGAGATTCATGATGGTTCTCTTTATGGAGATTTGGATTATAAGGCTGATGTGGATGAAACGACCATCAATACGGTTCGCGCCTTAGGTAAGGTCAATGATGTAGAGTTGCCTGAGGAAATCGTACAGCGCTTTGCTTTCACCTATCCAAATCTTGTAGCATCCAAGACGACGGCTAAGATTTCTGTTAGTGAATTGAAACGACGATTTGCAGAGCGTGATGCGGAGGCTGTATCGGCTACAGATGTATCGCTGCAGCAGAAACCGGTATCATCCGGTGAAACCTCTGATGATACTACTGATGAGGCTGGGGTAGTAGATACTAGCATCCCTGCTATTAGTGAAACAGAACTGGCCGATTCCGTATTTGGTCGTAAACCACTGGCTATTGCTGACGCTGAGGAAATCGTAACGGGTGCGCAATGGGGCACATTGATGCATGAAGCGATGCAATGGTTACCTGTTAAAAAGTATACGCAACAATCTATGACAGATATGCTCGATTCATTGCAAGCAGAAGGCAAGTTTAGCGATGAAGAACGGAGCCTGTTAAGCGACCGTAGCTTATATGGATTCTTTAACTCTGATCTTGGCCAGCGTCTCATTGCTTCAAAACGAGTGGAACGAGAATTGCCATTTAGTATGCTCTTTGAAGGTAATCGGGTATATCCAGATGTAGAGAACGGGGAACGTCTATTCTTACAAGGTATCATCGATACGGCCTTTGTAGAAGATGATCAATGGGTCCTCGTGGACTATAAGACGGACCGCGTTAAGAGTGGAGACGAGCTCATTCGTCGCTATAAAATACAAATGGACCTCTATAAAGAGGCCCTAGAACGATTGACAGGCATGCCTGTGAAAGCTAGTTATATTTATAGCTTCCGCTTACATGAAGCAGTTCTGTTGTAAGCACATATAAGACAATCTACTTAGCATAATACGAACCACCTTTACTGGATTGCCAGCAAAGGTGGTTCGTATCACTTAGAGAAGCGGTTTTTTCTTTTGATGTTTTGTCGGTGCAAATACTTTGAGGACCCGTGGTAATACCTCGAGGTCTACAGGCATATACGGACCGGCATCACCATCCATATTGGTTGGTAAATTATCTACATTGCTCAATAGTTCGATATGAGCTTTTCTGACCGTCAATGTAGTGGTATTGCTAGAGTTATAGATGGCGCCGCTTAGGATAAGAGGAAGAACCTTGAAGATATCGAGGATAAAGTATTCCTTAAAAATAACGAGGCGCATATACCCATCATCTACGGAGGCCTCTGGCATAAAGCGTTCAAAACTGGAAACTACATTGGTAAGTAGAGCCAGTACAAGAGGCGATTTACAGATGAAATCATCATCTTCCGTTTGAATGCGGTATGTATAGTCCTTTGTGGTGAAGAGGGCTTGACCGGCGCGTAAGAAGTAGGCTAATGGACCTAAGATACGCTTTTCTTTTGGCGTTACCTCTTCGATGACCTTTGGAATGACACCGGCTGCAATATTATTGCAGAAGTATTTATCATTGCAGCGACCAATATCGATGGAGCGAACTTGGTTGATATCGAGGCGGCGAATTGCCTCTAATGGTCGTTGTGGAATGCCGAGAGCACGAGACATATCGTTAACGGTTCCTACCGGAATAAAGCCAAAGGTTGCTTTGAAACCGCCTTGGGCGATACCGTTTACCGTTTCGTTAACGGTACCATCGCCACCCATGCAGAAAACGGCGTCAAAACCATCCTCACAAGCGGCCTTTGCAAAACGGGTTGCATCGTCGGCACCGGTGGTAAATTTAACTTCAATTATGTCAAAAAGGGTGCTCAATTTCCACTGTAAATCAAGGGCGTATCGGCGTGCTGCACCGCCGCCAGATACAGGGTTAATGATAACCAAACAACGACTCATAGGGGTAACTTCCTCACTTTTTAACTGTGACTATCTTGAAATTGACAGTCATATGTACGGGACTTATAATTATAGAGTATACAATTATTATATATACATGTGTTCGTATATAAAAATGCTTACATTCTATTATACTCATTTTAGGCGTTCATTGAAAGTATGAAAGCGTGTAAACATTAGAGGGGACCTAAGGCTAGAAATATGACAAAAGACGTGAAGGGTACAAAAGAACCAAAAGATGTGTATCATTTTTCCGCTGTAGATTCAATTGAACGATTGCCTTTAAGTGAACAAGTTTATGTGACTTTGAAACAGGCTATTTTAACAGGGGAGCTATTACCGCAAGAAAAACTAAATGAAGTTAAGATCGCAGAACAGCTCAAAGTCAGTGCAACACCAGTTCGCGAAGCTTTCAGAAAATTAGCAAAAGATAATCTTGTTGTTATCGTGCCATGGAAGGGTGTTACCGTTAAGGCGGATACACCAGAAGAAATCGTGGCGCTGTATCAATGTCGCGAAGTTATGGAAGGTTTGGGGGCGCGTTTGTGTGCTCGTCACGCTACGCCAGAACAAGTGGCAGAGCTTAAGGAATTATGCAAGGAAATGCATGCCATTGAGGACGCTACGGCACGGGTAGAGGTTAATAGCCGATTCCACAGCATGATTGCTCAATTCTCGGGCAATGATCGCGTTGTTGATTACTTAGCCGATTTCCGTGAACGAGTAAATCGCGATATGTATTTGAGTTCCTTCAATGCAGTGCGCACACACGATTGTGACGATGAACATGATCACATCGTAGATGCCATTGAACGTCACGACGAAGTGGCCGCAGAAAATGCGATGCGCAAGCATATCAATAATGCATTTATCTTTAAGCGGGCTAATGCGGAGTTACAAGATAAGAAATTGAACGAAGTATAATAACTACATAGACATAGTAAAAAGGACCCTAGATAGGGTCCTTTGTTTTGCAAAGTCATATATAAGATATTGTAAGGGGTTTATCTTTTATATATGTTGTACGTCTTAAGTAGGAATTATTTTAATTTTATTAATCTAATTTTTGGAAGGTTATATAATGTTGTTTTTGTTGAATATAAGAGAGTGTAATAAGGAATAAATTTTGTCTCTATTCATGAATGAAGTCTATAGATTAGAGACGTTTTTTTAGTTCCAAAAAGCGCTGGTGTGCTAGTCGGAAAAATTCGACTCTTTCATAATGTTTGGAAAGATGTCTATTACAGGATTTATAGTCTTGCGTACGAAGATGTAGCAATTGACTCGTAGAAATATTGAGGCAATAAGCAATTTTAAATACTACCTCGATGGATACGCCTGATATTCCGTATCCACATTCTAATTTACTCAAATAGCTGCGACTAATGCCCACGACATCGGCCAATTGTCGTTGTGAAATGCCCATCGATGTTCGCAGGGTAGAGATTTTGTGACCCAAGCACATGTATTGTTGCTGGAATTTTGGGTCCTGATAGTGATTCCGTCGGTAGGCAGGCATTGTAAGTGTAGGATCCTTCATAAGACCTCCTTTCTGATCCCTACCTTGTGCTTTTAGTATACTTAGCAAATACATTGTTGACTAATACGTAATATGTGATAATTATTATGTATATATGATAATTACACGAAATGTTAATTTTATGGAGATCTATTATGGAAAAATATATAGCTATCGCCTGCGGCGGTGCTCTTGGTGCACTAGCGCGAACAGTGGTAGGGGAATGGGTAATGGCGCGGTTAGGGCCTTATCCTTTTGGCACCATTACAGTTAATTTAATCGGGTGTTTAATCATCGGTATCATCTTAGGTGCCTATCTTTGTAGACCCGACTGGCCTCAATGGTTTCGGTTCTTCTTAGTCGTTGGTGGACTGGGTGCCTTTACCACATTTTCTACATTTGCCTTTGAGCTTTTACAGCTCTTAACATCTGGTGATGTTACAGATGTTCTATTCTATGGGACGGTGCAAATCCTCGGCGGTTTAGCCCTTTGTGCCATCGGTATGTGGATTGCTAAACTCGTATGTGCGTAAATGCATATTAGCAGCTATCGTTCATATGATATAGTAAATGTATTGCTATATATTACGCTTGATATACATGAAATAGAATATATATTGAAAGGTTAGATTATGAAAGAAATAAAAGTACAAGATGCAGTTGGACATGCATTGGTACACGATATTGTACGCATCGTCATTGGCGAGGTGAAAGATACACCATTCCGCCGAGGACATGTAATTACCAAAGAAGATGTACCTAAATTACTCGATCTTGGTAAAGAACATATTTATGTAATGGAGCCAGAAGATGAAGGGTTTCTCCACGAAGAAGACGTGGCCCGTGCCTTGTATGCTATCGCAAAGGGAAACTATATGCACGATGGTCCCATGGCACAAGGCAAAATTGAGGCCATTGCCGATGTGGATGGCTTACTCAAGGTCGATGTAGATAAACTATACGCTATCAATAGCATCGGCGAATTGACCATCGTTACGAAATTGAATAATACGCCTGTGAAAGCGGGCGATAAAATCGCTGGTATGCGTTGTATTCCTTTATTGCTAGAAGAACAACAAGTAACAGCAGCTCAAAAAATTGGTGGACCTATCTTAACTATTAAACCATTTGTGCGCAAAACAATGGGCATCATTACAACTGGTTCTGAAGTATTTGAAGGACGCATTAAAGATGCTTTCACACCTATCATCGAAGAACGTTGTGCAGAATTTGGGGTCAAAAAAATCGCCCATGAAATCGTGACGGATAACACGGACGATATTGTGGCGGCTATCGACAAGGTGAAAGCGGCGGGGGCAGACATCATATTCTGTACCGGCGGCATGAGCGTAGATCCCGATGATTTAACACCAGGGGCCATTAAACGCTACGCAGATTGCGTAGTGACATACGGATTACCTGTACTGCCAGGCTCTATGGGGTGCATTGCATACTGTGCAGACGGAACACCAATTTTAGGCGTACCAGGTGGTGTATTGTTTAGTAAACCAACGGCATTTGATGAAATCGTGCCTCGCCTCATCGCAGACGATGAAATTACAAAAGAAGATTGTATCTGTATGGGGCATGGTGGGTTCTTAGGATAAGAAGTTACAATGATCAATGAAATGCTTATAGAAAAATGGGTATTTACAAATGAATTTATGATTATTTATTATTATTAAAAACAGTATGTAGCAGTATGCAATATAAAGGACTTTTAGTGATGAAGTTAAAAACAATTTACTCTGTTTTTTGGTACTTATTTTTAGGCTGCTCTTTTATATGGCTAATTTGTGGATTAAGCTACAATTTTTTTATAATGATAAAGTTGAGCAGTCTAGAGTAGAACTGACGCAAGCTTTAAATGCATATTTTCCTCGAGAACAATATATGATTACTAGTGAAGTATATGAGGCGAACAGAAGAACTCTTTTATCAAAAGGCTTAGCAATTAAAATAAGGAAAGATTCATTACATAAAGATATAAAATTAATAAAACCTATAAGTGGGAATTGGACGTTAGTTGACCAAACTAAGAATCGTTATGTATATGAAAATGAATTATATAGAGTATATGTAACAAAGGATCCATTAAATGATGGATATATTGTAGTGTTAGCACGTAATAATTGGTTAGAACTATTGCATTTATAATTAAATTGGTTTTGATTAATATACCCTTTATTTAGTAGATTGCTTTTAACTAGAGGGCCTACTATAAAAAAGAAAGAATGTCGTGTCTGTAGCAATAGAGGTCATTAGAATTGGTGACAAACGACCATCTGGATTTGGGTTTTCCTATAGTATAAATGGAGAACATTCAGTTAAAAAATATTCCTAAAAATTAATGTGAGGATATATGGATAGAAATTATTTTAAATTGAATAGGATACCTTTTGCAGTTAAACTCTATGTTGGTTTTGTCTTATTTGTATCCATACTAATGGGACTTATTTATTTTCATGCGTATATTAATAGGCCTGAGCAGATGCAAAGTCTTCAATTATATGAACAAAAGTTAGAAACTATATCCTCAAAAAAAATAAATGAGAAGTATTATGCATCTGGTAGAGCATCTCAAAATAATAATATTGAAATTACATATGACTCTGTTACAATTGACGATGTTAAAGAGATACTTTCAAAACAAAATATAGGTTGGAACGAGATAAGCAAAAATCGTATAGTTGGACACGATTATGATGTTAATGTTTATATCGAACTATTTAAAGAACGAGGTTCTAATAAAGTGATTTTAATATTACAAAAAAGAAACTAGAATTTTCTTACGATAACAAATGATTTGTATTACTTATTGATATTTATACTAGTCATATATGTTTAGTATAGGGAGATTTTTATATTAGATATAATTTCCGTGTATGCTAAGAAAATATCGTTAATGAAAAGGGCACCAATTCAATTATTGGTGTCCTTTCGAGTTATTCATTATAATTTTGTTTCCATAGCATTAGAAGATATTCTTTAGGCTGTAGTTAATTACGATGAGTGAAACCAGGGTGGTACTCTTGTTAGCGATAGTACTGTACATATTACAGCTCGTGATGCCAAGGACAGTGGTATTCATGTAACTGGTGAAACAGTACAAGCAAAAAACTAGTATTAGATAGTGCTAGTGATATCAACCTTGTAGCGGGCAAAAATACTGTCGATGTTAACAATACCTATAAAAGTTCTGGTTGGAGTGTCGGTGCTGGTATTAGTTTGACTGGTGGCGGACTTCTCGATATTAATGCGAGTGACAATATGGCTCGTCAAAATGGCGATACCCATCAAGAAAGCTATGTACCAACGACGATTAAAGCAGCACAATTAGCACAACTTAAAGCAAAGCGTGATACTACTATTATTGGCTCTACTGTATCTGGTAAGAAAGTTGAAGTTGATACAGGTCGTGATTTACATATTCAAAGCTTACAAGATGTAGATAACTTTAAAGAACACAGTAAATCTGCTGGCTTCTCTGTTTCTTCTAAACCTAATTTCAAGAATCCAACTGGTAGTATCAATGCGAGTGTAGGACGTATTGATAGTAAATGGAAAAGCGTGACCCATCAGGCAGGTATTTATGCTGGAGAAGATGGCTATGATAAGATTTATAACAGCATTGGTCTAGTTCCAAACTTAGGCATAGAATCTAAAGGTAAAGCCAGCTCGACTACTCAATCTGCTATTTCTGATGGTATACTAACAGTAGATGGTAAAGAAATTGATACTAAAATCATTAACACCAATACCGAAAATACCTTGCATCAACTAGATAAGATTTTTGATAAAAAGAAAATTGAAGAACGTCAGGAATTGGCACGTCTATTCTCTAAAAATGCGTTTGAACAACTACATAACTGGCAACCAACAACCAAAGATGGTAAAGTCACCAAATCTATTGCACATGGCATCATTGGTGAAGTAGCAGCGCGTATGGCGGGTAATACACTTGGTAGTGGTTTTAAAGCTACTATGACTAATGAGTTGCTAATTGGCGAAATAAAGAAAGTAGCTAAACATGATCCAGCCGTAGCACAATGGTTGAGTGCTGCGGTAGGTGGTGTAGTTAATAAGGCTAGTGGTGAAAATGTAAACGTAGGAGCGGGAGTTTCATCTTATGCGACTAAGTGGAATGAAAACGATAAAAGCATAGGTGGAATTTGGGTTGATAAGAGTTTTGATGTAGTTAATATAGGACAAGCTGCTACTGCGGGAGCTTTAGATTTTAAATCCGGTGTTGGTGCCGGTTCAGCTTTAAATGCAGGGGCTACATTTTTAGAAGATAGTAATCTTGATAAGTATTCAATGCGAGATGCTAGAGCACGTGTTTTAGAGGATCTTGTAGCAGTTCCTACTTCTATTAGTGCCGGTGTGTATACTTCTGAACTTAGTGGTAGTCCTGCAGTTGGTGTTGCTGTATCACATGCTATTGATCAAGGTGTTAATGCTTATCAGGATGTTCATCATCCTCCTAAAAATGCAGAGGAAAGAAAAGCAGATAATATTGAGTTTACAGATGAAGTTACTCAAGATGGTTTCGGTGGTGTAAAAGATTAGTGAGGAGAGATTATGAACGCTGGACGTATCTTATGTAGTATTTTACTTGGTATGTATACAATATATATTATACGGAATAATACAATAACTATTGCAGGCGCAAATACTAAGAGAAGTCTTCTTCTTACGATGATACAATTAGGTCAATTATTAACGCTTGAATTAATGGTTATTTTTGGGGGGAGGATTTTACATAGTTTTTCTATTTTTTCGTTAATACTTGCGGTCCTTCTTTGGGGAGAAATGTTTGCACTAAAGCAAAATCTCAATGAATATTTTATGTGCAAAGAGGGGAAAAGATATGGAATTAGTATTATAGGTATAGGTCGAATTGCTGTGTCTGTAGCACAGAGTATTCTTTTAATCTTTCTTGGAATCTCTAGTTGGTAAAATTTAATAAGCGCTAAAGTTAATAATGTAATATTTTAGTATTTAAAGCAGATAGTTGATTACTCACAATCAACTATCTGCTATTCGACGTACAACAAAATGGATGCTCCCTGTAAAATGCAGGGAAGCATCCACGAGTTTAGGCTTGTAAATAATATGTGTCCAGCAAAATAGGTACATATCACATTTGGCAGAGATTTTTTACTATTAAAATGATTTTTTACCCAATGTAGGGTGGCTACACCGTTTCAATGTTAGCGTATCAATCATATGAACAGCTTCGTCCAATGTAAGGTCCTCTCGTTTTGTAGGTGTTTCGAGAACTGCTAACGGATGGTCGGTGCCTACTTCGCCGGATGGCAAGTAGATATATTCTTGATTGATTGTATCGCCAAAGATATAGCCTGCTTGTAAATGCTCTTTATGAATGCGGCTCATGATGCTCCTTTATAAATGTATGATGTACATTTGAATAGTATGTCAGTTATGCGTTTATAGGGACTCAATTACAATATTTTTTGTATTTTAAATTCTGCATAGTCTGCAGAAACGAGTTCTAATTTAGTATTTCCATATGTAGATGGAATTCGTTTGAATGAAATCTGGTCATGTAAATGGCCAAATATACATATATCTACATGATAGCGCTCCATAAGGTCTGTAAAGCCTGATGGGGCGTTGTTTTCGTTGAATGGTGGATAATGTAACAGTAAAATACGTGTTACAGGTAGTGGTTCGCTGGTATTCTTTGTTTCAGCATATTTTTTTTGCAATGCTTGGATAGCGTGCTCCATTTCTTGTAATGCCGCTTCGGTACGCAAGATTTCTCTATCATAGATAGATTGATCTGTATCCGGCTCAAAGCTAGCATCATCAGGGCAAATATAGCCACGGGTGCCACCAAAGGCTAAGATGCATTGATGTTCGGTAGACTGGCTTTCACCAGTAAGCGTATTAACCTGAGTGGTGAGATTGATGATACGGGCCGTACCGTGGCCTTGTAAAAAGGTAATAGCATCGCCCATAGCATTTTTCATTTTGTTTGCCGATGACCACCAATAATCGTGGTTGCCGCGAATCATAAATTTTTGCCCCGGAAGGCTAGCGATTTCGTTGAGGTCGTAGAGTGCTTCATCGAGGCGCAAAGCCCAGCTCATGTCGCCTACAAGAAAGATAATGTCTTCATCGGTGACGGTGGACAGCCAATGTTCTTTTATACGTTGCCAATGATTGTCCCAGTGGGGACCGAATATGTTCATCGGCTTCGTAGGTGGATTGCCCGATAGATGAAGGTCTCCAATGGCGTAAATGTTCATATATGTCCTTACTAGAGTCCTCTAACCTACGGAACTCGTAGCAGAGGGTTCTTATTTCAATTCAAAATAGGGTGTAATATTCTGTAAAATTTTCGCAGCTCGTTCATCATTGCACGTTTGTGGAATTTTATAACCCACGTAGAGCGGCGTTGTGATATAGCGCGGAATTACCTTGATATATTCGTAACCATCTTCTAGTTGATAGAAAAAATAGTTATAGGATTGGGAAAATTTTGCCAAGCTATCTAGTACATAGCGTATGGTCTGTTGTAAGCGCATGGCGATGGAGCGGACAGGCGCATCAGGTTTATACCGCAAATTGTATTCAAAGAATCCAATAATAGGGTGTTTGGATAAGGTGATGCGGATATCTTGATCTTCGTGTAATAGCCAACCATTCATATTCTTGACCGTAATGTCCTCGTGGTAATCGTAATTGCGTAAGCCTATAATTTGGCTGTGCGGATGTCGAATGGAACCGCCCGACATGGGGCCATGGTTTTTAAAGAATAGAACGGATTTATATTCCTTTGTAGCAATCGTTTCATGCCATTTATCTAGACCGAATTGAATGATCCGTGTTGCATCATCAACGGAAAGGGTGGATAGTTCGCCTTGGTCACCTTCTGTTTCAACGATGACCGTAGGCCACGTATCCTGTAAAACAGGATATTTATTCATGAGCCATATGATATGACCATCTTGAGCCAGAATATCTGTTAACTTTGACCGGTCGCAGAATGGACAGCGCACACTTGCGTCACGCATATTTACAGGCTTTGTACGCCCTAGTGCAATGTCAAATATAAGTGGTTCGTTCATGGTGCGCCTCCTTTCATATCATACCTTTAATCATACCATAAATGACAGTATTACACATGAAATAATGGTATAATATATTAATAATCTTTACCAAATTATAGGAGGTCTTATGAAACCTACAACCTTGGTATTTCCCATAGATGAACAACATAGAATTTTGCTAGGCCGTAAAAAACGCGGCTTTGGTGCTGATAAATATAATGGCTTTGGTGGTAAAATCAATGCTGGTGAAAGCTTTCGCCAATGCGCCGTGCGCGAACTATATGAGGAATCGGGCATTCTTGTTAATGCTGCTGATTTAGAGTGCGTAGCCCTTTTTGACTTTCAGTTTCCCTATGATGAAAGTTTAACCCATGTGGGCTATGTATATTTTGTGCGTGTTACCGATGTAAACCCCATTGAATCAGACGAGATGGAACCGCATTGGTTTACATTGGTCGATGTCCCTTATGAGCATATGTGGGAAGGGGACCGTACGTGGCTTCCTATGCTATTAGAGGGCAAGTTGCTAAAGGGACCTATCCGATTTGGTCCAGATAACAGTCATGTTGAGGACATGCGTTTAACAGAGGTCGACACAGTCATGGAAAGTGAATTGTTGGCCCGTATCGATATATATATTAATGAATAGAGTGTAGTGAAAGTATAGGATGTGCTTTCACATATACCTATATTGAGGAACTATGAAAGAGATGAATAACCCCAAGTGGGTGCCACAGTTGTTGGCGTGGTATGATGTAAATAAACGGGATTTGCCGTGGCGTGACTGCGGTGACCCTTATAAGGTGTGGGTGTCTGAGGTAATGAGCCAACAGACCCGCATTGAGGCGATGAAGCCTTATTATGATAATTGGATGCGTTTGTTTCCTACATTAGAAGAGTTGGCAAAGGCCACAGAAGATGAAGTGGTCCATGCTTGGCAAGGCCTTGGTTATTATAGCCGTGCTCGTAATTTGCGACTTGGCGTGCAAGATGTGGTGAACAATTACGGTGGTGTGGTGCCTCATAATCGGAAGGATATGGAATCCTTGAAGGGCGTTGGTTCCTATACGGCTGGCGCTGTGCTATCCATGGCCTATGGCGAGCCAGAGGTGGCCGTTGATGGTAATGTGTTGCGTATCTATGCTCGTTTGTACGGCATATTTGATGATATTTTAGGTACAAAGGGCAAGAAGGCCATAACTGCTATTGTAGAGGATACATTGCCTCATGATAGACCAGGCGATTTTAACCAAGCCTTGATGGATTTTGGTTCAGCCGTATGTATCCCTAAGACGCCACGTTGCGGTGAGTGTCCCATTGTTAATACGTGTTATGCGTATCAACATAATGTAACCGATCAATTGCCTGTGCGTATCAAGAAAACAAAGGTTGTAGATGTGCCTATTTTTGTAGGCATCCTTAGTTATGGCGACTATTATTTACTACATAAACGCCCTAATCGAGGTCTGTTGCGCTCCATGTGGGAATTTCCATCTGTAGAAAATGCGGATTCCTATGATGCGGCAGAATCTGGTTTAACTGAGCTCGTAGGGGCATTGGGCTTTGGTCTATCCTTGCAACCAGTTATTGTGAAAGAATTAACTCATGTATTTTCACATCGCAAATGGTTTATGAAGGCCTTTCGAGGCGATTTGCAGTATACTGGAGACCATACATCAATCGAAACGATACAAACGCAATTACCGAAGGATTGGATGCTTATCAAACGTGAGGAATTCGCCGATTATGCTTGGGCGGGACCTCATGGTAAATTGACAGAATTATGTCCTATTGTAGAATAAATTTATGAGACGAACACTGATTTTGTCTCAATGTATTAGCCATTACTTGATATACAGTTAGGAGCGTATATGCAATTAATTATAAATATTGTGTTTCTCGTGGTGCTAGCCATAGCCTTTCTAGGCTTTTGGGGATTGTACCTCTATTTATGGAAACCGAAAAAACTATGGCCTGCATGGCTGGCTTATATTTTGGTAGTCGCTGGTTGGTTCTGCGCGGTACGATACTATTTCTTATACCAAGTTGATCTATACGGCACGCCTTGGTATGAATGGCTTAACTTGTTTAGAACGGAAAGCTATGGCGTAGTATTCGCCATATTCTTGTGTATACCAGTTTTCATCATATTGGCCTTGATTTATGCACTGGTAAACCGTATCTCCCATAAGGTTCCCGTCGAAGAACGGACAGGACGCCGTGCTTTCTTTAGAACCGTAGGTACCCTTGTACCTTTGGCCACTATGGGTGGCGCTGGTTATGCTGCCTATGAAGGACAACGAGAAATCGTTGTGACCCATGAAAGCTTTGGTTATACCAATCTACCGTCAGGGCTTGCAGACTATAAGATTGTACAACTCAGTGATATCCATATTGGGCCAAGTATCGACCTAGATGACTTTGACGAAATATTGCGATTAACACTATTAGAACACCCAAACCGCGTTGTCATCACCGGTGACCTTATCGATAAGATACAATGGTTACCTGAAGTCTGTGATCGCTTAAAGGTATTTGCAAAACAAATTCCAGATGGCGTAGACTATATCCTTGGCAATCATGAATTCCATCATGATGTCAATAAAATCGTCGATGATATTAAAACAAAAACGCCATTAAACGTACTGATTAATGACAATATCCAAATCATGGGTGGTAAACAACCAGTCTATATTGCTGGCGTATCCTATGACAATGAACGTCGCAAAGAAAACCGTGAAGCCATGATTGATAAGGCCTTGTCCGGTATCCCTAATAATGCCTTTGTTATTCTGTTGGCTCACCATCCAGAATTCTTTGATGAAGCCATCGAACGCAATGTGCCATTAACCTTGTCCGGTCATACTCACGGTGGACAAATTATCCTCTTTGGTATGCCTTGGGTACCGATTGGTACACCATATGTAAAAGGTCGCTATACAGAGAAAAATAGCGTATGTTACGTAAATAATGGATCTGGGCACTGGTTCCCTATTCGTATTAACTGTCCGAGAGAAATTACGGTCATTACGTTCTTTGACGGAGTGGCTTAGGTAGTGGCTTTGCTATATTAATAGCTATAATATTTAAACAATTTTAGATGATTAAAGTTCATAATATAAACGAGGTATTGTATTTTGCATACGATACCTCGTTTTATTATATGAAGTTATATAAGAGTTGTGATATATTAGAAATGAACTTTTAATAATGTTGAGTGCAGAAGCGAGTGTGTTAACAGATGATTCCGTTGTCTATTTATAAAATTGGGCTTCCTGTAGGTTTATTTGCTTATTATATATTTAGGTTGTTCAGAATTTATATTTTAAAAAGTAATATGGAGTTGAAATTTCCCACTCTATATACTCTTTTTTTAGGCTTAGGGATTCCGGCAAGTCTTTTTCTCATAGTGCAAACATTTTTTATTCCTGATTTAGTTGATTACCTTAGTTTACTCTATGTAAATGTAGGTATTTTATTTATTGTTGAAATTATTTCAACATTCAAACTTAAATCCTCAAAAAGCTATTCTAATGCAAAGGTTTTTCGGTATTATTTATATTTCATGACAGCCATATTATTGTGGATGATATTTAATTAAAACGCCACCACGTAGTTGCTATTATGAATGGGCTAGAAAAAACAGATGTATGTAGTTCTTTTTGTTTTTACTTACATAATGTCTGCTCTAATTTTGTTGAAAGTTAATAATCTAATATAGAATTTATCGGATGTAATCAAAGTGTATTTTTAATTTAATAATAGAGGTTACAAGCTAGTGAAAAATATAAATAAATTAACATATGTCTCTTATGACGGATTTATAGAAATGGATAATATACATAATAACTATGATTCTGTTTTAGAGCTTGATTGTAAAGATATAACAACAGAAGATAAGTTCTGGTTTTATTTCGGATTATATTTTAACTTTCCTACACGGGTTGATAATTGGGCTGCTTTTTCCGATTGGATGAGAGATTTAGAATTTTGGGATAAAAGTAAATCTATTCTAATAATCTTTAAAAATATTGATGAGTTATTTTGTAGAAATCTAACATTACAATCCTTAGCTATGTCAGTCTTTTGGGAAGAAGTATTACCATATTGGGAGAATGAAGTAATAAAAGTAACGAGTGGATCGATGCAACCACGTCAATTTGATGTATATTGCGTCATGAGTCAATATGATGATTTTTAGTGCTTTTGCTTGATATAGTATTTTTATCGGTTTTTAATTTACGCAAAAGCAGTAGTTTGATAGAATAGTAGACTTAATTATTGGAATTTAGATGAAGATTAAAAAGTATGAGACAGTTTTTAGTTTGTAAATGTCAATATAAGAATGTACAATTTTGACGATGTACAATGTACAGTTATTCCTTCTGTTGCATATGGTTTCGTAACCGGTATGAATCTCCAGTTATGCTAATCACATGTGCATGGTGAAGTAATCGATCAACAATAGCATTAGCTACTCGCTCATCATGTAAAATGGTAGCCCACTCATCAAAATTAATGTTAGACGTTACGATGGTACTTTTCTTTTCGTACCGTCTATCAATAATTTGAAATAGTAAGTTAGCATCACCTGGTTGTAACGGTAAATAGCCAATTTCATCAATGATGAGTAATTGGTAGCGTGCATAATGCTTGAGCCGAGTTTCTAATCGTCCTTCATCTTTTGCACTCTTAAGGTTTTGAATTAAATCATGGCATTTAATAAAATAGGTGCTTCGTCTGTTACGAGAGCTTTCAATACCTAGTGATGTAGCTAAATGTGTTTTCCCAACTCCGCTAGAGCCAAGAAATACAATGTTTTCAGCTTGTTCCATGAATCCTAATGATGCTAAATCCTTAATTTGCATTTCGTTAATTTGTGGTTGAAATGAAAATTCAA
>NZ_PPDE01000008.1 GCF_002959915.1 Veillonella atypica KON | reverse complement strand
TGAAATACTGAGACGTTTATGTGAATATAAGGGCGTCAAGATTATAGAGGGGGAGCTTATGGCAGATCATGTGCATATGCTAGTGTTAATTCCACCTAAAATATCAGTTTCATCTTTTATGGGATATCTAAAGGGTAAAAGTGCGCTAATGATGTTCGATAAACACGCAAACTTAAAGTATAAATTTGGAAATAGACACTTTTGGTCCGAGGGATATTATGTAAGTACGGTAGGATTAAATGAAGCTACCGTAAAAAAATATATACGTGAGCAAGAGTTACATGACCAAATGAAAGATAAACTTAGTGTAAAAGAATATGAGGACCCTTTTAAGGGTAGCAAGTAATACATATCCCCTTTAAGGGGACCGTTACGAGTCAATGGCTATGCGGCTTGAACGTAGTGAAAGCCAGCGCCTTTAGACGCTGGCCTAGTACTACGGGCTTATAGCCCGTGAGCAAACCACCCGTTTTACGGGTGGTTCTGATTTTGCGTGCATTAAAATGCTAACAAAATACTTATTTCCTTTAACTATTATTATATATTATCTACTATTTGTAAATAGTGTTGTATACTATAGGTGTTACTGCCCCATACTGGTAACAGAAAGGGGGTGAAAATGTGTTTGACATATTGAGTTCCTTAATAGTGTCTATCATAGCAGGTGTAACCTGTCACTACATCTGCAAGTGGCTAGATAGATATTTTCGTCAGTAACTAGTACAGAAAAAGGAGGGCTGCCCCCCTCCTTTTTCGTTTGCGTGAAAATGTGTCACACATTGACTTCCTTTGTCATATATTATATTACATGATTATTTAACGTTTGTAAATGATGTTATCTATGTATACAATGATTGATAACGTTGAGATTTTTGGTCTAACATTAAGGGGGCGGTTCATTTATATAGGGTCTATTTTTCCTTAGTTTGGCTGAATAGCCAATCTCTAATGCCTTCGATATTATAAGCTACAGACCATGTGTACATATGGTTGCCATCTTTAAATACCGTGTAATTAATAGGAGCCTTTTGATCGACTGTAGCTTTCACCAATGCGTCGAATTGTTCCGGTGTAGAATGGCTATCCCACATAGGAGAGGTTGCAATGTTAGTGCCTAAGTCGGCCCAATTTTTAGTAGCTGTATTCATGCCAGGATATGCTTTATCATCGCCTTCGGATACGAGTATCCACAATTTTTTATCCTTTAATACTTTCATTTCCTCCGTATTCCATTGGCATGCTACGAGGAATTGAGCCGTAAACAAATCAGGATGTTTGTCGCTAATGGCAATGTTTGCCATACCACCTTGAGACTGACCAGAACCGTAAATTCGGTTCTTATCAATTGGATACGTAGCGATGACATGATGTAATAGACTATCTACCAAGGTAAGACCTGGAGTCCATTCATTTTTATCAGTAGTCATCATACCAAGTGTATCTACTAAATCTTGAGTGTATTGAGGGGCAACGATGATGGCTTCATGTTTTGCTTGTTCCTCAGGGCTAGCGAAAACAGTAGCACCATTACCTTGGAATAGTACCGTGCGATTATCATTGATATTGGCACTGGAGTCAGCTATGAAGAAATATAGAGGGTATTGTTTTGATGCATCATAGTTTTTCGGTAAAAATACATTGTAAGGAATGCTATTACCCGTAGTTGGATCTGTGTAAATATATGTTTTAAACTCATCCATAATAGTAGATGCCGTAGATGTATTGATTACGCTCGTTTGTGAAGGGCCGTATATAGTACCTGTTTTAGTTACTACCGGTTGAAATTGAGTGACTGTAACGTTTAAATCAGGCAATTTACGATCGGAACGCAGTGGTGCATCGACGCCTACAGCACCATTATTTTTAGGTTTATTAGGGCGTGGTGCTAATACGAATGGTGTAGAGTTTTCATATTCAAATTCCACTACAACGTATTGATCAGCTGCTGTAGCTTTAGAGTTTTTGTCTTTTTTACTAGCTTTGACCGTATTTGTTTGTCCTACTGTTGTATCTATTTGAGGGGCACCATTGTGCAAACCTTTAGCTGTAGATTTGTAATTTTCTTTCAGTTCAGGTACAGAATTAGTATAGATATTGTTGATTGTTTTGCCTTCTACTGTGAAAGTATTGAGCGCTAATGCACTTTCTTGGATTGCTTCTGGATATTTGATGATGATAGCCGCTATTTTTTCACCATCACCATAAATTTTTGGCACTGCCGTTACAGATTGCATGCCGTATGCTTCTGTTTGATGAGTCTTAATTTCAGAGGTAGCAGAGATAGAGTTTGTACTAGAAATAGTAGTAGCCATGTCCGTTGCAGCTAGTATATTTGTTGTAGAAAGTGTGCCTAGCACAAGAGCCATTAATAAGATTTTATTCATCATATCTCCTTATTTTATCGTATTTATCAAAATATTTATTAAAATATATAATAAAATTAAATTTAGTGCAATTTATTAGAATTCGTGTAATTTATAATTACATATATTAGATAGATAATCTTTATTTATTTATTGAATAGGTAATCTTTATTATTGATAGATAAATATAATGTAGTAGGAAATTAGTAGTAGATTTTGTAAGATAGTATAATAGAAAAAATAACAATATAACATAGCGCAATATTTACGATAGTTGGGAGTGTATCAATGGCAACCGACCAAGAATGGGAAAGTATATTACAAATAAAAACAGCAGGCCGTGATGATAGTCGTTCGGATGCAGAGCATCATCCGTATGAGCCAACAGATTACTGTGTTCTTGAGCGCCTTGCCAATAGCGGTTATATTACGAAACAAAATACCCTCATTGATTACGGCAGTGGCAAGGGGCGCGTTAGCATATTTATGGCTAATCAGACGCGGTGCCATTCCATTGGTATCGAATACGATGAACGTTTGTATGAACGGGCCATCGTAAATGGTGAAAGCCCAGCTGCCAAGAACCGCGTATCTTTTGTCCTTGGCGATGCAGCTACCTATGCATTGCCAGACAATGCAGATCGATGCTTTTTCTTTAACCCCTTTGCACTTCATACCATTAAACGCGTACTAGGTAATATCTTTGATTCTTTATATCATCATCCAAGAGAAATTCTACTATTCTTCTATTATGTTAACGAAGAAGTAGAGAATTTCCTAAATAACCACGTGCGCCTTGAAGCAGAAGAATCAATACAATGCGGTGATTTATTTCAAGAACGTGATGAAAAAGAACGCATATTGGTATATAGAGTGAATGTGTTTTAGTAAATTAATTTATCTCTATATTTCGTTTTATCTATTCTTATAGAAAAGTATATATAGACATTATATAATCTAATTGTTACTACTCCATTCTGGTAACAGAAAGGAGGTGAAAACATTGCCGGAGATATTAATTTCCTTTTTTTTATCTATCATAGCAAGTATAGTTGCATATTATATTTGCAAGTGGCTGGATAGATAGTTTAGTTAGTAACCAGCACAATAAAAAATAGCAGGGCTGCCACCCTGCTATTTTTTCGTATGAAAACATTGCCTCATACTAATTTCCTTTGTTACTCATAGAATAGCATGATATAAAAGGATAGTCAAATTTTACGTACTTTCACTAAAACACGCAGAAAATCCGCATATTTTCTGATATAATAATAGATTAGAGAGTATAAAAATTTATTTTTTCTATTCACCATGGTATGTATTGATTCGTAATGATTAATCATAGTGATTAGGGCTGAGTATATACCATAAAGGAGGAACGTATGGAACGCGTGTCAGCAAGTCTTATTGAAGAAATTCGCAGTGCCTTAGTAGAGCGTTATAATCGCGATCAAGAGATTCAGCAAATGATTGAAGAAATCGGCGCAGAAGAAGGTCTTAATGAAAAAGAACTGTTTGTTATTCACCAAGCCTATTTAGAGGTTAAGGAACGCATGCAGTATACGGCGAATTTGATGGAATTGTGGAATCAAATTGAGGCTGTTCAGGACCGCATGGGTATGCTTAATTCTTATGAAAGCTTGGAACGCGATTTATTTGGCGATGTTCTTTCCTTTGATAAACCAATGGGTTATGGTGCGTCGAATCAAGACAACTTAGACTATGCGATGGAGCAAGTTAAGTTACACGATGTAGATCATGACATCGAAGATATCGACCTTTCTAAGGAATATCCTATCGATAATCAAGATGCTGTTTATTTTAATGAGCATTCAGCCAATAAGAAAACAACATCTAGTCGTAATGACATCAATGATGATGACGAAGAGAACGATTTTGATGATGAAAGCCCATTAGACAGAGATATTCGTACGTCCTTAGATCCTTATGATATGGTAAATTCCTTGTTGTATTCCAAACAATCCACGGGCGATAAGGATAAAACTAAACAACAAAAGGAAATTGACAAGCTTATCAAAAAACAACTGAAACGCGTAGAAGAAGAATGGGCGAAGCTTTCAGGTAAAAAGGATAAAAAAGATAAGAAAAAGAAAGATAAAGATAAAAAAAAGAAAGACAAGCAGTCTAAGAAAGAATTCGAACTTGTAAAGGAATCTAAGAAGTCCAAGAAGGACAAAGAGTCCAAAAAGAGCAAGAAGGACAAGGATTCTAAAAAAGATAAAAAAGACAAGGATGCTAAGAAGGATAAAAAGGCTAAAAAATTAGAAAAAGCCTTGAAGAAGGAGTCTCAAAAGTCCACAAAAAAGGACTAACCGTAGATTTCATAGATGACCACGGACAGAAAACTACGGATAAGGGCTGTGGAAAATGCAAGCGGTGCAAGGGACCGCGGTGTAGGAAATATAGTATATAAAGTTGGGGAATGGTATGAATCGTTGGTTGAACTGGATAAAAGGCATTCAACAGGAATTAAAAGCATTTTTGTTCTTTTCTATCTTGTTTACGCTCTTTAGAATCGTATTTTTAATTATATTTCAATCTCAATTAGATACGACTACAATGGACAGTATTTTAATGTCTTTATGGCTCGGTTTTCGGTTGAGTTTGAAGACAGTTGGATCGATTGTCCTTGTAAGTTTGCTATTTGCTACATTGCCATCTATAGTGTGGCCGAAATGGAAAGCCCAAGGTGTACGCAAGGTTTGGTACGGATTTGTTACTATCTTCTTTACATTACTCTTTATGGGGCGTATCCCGTTTTATACGATATTCAATTCTTCGTATAATGCGATGCTTATCAATGGCAAACATGACGATATTCATGCCATTATCAATACGGGTATCAATGAATACCATGCTATTCCATTTTTAATTGGTGGTATTGCGCTGAGCATTAGTTTGACTTGGCTGTTGGTGAAAGTCCTCAATACGAAAACCATTCAATGGACACCTAGCACTAAGCATAGTAAATGGATTACGGGGATCCTCAGTTTTGTTGGATTTGGCGTGTTATTCGTATTTTTCCGCTTTGGTGGAGCTTTTGGGTACACGAATTCCATTAACTGGGAAAGCGCAGCGCGTCTTAATTCTAATCTGTTAAATGAAACGATTTTGGACGATGCACAAGCATTATACCGTGTGAAATCCATTGCTAAACGGACTTCAGAATTAGAGGATATTCATTTAACACCTGCTGAGTTACATGAAAAAATACAATCCATTGGCGGTAATCTTAATAGTACACGATTTGATGAAGCTTTCACAAAAACGATAACAACAGAGCGATTACAACAACAACCGCAATCTATTAATATCATTCTCGGTGAATCCTATGGCTTATGGCCATTCCTTGCTGAATTCAATGAACCTGGTGCTTATCTTGTAGAGCAAGGTCGTAAGTACGCGGCTAGTCCACAGGCGATGGGTACGCAAATGGCCTTAGCTCAAGGAACGGGTACGATGCCTGCCATTATTGGTTTATTAACGGGCATGCCGGATACGGGGATGTATCCAAATTATAACGTAGGCATGTTACAAGAACCATATGGACTTGGTATTGGACCGGTTATGAAAAAACTCGGTTACAAAACCGTATTTTGGTACGGCGGGTTCAGTACGTGGCAAAATGTTAAGAACTTTGCGTTGGAACAAGGATTTGATGAATTCCACGATGCATCCGAAATGCCAAGCGATGAAGAAAACGCTTGGGGCGTAGCCGATGGAGATATGTTCAAGGCCATCAATGCGTACATGGACAAACATCGTGGTGAAAAAATCATTAATGTTATCATGACAACGTCAAATCATCCACCATATAGTGTGAATGTGGCTAAGGAAGGCTATGATGCGGATAAGGTTCGTAAGAATTTGCCAGATTCCATTGCGAATACGGATAAGCAAATCAATGAAATGGGTCATATTTGGTATGCAGACCATGTGATGGGCGAATTTATCAGCAAAGAGGAACAAGTTGATCCAACCGCTCTATTCGTCATCACCGGTGACCACAGCGAACGCTTTACCTTCGCTCGTGAGGAAGGTCCTAAGGTGGCCTCCACGATTCCAATTATTTTCTACGGCCAAGGCATTAAAAAAGAATGGCTTTCACCAGACACATTTGGCATGAGCATTCAAATCATTCCGACCTTGGCGGAACTCGTAGGACGCACGGGGCAAACCTATGAGGCCATGGTGCCGAGCCTATTTAATCAAGGACCGTTCGTATTCAATCACCGTTTGTGGATGGATAAGACCGGTATATACTTAGAAGATGAGAAAATGCCGCAAGTCTATGCTAACTATATGAAAACCTTGCGGGAACTAACCGCTTGGCGTTTGAAACATGGGGATATTATCCAATAGGGGAATATTTTAATTTATATCATTAATGGAATGAACTCGATATTGTCAGGGAGTATATAGGGTTTGTTTACTTACAAAACTTACAAAAGGAACGATCATGGGTGAACAATTTTTCTTATCCCTCCAACAAAATATTAAACTATTCCTCTGGATGCCTATACTCTGTGCTATCTTTAGGGCCATCTTTATCGCAGTGTACCATCCGTACGAAACGCTAAAGGGCAAGGGAAAAATCATTCGTACCTGCTTTACCTTTGGATTTTGGTGGGGCATGGATATCAACGCGTATCAATTGTTGATTTTGCTTGTGCTTGGTACATTGCCATTCTTGGCCTTTCCAGATTACTACATGACAGCAGCCATCGTCCTCAATACGGTGTTGAGTTGCATTATCTATGCTGCCTTTGCAGGTAAGATGCAATTCTATAAGCACTTTAATGACACCTATAACTACATGTTGCACTATGGTAAGCATGCGGATAAGAAAAACCTCATTGACATCTTCTTCAATCAAGACAAGGGATGGTGGGTACTCGCCGGATTCATTCCTGTGGCGGCCATTAGCTATGGTGCTAGCACATTGTTATCGGCTCTTCCGTCCATTCCGTATCCTCATTTTGAAAGCAACATTGCAGCCGGCGCAAGTGCCTTTGGGTTCTTGGCGCTCTATGTGGTGATTTACTACTGGCTTCACTATGGTGGGACCTTGAATCACCGCAATAAACCAGAATGGGACGTGGTGCCAACCATCGTTAAGGAGGATATCTTCTTTGCGAAGGCGACCATCGATGATTTAGAGGCTCTCAAATTGGTTCGCAAAACGCCGTTGACGGCGGCGCAAATGAAATCGGATGAGGAACTCGTAGAGGATGTGAATCATCTTATGCCGTGCCGTGATTGGCAAACCTTGGATAATCCATTGCATGCCTTTAAACGCGTGGCAAAGGGTGCTCGCATTGCTAAACCTAAGCATATCTTTTTGATTGTTGGTGAAAGCATCCCTCAGTGGTCCATGGATCCGTTGTATATGAATTTTAATATCTGTCCAGGATTGCGTGAGTTTGCGGCTGGTGTGCATACGGCGTGTGTGCCTAATTTCTTGCCAGCCGGTAATGTGTCACGTCCTTCTATTTCAAGTCTCATAAGCGGTATCTACGATAGCGGCATGGAATTAAATGAAAAGGAAATTTTCTGGAATAATACATTGCCAACTGCTCTGGCAGCACAGATAAAACGATTAGGATACCAAACCATTTACTGGTACGGTGGTAACTCATCGAGTGGTAACTTTACGAAATACGGCAAGGCTCAAGGCTTTGACCGCATTGAAAATGCTACTGAATTCTGTGGTCCTCAAGCACCGCAAACATGGCTTGGCGTATACGATCACGTATTCCTCGAAGAGGCGGCAAAATGCATTGTGGATATGGAGAAACCGACATTCCATTTTGTATATACTACGACTAATCATGGTCCCTATAAATTAGAAGATAAGTACCTTGATTTCGATGCGCGCCGCGATTTGCCTGGCGTTGGCGATGACATTTTAAATCGCAAGGATGGCAATAAGGGCTTAGCAACTTATAAATATTGTGATAAGGCCATCTTTGATTTCGTAGATGCTATGAAAGCGAAGTTCCCGGATAGCTTGTTCATCGTAACGGGTGACCATTCCAATCTATTTGGTGAATTTAATAATACATCCTTCTTACACCGCGATTACACGATGCGTGAAATTCGTAATACCGTATTTTATATACAACATCCAGAGCTTTCACAAACATCACTACCTGCATCTATTGGCACGCATCTAAGCATCATGCCAACCATCATAGAGGCCATCGCGCCAAAAGGGTTCGAATATTATGCGGCGGTACCATCCGCATTCGATGAACAACCGGATGTGCATGTAACGCCATACCAATGGATCACAAGCGACATGGTAGGGGATGTGCTCGGCGATTACGGACAATATCAAACCTACACGGCGGAACCATCCGAATACATCCGCCCAATCGATAACCATGCACAGGACGCGGAATACTGGCGCTCCTTATCGGCGTGGATGATGAAATTTTATGCTAATGTACAATAGGGGAGACATACATGGCAACAGTAACGGTCATTATTTTGGCTAAAAATGAAGAACAACATATGAAAGACTGTATCGCATCCGCACAATTTGCTGATGAGGTACTTCTTATTGATGACGGCAGCACGGATAAAACGGTAGAGATTGCCGAATCTATGGGGGCTCGCGTCGTACATCATGCTATGAATGGCGATTGGTCTCAACAACGACGTTTTGCTGTCGAAGAGGCTCGGTCCGAATGGATTTTCTTCCTCGATGCAGATGAACGCATTTCGCCAGAATTACAACGAGAAGTACAAGATGTGCTGGCTAAGAATGAGAAGAAAGCATACTGGATTGAACGGTCCAATGTGTTCCATCACAATAAGGCCACTCATGGTGTGTTGCGCCCTGATTACGTGTTGCGATTTATGCCAAAAGAAGGCACGAATATAGAAGGATTTGTACACGAAACTATATCCAGCACCTATCCTGAGGCTAAATTACATGGCAAAATGTATCATTATACTTACGATAATTGGCATCAGTATTTTAATAAATTCAATAATTATACGACATTGGCGGCTAAGAAATATAAGGAAAACGGAAAATCCTGTTCCTTTGTAAAGGATATTCTTATCCGTCCAAGTTGGGCTTTTTTCAAGGTGTACATTTTAGATAGAGGTTTTTTAGATGGAAAAATGGGATTTATCCTTTCCGTGAACCATTATTTCTATACCATGATTAAGTACGTAAAGCTATATTATTTATTGAAATCCAATGGGAAACTATAACAGATCTAGATAATAGATTCTAAATAACAGATGAGTGTTAGTAGAGAAAGGAAGGACCACAATGCGCGTAGCCATTTTGGAAAGCATCATTATGCCTGCTGGTCATGAGGTAGAATTTGACCGCATGATCATCAATGAATTAAAACGCCAAGGTCATGAACCGGTATTGATGGTGCCGGAGAATTTTACCTTTAAGGTTGATTATGGCGTTGACGTTATCTATCTTGAGGGCGGAGAGGTAGTGACCTATGCAGGTGCATCGAAATGGAAAAAGCCGTTCTTATCTATATTACGCGAACGCCGCCGCCGCGCATGGTTTACTTCGGCTGCCAAGAAATTAGAGGAATATCATTGTGATGCTTTGATCATTCCTACCTCCACGTATCGCTATATAAAAGCACTATTGGATACGCCTTTAAAACATGCAAAGGTACCAGTTCACTTTATTTTCCATGGCATTGGCAAGGGTGAAAACGTACGGTTCTTGAAACAGGCGGAACGTGCCAATCGATGTCCGAATATTTACCTAGATGTCATTACCTTGCGCGACGATATGCTGCGCAGTGATCTACCGCGCGTACGTCCTATCTTACCTCCTGTGTTTACCCCTTCAACGGGTGAAACGCCAACCTTCTCTACACATACGCCACTTCGTCTTGGCTTTTTCGGTCAGTTTCGCAAGGAAAAAAATATTATCCCTTTATTAGATGCTTTTAAAACGGCTACCTTTACAGGTCCCGTAGAACTCTTGGTACAAGGGGCGACAGCAAAACCTGAGGACGGCGAACTATTCGATGCTATCGCTAACGAATATAAGGACGTGCCAGGGCTTTCATTCCTCCATGCGAACCTTATCGGTTCCGATTGGGATAAGGCTCTACTCGATGTAGATGCCATCTTGATGCCATACGGTGCTGAACGCTATCGCTATCACTGGAGCGCCATGCTCTACACGGCTATCGGGTTCTATAAACCGGCCTTGGTATCACCTGAAATTAATCCTGAGGTGCTGCGCGATTATCACGTTGGTGAAAGCTTAGACATATCCTCGGTGGATACGATTCGTACTGGATTAGAACAATTCGTAAACAAAATGATTGAACATCCAGACATATATGAGGCGGGTTTGGTACAAGCCAATGAAGACTTTGGACATAAACGGATGATGGATTCGATTATTAATGTATAGAATAAGTAAGGAGAGTGTATGTTTCAATATATAAAGGACCAATGGGCTAATGGTCGAGCTATTTATGGGAAAAAATCGTGGCGTGAAACACGACGCGTAGTCTTGCATTTCTTGCGAACTGTAGGCCACAAACAAGAAATGATGGAATATAAGTCTTTTTTTGAAAGCTACGCACCAGATCAACATATTTTAGATAAACAAGAAGGTCTCTATGAGTTGATGAGCCGTATATTCTTGTTTAAAGAATCTACCTTGCGTGAACGCATTGATGCAGTAAAGAATCACTTTACAGCCTTAGAAGACGTATTTACGCCAGAGGCCATCGAAATGCTATATAATCCGGATGAACTAAAACCGGAAGGATTAAAACAAGGCATTCTACTATGGGAAGATGCTGATTTAAATATGACCGCACACCTTAACTTTATGACCGGTCAACGTAAGGAAGGTTTATTTACCATTCTGTTACAACTAGGCGACCAAGGCGTATATCATGCGAATATCCGCCTCGGCAAAGGGTTAGAAGGGGAACCAGCATTGTGGATTGGTACCATCCAAGGGTATAAGGATGGCCTCGATAACGCAAAACATATTACGAAAAAAATGTTTGGCTATCGGCCAAAAAACTTTATCGTATTCTTGATTCGGGAACTCGCTAAATACTGTAAAGTGCAATCTATGTACGCCGTATCTGACGAAGGTTTCTATGCCAATACACATATGGTACGCGGTCATAAGGCAAAGGTAGCTGAACTCGATCCATTGTGGGAAGATATTGGCGGTACAGTTACACAAGATCCACGATTCTTTAAAATACCGTTGGAAGAATACAGAAAACCGATTGAAGAAATTAAATCACAAAAACGTAGCCAATATCGGAAGAGATATGAATTACTTGATGGATATGAAGAACAAATTCGGGGGAATTTGAAGGCATATTTGAAATAGATGTTTTATAAATTAATTAGAAAATTAAATATGTAAGGGTTTTAATAAATTAGGGGATGTATATTAATGCGAGTTGTAGTATTAATGGAGGCAGCATTTCAGATATTTGCTTCTAATTTAGTGGCCGCAGGGAAACATGTAGGTATTGAAATGATTCCATTCATTGTACCAAATGATAAGGTTACTAAATCATTACAAGATAAGTTTGAATCATTTATGTCAAAGAATCAGTCAGATACGGTTCTTGTTATTAATGATTTCAAAAATAAAAATGAGTATTTTTTAAAAGAATCTTTTTTTGGAAAATATAAATGTTATTTGTGGTTTTGGGATTCTATGCATCGTATTGAATTAAGACAAGACCGATTATATAAATATAAGAAGGTATCTTCTTTTGAAATAGATGATGTGGAATATGCAAAGTCTACATTTGGAATAGATATTGATTATGTACCATTGGTAGCTGGAGAAAGTTTTTGTTTGAATCCAGTAGAAAGTAATAAAAATCGTTCCATTGATATTTCTTTTATTGGTTTAGTACCTAAGAATAGTTACCGATTACAATTATTGAATCGATTAGCAATACATTGTAAGGAAAAAGGATATAATCTAAAACTATATGGTCATTTTTGGCATTGGAATAATTGGTATCAACGAGTAACAGGGAAAATTAAATTTAGATTACGATACCCTGTTTTAGCACAATATGTAGAAAATCGATTTATACAGCCAGAAGAGGCAGTTGAGATTTATAGAAATACAAAAGTTAATCTCAATATACATATTAAAGAACATAAAAGTTATAATTGTAGAACTTTTGAAGTGATAGGGAATAATAATTTCTTGTTATCTAGTGAACAAGAAGAGGCTAATCTTAAATTGGTTTCAGGAATTCATTTTGCTACATATAAAACTGATGATGAATTTATTAGAAAAATTGACTATTATATGCAACATGGAGATGAACGTAATCGGATTGCTAGCACTGGTGGTGAGCAGGTTCGTTCAATATATAAAATGGAGCACTTTATTAAACAAGTGTTCGAATAATTAAGATGTAAGAATTGTGTGTTTTTACTATTCTTAGTGAGAGGGGTTAGTTTTATGAAGGGGATTATTTTGGCCGGTGGATCAGGGACACGTCTATATCCACTAACATTAGTAACATCTAAGCAATTATTGCCTATTTATGATAAACCAATGATTTTTTATCCATTATCTATGCTTATGTTAGCAGGTATTAAGGATATTTTGATTATATCAACACCACAGGATTTACCTAATTTTGAACGATTATTAGGTGATGGTTCTAGATATGGTATTAATTTACAATATAAAGAGCAACCATCACCAGATGGATTAGCACAAGCCTTTATTATTGGTGAAGAATTTATTGATGGAGATTCTTGTGCCTTGATTTTAGGTGATAATATTTTTTATGGTGCCGGTATGAGAAAACAACTACAAGCAGCTGCACAGGCTACAAGTGGTGCTACTGTATTTGGTTATCATGTAGAAGATCCAGAACGCTTTGGTGTTGTTGAATTTGATGAAAATGGATTAGTCAAATCTATTGAAGAAAAACCGAAACATCCTAAATCAAATTATGCCGTTACAGGGTTATATTTCTATGATAAAGATGTTTGTGAATTGGCTAAAAAGGTAACACCATCTGATCGTGGAGAATTAGAAATTACCGATTTAAATAAAATGTACTTAGAACGTGGTGATTTACGTGTTCACACTCTTGGTAGAGGGTATTCTTGGTTAGATACAGGAACTGTGGATTCTCTTAGTGATGCATCTGAATTTGTTCGAGTTATTCAAACACGTTCTGGTATTGAAATATCTGCTTTAGAAGAAATTGCTTATCGTAATAATTGGATTAGTAAAGAACAATTACTAGAGAGTGCAAAGCTATATGGCAAATCACCATATGGTAAACATTTACGGCGTGTAGCAGAGGGACAAATACAAGGATAGGGAGTATATAGTATGGGAATTAAGATTACAGAAACAGGTATACAAGGACTTGTGATTATTGAGCCACAAGTCTTTGGTGATCATAGAGGATTCTTTATGGAATCATGGAATAAGCGAACTATGGAAGAAGCTGGCTTATTTTATAATTTTGTACAAGACAATCACTCATCATCTACTGTAAAAGGTACATTGCGTGGCATCCACTTTCAATATGGGGATAAAGCACAAGCCAAATTAGTACGATGTGTTCGTGGTGCTGTGCTCGATGTGGCAGTTGATCTTCGTAAGGATAGTTCTACATATAAGCAATGGTATGGCGTTGAACTTAGTGAAGAAAATCAAAAACAATTTCTAATCCCTCGTGGCTTTGGACATGGTTTTGTAACATTAACAGATCATGTTGAGTTTATGTATAAAGCAGATAACTATTACGCACCAGAAGCAGATGGAGGTATTCGATGGAATGACCCTACATTAGCTATTAATTGGGGAATAGAAAACCCTATCCTATCTGAGAAGGATACCAAATCACCATTTTTTGATGAATTAGAGAATAAGATATCCTTTACAATGGCTGATAGTGGACAATAGGGTGGTGAACATATGAATATTATTGTAACTGGTGGTGCTGGATTTATCGGTGGTAACTTTGTACATATGATGGTAGCTAAGTATCCAGAGGACCATATCATATGCGTTGATGCACTAACCTATGCAGGTAATTTAGAAACGTTAGAACCTGTAAAAGATAAGTCTAATTTTTCTTTCGTGAAAGCAGACATTGCAGATAGACAAGCTATATATGAAATATTTGAGCAATATAAACCAGATATAGTTATTAACTTTGCAGCTGAATCTCATGTAGATAGAAGCATTGAGAATCCAGAAGTATTCTTGCGTACGAATATTATGGGGACTGCTGTATTAATGGATGCTTGTCGTAAATATGGAATTCAGAGATATCATCAAGTCTCTACTGATGAAGTGTATGGTGATTTACCACTAGATCGACCTGACTTATTTTTTACAGAAGAGACACCAATTCATACATCGAGTCCTTACTCATCATCTAAGGCATCTGCTGATTTATTAGTATTGGCCTACCATAGAACGTATGGATTACCTGTAACGATTTCTCGTTGTTCAAATAATTATGGACCGTATCATTTTCCAGAAAAATTGATTCCATTGATGATAATTAATGCTTTTAATAATAAACAATTACCTGTATATGGGGATGGAAAGAATGTACGTGATTGGTTATATGTAGAGGACCATTGTGAAGCCATTGATTTAATTGTTAGAAATGGTCGTGTAGGAGAGGTTTATAATATTGGTGGTCATAATGAACGTGCTAATATTGACGTAGTAAAAACGATTTTATCTGCATTGGGAAAAGATGAATCGTTAATTACTTATGTTACAGATCGACCAGGGCATGACCAACGGTATGCTATTGATCCTACTAAAGTTAATAATGAATTAGGCTGGTTACCGAAAACATCTTTTGATGAGGGAATAAAAAAAACCATTCAATGGTATATGGATAATCAAGAATGGTGGGAACATATAATTAGTGGGGAATATCAACATTATTATGAAGATATGTATTCAAATAGGTAAGGAAAAGTAAGATGAAAGTCCTTGTAACAGGTGCTAATGGTCAATTAGGACAGGATGTTATTCGTGAATTAAAGGAGCAACATATAGAGTGTTTAGGTACGACACGAGATATGTTAGATTTAACTGATGAACATTCTGTACATCGTTTAATTATTGAATACAGTCCGGATATTGTAGTTCATTGTGCCGCTTATACAGCTGTAGATAAAGCAGAGGATGAAATAGAGCTTTGTCGTAAGGTAAACGTAGATGGTACAAAGTATGTTGTAGATGCTTGTAAAGTGATTGATGCGAAACTTATGTATATCAGTACTGATTACGTTTTTCCGGGAAAAGGAACTAGTTTTTATCAAATAAATGATGAAAAAGGGCCTAAAAATGTGTATGGTCAGTCGAAACTTGATGGTGAAAAGATTGTTAAGCAATATTTAGATAAATATTTTATTGTTCGTATTTCATGGGTATTTGGTATACATGGTAATAATTTTGTAAAGACCATGCTACGATTAGGTGAAACACATAGTATATTAAGAGTTGTTGATGATCAGATAGGTAGTCCAACTTATACAGAGGATTTATCTAAGCTGCTCGTTTCTATGATTCAAACAGATAAGTATGGTATATATCAAGCTCATAATGAAGGCGTTTGTTCTTGGGCCGAATTTGCGCGTACTATTTTTAAATTAGCTAATATGAACGTAACTGTAGAATCTATTCCTTCTTCTGAATATCCGACAAAAGCTATACGTCCATTAAATTCAAGAATGGATACGTCTAAATTGATAGAATATGGATTTAATAAGTTGCCAAACTGGCAAGATGGATTGATGAGATATATAGCAATATTTAAAAATCAAAATCTATGAGGTATTTATGGAACTAAAAGATAAATATGAAATTACTGAGTTTGAACGGATATTATTAGACGTAACTCGTAAGCTAAGAGGTACAACTAATCCACCAGAATGGGTGTATAAATATTCTAGAAAGAAATACGGCTGGAAAGATAATTTGGCTAGATATTATTATGATAAATTTTTAAACTTTCCAGTAGGAAAGTATACTTATGGATATAGATCTTTAAAAACAGAGGAAATACATTCTGTTGGTAGTTTTTGCTCAATTGGAATAGACCAACGTCTTGTGGGAAATGGTCATCCGATTAATTATGTAAGTACTTGGAATACATTATTAGATAAAAAAATTAATCCTGCTAATACTTTAAAAAGTATTAGAATCGGAAGTGATGTATGGATTGGCGCTTATAGTATCATTAGAAGTAACTTAACTATTGGTGATGGGGCCGTTATAGGTGCAGGAAGTATAATTACTAAAGATGTAGAGCCATATACTGTTGTAGTAGGCAGTAATAGAGTATTAAGGCAAAGATTTTCCGATAATATTGTAGAATCTTTATTAAAAATGAAATGGTGGGAATGGAATGATGATAAGATTTTGAATAGTATGCAGTATTGGTCTAATGTTGAAGATTTTATTGCTAGATATAAAGTATAAAACAATTTATTATAGTTGATAGTAATTATCCAAATCGTTTGTTTGATGCTAATTGGAAATAATAGGGGAATAGTTATGAAAATAGCGGTTTGTTTTTTTGGGCATTTGAGAACATTTAAAAAGTGTGCTCCGCATATAAAAACTAACTTGATTAATAGATATGACTGTGATTTATTTATGCATACATGGTCTACGTACAATCATCATACTAAGACTCATCATGAGAATACAGAGATTAAAGGTATAGTGAAGGAATCAGCGATTATTGATACCTATGGTGAATTTAAGAGTATTAAAATTGAGGAACAAGTTGTACAAGATTTAGGTAATGTTAAAGTTAGTACAAAAAATAAAAGAGTATCTTTATATGGTGTTGAAGTGTCAATGTTTGGATTGTATTCTATGTATCATAGTATGAAAAATAGTTTTTCACTATGTAAGGAATATGCATTAAAAAATAATATTCAATATGATATGGTTGTAATGATACGACCAGATATTGTTTTATTAGATCCATTAAATATTGAATTATATGAATCATGTGCCCCTGAAGAAACATTGGATAAATCACTTTTTACTTTTGCAAAAGATTTATCAGAAGTAAATATTCGATATTTTAATTTAGGCGGAAATGATTTAATGTTTTTTGGTAAGTTACCTGTAATCGAATCTATAATGAATGGATCACAACAAGAATTAAAGAGAATTGAAAATTCTTTAGAAGTAACAATGCCGGAACATATTATATTTAATATAGCAAATCAACAGAAATTAGATACGTATATTATTAATTATCCAGGATGGACTCTTATTAGGCCTATGAGTTTTAAATCTAAGTTGAGTCGTATAGTACGTTTTAAATTACATAGAAATTTTTTAAAAATAGAGTTTTTAGTCTTTATTTTATATAAGTTATTCTCTATTAGATTATCTATAGGTAATTTTGAAATAAATATTTGTGCTGGTCGTCCTTATTCAGATTAATAAGTAGTATGCTACAGGGAATATGAGCATTTTAATTATAATTTATTCATGTTGAGGGGAAGCTCATGAAGGCATTATTGATACCTAGTGCATTATTAGTACCATCTGATATGCGTAATAAGTTTGGGGAGTTACCAACAGCACTATTTCCGTTAGGAAATAAGACGATGATTGAACGTCTTTACGATAAGTATAAGGATATTGTAGATGTAATTTACATTGTTGTTAAAAGAAAACAACTACTTATAAATGACTACATTAATTCTAAGAAATTACCAATTCGTATTATTGAATTAGATGAGCTAAGAGATTTAGGTTATACAATTCAATATGGTATGGAATTTATTCTTGGTCAGGAACCGTTAATAGATTATATATATGTAAACTTTGCAGACTTCTTATTGGATGAACATGTACCAATAAATAACCATAATTTCTTTTACTATGCATCAGGTATGAGTACTGATGAGTGGACGTATTTTAAGGATAATAATGGAATAATCACTGATATATTAGATAAATGTCCATTATCTGAAAATCATCAAATTTCTAATTTTTCAGGAATTTTTGTAGGACTCTTTGGTTTTACAAATCCTCATTATTTCTTAGAGTTACTTAAACAGTATAGCAATGTACATTCTGATATGGATACATTTTATCAAGCTATCTTTACTTATAGTCAAGAGTATCCATTTACTATATTGCATAGTCAGAATTGGTTTGATGTAGGTCATAGTGATAACTACTCAAAAGCTACTACTAGCGTAGCTGCTCGTTCTTTTAATTCGATTGAGATTGATGAGCAGCGGGGTATTCTAAAAAAGAAAAGTGAAAATAAAGAAAAATTAGTAAATGAAATCCGTTGGTATTTACGAATTCCTAATAAGTTACAGTATTTGCTACCTCGTGTATATGATTACTCGTTAGATCTAACAGATCCTTATGTAAGTATGGAGTATTATGGATATCATACGTTACATGAAAGTTTAGTATTCGGTGATTTACCACTTGTTAAATGGCAAGCCATTTTTCAAAAGTTATTATTTGCTATTAATGATATGGGTAAATTTACAGTAACAGGTGAACGAATTCAATTTGAAGCAGCATTAAGAGATATTTATTTACAGAAAACATTTGATCGCTTAGATATGATGCGGAATGAACCAGACTTTCATTCTTTTTTTGAAAATACAATTACTATAAATGAAAAAGAATATCGCTCGTTAAATGAATATCTAAAAATGTTGCCACAACTTATTGAAAAGCTGGTTGTTTATACGTTTACTGGTCAGTTTAATATTATTCATGGGGATTTGTGTTTTGCTAATATTTTAATTGAAGATACCTATGATTTTATACGTGTCATTGACCCTAGAGGCAAATTTGGAACATTTGATATCTATGGTGATGCTAGATATGAATTAGCTAAACTCATGCATACACTAGAAGGTAAATATGATTTTATCATTGAGGATATGTTTGATATTGATGTTATCGGTAATACTATTGAGTATCATGTGCATAAACAAATTGATAATATCACTAATGTATTTTTAGATGTTTTTCGTGAAAGCATAGATAATATACAAGCTGTTAGATTAATTGAAGCTACGTTATTTCTCAGTATGATTCCTTTACATAGTGATTATAAGCAACGTCAATTTGCGATGTTAGCTACAGGTGTTATGTTATTGGAACAGGTTATTCGTGAGATAGAAGGATAAACGGTATGGATAAAAAGGACTTGCGAATTATATTTGATATAGATGGTACAATTTGCCCTATTAAAGATAAAAATGAAAAATATGAGGATATTATACCTGATGCAGAGATGGTAGCTAAAATGAGAGACTATAAAGACGCAGGTGCCACAATTGTACTTAATACTTCTAGAAATATGAGAACATACCAAGGGCAAATAGGTCTTATTAATGCTAATACAGCTAAAGTATTATTAAATTGGCTGGATAAATGGGATATTCCTTATGATGAAATTATCTATGGAAAGCCTTGGCCTGGGCATAGAGGATTTTATGTTGATGATCGTTCTGTACGTCCTGATGAATTTTTAAAGTATAGCGAAGAAGAATTACTAGCTATTTGTAAACAATCAAGTCGGGAGGCCCACAAATGAATATTGTAATTACCATGGGTGGTCTTGGATCTCGCTTTCAAAAAGCAGGATATACAGTTCCAAAATATCAAATAGAAGTTAAAGGGAAAACTTTATTTGAGTGGTCTATGATAAGTATGGATGCTTTCAAAAAAGAAACATTTATATTCTTAGTACGTAAAGAAGATAATGCAATATCATTTATTGAAAATGAATGTGCAAAGATAGGTATTCCAAACTATAAGATTATTGAACTAGATAGACTCACTAAAGGACAAGCTGAAACAGCAAGTTTAGCAGTTCCTTATTGTGATGAATCTAAACCAATATTTATTTACAATATAGATACCTATGTTGAAGCAGGCCAAATGAATATAGGTAAGATAACTGGTGATGGATTTATACCTTGTTTTAAAGCTGATGGAGATCATTGGAGCTTTGTTAAATTAGATTCAAATGGAAATGCGATAGAGGTACGAGAAAAAACACGTATTTCTGATAACTGTACTATTGGTGCTTATTATTTCCGTACGGCTCGGTTATACCAAGAGATTTATGATGAGCTATATGTAAAGAGTGGTTACTTAGAACATGGAGAACAATATATTGCACCTATGTATAATTGGATGATTCAACATGGGATGAACGTACGTATACAGGATATTGAACCTGAGTATGTTCATGTATTGGGGACACCAGAAGAAGTAGAAGTTTTTAAGAATCTTAAAAATTAATAATGGTGAGATGAGAAGGTCTTGATTAAGGCCTTCTTTTTAGTATTGAAAAAATATGCTGATACAATAGAAATAGTGATACAATAAATAAAATAGATGTTTCATAGTTTTGATATAGGGGGATACTATGTCATTAGAGCATGGTGGGAAAGCAGATAAAGACGGAAATAAATATGAATATGAGTGGGTAATATGTCAAATTCTTCAAGTAATAAAACGAAATATTAGGTCTTTTATTTGGGAACCTATTGGTCCTAGTTCAGATGGTGTCGATGTAAGCGTAATAAAGGAAGATTATTACGATTATCATCAGTGTAAAGCGAGTAATGCGGGAAAAGACTCTTGGACTATAAGTGATTTGAAAAAAAATAATATTATTAGTCGTTGGATTGATAAATTATCGATAAATGATAGCAACGAAGTTAGTCTTGTTTCTCCGTTAACATTTAAAGGGTTGGCTGATTTAAGTGATAAAGCTAGAAACTCAAATAATTGTGGTAAAGATTTTTATGATTATCAAATAGTAAATGCTGGGAAAGATACTCGAAAACTCTTTGAGAGTATTTGTAGAGAGTTAATAGGTGATTTAGAGAAATATACAGATGATGATTATAATAGAATATTATCATATTTAAAACGAATAAATATAAGACAGATAAGTGATTCTACTCTTCATGAAATGAATATAAGTACCATAGAATCTCTATTTTTAACTGACAAAGATTTAGTTTATAAAAGTTTACTTACAATATTATTGAATGAAAATAATTATTCACATTCTATTGATAGTCAAATTATTGGAGATTGGTTAAATAGAAATAACTTACAATTAAGAAATTTACGAAATGACAGTCAAGTTATAGGAAAGATTAAGTCGTTAAATGATCGATTTAAAGCGAATTATCCTTTTTCTAAAAATGAGTTTGTAGAACGCAATTGTTATAATGAATGTTATAAAGTTGTTAATAAAAATGTATTTACAATTATTCATGGTAGTGCAGGTATTGGTAAATCAGGATTATTATTTTCTTTAATGCAAAAATGTGAAGCTAATCAGCAACCATATGTTGCAATTAATTTAAAAGATTGTAGTCCAGATAATAGCTTAGATACTTGGAGTCATGACAAATTGGATTTACCGATTAATTTAGTTGATGTTATACATCAAGTATATGAATATCAGTCTCCAATTATTATTCTAGACCAGTTAGATACTATGAGATGGACTTCTAGAAATTATCATGAATCTTACTGTATTTGTAGAGAAATTATTAATACTATTATGCGTATTAATGAAAATAGAACTTCTGCACCTATACGGCTTGTATTAGTGACACGATCCTATGATTTAGAATACAGTGAATATATAAAAGATATTACTGATAATGAATTATTTTCTAGATTTGAAGTTCAAAATTTATCAGATGATGAAATACATTTCGTAATTGGTGATGAATATAATCAATTAAATAAAAGGACGAAGCAATTATTAAAACGATTTTTAAATTTGAAAATTTGGCTGGATATTAAATTAAAATCGAATAACAGTAGTAGAAACTTTCAGACACAAAGTCAATTACTAGATACTTGGATATCTCAAATTAAGAAATCTATAGTAGAAAAGCTTGATATAAAAGATACCGATATTAATAGTTGTATTCGTAAATTTTGTGAGTATTGTGTGACTAATCAAGTATTTTCAGTTCCATGTATAGTATTAGAGGATTATAGCACCATATTAAATCAATTGGAGTCAGAGGGCCTTATTATTAATGATAGATATAGTTATAGCTATATACATCAATCTGTATTTGATTATTTTATAGCTAAAGATATGCTGAAACAATTGTTAATGGGGAACTCTTTAGAGGAGATAATTGGATCAAAATTTGAACAAACACCATGGAGGCGATATCAAGTTCAGATGATGTTGGATCAATTATATAATAGCCAAGAAGCTATTAAGTTTTTAGAAGTTGGTGAAACTCTTTTAAGGTCTGAAAATATTAGATTTTATGTTAAACATGTTTTCTTTGAAATTATAGGTCAAATCGATGAGATTAATGAAAAAATAATATCATATATTAGTAACAATTTCTTTGATGAAGAGTGGGGGATTTATTTACAAGAAGCTATAAGGGGGAATTTAATCCTTATAGAAAGATTAATTGAATTAAAAGTTTTCGAACGATTTCTTTTAAATCAAGAATTAATGAGAAAGGTTATATGGCTATTAGGAACAGTAGAATGTAATACTAGTCCTATTTGTACGAAGTTAATTAATAAATTTTTTAAATTGTTTCCTGAGAGTAAGAGTGAATTTAGTAATATATTTTATAAAGAATGTAGCTATGATTGTGATGAATTTTTCCTATTAAGGGTTGAATATTATAAAGAGTTTTTTGATTCTTATAGTGTTATGGAAAATTTAAAATCACTAATAAAGAATAATGATTTTAGATTTTTTGAATTACTTAAAATATCAATAGTACATGATGATATTGGTGAACCTTATAAAGATTATTCTACATTAGATGTGCATATATCAGTCGGTCAATTACAAAAATTGATTGAATTAATACCATTAGATATTAATAATTTAGAGAATCGAAATTGGATTGCTAATAAACAAATATTTTCTTATAAGAGATTATTAGTGGAAATAATTAAGTCTGCAATACAAAATTTATGTGATATTGATGAATCAAATATTTGGATATATATTAAGCAGCTTTGGAATGTTGATAACTATGTATATAAAGAAATTATTTTATTTACATTTTCAATTATTTCAACTCAATATAGTGAAGGAATTCTCATATACTTAGTCAGTGATATAAAACAGAATATGTTTGATTATAGTAGTAACAATGATAATGCACTAATTGTGGTTAAAAATGTAATTCATAAACATACTAGTACAGTTAAAAATGAAACACTATCATATTTTATTGATAAAGTATTGAAATATATATCTAAATCTCATTTTAAATATATTCACAATGAACGAAATGGTAAGGTAAGATTTTCATATTTAAATGCTTATCATAGTTGTTGGGGGGCTTTTCAATATAATATTTTAAATAGTATTGATACTAATCGATTAAATAAAAAGGTGAAAGGCATTATTAGTGTATTAAATAGAAAGTATCCAAATGGTATTGAAGTAGGGGTTAAGACTAAAATAGTAAGTGGATATGTTAGAGCCTCTATTCCTTTTAAAAAATTATCTATGATTGATTGGAAAAAGCTTTTAACTAATAAGCAAATAGATATCAATCGTACCAAACGAAGATATAATCAGCTTTCATTAATAGAAAATAATACATCAACTATTTCTTATGCGTTATCACATAAGATAGAAGAAAAAACAAATGAAATGGTAAATTTAATTATATCTATTGGAAATGATATTAATATTGAATATATTGAATGTACACTTTCTAGGTTAACTGATGAAAAAGTTTTATCTAAGTTATCTGATGAAGAACTGTCTTTATTTATATCTCATATATGCACTAATTTTTTGGATGTTAGAGGAAATCTAACTAAGTATTTGATACAGCTGATAGATAAAAGAATTAATTTATATAAATATAGTTACATTCGTGATTTTATAGAAGGCCTTTTTCGTAATAATTGTTTAAATAATGTGAGGAATCCTGATATCAAAAAAGCTCAAGATTTAAATAGTTTTATAATGGAAGAACTTAATTCATCAAGGGGGTTATTTATTAGTCTTATATGTCATTTAATTGATACGGATTATATTATATTCGAGTCATATAAGAATAAAATTCTATCCATAATGGATTTTAATTCTAATTTTGACAAATATTTGTATCTAAAGTTTTTGATAAGTGGATATAATAAAAATAAAGATGTAGGTAAAGAGATAGTTAATTCTTTATTATTAAATTGTTGGTTATGTAATAGTGAATATAACAATTTTCTACCAATGAGTTTATATAATGATGGATATAGAACATCAATAATATCTATTGTTAAAGAATGCTACCACTCATCAGATTCTGAGTTACGGCGGTTAGCAGATTATTGCATTCTAGAGTTATATATGAAAGATGATGCTGCTGTGAAGTCATATATGCAGAATACTGATTCTTTGAAAACTCATAGTCATTTATACAACATGATGCAAATGGCTAATATTTATTGGCAGTATGAAGTATATATTGATCGAATTAAAAGTTGGTATATTATGATGCAGGATCAAAAATTAGATATTTTTAAGGGTATTAGTCAATTATTTTCAAAAAAATTGATAGTACTAGGTAGGGATACAGAATTTGTTGATACAATATTTTCTGGTGGAGTTAATAGAGCTTTGTTACATCAATTCATTGATTTTATAAAAGATAATAAATATAAAATATCTGAAATATATAATCTTTTTAGTAAAACAGTAAAATTTATTATTCAACATCATGATGATAACGAATTTGTATGTGTGTCGGCTTCTCTTGATGAATTATTAGCATATGTATATGAGTTATCCTGTAAAGAAAGATATTTGGTTGGGCAACAACAATGTCTAGATTTTTGGGATGATATGTATAAGTATCAGATGGGGAATATAAGAGAAATTACTGATCAGATGATATAATTATCTTGTATTTATGAAATAGTGGTTATGGAATTATTATATTATTAATAATGTAATAGTTAATTGACTATATATCGAATGAAGACAGAAGGAAGACAGAAAAAGACAGAAGGAAGACAGAAAAAGACAGAACATTTCATTCTATATTATTTGGATACTATATTTAGTATTTAGATATCATATTTAATCTATATATAGTGTTTTTTATGAAGACAGAAGAAGACAGTAGGAAGACATAAAAAGACAGAAGCAATAAAAAGGTGAGTGTAATGCGTATTTTATTAGCAAATTTAACAAAGATGGTAGGCGATACAGGTGGCCTTGCTAAGGTGACGGCTGCGTTTGCCAATGAGATGCAGCGCCGTGGCCACGAGGTGAGCCTTGTATATAGCGATGTGCAGACAGGGGATTTTTATTATCCTCTTGATGCGGGCATCGAGGCGTATGATCTATGTCATTATGAGGGTGAAAGTCATTCTATTCCTCTTTGGTATAAGGCAAAACGGGAGATTTTGCGCGCCTTTGATAAGCGTAAAGCTCGTGGTGTGAATAATGAGTTTACGAAGAAGTATTTACTAGGTCATCTTCAGTCTGTATTAGATCGAACTAAGCCGGACGTAATCGTGTCATATCAACCAGCAGCCTCAAAGGCGTTATTGCTAGATTTGAAAACAAATATTCCTGTTATCACCATGAGCCATGGTGATCCTGAGGATTATTTTCATACCTATCCTGTAGAGGAGGTTGAAGCGGTTGCAAAGAGTACGGTAAATCAAGTATTATTGCCATCCTTTGAATCTCATATTAAAAATCACCTGCCAGAGGCTAAGACTGTTGTAATTGGTAATGCCATTCCACAATATGCAGAGCAGGCGGAGCTTTCACAGGTGAAAGACCGTTACAAAATCGTATTTGTAGCGCGACTCGATAAGAACCATAAACGACCACATTTATTGATTGAGGCATTTGCACCATTGGCCGAGAAGTATCCAAATTGGGATATCGAGTTATGGGGCCAAGAGGACCGCAAGATTTACAAGAAAGAGTTGGATATGATCGTATCCAAGGCGGGACTTGGAGACCGTGTTCATTTTATGGGGACGACAACCGATGTACCAAGTGTACTCGTTAAGGCAGATATATTTGCCTTCCCAAGCGCCTATGAAGGATTTGGGCTTTCACTAGGAGAAGCGATGAGCATGGGCTTGCCAGCAATTGGCTATAAATCTTGCTCTGCTGTTAATGAACTTATCATCGATGGGGAAACAGGCATCTTATGTGATGATGGGGTAACACCATTGACGGAGGCCTTGGAACGATTGATGCAAGATCAAAACCTTCGCGTTACCATGGGCCAAGCCGGACGTGATCGTATGAAACAATTCAGCCCTGAATCCATTTGGGGACAGTGGGAGGAATTGTTGAAGACTACAAGTAAAACTAAATAAATTATAAAAACCAGTGGAGTAATTATTTAGTACTTCACTGGTTTTGTCATATTACTTGTATATTTTATTTGTTATTATTGTATACTAAGATGTATGGATAAAATATTTACGTTCTCAGTAGATTATATAAAATGATAACTATCATCAGAGGTGAAATATGCTCGAGTCATTACTAATAGGACTACAACAGGATTTAAAAATCTTTATATGGGCACCTATAATCAGTGCTATCTTTAGATTTATTTTTATTAAACTATATGGACCCTCATATCATTGGAAGGTGGATAAGAAAAAACTAGTTAAAACCTTTAGTTATGGATTTTGGTGGGGACTCGATTTTCATGCTTATGTATTATTAGTTTCCTTTTTAGTTATCTCTTTACCGGGTGCATTTATATCCTCTTATTTCGCGGTAGGTGATATTGTAAGAACCATACTTTTAACATTGTATTTGATGGTATTATATGCTGCATTTATGGGAAAATTAATATATTATTATCATTTTAAAGATACTTATAATGAATTAGTTCGTTTGGGTGGTAATGCTGATAAAAAGAATCTACTAGATATATTTTTTAATGAAAATCATGGGTTATGGATTTTACTTGGTTTTATTCCCTTTGCAGTAATTACATCTTTAGGAATTTATGCAACTTTATTAACACCGGTATTGTTGATACCTACATTTCCATTTGTAGGGCAAGTAGTGGGAACAATTATATCAGTTATTCTTACGGTAGTGGTTTTCTATTGGTTACGTTATGGTGGTACATTGAATCATCGTAATAAACCGGAGTGGGATTTTGTACCAGCTATTATTAAAAATGATATATTTTTAGCTAAAGCCGTTATTGATGATTTGATTGCATTAGAATTAGTGCATAAACATAATGTTAATGAAGTATTGAATCATGATGATGATACAGCTATCAAAAATTTATGTGTTATTCCAGAATTTAAAGACGTAAAGATAGGAGTAAATCCATTAGAGCTTTTACAAAAAAAAGCTGAAGGTCCGCGAATTCCCAAGCCTAAGCATATTTTTATTCTTGTTGGTGAAAGTCTTACACAATCTGTGACGGATGATATTTATTCAGAATATCATATTGCCGATGCAGGAAAGAAGTTTAAAGCACAAAAGAATACTATTTCTATGGAGAATTTTTTGCCTGCAGGCATGATTTCTCAACCGGCTATTACAAGTCTCATTTCAGGGATTTATGATTCTAATTTAGAAATTAATGAGAAAACACAATTTTGGGAACATACTATAATTACTTCTCTGCCAGAACAAATTAAGAAGTTGGGTTATAAAACTAAACTTTGGTATGGAGGTAATATTTCTTGGGCTAGCTTAGGTTTATTTGCTCCATCAATGGGTTTTGATGAATGTATTGGTGGCCCAGATATTTGTGGTGAAGATGCACCTGCTACATGGCTAGGTGTGTATGACCATTTATTTTTAGATGAGGTAAAAAAACGCATATTGGCAGCTGATGATGAGCCAACTATGCATTTTATTTATACAACATCTAATCACTCACCAAGCACAATTCCTATTGAACGATATGGATGGGATGCAGATACGATTTTTGGAAATATTCCTAAAGAGGTAAGAGATAATAAGAGTAAAGTAGCATCTTTGGGTACTTATTGGTATGCAGAACAGGCATTATTCCGTTTCGTTGATGATATGAAAGAACATTTTGAAGATAGCCTTATCATAGTCACAGGTGATCATTCCTGTGGCATAGCAGATTCTCTGCTTTCATATAGAAAGCAAACTATTAGAGAATCATTTTGTACATATTTTGCTATGTATCATAAGGATATTGATGCTAATTGGATTAATAAAAATAGTATTGGTGATCATATGCAAATTATGCCTACTATTTTTGAACTTATAGCACCAAAAGATTTTGAATATTATTCTTTAATGCCTTCCTTATTTGAACCTCAAGAACACATTGTAACTCCGTACCATTGGATGACACAATCTGAAATCGGTTTTTATGGTAACTATACAGCACAGGATATTAACTGGAGAGATTCTAAACAGCAAGATGCACCTATTACACATATAGAACGTCATGATTTTGAAGAGATAAAACAAGCTTATGTAGAGTTGACAGCTTGGGTTGTACGGCATCCAGAAATATTAAAATGTTAAATATAAAATTTTAAGATCACCATCATGTAGATTTTAGCAACTGACAATTGTTATAGAGAAGTTTCCTTTGATGAGTATTTGATAAACGACACCTAGATTTGTTTACATCAGAAGATCAAATTTAACTAGCTTCCTTTGTATTAAGTCATGATAAATCTAATAATCATAGCATTAGTGAAAAGGCTGCAAAAGTACTTATAGAGGATTGGAAAAATAATGCTTAATTAGTATTTATAAGAGTAGGTAAATGTTATTATAAATTATCTACTATACGATAATTACGTTAATGCAACTAGGGTTCAATATAATTCTTAAATATAAGTTGGTGATATAGTGCTAATAGATTTTACTTTCAAAAATATTCGATCATTTAAAGAAGAAGTCACCTTTTCTATGGAGGTAGGTGAAGGTATTGTTGAGTATACTAAAGAAAATACCATATCATCCAGAGATATAGATGTTGTTAAATCATCATTTATTTTTGGCGGTAATGCATCTGGAAAATCTAATGTGATTAGAGCTTTCCAACTACTTAGAGCTATTATTGTTCATGGCACATCTTCTGAGTTAGAGGCTTTACCTGTTGATTCTTTTGCCAATGGAGAAGGTAATACTTATTTCAAAATTCAATTTATTAAAAATGGAAATTTATATTGTTATGAATTAGATTATGATGCTCATAGTATTAATGAAGAGCGTTTAATTATGAATGATAATATCATTTTTAATAGGACTGTTGATGATATCATTATGCCGTCATCAATAAAGGGTTTAAAGGGCGCATTAAGAGCTAATCAACCATTGTTGTTTTTTGCTCAATCAAATAATGTACCAGAAGCTAAAGAGTCATATGAATGGTTCGCACAAGATATCCTTATACTTGGTTTAGGACATAATGTTTTATGCAACCAGGAATTGTTTAAGCCGTTATATACTAATCCTGATTTAAAAGAAAAAGTCTTGTATTTTTTGAAGGCTGTAGATTTTCATATAAAAGATATTAAAATACAAGAATCTTTCATACCAATACAAGAAAATAATCAAAATTTAGAATCTAGATTATTGCTTCAATTTGAATATGAATGTAAAGATGGAAGAAGCTTTACTATTGATTATGAAGCAGAAAGTATCAGTACACGGATATTATTATTTTTATCAATGATGATTTTGGACAATCATCATAATTCTAAGCTATTTTTAATTGATGATTTTGATTGTTTTTTACATCCTAAATTAGTTAATATCCTATTACGTATTTTTAATGAATGGAATGATACAAGCACGCAATTCATTGCGACTACACATAATATAGATATATTGGATGCTCTCATAAGAACTGACCAAGTTTGGTTTGTAGATAAGAGTTATTATGGTGTATCTACTCTATATAGTGTTTTTGACTATAATGAGTTAAGTATTAAAGGGATTAAAAAGAACTATCAAGATGGTTTATATGGGGCTGATCAAATTATTAATGATTCGATGATAAAAGATATATTAAAAAAAGATGACAGTAAACGATAGACCAGCTGATGCAAGATTAAGACTTTATTTATATATTAGTGTAGTTTTAGTACATGTACAAAGATGGCGAAACGCATGTTTCGCCATCTTTTTATATGTATAATTTTCTGTTTTAAACAAAATAAATGTTTTAAATCATATAAAAATGATATAATAATTAAAAAGGAGGTGTTATAGTGCGGTTATTAGGATTTGAAATACACAACACGAATTTGTTTGGTAAAAATTTACATATCAATTTAGTGGCAACTGATAAAGTGAGTCAGTTAATTACTGATAATGACAACATAGAAAGGGCTTATAGGATTGACAGTGGAGCGTCTATTTATTCCCAAAATTTAATAGCTTTCACAGGTCTTAATGCGACCGGTAAGACAACGATTTTAGAGGTTATTCAGATGTTGTTACAGATTGTGGCTAATGACGCTAGGTTAAATGATCCTCATATCAAACCAATTATTCAGAAAATTATAGGAAGTGTTGATGGTACAAATGAGAAACCAATAGTTTTTGTTATGTGGTTTGAAATTGGTAAGCAAATATTAGAATTAACATCTTCAATCATAAAACGATATACATTGGACGAAGAATATGATTTTGTTTATAAGAATGAGATATTGAAAGTACGATCGTTCTCAAAACTAACTAAAAAGAATCTATTTAATTTTGTAGGCTCTAAGGTTGTTAATCAACGTACTGATTTTGAAGATGCTAAGTTTTTACTTGATGATATGAGTATTGCGAGCATGTTTAAGGATAAGGCAACAAAGGTACTTTGTTCGTTTGAAAAATATAATACGGTTCGGAATATACGTCCTATGATTCCTGATGTATCGATTATACAGTGTTTTGATAGTGCGATTAGTTGTATTGAACAGTCAGAGGGCAAAGATAAATATAAATTGAAATTCAAAAAAGATGGTGATTCTGAGTACGATTTATCCTATGATGAGTTAGAATCTATCTTATCCTCTGGTACTGTAAAAGCATTGCACTTCTTTCCAGCTCTCCAATCCGTATTAAAAACTGGCGGATATATTTTATTCGATGAGATAGAAAATCATATAAATAAACGCCTTGTAGAATGGATCTTATCTTTATTTGAAAATCGCGATTATAACCCTCATGGAGCCTGCTTGATTTTTACAACTCATTACCCAGAACTATTGGATACTTTTGTGAGAAAAGATAATATTTATATTACTCGTAAACGTAATGATGGAACATTAGAGGCTGTTAAATACAGTGATGAAATTGAACGTAATGAATTACTCAAATCAAATGTTATTTTAGGTAATTTAATTAAAGGAACAGTGCCTAAATATGCATCTATGAAAGCAGCAGAGCAGGCGTTAGCGGATATTATTAAAATTAGGTAGTTGATTGTTTACATATTGAATTATATTTTATTGACTATTTAACGATTTTTTCGTCAAATAATAAAAATAATATTGAAAAATGTATTTGGTTTATGTATGATGAGAGTAGTTGGAGGTGAATTATGTTAGTAAATATTAGTGCAAGTAATTTTAAATCATTTGATAAAACAGAACGTTTATCAATGATATCCTCTAGTAAGATTCAAACTCATACAGGTCATGTTCGGAAAATTAAAGATACTAAAATATTAAAGAATGCCGTTATTTATGGTGCTAATGCATCAGGAAAATCTAATTTGGTTGAAATCTTGCGATTTATGCAGTGGACTTTGCAACATGGATTACCTTTTGAATCAAGATTATTTTTTTCTCGTACAAAAGCGGAAAATGAACATACAGATAGTGAATTTGAGTTACAATTTACACTTAATGGGAAATTTTATGCATATGGTTTTTCCGTATTATTATCTGAAGGAAGAATAACGGGAGAATGGCTATATGAATTACGGCCACATGGGTCTGCTAAGCTTTTATTCGAAGTAGAGAATGCAATGCCTACGTTGGGATCTCTAAAGCTAACAAAGGATGCTGTAAATCGATTTACCATATACGCTGAAGATTTTGCTCAACAAGATCAAAATCGTTTATTTTTAGGTGTTATGAATCATGGTAAAGATATCAATAAGTTAAAAGGCTTAGAATTTTTATTTGAAATCTATGATTGGTTGTGTAACCATATTGTAATTATTACACCGAATACAATCCTCAATAGTTTTTCATATTACTACCAAGAAGGCTCACTAGAAAAAATTAGCGAGTTACTTGCTGATTTTGATACCGGTATTAGTAATGTGGCGATAAAAAAAATTACACAAGAGGAATTAAAACAGTCCTTACCGATAGAAGTCTATAATAATTTGATAGAGAAAATTAAATTAAGTACTACAGAATTCAAAGGTGGCAAATTGACGATGCGTAGTCATGATACGTTTTTTGCTATAGACTTTCAAGATATAGAACATCCTGACATTACGACTTTATGTTTACACCATGGTGAATCACCATTCGATTTTTCTTTCAAAGAAGAATCTGATGGGACACAACGTATCTTTGATTTATTGGATTTAATATTATCTAATAAAGATCATATGGTGTATATTATCGATGAGTTAGAACGTAGCTTACATCCTAATCTTACGAAACATTTCCTAGAACTGTTTATGGAAACTCATAAGAATTCTGATACGCAATTACTATTTACTACTCATGAATCAAGCATTATGGATTTAAAATTATTTAGACGTGATGAAATTTGGTTTATAGAACGAGACCATGAAAACTGTAGTCATATTTATTCTCTTGCTAAATTCAAGGAACGCTATGATACCAAATTGAGTAAAGCCTATTTAGAAGGGCGATATGGTGCTATACCGGTGTTATCTTCTATTGTGTCCATTAAAGGAGAGTAATTATGGGCCTTCGAGAATTTTCTAATTGGAATGTACGAGATGATAAAGAAGAAGTAGAACCTTTAAAGAAGTATATATTTTTGTGTGAAGGTAGTGTAACGGAAGTAGCCTATTTTAAGCACTTAATGAAAATTCGAAGAAAGTTAGGCATACATCCTTTTATTGATATAAGCATTTTAGAGCGAACCGAAGGTGATGTGGGTATATCCGCACCTAAACGATTAGTTCAATTTGGGAGTGAGTATAAAACTAGAGATTGTTTTGACGGTGAAAGAGACACTATCGTCGTCGTATTCGATGCGGATGTTTTTGAACGTGGGCAACCTCATTACTCTGATATTCTTGAAAATGCTAGGCAAGAAAAATTTGTTGTAGGTATCACTAATCCTTGTTTTGAATTATTTTTATTGCTTCATTATGAAAATGGATTTTCTGAATATATTGAGCCAAATGCTTCGGAATTTTTATCCCCAAAAGGATTAAAGAATAAATTAGCCTATACCATATTAAAAGAACGGGCTGGTGTAGATTCAAAAAGTAATACTGCGATAGGTAAATTAGCTGAGTTTGTTACTATTGCTATAGAAGAAGAGCGCTTTTTGAATCGAGATATTAATGATTGCAAAGGTAAAATTACTAGTAATATAGGTCAAATTATTAATGACATATTACATGATTCAGTGTGAATACATAAAAAATATGTGATATATAATCTTTATGTAATGCATTATAAAGCTGTCCCAAAATGTGATTTAATCATATTTTGGGACAGCTTTTTCATTTAATACTTGCTTAAAAATGAAAATAATATGAATATTTTATTCTCTGCTTATCGATTATTTATCTCTCATTGTTATACTAGAAAGGAATATTATGTTTGTATGATGTGTATATAAGGGGAACGAGGGTACTTATATATTGATTCATGCGACTATAGCGTGTGTAACATATAGTTTCTGTATAAGAGAGGTATTTATGAAACATCAATTGGTTGCTATGTTGGCAGCAACAGCTGTGTTGGGTGTAACGACTGCCTTCGGCGCTAATCCATTTTCTGATGTAACGCCAGATTCTTGGGCGTATCAATCCGTGTCTCAATTGGCGAGTGCAGGTATCATTAATGGCTATCCAGATGGGACTTTCAAAGGCCAAAAGGATATTACCCGTTTTGAAATGGCTCAAATGATTGCAAAGGCCATGGCCAATCAGGACCGTGCAAATGCAGAGCAACAAGCGATGATTAATCGTTTAGCTGATGAATTCTCCAATGAGTTGAATAATTTGGGCGTTCGCGTTAACCGCTTAGAGGACCGCGTGGGCAATGTGAAAGTAACCGGCGATGTACGGTTGCGGTATCTTGGCACTAAAGATACGGACGATGGTTTCATAAGAACCCAAGGGGAGTATAGCAAAAAGTCTCAATTTGATATGCGTGCACGTGTTCAATTCAATGCGAAGGTTAATGACAAGACTGATGCGGTAGTGCGTATGACGACCGATTCTATTGAATTTGGTAATACTTACGATGATAATACAGGTGAATCGACTGGAGCAGCTTACATCGACCGCGCTTATGTGGATCATCGATTCGGCAAATATGTATCTGCAAAAGTAGGTCGCTTTAACCAAGTCATCGGCAATGGTTATTTCTATGACGATGCGTTTGATGGTGCTCAAATTAACATCGGCAACGATAAAATTCAATTCCAAGGGGCCCATGGCTATTTCTTAAAAGGAATGTTTACCAATACCTCCGCAGATATGAATGATACCGTTACCTATGCTAGCCTCAAAGGTCAGCCCAATAAACATATCAGCATGGGTGGTTTCTATGCTCGTATGAACTCACCATATAATATGGGCTTCACATTTAGAAAGTTCTATGGTTTCCATACCGATATTAATTTTGATAAGGTTTGGATTGGAGGCGAATGGTTGAAAGCAGCTCATACGGACCATGGCACAGGGTGGACTGCCGGTGCGGGATATGGTCATTATGATATAGCTAAAAATGGCACGTGGGATGTGAAAGCCCAATACTTCAATATTGATGAGATGATGGGCGCTGTATCCTCTAAATGGAACCTTGCCTATGATTCTACACAAACTGAAAATAGTGGTCACTTATGGTTCCACGGCTATAAAGGTTGGCTCGGTACTGTGGACTATGCATTACAAGATGATTTAGGTCTTAGCGTATATGCTGGGTTCAAAGGTAAAACAAAACCTGAACTTGCTAGTTATAAGCGATCCTTACCAAACTACTACCGTGTAGAGTTAAATTACCAATTCTAATCAAATAGATTGGCACAACTTAATACAATGTAAAAAGATGGCGAAATGTATATTTCGTCATCTTTTTTGTTATATTTGCGGTTTTTCTACAGGTGTTGAGGTTACCTTTACAATCCTATGAAAATCCAATGAACTTTTCTCTGAAATATAAAATGTTTGTTATAGTATGTTATACTTATGTTATATTCTGCATATAATGGTTATCACTTATAAGGGGTTAGGGAGATACGTATTAGTAGGGCCGAATTGCAGATGTGTATGATTCTTTTTTGGAGAGAGGTATAGTTATGAAAAAACAATTTGCCGCTATCTTTGCAGCAACAGCTGTGTTGGGTGTAACAACTGCGTTTGCAGCGAACCCATTTTCCGATGTAACCCCTGATTCTTGGGCCTACCAAGCCGTGTCTCAATTGGCTAGCACTGGTATCATCACGGGCTATCCAGATGGGACTTTCAGAGGCGAAAATGGCATTACTCGTTTCCAAGTGGCGCAAATGGTAGCGAAAGCGCTTGCTAACCAAGATCGTGCGAATGCGGAACAACAAGCCTTGATTAACCGTTTGGCTGATGAATTCTCTAACGAATTGAATAACTTGGGCGTTCGCGTGGCTCGTTTAGAGGACCGCGTTGGTAATGTGAAAGTAACCGGCGATATGCGCCTTCGTTATCTTGGTTCCCAAAAGAAAGATGGTAACTATGTAAACGCTGTGGGTGATTACAGCAAAGGTTCCCAATTCGACGCGCGTGCTCGCATTCAATTCAATGCGAAGGTCAATGACCGCACAGACGCTGTCGTTCGCGTAACTTCTGGGGACTTTGAATTTGGCGATGCGACTAATGGTGGTAATGCAACGGCTACTATCGATCGCGCTTATGTAAATCACAAATTTGGTGAACGCGTGTCTGTGAAAGCTGGTCGCTTCGATCAAATGCTCGGCAACGGTTTGATTTACGATGACACATTCGACGGCGTTCAATTCAATGCAGGCAACGACAAAGTTCAATTCCAAGCAGCCTACGGCTATGCAGTGGCAGGTGCTTTTGACGGCTTAACTAAAAAATCTAATAAAACTTTCACCTATGCAGGCGTTAAAGGTCAACTTAATAAACATGTAAACCTTGGCGGCTTCTATGCCCGTAGAAATGCGCACAAATCCAGTGGTGACGCACTTAGAAACATGTATGGCTTCAGCACAGACATGAACTTTGATAAAGTTTGGGTTGGTGGCGAATGGGTGAAAGCAGCTGGCGTTTCTCACGGTTCTGCATGGACTGCTGGCCTTGGCTATGGTGACTACGACCAAGCAAAACGCGGTTCTTGGGACGTAAAAGCACAATACTTCAACTTCGGCCAAAACTTAGGCGCTGCATCCTCCACATGGGACATTGCTTACGATCTAACTAATACCGCATGGATGGCTACACCAGCTGGTACAATTAGTGCAATGAACTACCAAGGCTTCAAAGGCTGGTTATTAACTGCTGATTACGCATTACAAAAGAACGTGGGCTTAACAGCATACTACGGATTTAATAACAAAACAAACAAGGCTACCGGCGATAACGAAAAACTTTCCAACTACTACCGCGTAGACCTTAACTACCAATTCTAATATGATGATTGGTATCGTTCATAACTAACACAATCCCCTTGATGAGTATCTAGGTACTCTTATCAAGGGGATTTTAAATTAGAACACGCCTGTAGTAATTAGCAAGACGAGCCTGATATAGTGTCTCTAGAATTAGAACAGGCGTGTTCTAATTTGTAAGATATCCTGATATGGTCTCTCCAGAAATAGAACAGGCCTGTTCTATTTTTTAGGAGAGGTATTAAAGGGTCCAGGCAATACTACAGGCCTGTACTAATTTTCAGATGAGATATTAATAGAACAAGGCCTTACCTCTAGAATTAATATACCCTCTCGTGATATATTACAGATAAGTAGTGTTTTTACGTTTATATGTATAAGGAGATACTCTATGTTTCGCTTTCAAAGTGAGTTATTATTACGTTTACAGCAACAATTTGTATCTGAACATGAGGCTGAATTCAAATCTATTGAGGATTTGATAGAAGCATTTATGACTCAATATAATCGTGGTGATTTTAATGATACGATAGAAATGAAATTACGTGATTTATACGAGGCTGCAAAAGAGGCTGATACGACTGAGGAATCAAAGAAATTGTACAATAAGATTCTTGCGTTATGTCCTGATGAAGTAGATGCTAAACGGGAACTTATAGCTCTTGAGTTACATCCAAGTTTTCAACTTCATCAGCTAAAACAGCTAGTAGAATCGTTGAAAAAACCTAAGAAAATGGATTGGCATATAATAGAGGCGCGTCCTTATATGCGCTGCCTCATCGACATGGGGATGATATATTTAGAATACAATATGTATAATGATGCGATTGCATGCTTTACTCCTGTCTTTCACGGGGACAAGCAAGACCATTCAGGATTCCTTGTGTACATGATGGTTGCTTGTTGTGGCGCTGCCAATTGGGATCGTGGTCGCAAGGTGTATCAGCGCTATCTCGCATGTTGCGATGATATACAAAATGCATTTAATCAGGCGCCGGATATCATGTTGCCGATGCATATGTTGTATATTTTATTGGCTTTGCAGTGTGGTGAAAGTAAGATTGCCCATGATGTATTAGCAGATCTTGTTGACGAATATGAAGATATTGATTGGTTATTACAAGATGCAACGCGGTGGAACGATTTTGTGGAAGACCACTTAGAGACCATTATGTATATGGTAGACCAAGTGATTGACATAGATTTTGATCCACGGGAATTAATAAGCTTATATACTGCTATCTCATTTTTACCGACTCAATTGGTGAGTTTTGAAAGCCCATTATGGCAGACTTTATATGATGCGTATGAATGTGTTACCGGTCTAATTGTTGTGAATCGGTACTCTAATGATAGTTATATAGGAAAATGCGAGACAGCTCATATGAGTACCGTAGAGGTTGCTAAAGGTGGGGCTGTGCGTAGCAATCCGGTATATGACAATATACGGTTTGGTGCACAAATTACACTTTCACAAGCTGGCCTATACACAGTAGCTGATTTTAAAACAGTTACTAAACAAGAAGTATTGATGCTACCAGGCATTGGTAAAAAAACGGTGGAACAACTAGAGCATAATGGCGTTATATTTAAAGCGTAAAATGTGACTTGAGCTCACTAGCTATCCTAGGATAACGAAGGGCTATTTGTCTTTTCCATAACTAAAACAATCCCCTTGATGAGTATCTCGGTACTTATCAAGGGGATTTTAAATTAGAACACGCCTGTAGTAATTAATAAGATAGCCTGATATAGTGTCTCTAGAATTAGAACAGGCCTGTTTTAATTTGTAAGATAGCTTGATATAGTGTCTCTAGAAATAGAACAGGCCTGTTCTAATTTGTAAGATAGCCTGATATAGTGTCTCTAGAAATAGAACAGGTGTGTTCTAATTTGTAAGATAGCCTGATATAGTGTCTCTAGAAATAGAACAGGCCTGTTCTAATTTGTAAGATAGCCTGATATGGTCTCTCCAGAAATAGAACAGGCCTGTTCTATTTTTTAGGAGAGGTATTAAAGGGTCCAGGCAATACTACAGGTCTATACTAATTTTATTTCTCTCATATTTACAAACGACAAACTATAAATTATAATTTAAGATAATTTATAGTTTATTTATATTGTGAGAGTGAGAGGATTTTTATGAGACATGTAAGTAAAGCAAAGCTATCGCTAGCTGTGGCACTGGCGATTGCTGGATTTGTAATGCCTAATATGGTGGTAGATGCGGCTTATACCGCTCCGTATACTGATAATACAGATTTTGTAGCTAACAGTGATGATATGATACGTGTATTCCCAGAATACGATAAAAATATATCTTCTATAGTAGCGAATGGTGGTATGGTTATTATTGAAGACGGGTATTCTAATATTGGCTATGGTCATAGTGCATTTGCTACCAGTAAAAATGGTGGAGACATTAAATTGAAAAAAGGTGTATATAATTCTGGTAGAGTGAATACACCTGTTGCCCTTGCTCAAGGGGGCACAATTAATATAGGCGTCCATGATCATCACGGCGAATTTACGGGTGATAAAATATTCGTTGAAGGCGATGTTATAGTTAAACATGATCCAATTCATAGCTCAACCATTAATATCGGTATAGATGGTGAGGAATCCAATTGGTCTGGGCTAGCTTTCAACTTATCTGATGAAAATAGGCGAAACTATAATCATATCAATGTGTTCCTTGGTGAAAGAGGGGATTGGGAGCTATTATATCAAGGTGGCCTTGATGGTACTAACCTTGATAGTAGTACTATGCCTAGCCGTGTACATCGACTCGTTGGTTCTACGAATCGAAATTTTCAAAATATGGTAGAGCAAAATGAGCATAATAAACTGTATATTGATAAGCTCGAAGGCCATGTGAATTTTATTTATGATCCTAATGACGAATATGCAGATACCGAGGATCCAGAATATACACCGCCAACCACAACATATAATGGTTTAACGGCTGATTCCTTCTGGGGTGGCGACATTCATATCACAAGTGCAGCCCCTAATGCTGGCGCTCATCTATACACCAGCCGCAAAGGGCTAGATTTGTCTACTGAGGATAATGTAAATAAGGTTTTAGATAATCTTGCACACAAGGTGTATTACCATAACTATGTGACTGGTGAAAGAAACCTTGAAGGCACAGTAGCCATTGCTTCTGAAGGTGCTGAATCTGGCCGTTTTAAGGTATTAACATCTGGTTATGCTAAAGAAGGTGCTATTACATGGCAAGCCGATCAAAATGGTCAAGGTAAATATGTGTACGGTAATACAACAGTAACGCCTGCACCGCAACCAGTGCCAACACCGGTGCCACAACCGGCGCCAACGCCAACACCGGCACCAGCGCCACAACCGGCACCAACGCCAACACCGGCGCCACAACCAACACCGGCACCACAACCGGCGCCAACACCAGCACCGCAACCGGCACCAGCCCAATCAACGGCATATGATACTCCTCATATGCGTGGTGCTCGTTCTGCGATTATGAGCAACATCAACGGCTGGCGCACATTAACAAATACTTACCGTCCTCGTGCATTGCAACAAGGCGCAACAACAGGTATTTGGGCCCATATCGGTGGCGGTCAATATAGCTATGATGCACAAGGTATTGATACCGACACAACCTATACACGCATTCAAGGTGGTTACGACGCTAAAACTGGTAGCGGTTGGACTGTAGGCGGTCAAGTGTCTTACCTTCGTGGCCATGATGATTATGTATTCAATGGCTCTGGCAAAGAAAAGGCCTTTGCTGTTGGCGCCTATGGTTTGAAAGACCTCGGCCGAGATCAATACATTCAACTTGAATCCCAAGTTGGTCGTGTAACGAATACTTTCACAGCTCGTAATGAAATTGGTGAAAGCCTATCTGGCGAAACGAAGGCTAATGCATACACTATCGGCGCTCGCTATGGTAAAACTGTGAAATTACAAAATGGTGTATACATCGAACCGCAAGCACAATTGAGCTATACTCACTTTGGTGGAGATAGCTTTAATGCAGGCACCATGCATGTAGACCAAGCTGGCGTAAGCAGCACTGCTGGTGGTCTTGGCCTTGAAATTGGTAAGACCTTTGGCGCAGGCAGTATCTATACTCGTGTCGGCGTTAACCATGCCTTCTCTGGTTCGGTAAAAACTACATACACAAGTGGTTCTACTGTGAAATCCACAGAACAAGACCTTAAAGGCACATGGACTGACCTTGCATTCGGTGGCCGCTATGGCATCAATGCTAACAACAGCCTTTATGCTGATATTAGCACCGGATTATCTGGCGACTATAAAGCAGGCTGGTCTGTGAACGCTGGATTTACACATAAATTCTAAGATATGTTTACCTAAAACAATCTGAGGATATAGTCGATATATAAATAGCCCCAGAGTACTAATAGCTGTATATATTAGCTGTTAGTACTTTGGGGCTTTTATAAATATGGTCTCTCCAGAATTAGAACAGGCCTGTTCTAATTTTTAGGAGACATGTTAAGAGGTCCCTCCAATACTACAGGCGTGTTCTAATTTTTAAAGGGTATATACAAAGGTTCGGAAATTACTACAGGCCTGTACTAATTTTTAAGAAGGACTATCAAGGTGTACCTCATTGATACTACATTCTATATTCATGAAAATACTATGAAAAATATTTTATATATGATACACTTACAATGTATAAATATTTTGATGATAATAACCTGTATACAATGACTTATGGTGGTTATTAATTGTTAATTTTAATCGTGTATAGTTAGTGTTTTTGTGGGGTAAGATTATGAAAAAACAAATTACCGCAATGTTAGCAGCAACTGCTGTATTGGGCGCAACAACTGCATTTGCTAACAATCCATTTTCTGATGTGAGCACAGATTCTTGGGCTTATCAAGCTGTATCCCAATTGGCTGCAGCAGGTGTTGTGAATGGCTATCCAGATGGGACTTTCAAAGGGCAAAAAGAAATTACTCGTTTTGAAATGGCTCAAATGATTGCAAAAGCAATGGCTAATCAAGACCGGGCTAATGCGGAACAACAAGCGATGATTAATCGTTTGGCTGACGAATTCTCTAACGAATTGAATAATTTAGGAGTTCGCGTTGGTCGTTTGGAAGATCGCGTAGGTAATGTGAAAGTAACAGGCGATATGCGTCTTCGTTATTTGGGGGCACAAGAAAAGAATGGTCACTATGTAACTGATAGAACTAATCTTGATTCCCGTGATTATAGTCAACGTTCTTTATTTGATGCTCGTGCTCGCGTTCAATTCAATGCAAAGGTTAATGATCGTACAGAAGCAGTAGTTCGTATGACTTCTGGTAATATTGAATTTGGTGATGCACATACTCCATCTGGTGTAGGCGCTATTGGTTTGAAACCTGGTACTGTAACTATTGATCGTGCGTATGTAAATCACAAATTTGGTGAAAGAGTATCCGCTAAGGTTGGTCGTTTCCAACAAACATTTGGCAATGGTTTAATCTATGACGATACATTTGATGGTGCTCAATTTAATGCGGGGAATGATAAAGTCCAATTCCAAGCAGCATATGGTTATGCTGTTGAAGGTGGCTATGCAACCGATGAATATGGCGAACGTACAATTAATAGAGATAAAAACTTCACCATTACATATGCTGGTTTGAAAGGTGAATTGAATAAACATGTAGCCCTTGGTGCATTCTATGCTCGTCACAACAAGGAAAAATCATCTAACAATGATATCCGTAACATGTATGGCTTCAGCACGGACATGAACTTTGATAAAGTTTGGGTTGGTGGTGAATGGGTGAAAGCTCCTGGCGTTTCTCATGGTTATGGTTGGACTGCTGGCCTTGGTTACGGTGCGTATAATCAAGCTAAACGTGGTACATGGGATGTGAAAGCACAATATTTCAACTTTGGTGAAAACATGACTGCTCAATCCTCCACATGGCAAATTGGCTATGATGATACTACTAGATACCTTGATAACACATCTACATTTGTAACTAAATTACGTGGCTTCAAAGGTTGGTTAGCAACTGCAAACTATGCATTACAAGACAATGTAGGTTTAACTGCATACTACGGCTTCAATAACAAGACAAACAAATCTACTGGTGATAATGAAAAACTTTCTGATTACTACCGTGTAGATCTTAACTACCAATTCTAATGTGATGATTGGTATCGTACATAACTAAAATAATCCCCTTGATGAGTTCTAGGTACTTAACAAGGGGATTTTAAATTAGAACAGGCGTGTAGTAATTTTTAAGATGAGCCTGATATGGTCTCTCCAGAATTAGAACAGGCCTGTTCTATTTTTTAGGACACCATATTAATCTTATTCTACTAAATATTTAAAGTTCTTATTACACTTTAATCTGTATATCTGTATTTATAGATGCTTATTGCCTAACTCATATGTTCGCATTATAATTGACCTAAGATAGTCGGCGAGGTTGGGCCTCTCTTCGTTAATGGAGGGAGGGGTGCTCTATGAGTGATTATGAGTTAATCATGATAATTCTAGAGGTGATGACTGTTGTTATTGCCTTTGGTGCACTTGTGGCTCTTATTTGTCTTGGAAAAGACAAATAGCCCTTCGTTATCCTAAAGTAACTAGGTAACTGAAAGGCCATTTCATCACGTTTATAATTCTTGAGATGAGCCTGACGGAACTACTCGCTTGGCTATCTTCTTTTATTATAAGGAAAATTATATATATCGTCAAATCCAAATAAACTTAATCAATTATATGGTGTCTCTAGAATTAGAACAGGCCTGTAGTAATTTTTAAGATGAGCCTGATATGGTCTCTCTAGAATTAGAACAGGCGTGTTCTAATTTTAAAAGGGTATGTACGAAGGTTCGGAAATTACTACAGGCCTGTTCTAATTTTTAGGAGCAGTATCAAAGGGGCCCATCAATACTACAGGCCTGTTCTAATTCCAAGTAGGTATGTCAGAGGAACGCAATCTCAGAAAATGTGGTATAATAAGTTGTTAAATCGTATACAATCATTTTTATACTTATATAATCTACCTACCATTAGTATATATTAATGTATATATTAAGATGTGATTCATATAATATATATAGTATTAATATAGGTAGTAATTCATAATGAGGAGGCCTCATGTTTCAACGTATGTGCGCAGTGGCTATGTTTGTAGCAGCGCTGTTTATATCTGTTATACCCAATGCCGATGCTCGGCAAGATATTTATGCTTTCACCTATAATGGCAATAATTGGTATGTGGACCGCGATTCGATTGATCGCAGTAAACCGGACGGGTTGCTACATTTTACGGTATATACTATGATTGGTTTGCGTTATGATGTGGCCAGTGGCAGTGAGTATTACAACGCTGATGTATATTATTACGATCAAAAATTGTCTACCGAAGGTGGTCAGCTATTATATCGCAACCCAGGTATCTTGGCGGCGGCTCGTGTGGCACGTCAACAACCGGATGCGCCTAAACAAGCACCAAAACCAGTGGTAGCACAGCAAACAGCATCTCAATCGATAGCAGCTCAAACAGCGGCTCAATCTGTAGCGCCAACGGCACCGCAACCAAATATTGTCAAGGCTTTATCGACACCAGTTCAAGCCCCTGTACCTGCTAATGGTCCTGTGAAAGTAAACACTCAAATACCTATTGTATTACCAACAGGCCCAGTGAAAAAGGTAGCAGCTAAAACGGTGATGACCTTCCATAATACATCGAAACAAACGACAGGTGCGACATCTGAATCCGATGAAACAGAGGCTAATCGTACTCGTAAATAATCCTAAAAACTGCAATTTAGTCTTATGTATACTGAGAATGTATCAGTTACAGTATATATGACTAGGTTGCAGTTTTTATTTTGTATATATGAGGCTGTCTGAAGAAATCTCTAACTTGTAATCTGTATGCATTACTTTCTATCAATATGCAGAATCAGCAAATCAGCAGGTTGAAAATTGTGGTCTTCTAATGAGGCATTAATGAAATAGATGGTATATAATAGAATGTATAAAGTGTTAACAATAGACTTATGACTGGGGGGGCAGAGGTCTAATCGTAACTTGATTGTATTTGAGCTGTCATAGAGGGTAGAGAGATATGAAGCAGTTCGTAAAGAGGCTAGCTTGTGGTGTTTTGGCGATCGTCACGATGGGCACCATTGTAGGGTGTAGTCGAGAGGAGCCGAGTGTGACGACAAATTTTGATCGTGCGCCCGTAGGGTATAAGGCGATTGCCGCTATGAATGCGTCGGCTGCGGAAAAGGCGGACCGCAGTGTGCGCACGATGTCACAAGAGGATAAGATTGGTCAGTTAATGTGTATCGGTCTAGAAGGCACTACATTTGACGAGTCACAAAAAGAATTAGTACGTAAATATCGCGTAGGCGGTATTGTATTAGATAATGATAATATGGAATCTAAGGAACAAGTGCGGGCTTTCACAAAAGGCATACGAGACACTGCGAATACGTCGAGCCTTATGCCACCGTTCATCGCCATGAATCGAGAACGCATGCAGTATAGACCTAATTTGATGCTACCGTGGACGGACCCTAAGTTGTTATCGAAGCAGGGGCTTGATGCGGTGTCGAGTCTAGCGACGCGCACGGCCATTGAGATGCGCGACCTTGGGTTCAATCTCAATTTGGGTGTCATGGTGAATACCCACTCGTTTTACTCGTACACGAGCGATGTGGACCGGGCGGCGCGCATCGGTGAGACTATTACTAAACGCTATGCGGCGAATCGCGTGTTTACGGGGTACCAATATTTTCCAGGCGGCGCTGATTACACGGTGCCTGGTATGAAACTAGATGCGTCGAAGGCGAGCCTCATGGACGATGATGGTCGCGTATTTGCTCAGCTCATCGATGCGACGCGTGACGAACATCCTATGATTATGGTGAATGCTGTGAAACTACCCTCTATCGATGCGAATCATCCGGTGAGTCTATCTAAACCGATCATTACAGATTGGCTACGGAATGAACTGGGCTTTGAGGGCGTGGTGATGACCGATGATATCGAGGTCGGCGCTGCTGTTGCTGGTATGTCCATAGAGGATTATGCGGTGCGCACCATCAATGCGGGCAGCGACATGGTTATCCTTTGTAAGCATGCCAAGCATATCAAGGCAGTTCACGATGCATTGACGCAGGCTGTAGAGAATGGAACCATTTCCGAAGCACGGCTTGATGAATCGGTGCGCCGCATCATGCTCATGAAATTTAGCAATGACCGATAGATATGGCTTACAACTGTAAGCTTTAATAATAAGAATGTAAAATTAGGCATAGAAACTCTTTTCTTGTAATAATGTACCCTCTTTACTGGACAACCAGTAAAAGGGGTACATATCATAATGGGAAAAGAGTTTTTTATGTGTAAAAAATGAATTTATTATCTATTTGTTAAAATTTACAAGAAATATTTTATAGTTTATTTAAAATATGATATAATAAACTCCTGAGAACTATTTTAAGGGAGGTGAGATCTTATATGAAATGTAGTAACCATGAGGCGGTCATTGACGCCATAATGGAACTATACAATCAGGACCGCATGGAAATGAGTGTTGTACACGGTCCTTACAGCGTTGGTAAAACGTATATCGCTAGAGCATTACAGGCTCGATTAGGCAAGGGTCATACCATATATTTGCTTGGACGCTTGGCGAATGAGTCCATTCATATTCGATCAATTGAGAGAGAACTAAAGGTGCCATCAGGGTCTTTTAAGACTTTAGAGGATGCATTGCGTGGCGTTTTTCAAGCAAGTCTTGACAAGCGGATCATGCTCATCATAGATGATTATCCTTCATTTGTGGATACGGTTCCACAAGCGCCTATCATATTGCGTGACTTGATGGAAACCTATCGTGACCATGGTAAAGTATTCGTACTCCTCATGGGAACCCATGTGGACGAATTAAAAGGACGAATCTTGGGCGAATCAAGTTTGATTGCAGCCTACATTCATAATTATTTCAAGGTCAATCCGTTCACACTTGATGATGTGAGAGCATTAGGTTGGGACTATACGGATGAAGATCTTGTTAAGCTATACCATGTAACAGGTGGTATGCCGGGGAATCTCGTGCATATAGATCCCGCCTTATCGGTAGATGAAAATATTGTGCGTCTATTCTTCAGACCACAAGGCATATTATGTACGGAACCACAACGATTGCTTATGCGCTACATTCGTAATGTAGGGGCTGCTAATGCGATTCTCTATGCGTTGGCACAACTAGATAAGCCGTTCTATACAGAATTATGTCATGCCAGTGAGCTTAAGAGTGGTACCTTTGCAACCCGTATGGCCGACCTTTTAGATATGGAAATTATTGGACGTATTCAAGGTGGTAGCCGTGGTCCATTGCGTTACGCAGATTACCATTTTGTGAATACTATGTTCCAATTTTGGTACCAGTTCGTGTTCCCAAATCTTGAGGAAATTAATTGCGGTCAAGGGCAATATATTTACGATACCATTGCAAAACCTGCGCTAGATACACTCGCTTAATACAATCGTTTTAGTGAAATGAATTCGAATTCGTGCGACTTGTCATTGATTCGAACTCGCTCATTGTACAACGATCGATTCAAATTCATGTAGCTATGTAAAATTGATCTAAATTGGCGTACTTTACTGAAATAGGTTTGTAATTATACACAAATACATATGTAACAACAAAAATTCCGCTGTAAATGTATGCATTTATGGCGGAATTTCTCATTTGTCTAAATACTCAATTGGGTGTATATTCCAAGTAAGCCTAGGCAGAAAGGAACGAATATGAACGTAAAGCATGTGGTTTGTCCCCAAAAGGTGTTACAAGCGGTGACAGACCTTAGTTTAGTGCGCGTCTGCCAAGAACGTCGTGTATCAGTGCTCAGTACGGAACGAGCCGTATGGCCCATCGAGGAACTGACCATCGATGCGGCACAAATCGAGCTATGCCGACGCTATCGGCCGCTTATCATGCGGTATGCAAGCCGATGTAGTACGGCTGTGATGACGGATGACGTCGAATCATTTCTATGGATCATATTTATCGAATCCATCTATAGCTTTCACACATCGGGAAAGGTACCATTTTCTGGCTATGTGAAAGCAGCCATTCATTATGGTTATCTTAATTTTTATAAACAATCAGCTCATCAGTGGCGCCACGAGTTGACCTTGCCTCTATGTACTGGTGATGATGTATCAGAGCCAGCGATGGATCAGTTCCCTAGCGATGTGGATCTTGAACGAGATATTGTCGGTACGGTGACAGAAGACGAATTGCGCAATCGTCTGTGGTCTGCTTTCAGAAAACTGCCACGGCAGCAACAACAGTTATTGTATGCCCTATATCGAGATGGCAAGAGCTGCGTAGACATAGGCTGTGAAATACATCAGTCTAGACAGGCTGTGCAACAACGCCATCAAAAGGCCATCGACCAATTGCGGTACTATATGATGGTAGCGGATAACAAAGAATTCAATATGCAAGATATGCAAAATATGCATAGTTATAAGTAACTTTAAAAAATCTAAAATATTTTTTAATTTATATATTTACAGTTTGTAATTATAGGTATACAATTAACTCATAAGTGCTGCTAAAGCACCTACTATAACACGTGTTATTTATAAGCTTTTACAAGAGGAATTCCTTATTTTATTACTGACTATTTATTAATCTTACAGAAAGGTTAAGATAATGTTGAATACAACGTGTGCAAATGTAAGTAATAACGAATCAATTTCTTGTAATCCAAATGCAATATATGGCGATGTAGATCACCATATATGTTGCTTGATCCCAATCTATATTGACGGCGGTGATTGTACCGCGTGTTACTATGTAGATGGTCGGCGTGAAATCATCCATAAATCCATTAAGATGGTATTGAGAGAAGTAGCGCACCACGAGGGAGTTCTAGCAAACGGCATTCAATCGTCGAGGCGGTCAAAGCCGATGTATACGGACTCTAGAACGATGAGTCCGAACATGACTTTTGCGAGCCTGAAATCGCGCAAACCCATCGGGCGTGATGTGGTATATGGTTTATTCAACGTTATCATTCCATTTCAATACCGCATTGAGCCAGGACCAGAACCACATACAACGTATATCATCATAGGAGACTTTGATCCTATACTCGTATTTCATTCCCCTGACCACGTGCAACGCAAACTACGCGATGCTTTGTTAGAACATCTAGATTATACGAAACGGATACTCGCCAAATTGAGTACCTGCGGGAACCCTTATGTGGTGGCTGAAATTTATGGTACCTCGAGAACATTAGCGGGAGTATAGCAACACATTTTGAAAGTGTGGGAGGGTCGTAATATGAATTACGCAACAAAATTATGTATTGTTTCAATGATGAGTGTGTTTAGTGTATCTTCTATAGGCCTAGTGCAAGCCGCTGATACACCTATCGTTTCAACTGGTGGTGTAGCCTATAATATTGGTGTATCAGGAAATTCTAAATTTACCTATTCAGACAATGTAACCCTTGGTGGTGATGCCGGTACTACTAATGGCAATCCATATCAAAACTCTAACGATCCTAATGCAAAGGGCAGTGCGCCTCGCGCCTATGTGGGGGATAGCACAGATCGTAGCCGCGTTGTGATGCGGTCATTGTCGGATGAGCTGCGCCGCGTTGTGCAAGGGGAAACACAAAACCCGAAATTCATTCAAGCCATGATGAATCATGGTTACAAAGGTGCATCGGATATGTCCAATGTAGTATCCCATAGCTTTGGTTGGGATGCGACGAGCGATATAGTGCCCGATTGGGTCTATGAAGGTTATGCTAACAAGTATGCTTTAGATACAACGGTGCAAGACTGGATGCGTGATGTAAATCCGTGGGCCTTGCAGCGCATTGCGGAAATTTTGTTAGAAGCTGCTCAACGTGGCTACTGGGATGCATCTCCAAAGATGCTAGAGAATTTGCAGTCCTTATATATTTCCATAGAAGGTGTTATAGAAGGTCGTTAGTATGAAACAAAGAATATCTATTATATGTACCATAGTCATGATGGTACTTCTGGTGTTCGGCTGTGGTCCTAAACAGCTGGAAACTACGGGCGCTACACATCAGGTGACGGATGGCACAGGCACTGTTGTTACGGTGCCGACTGAACCTAAGCACATCGTTCCTATTGCTGCTAGCACAGAGGATATAGTCCTATCCTTGGTTGATCCAAGTCGCGTAGCCGCTGTTGGTACGGTACCTAATAATGTGCCCGACGCGTCGGCTAAGGTAGAGAAACATGTGAAAGCATCTGCTGAGTCCATGCTCTCTGTACAGCCAGATTTAGTATTAGTACCCAATTGGATGTCTCCAGATGCGATTGGGGAAATGCGCAATATGCAGATTCCTGTTTATGTATATAAAACGCCTACTACGGTACAAGAAGCAAAAGCTACTATTCATGAGATTGCCGGTCTATTACATGCATCTGATGAATCCATGATTGCCAGCATGGATGCAGATTTGAAAACTGTAGAAGAATTGACCAATAAGCATAGTGGAGAACGTCCTTTGGTGGCGTTTTATTCCCAATTTGGTTTAACAGGCGGCAAGGGTTCAACCTTTGATGATATGTGTAACTATTTGAAGGTAAATAATGCAGCCACTCAAATAGGGTTAGGCCCTTTTGATAATGGGACGAGAGAGGATTTAATAAAATCTAACCCTGATATTATTTTTATTCCTTCTGTGGCCTATACATCAGATGGTACTACGCCAGCAACGGCAGAGCAGCTTTACTCTGATCCTGCTTTGCAGGGCGTTAAGGCCATCGCCAATCGTCGTGTGTACCTTGTAGATTCCTCGCAGGTCATGAGTTATTCTCAATTTATGACTCGAGCAATGGTATCTATGGCACAAAATATTTATAGTATGTAATTTATAGTTTGATGTGTGTGGAGGTTTTTATGAAAGTATCAAAGAAACAACGTTTATCTCTATATGTGGGATTAGCTCTTGTATTTGGTAGCACAATTAGTGCACCTAGCGTATTAGCTGCTGATGCAGGGGATTCCCATACGATTGTTGTTACTGCAACGCGTAGTGAACAACAACTTTCACAAGTACCAGCTAGTGTGGGTGTGGTTACAGGCGACGATATCCGCGAACGTCACGCGACTAATATGAATGAAGCGATGCGTATCGTACCGGGGGTAGATATCAATACGTACGGTGGTGGTGTAGGTTACACGAATTCTAATGCGTTCCGTATTAATGGTTCCGACCAAGTATTATATTTGGTAGACGGTATCAATATGGGCGCCGCTGGCGTGAATCCACCGATGACAATTTTGAAAGATATGTCTAGCATCGATCGTATTGAAGTACAACGCGGTGCCGGTTCTACATTGTACGGTTCTGGCGCTATCGGTGGTGTTGTGAACGTAATCACGGCAAAACCTGAGGAAGGCGTTCAAACTAAGCTTCGCATGATGGGCGGCAGCAATGATTTAGAACAATACGCTCTCTTGAACGAAGGTAGCAAAAAGGATTGGTACTGGCGTGTAGGGTACCAAAAAGATATCATCGGTTCCTATAAAGATGGTCATGGCAAACGCATTCTGCAACATGGCAACAGCCATACTGGTTCCTTCATGGTAGGCAACAAAATCAATGACAAAAATGATGTGAAAGTATTCTATGATACCTATCGCGGTGATGCGATGTATTCTGACCACTTGGGTGCTCTCAATCACATTCGTTATGGTACAGAAGCAAGTGATTCATTCCGTGCAGTTTGGAATAATAACATCAACAAACGTTGGAGCCATCAATTGTACGTATTAGATAATCATTATAAAACTAAATATGATGGTTATTTAACAGATATTAAGACTCGTGCGTTTGGTGACCAAGTGACGTATAAAGCAAAAGATCATACCGTAGTTGGCGGTATTGATTGGCGTCAAGATAAGGTGCTTAATATGGGTGGTGTAAAACTTACGAACACATCTTACTTCGTACAAGATGAGTGGAAGGTTGCTCCAAAATGGACTGTCTTACCAGGTGTTCGCGTTGACCATCACTCCGCATTTGGCACGCATACATCCCCATCCATTAGCGTTGGCTACGATGTGAATGCTAAAACGAATGTATATGCAGCGTACAAAGAATATTTCTTGGCTCCTACACCATATCAACTCTTTGATGGCACAAATGGCAACCGCAATTTGAAACCTGAAACAGGTCATGAATGGAGCGTCGGTGTTCATCATAAATTCGGTAAAACTTGGAACAGCAATCTCAACTTCTTTAGTCGCAGTACAAAAGATAAAATTGGTTGGGTAATGACAAACCCTGTACCATTGTCAGGTGAATACCGTAATTTTGATACAGAAAAAGCATATGGCATCAATGCAGATGTACGCAAACAATTAACGAAACATTTATCTGCCCGCCTCGGTTATACATATACTCATATTGATGCTACACCAACTCGCAAAGCAAATCGCGATGGTTATGTACCTAAACATGCAGTCAATGCAGGTCTCGATTACAACGATGCTAAATGGGATGCTCATTTGGATATTCGCGGTGTCATCGACCGTCCAGGTCCTGCGGCTAATATCTTCCCTCGTACAACATATTGGATTACTGATATAAGTGCTAACTATCGCGTGCGTGAAAATGTGACTGTATTTGGTCGCATCAATAACCTATTTGATACATACTATGCAGAACAATCTAGCGTTCGTTGGGGCCACGCTGGTGATTGGTGGCCAGGTCAAGGTCGCAACTTCCGCTTAGGTATTGAAGTTACCATCTAATTCATCGCATAAGTAAAAAAACTGATAAGGCTGTAAGCTATAATGATAAAACTATAGATTTTCTCTTGTAAAAGCACTATAATAGAATGTATCTATATATATCAATGTATGCGTATTACAGCCTTATTTTTGTGTAAGGCGTTTATTTAGAGGAGTTGGATTCTGTATGGAACTACCGGTTTTATCCCCGTATATGATGGCTCGCAAGCCGTCGGGGATCCGCATGGGGCAAATTAAATTTTTAGAGCGAAAGAACCCACCTATTTTGGTTAATGGTTCTATTGGTAATGTTATGCGTCCTATGCATCCCGCCATGCAGCGCCGACTATTTACTCTAGGCGGACCAAATAGTCCTTTCAGTACGGGCATCGTGCCATATGTACCAACAACGGGGACCGATGAATGTCGTGAAGCATTCTTGCATATTTTGCGTAGCCAAGGTTTCGATACAACAGGCCTTAATGTACTCGTTACAGATGGTGCGTCCATGGCGATGGAAATCATCATGCTTGGCGTTTGTGGCGGTGCAGGTGAAGAGGAACGTCCTCTATTGATGTTTAATCCGTCCTACACGAACTACGATGCGGTAGGTCATCGCATTGGTCGTAAAACGGTAACCGTAGAACGACGCCTGAACGAGAATGGCGAATTTGAATTGCCATCCATTGAAACCGTGGAAAAACGCATTATAGAAACAAAACCAGGGGCATTGTTGATTATTCCTTACGACAATCCAACTGGTCAACTATTCAGCAAAGAAACTTTGATTGAATATGCATCTTTGTGCGTAAAATATAATTTATGGATTATTTCCGATGAAGCCTATCGTGAATTGGCCTACGAAAAAGGCAAGGAAACATCTAGTATTTGGACATTGACGAATAAGGATGTACCAGGTATCGAAGGCCGTCGTATTAGTCTTGAAACGGCCTCTAAGGTTTGGAATGCTTGTGGCCTTCGCATTGGCGCCATCATTACAGACAATGCGTTGTGCTATGAAAAATCTGTTGCTGAATATACGGCGAATCTCAGTGCTAATACGCTTGGTCAATATATTTTTGGTGCCTTGGCTCATGAAAGCCACGCTGATCTTCATAACTGGTATGAGCAACAACGTGATTACTATCGCAAAATGATTTATGAACTTCACAAGGGATTTAAAGAGGTAGAACCAGATTTCATTATTTCTAATCCAGAAGCGTCCATCTATTTCGTTATCGATGTACGCAATGTAGCAAAACCTGGCTTTGATGGCGTTGAATTTGCTGCTTGGTGTGCTGAACACGGCCGTGTGACCTTGGATGATGGCAATGACTATACATTGCTCATGGCTCCACTTAACGGATTCTACAGTGGTGTCGATAGGGAACACAATCCTGGTAAGACACAACTTCGCGTATCCTTCTGCGAAAACCCAGATCTTTTAAAACTAGCGCCTGTATTGCTATCTAAACTATTTAGAGCATACGAAGCGCAACGATAAATAAAAATGGATATGGAATTATATGCTGAATTAACAGACTCTATTGAGTATGCATTAGACGAGGCTGATTTTGCAGCAAAAGAAAGTAAAGTTAGATTCTCTGGCACCGATGTTTTTCGTCGCGTAAGGGAGAGAATCGATGGAGCAGAAAAATAAATTTAAAAGGAGCTATATTGCTGAGGATACCCTCTAGCAGTATAGCTCCTTTATTGTTCCCTATAAAGCAATGATAGGGAGTTGTGTTTAGGTATTATCTTTTTCATAGTCTAGTCCCTTAGTAGATATGCCTATGCTTTGTTGTTGATTTAGCATAGAACTATCCTCTGTTGATGGATAGGATGTGTCGTCTAAGGTTACTGTTTCCAATAATTTGTCGATATTATCGGTTTGGATGGATACTTCTTTGTTGTACCATTCGCCAAACTCGCGGATAACTGTTTCATTGCGCCTATAATAGGTGTATTGGTCAATTTTTCGCGATTCCACAAGGCCTGCACGCTCTAACATAGTCATAAATGTAGATACAGACGATTGCGATACACCACAGCGTTTTTGGATACTCTTAACGCTAACGCTGTTTGGAAAATCGATGAGAGTTTTAAAGTGTACTTGAACACCGAATTCTTGCTCTGGGTGCTTTAGCCACAATATAATATCTAACCGATGTGGATTGGATAATGCTTTCAGAATTCTTTGCGGATCCATATGGCCTCCTTGAGGTAAATACCAAAATGTTGAGTGCCTTACTTTGACCGTGGTCTTGCATTATGCGGTCGTATTATATACGCGTCTTGCTCCGTATAGAGAATATTACTTACATTTATCATACGCTAATTTTTATGTGAAAGCTAGGAAAATTTATAAATTTTTTGAGGACGGCTGTAGGGGGATTCTAAAAGCCTCTACCGGCCAGGTCTGTTCCTTCGGAACAGGGCCAAAGTCGTTTTTAGAATCCCCCTACAGCCTCTCTAAAAACTTTATGTGAGAAAGGGAAAGGGCTACGCAGGGCCAAAGTCGTCTTTTGAAAGCCCTCACCTCCCGCTAAAAACTTTATGTGCTAGAAGAGAAAGGCCTGCGTGGGACGCAGGCCGTAAAGGTAGAGTTTAGAAGAATACTCATAGTGCTTTATTTATAAATCTCATTATATATAAATAGTAAATTTATATTAAGAGGATTATAATTAAATTGTATAGTTAGTTCGTGTTTGTATAAAATGGAGAAGAGGGCGTATATTGTGAGCTATAAGTCTTTAAATGGTTTAATGCGACATTTACGAAATCAAGGTATTGATATTAGAGGAACGACCGATAAACGACTATTAAGAAATAGTGGGTATTTTCATGGATATAAAGGTTATAGATTTTTTAAACAACCTACTAACCGACTGGCGATTCAAGATTATCGTGAAGTTGAAGCTATTATTCGATATGATAGTGAGCTTAAGTCATTGTTATATAGTAAATTAATGTTTATAGAAACTGCCGTTAAAAATATTGTACTTGAAGAGGTTTTAAATTTTATACAATCTGAGCATATTAATGATATGTTTAGATTAGCTGTTGAAGGGTTTCATAATTCTCCTACAACACTTGGTAGAGAGCAAAAGCAAAAAATTCAACAAAATAAGTTATTGCTACAAAAAATGATCCAAAGCATATTATTAGATCAATATAAATCCAGAAATACTAAAATTACGCATTTTTATGACAATCATGCTTCAGAGGTTCCTATATGGGCTTTGTTTGAAGTTATGATGTTAGGTCAGTTTGGTAAATTATTAGCTAGTTTTACTATTGCTGCTAGAGATAGAATATCTCATAGTTTAGGTATAGGAGTCCAATTTGATACAAATCGTAAATTGCTATCGAACTATATCTATTTACTTAAGGATTTAAGAAATGCTGTAGCACATAATGGAATAGTTTTTGATGCTCGCTTTAAGTCTTTTAATGCCACACGAAGTATGTCTAGTTATATGGTACATTATTTTAATTTACCTTTTGTTAACTTTGATACGATAGGTGATTACATTATTTTGATTTCTTGGTTTTTGAAAACATTATGTGTACCTAAAAAAGAAATCTTATCTTTTATTAAACAGTATGAAAAATTAGTAGTAGATGTAAGACAAAATGTTAATACTAGAGTAGAATATGCAATTGTTCCAGCTAATTTAAGTGGGCGTCTTAGTCAGTTGAAATTGGTTATATCTAGTTGATTGTTTTTATAAGTTGTATTATAATAATGTTAATTGCGGTATGTCTTTTCGGAGCATACTTGATGGGCTGGTCTCGACCAGCCCATTTTTTATTATTTGTCTTTAGACTGGTTCGCGACGTAGTCGCGAATCATAAAACCACCCGCTATGCGGGTGCGGCAACGAAAGTTATACAAAAAAATCACCTTGCTTAAGTATAATGTAGGTGTTCAAGCCGCATTATATACAAAAGAAAGGTGATTTTATATGGCAACAAAGACACAGAGCCTTGCGCACACAAAATGGTTATGCAAATACCACATAGTATTTACACCTAAGTATAGACGTAAAGTTATATATAATCAATACAGAAATAGTTTACGTGAAATACTGAGACGTTTATGTGAATATAAGGGCGTCAAGATTATAGAGGGGGAGCTTATGGCAGATCATGTGCATATGCTAGTGTTAATTCCACCTAAAATATCAGTTTCATCTTTTATGGGATATCTAAAGGGTAAAAGTGCACTAATGATGTTCGATAAACACGCAAACTTAAAGTATAAATTTGGAAATAGACACTTTTGGTCCGAGGGATATTATGTAAGTACGGTAGGATTAAATGAAGCTACCGTAAAAAAATATATACGTGAGCAAGAGTTACATGACCAAATGAAAGATAAACTTAGTGTAAAAGAATATGAGGACCCTTTTAAGGGTAGCAAGTAATACATATCCCCTTTAAGGGGACCGTTACGAGTCAATGGCTATGCGGCTTGAACGTAGTGAAAGCCAGCGCCTTTAGACGCTGGCCTAGTACTACGGGCTTATAGCCCGTGAGCAAACCACCCGTTTTACGGGTGGTTCTGATTGTCTGTCCAAGAAAATGGGTGCAGATCAATTTGTAAGCATAAGCTATCTTCTTTTTGCAATTCTAATTGCTCTTGCTTGTGAGTTTTTACCGCAAAATAAGTTTGAGCTAATGCGATTACCTCTTTACGCGGATCACCATTCATAGCGATTAAGTAACAAGCGTATCTAGAGAGTACTATATCTTGTATACTACGTTGTAAGTTAGCCCCAACATCTACCAATTTGTTGATGTCAACAAATTCGGATTGAACCATATGACCACTGGCTTCACAAGCATTTTTTGCCTTTTCAATAATTTTATAAAAATTTCGCCATTCGGAGTATTCAAGTATCCCTTGTAAATCCCTAGCATACCAATACTCATTACCTTCGTCATCAAGTTGTTTTATCGAATCAAAAGGCGATGTATACGAACCTGTACTAGTATCTTCCTCAAGAAAAAAGAAAAACATATAAGTTTCACCTCCTATTATGATATGTGTCCATTTCTCTGTATACATACTATTTACCTAAGTCGATAGTTTTTTATTAAAAGAATCTTGCTGTTAAACATGTTAGAGCGTGTAACGGTATTGTAAAGCGGTGTAAGTATGGACATAATAAAATAGCTAACAAGTTTAGCAAATACATTAACGCTACTGGTACTAGCACTAGCAATTTTAAAACTTGTTAGCAAAGACTAAAAAGCAGGCGGGTGAAAGCCCAGCCACCTTCTCGACATCATTGTAAATCAACGAGGTGAATTATGCAATATTTAGAATGGCTGATTAATATAGCGACTATTATTGTTTTAATATTAGTAATCGGATGTTTTGTTAGAAGATTATGAAATTGAAATTTGGACTAGATGGTATTATGACTACACAAGAGGCTGCAGAACGGTGGAATGTTACTGCCGAGTCACTTAAACAAAACTGTAGAGGGCGTGTGAAGTATGGATTTTTAGAAGGTGAGTTTAGAAAGTCGAAGAAAATCTGGCTTGTAACCCGTCAAGGGATGGAAAGGCTATATGGAAAGGAAAGACTTAAATAATTAAAACTACTCTATATAGATTAAAGTCAAAAAGATAAATACCACATATTGACAATTAGCATAAAAAGTAATAAAATTAACAGTGTAGTTAATCCTATTACTTTATTAGATAACTACACTGTGTTTAGGAGGAAGCATAATGGCAACATCATACGGCAAGATTCTTAGAAAAATAAGAATTGATAAAGACGAACTTTTAAAAGATATGGCCGAAAACTTGTGTATGACCTCTGCTTATCTTTCATCGATTGAAAATGGAAAACGGCCAATTCCTACAGACTTAACTAATAAGATAAAGAGTTACTATGGTTTAAGTCAAGATATTGTAATGGAATTACAATCTGCAGAGGACAGTGTTAGAACTAATATTGATATTGATTTATCTCAAGTAAATCATAACCAGAAAACAATGGTTTTGACGTTAGCTAGACAGTTTGAAAAGTTAACAGATGAACAATTAGAAGAAATTCGTTGTATTTTAGAAAAGTAGGTGGTTTGAAATATGGCTGGTTTATCTGTACCTCCATTGAGTTTGAAACAAATTCGTAAAAGATGTGAGTTGATTAGAACAATATTCGATATACCATTAAATGCACCGGTTGATATTGTGAAAGTATTTGAATATATACTTACGCAAATTGGCGTAGAATTCGAAATTGTACCAAAACATGAAATGGGTACCAAGCATGGAGAAACAATTCCAAGCGAAAACAGAATTCGTATTAGAGAAGATGTATATGAACGTGCTTGCAATGGCTATGGTCGAGACAGATTAACTATGGCACATGAATTAGGACATCTATTATTACATCGTGCAGAGACGATTACGTTTGCGAGAGAAGATGGAGATATACCACCATATAAAGATCCTGAGTGGCAAGCGAATGCATTTGCAGGTGAATTACTAGCACCATATGAATATATTAAAGATATGAGCGTAATAGACATAGCACGTTATTATGGAATCACAGAAAAAGCAGCATCAATACAAAGAAGAAGAAAGTAAGTAAGGAGGTATTGATATGATGGCAATAAAAAAACAGCCACCAAGTGGTTGAATACAAGGGGCTGTAGCCAATTTTATAAGCTGCAACTTATAAAATTGAATCTGAACGTAAATGGTCAGACTAATTTAGTTATCAAAGTTATTTTAGCATTTACATGAAGGTTTTGCAATAGTCCCAGAAGGGAGGCCTTTATGTGGATATTCTGTAAAGAGTATACAAACCGTTGGGGCAAACGAATGATTGCATCCGAATACGGATATACATGCTGGCGCTTTTGGGTGCCCGTGAAAAAGAAGAAATCCTCTAATTAATGTTAGAGGTATTAAGTTAGTGATGTATATATGCTGACTATATGTATTCATTAACTTGATATGGGGACTTCTACATTTAGAGATGTGGAAGTCCTCTTTTAGTTAAAAAGATTTATTTGACTTATGTCAGACAAAATATATAGTATAGTTAAGGCAGACATAAGGAAGGAGGTGATGCCATTGAAGAAGTTATGGAAGATAACAAAAAAGTGGCTACCAATAATAACCGCGTTTATCCAGCTTGCAATCGCAATAATACAGTTATTAAATCAGTAACCACAGGGGCTCGTAAGAGCCCCAATCTTCCTAACTATTATAACAATGGCGAGCATATGATTTCAAGATTAACTTTAATAATTAGTATTATTGCTTTTGTGTTATCCGTTTATAATCTATTAGTAATATTAGGAGTTCTATAATGAAATTAGATGATGTAATGACCACACAAGAGGCGGCAGAACGCTGGAATGTTACTGCTGATTCTCTTAAACAAAACTGTAGGGGTCGTGTAAAGAATGGATTTTTAGAAGGAGAATTTAGAAAATCAGGGAAAATGTGGCTTGTCACTAGACAAGGTATGGAACGTCTATATGGTAAAGAAATAAAGTCTTTATAAATTTATTCTGATAAATATTGCATAGACAATAAATTAGTAATCACTTATGATTGGTATATAATACTATTTCTCATTAGGAGGTTCCAAATGGCAGTAGATGTAGCTAGAACACAAGATGTATATAAAGATGCTGGTCAAAGTGTCAATTTCACAACATTATTATTAAATCGTAAAGATCGCGATGCAGAATTAGAAGTCATCCAAGATATGGCTGATCGTATTCAAGCCATTAAACGTTCTGTTAGTATTCGTGCTAATGGCGAAGGCTTGGGTATCGCTTTTGGCTTTAGCCGTAAAGCATGGGATTATTTATTCCCTAATGCACCTGTACCAAAAGAGTTAGAAGACTTCCAAGGTATTAAAGGTGATAAACAAGACGTGCCAGCTGTAGCGGCTGATTTGTTCTTACATGTTCGTTCCAATAATGAATCTGTTACATATACTGTAGTGGATCAAATCATGGAATTCTTGCGTCCTATTACATCTGTAGTTGATGAAACTCATGGTTTCCATTATGAACAAGGTCGTGCTATTATCGATTTCGTTGATGGTACGGAAAATCCTGTAGGCCAAGAAGCAGTAGAGTGGGGCGTTATCGGTGATGAAGACCCTGAATTCACTAATGGTTCTTATGCATTTGCACAAAAATATGAACACGACCTTGATGCTTGGCGTGCACTTCCTACAGAAATGCAAGAAAAATTCATTGGCCGTCGTAAATTCAGCGATATTGAATTGGAAGATGATGAAAAAGATCCAGCAGCTCACAATGTAGTAGCTCAAGACAATCGCGATGACGAAGAACATAAAATCGTTCGTATGAATGTACCATTTGCACAACCTGGCCAAGGTGTGCGTGGCACATATTTCATCGGCTATGCTCGTTACTGGGATGTAACGAAAACAATGCTTACGAATATGTTCACACAAAACGACAAATTGCTCGATTACTCTAAACCTATTACGGGTATGTTGTTCTTTATTCCATCCCTTGATACATTGGATGCTATTGCAGAAGGTGAATTATAATCGTTGTCTTTTGCCGATATATGCAATGATAAAATAATATATAATAAAATCTATAGAGAGCGCCCCTTTTGGGGCGCTTTTATGCTATAATTAGAGAATATTATTGATTCTGTAGAATTTTAGTTTGTAGAGGTTGCCCATGAATTATACAAGTACACGTGGCACTGTTGCCGTAAATGAAACATATGCATTATTACATGGTTTGGCAGAAGATGGTGGTTTATACGTACCAGCTTTATTTCCAACAAATTGCTTAAGCTATAACGACATTAAAGATAAACCGTACCAAGAGGTAGCTGCTGTTGTATTAGCAAAATTATTCCCTTGCTTCTCCGAAGCACACCTTAAGGAAATGATTAACTCCGCTTACAGCGATGTAAACTTTAGCACCCGCGATATTGCACCTCTACATTCTTTACTTGAAAAAGTATCCGTATTGGAATTATTCCATGGCAGTACACAAGCGTTTAAAGATATGGCGCTTTCACTATTCCCATATTTATTGGTAGCCGCAAAAGAAGCGGAAGGGGAAGATAAAGAGGTTCTTATCCTAACAGCTACATCTGGTGATACAGGCAAGGCTGCCCTTGAAGGGTTTAAAGATGTACCTGGTACGCATATTCAAGTATTCTATCCAACTGATGGCGTTAGCCCTATGCAAGCAGAACAAATGCAAAAGCAAGAAGGCGCTAATGTTAACGTAACGGCTATTCATGGCAACTTTGATGATGCTCAACAATTCTTGAAACGTTTATTCGTCGATGCAGAGACAGCTAAAGAAGTAGCCGAAAAAGGCGTTATGTTCTCCAGTGCGAACTCCATTAACATTGGTCGTTTGGCACCGCAAGTGGTATATTATGTGAATGCTTATGCTGAGCTTGTTGCACAAGGTGCTATCCATGAAGATGAAGCATTTAATGTAGTGGTTCCAACAGGTAACTTTGGTAACATATTGGCTGCTTACTATGCTAAAAAGATGGGTATTCCTATCGGTAAATTGATCTGTGCATCCAATCAAAATAATGTACTTACGGATTTCTTTAGAACTGGTACATACGATATGAATCGTCCGTTCTATACGACGATTTCTCCATCCATGGATATCCTTGAATCCTCTAACTTTGAACGTTTCTTGTACTATATTTCCGGTGAGGATAGTGAAAGAACAGCTCAATGGATGAAGGATTTGAAATCTACAGGCAAATTATCTGTCAATGAAGAAGAATTTAAACGTGTTCAAGCTAATTTCAGCGGTGCCTATGTAAATGATGAAGAAACAAAGGCCATTATTGAGCAAGTGTATAATTCCTATGGATATTTAATGGATCCTCATACCGCTGTTGCGATGGGCGCATATATGAAAGAATTAGAAGCACATCCAGAGGATGGTGCTCGTCATACGATCATCGCATCTACTGCACATCCATTTAAATTCCCAACACCTATTTGTGAGGCTCTTGATATTAAGGTTGGTTCTACCCCTTATGAAAGCTTAGATAATATCTCTGCTGTAACTGGTGTAGCATTCCCTAAACAATTGGCTGCGTTAAAGGCTAAATCGTTGCGCTTTACAAAAGCCATCGACAAAGAAAATATGAAACAAGAAATTCTAGATTTTGTTGATACATTCTCTAAATAATAATTGCCGCCTCTCCTTGTAGGGGCGGTTTCTTATTGTATTGGTTATCGATATATTGTATCGACGAGATAGGAGGATATATGGCAAAAAAAGGGTTAATCTATGCGCTTCTTTCGGCACTTTTGCTGAGTACTATGAATTTGTTCGTTAAGATGCTAGGATCGAATATTCCATCTGGAGAGATTGCATTCTTTCGAGGATTATTTGGCACCGTTGCAGTTCTTATCGTTATGTATATAAAGGGCATCCGCTTTTCCACGGAGGACCGGGGCTTGCTTGTTATGCGAGGTCTCTATGGCGGTTTTGGCATGGTGTGTAACTTTATAGCCTTGGTACATATGAAGATGTCTGATGCTACCATATTGTTTCAAACATCGGGCATTTTCGTGTTTATCTTTAGCGCCTTTTTCTTAAAGGAACGCGTTCCAAAGGGTGCTGGTAAATGGCTTATTCTAATCTTCATAGCCGTGATGGTGATGGTTAATCCGTTTAGCTATGGTGGATTTACCTGGTATGCACTAGTCGCTGTATTGGGTGCTGCTTTATCGGCCGCAGCTTATACGACGATTCGCTCTATTAGTAAGCATGGTAAGCATAGTAATTTTGAAATTATGGCGTATTTTTTGATTACAGGTATGATTGCCGGTCTTGTGACGACCGATGGATTTGTAATGCCAGAAGGTCAAGAATGGCTCATTATTACTGCTATTGGCGGTATAACCGTAGTGGCTCAATTCTTCTTGACGGGTGCTTTTGTTACAACAAATGCTGTTGTAGCTCAATTCTTGCAATATATAGGCGTCTTTATTAGCTCCTTCTATGGTTTTTTATTCTTTGGTGAAAGCTTATCCATCGAAACGGTAGGCGCTGGTATCGCCATGTTTGTGGCGTCCGTTATGTTGGCACGCTTAAAAGAGCAAAATGGTCCTATACGTGAAGGCAAGGTTATAGAGGAAAAAACAAAATAAATGTCGAATACTATATAAGTAGTATTGGTGCATAATCAAGATGCGACCATCAATTAGGGATATCATTGTATGGTTGCATCTTTTTGTATATTGTAGGAGTGTGATGGCTATGTTTATGGAGTGGATTAAAATTGAGAATTACCGTAATCTCGTAGATATTGAACTACACTTTCACAATGATATCAATTACTTTGTAGGCGAAAATGCAGTGGGGAAATCCAATTTTCTTGACCTCTTAGAGCAAATGATGAATGCACGAGGTTTTCAAGAAAGTGACTTTGCTGATGTACATAGACCGATACGCATTGAGTGTAAAATGTCCTTTTCTGAGCTTACTACATCATTTCAGGATATGATTGGTCCAGAAGATGGTATGTATCTACGCCTTGAACAAGTGGTACAAGAGGTATATCCACGACTCTATAAGATGGATGGAGAGAAATTGACACCGGTACCATTGTCTATGTTGCGCCATACAATATATATGTGTCATCGCGATACATCGGAAGCGGAACTTTATTCCATTCCTACATCGGTGTATATGGAACTGGGGAAACAGCTTGTTACCTATCTGCCTAAGACTGGATTGACATCAGATGATGCCATCGCATTAGATAGCTTTATCAATGTAAGAATGGGGCTTGATCCCGAATGTGTTCTTAATATTCAGCGTCTTGTAGAACTATTAACATCCTCTACAGAGGCAAACTTAATTCGTAAGTATTCCATAGATAATGTACGCCTTATCATGGCGGTAGCGCTAAAGATTTTGGCTCAAATTTACATGAAGGTGCACAGTGCATCCTCAAATTTAGAATCATTGCTCGTGTATGACAGTGAAGGCCGTCGATTTTTACCTGTCTTTATCAGCGTAGATGAGCCGGAATTGCATTTGAGTCCTTATTTGCAACGAGCCGTGCTCAGCTATTATCGTCAAATTGCGACCAATGAAAATGCTGAATTTTTAGCATTAATTAAACAGTTATTTCAAATTGATGGTCTATTGGGTCAATTATTTGTGGTAACTCATAGTACCGATGCATTGGTAGACGATTATCGTCATATTATACGCATGTATCGTGATGAAACGGGTCTCGTTCGCGCAGCATGCGGGGTGACATTTAAATTTGCTCGAGAAGTAGAAAAGCATTTAATCATGCATTTCCCTGAAGCGAAGGAAGCCCTCTATGCACGGTGTATCATCTTGGTGGAAGGGGAAACTGAGTATGGTAGTTTTGCAGGTATTGCCAAAAAATTAAATGTAGATTTTGATTATTTTGGTATATGTCTTATTAATGCACGTGGAGAATCTTCTATTAGTAAACTTCATAAATTATTTAAAAGCTTTGCCATTCCAACGGTAGCACTCTATGACCGAGATGTAATGGATAAGCATAGCAAGTCTCATGTTAATGTGTTTTACACGAATGAAATCTGTTTTGAAATGGATGTAGTGTCCCATTTAATTCAACATCATCATCGGGATATATTGGATGCCATTATTCAAGATCTTATCGACACAGGGCGTGGTATGGTAACAAAGGATATGGCCCGCCGCGGTTTTGCTAAGTTGGGGCTTGATGATCATCAAGTGGTACAACGATGTTTGAAAAATATCAAGGCAAAGGATATAGATACATTATTGGCGTACTATTTCTCTTGGTTTTATAGCAATAAAGGTGTGATTGTAGGGCGTAGAATTGCCTACTATATACCTGAGCATATGATTCCACCAGCCTTTATTGCGGTTATTGAACGGGCTAAAGTTTTATCTCTAGAATCATCTGTTATAAAAATAGAATGATAAGTATATTAAAAACTTTCAATAAACTATATCGAAAAATCTTGACATAGATGCAGTTTTCTTTTATGATTAATGAGGTTAATTCTTCCGAACGGTTTTAAGTGTGAGTAGGAGTTAAACATGAAGGAATTTATCAAAGAGTTTAAAGAGTTCGCTTTTAAAGGGAACATGATGGACCTCGCTGTAGGTATGATTATTGGTGCAGCTTTCACAGCATTAGTGAATTCTGTAGTTAGCAATTTGTTCATGCCATTAATCAGCGTGTTCACTGGTGGTATTGATTTTAGCAATCTATATTTGCCATTAAGTGAAGCATCTAAAGAGGCATTTGTAAATGGTGCTGATATTGCAACAGCTCGCTCTTCTGGTGCTGTATTGCCTTACGGTACATTCATTACTGACCTTATTCAATTCTTAATCTTAGCATTCGTTGTATTCTTAATGATTCGCGCGTTGACGAAGCTAATGCAAAGTGCTAAGAAAGAAGCTGAAGAAGCACCAGCGACTACAAAAGAATGTCCATTCTGTAAAACAGAAATCAATATTGATGCGGTTAAATGTCCTAACTGTACATCTGATTTAAAATAATCAACACACTAAGAAAGAGTTCTAGAAGCATAATGCTTTTAGAACTCTTTTTTGTTGTAACTTAGCCCTGAGTTTTGGTAAATTTCCAATTATAGGATACAATATAGATACATATAGTTTTCGTTGTAAATGATATGTTGTTACAGCATTTTAGAATATATAGAAGGGATGAAATGATTATGGAACGTAAACCATTAGTAGTGGTACCTGGCTTAGTGCGACGTGATGCTATTGCCTATTTACAAGAACATGTTGACGTACGTCAGTGGACAGAAAAAACTAAAATGCCTAGAGAGGTTTTAAAAGAATGGTTACGCGATGCTGATGGTTTGTGGTCTATTAATTCCATATCGGTTGATGCGGACCTTGTGAAAGATGCGCCTAATTTAAAGGTCATTGCACAAGCCTCAGTAGGCTATGACAATGTAAAGATTGATGAACTTACGGCGGCGGGCATTCCTTATGGCAATACGCCAGGTGTTCTCAACGAAACCGTAGCAGAACTCGCTTTCACATTGATTGCTACGGCCAGTCGGCGCATTATTGAAAATGCAGCCTTTGTAAAAAATGGCCGTTGGGCTGAGCGTCCTTCTAATATTAAGGGCTTTGATTTGAGTCGCCGCACATTGGGTATCATTGGTATGGGCGCCATCGGTGTTTCCATTTCTCGACGTGCTCGCGCCTTTGGTATGACCGTTGTATATCATAATCGACATCAACGTAATGACGATAAATTGTATAGAACAACATATATGGAATTAGATGAGCTACTCGCTACGAGTGATGTGGTATGTATCATGGCGCCACTTACGGATGAAACGTATCATATGTGCGATGCCGAGTTCTTTAAGAAAATGAAAAAGACCGCATTGTTCGTCAATGTAGGTCGCGGTGCCATCGTTGATACAGATGCACTCATCGATGCTCTTAAAACTGGTGAAATCGATTATGCTGCACTTGATGTAACTGATCCAGAACCACTACCAGCAGATCATCCATTATTGTCCATTGATAACTGTTTAATTGTTCCTCATATTGGTTCGTATACAGATCGCACGCGATATGATATGTCCATGTTGACAGCGAATAATATCATTGCTGGTGTTCATAAAAAACCTCTACAAACATGTGTTAACGAAGAGGTGAATTATAAAATGTGCGGTCCTATATAAAATATGGTAAAATAAAAGAATATTTATCGTATGGAGGTTGTAACGTTGGAACATAAAGATACTGAACAAACTGTAGCTCCTGAAGAAGTTGTATCCATTAACTTTATCGAAGCTGAAATAAATAAAGATAATGAAGAGGGCGTATATGGTGGCCGTGTACATACGCGATTCCCACCAGAACCAAATGGGTATTTACATATCGGTCATGCTAAGTCCATTTGCCTTAACTTTGGGTTAGGCGAAGAATACAAGGGCTTAACCAATTTGCGATTTGATGACACAAATCCAGAAAAGGAAGATGTGGAATATGTAAATTCCATTAAGGAAGACGTGGAATGGCTTGGATTCCATTGGGATGGCGACGTACGCTATGCATCTGATTACTTTGGCAAAATGTATGATTATGCTAAAAAGCTTATCTCCTTGGGTAAGGCTTATGTAGATGATCAAACAGCAGAAGAAATTCGTCAAACGCGTGGCGATTTCTCTACACCAGGTACAAATAGCCCATATCGCGATCGCTCTGTAGAAGAAAATTTAAAACTCTTTGAAGAAATGAAAGAGGGGAAATACAAGGATGGCGAAAAGGTATTACGCGCTAAAATTGATATGGCGGATCCTAATATCGTCATGCGCGATCCTGTATTGTATCGTATTGTAAATGCAGAGCATCACCGTACAGGATCTGAATGGAGCATTTATCCAATGTACGACTTTGCACATCCTATTGAGGATGCTATTGAACGCATTACCCATTCCGTATGTACATTGGAATTTGAAGTGCATCGTCCATTGTATAATTGGGTTCTCGAAGATTGGGAAGACACTGAAAAACCTCGCCAAATCGAATTCGCTCGTTTAAATGTAACAAAAATGGTTATGTCTAAACGCAAATTACGTGCTCTTGTAGAGGCTGGCCTCGTATCCGGTTGGGATGATCCTCGTATGCCTACCATTTCTGGCTTGCGCCGTCGTGGCTATACACCAGAAGCCATCCGTGATTTCTGCGACCGCATTGGCGTAGCTAAGGCTGATAGCACTGTAGATATTGCATTGCTTGAATTCTGTATTCGTGAAGATTTGAAATTAAAAGCTCCACGTCCAATGGTTGTCATCGACCCTGTTAAGGTTATTATCGATAATTATCCAGAAGGTCAAACAGAACCTTGTGTGGTTGAAAATAATCCAGAAAATGAAGAACTCGGTACTCGTGAAGTTATGTTTGGTCGCGAAATTTATATTGAGCGCGCCGACTTTATGGAAGAACCGGTTAAGAAATTCTTCCGCTTGGCTCCGGGAAAAGAAGTACGCTTAAAAGGCGCTTATTTCATTACTTGCCAATCTGTTGTAAAGGATGAAAACGGTACCATTACTGAAATCCATTGTACCTATGACCCTGAAACGAAGAGCGGTAGTGGTTGCACACGTAAGGTAAAGGGTACATTGCATTGGGTTGAAGCTTCTACGGCTGTAGATATTGAAACTCGTTTATATGACTACTTGCTTAAAGAAGAATCCGATGGTAAAGACTTCTTAGCTGATTTTAATCATGAATCGTTACAGGTTATGCACAGTAAAGGTGAAGCAAGCCTTGCTAATACTGTTCCTGGCGATAGATTCCAATTCTTGCGCCAAGGTTATTTCGTAACTGATAAGGATAGCACTGCCGATCATATTGTGGTAAACCGCATCGTAGGTTTACGTGATACATGGGCAAAACAACAAAAGAAATAGTTGTGATTATACCGCCCCTTTAAGGGGCGGTTTTGTTTAGGAGAAAACTATGAAATCAATGATAGCTTTAGCTCTCGCTGGTGTTGTAGCGATGAGCACACCTGTACTTGTTGATGCGGCTAATATTAATGCTAGTAAATATGCCGCTGCATATGGAACGTATAATGGTATGAAACTTAACGAAGGTGTTACGATTTATGCCAATGCGCCAAAGGCTTTGTTCGCCGGCGCAGGTAAAACCGATGTAAAAACGGCTCTTATGCAAGCTGGTGCCAGCCGTGCCGAGGTATATACGCTTAACGTAAAACGAGAAAATGAAATGAATTACGCTGTATTTGCGAATGTGGTCGTAGGTGGTAAACATAATCTTGTTAACACCAAGCATGTGAGTACTGATGCCAGTGATGTCGGTAATTTGGTGGCGTCTATCAATGGAGGTAAAGCTGCTGAGCTAGGCCAATACCAAGTGGTGACACCTTTGGCTAAGCATAATAAAACATATGTAGGTGCACTAAAATATACAAGTAAAGATAATAATAATTCTTATAATGAGATTCTTCATATTGCTGTTTCTGAAAGTAAATACGAGGGCCCTAGTGTGCGATTTATCGCTATAGATGAAGAAAGTGATGCTAAGGTATTTCCTCGCGTGAGCAACTTGCTAACTAGTAAATAATAAATAATTATTGAAATAAATTATCAATTATCTTGACAATATTTCTCATCGAGAGTACTATGTGTATATAGTAATCAATCTCAAGTAATGAGGCGGATTCTATATAGATATGCAACAGGCAGGTACGACTATGATGAATTCAATTGACAATATCATTGGATTTCATTGTGCACCGGCAATTCGAGGCATTAAGGTCTCGAATTTGGTTTCTATTCCACGGGACATGAATGAACAAATCCAATTCGTTTTGACTGAATATAATAAAGAGTTTAATGAAAAGGGTTTATTCTTCTTTGAATTATGTCGCTGTAAAGCACGTAGACTACTATTGGTGTTCCGTGAAACACAATTACGAGACTATGTACGGCAACCTGCGGTGATGACATTTTTGAAAGCCTACGGTTATCAAGATAGTATGAGCATTATGGAGATGCTTGAACATTTGCGATATCGTATGGAATCAAGCGTTGATTTCCCTCATGAAATTGGTGTATTCCTTGGATATCCATTAATGGATGTGAAGTATTTTATTTCTCGTCGCGGTAATGGATACTCTATGTGTGGTGAATGGAAGGTTTACCACGATGTAGTAGATGCACAACGCTCTTTCCTATGTTACAAAGCATGTCGTGAATTTTGTCAAACTCAATTGATGTTGGGAAAAACATTTAGTTCATTGGTCGCAAGAACGGCCTAGGAGGTACAAGATGATTGGTGTAATTTTTTGGTCCGGTACAGGCAATACAGAAAGAATGGCTTATGAAGTAGCTGAAGGTATCAAAGCTGCAGGTCAAGACGTAGAAGTGAAATCCGTTTCTGAAGTATCTGTTGATGAAGCAGCAGCTTACGATAAATTGGCTCTTGGTTGCGCTGACATGGGTGCTGAACAATTAGAAGAAGGCGAATTCGAACCATTCTACACTGAATTAGAAGGTAAATTGAGTGGTAAAAAAGTAGCAATCTTTGGCTCCTATGGTTGGGGTGGCACTTGGTTAGAAGACTGGGGCACTCGCATTAAAGATGCTGGCGGCGAATTAGTAGCTGACGGTGTAGCAATCTTGGGTGAACCAGATGATGACGGCAATGCACAATGCCAAGAATTGGGTAAAACATTAGCTAACGCATAACAACTTCATATTATATAAAGACTATAGCGATGGATGTGACATCGCTATAGTCTTTTTTGTATCTATTTATGGAAAGGTGTACTGCTTTGGTATATAATTAAATAATGTTATTGCAAAGGAGACGCATTATGAAGGACGAGCGATTTATAGTTACCTACCGAATTGAAGCCGACACATATGAAGACGCAAAGTCTATTGCTTGGGCTGTTCAAGTAGAACAAACGATTGAATTTCCTTATGAATTTGTAACTGATCCATATATTAAAAATACAATTACCGGTCGATTGGAATCTCTCGAACCGATGGCGCCAGATTCCGCACATGCAACTGTGGGAGTGATGCCGAATGTAGTGATTGATGCTTCTCGGTATTATCTAGCTCGCATTTCATATCATGTAGATACTACCGCATTAGAAGCAACGCAATTTTTAAATGTTGTATTTGGTAACTCATCGTTACAACCTCATATTTGGGTGGTAGACATAGAACTATGTCCTACATTATTTGACGTATTCAAAGGGCCACGATTTGGATTGCATGGTATTCGTAGATTGGTTGAAACGCCTACAAGACCGATGATTCAGGCTGTAATTAAACCTATGGGAACGCCTAATGAAGAACTAGCTCGCATGTGTGCAGCGTATACGCGTGGTGGCGTCGATGTTATCAAGGATGATCATGGCATTACGAACCAATCCTTTTCGCAGTTTAAGGATCGTGTAAGACGATGTGCTGCTGCGGTGCGTGAGATGAATGAAGCGCATGGAAAACACGCATTATATGCAGCTAATGTGTCTGGTGATGGCACAGATGTATTAGAACGCGCTTATTTCGCTAAAGAGGCGGGTGCTACGGCGCTTATGGTAGCCACAGGTTTAGTTGGCTCTGGTTGGTTACATAAATTAGCTACCGATGAAAAATTGCGCTTGCCGATTATTCACCACCCTGCCTATTCTGGTGGTTTTGTGAGCCCTGGTGTATCCGGTATTGCCGACTATTTACAGTTGGGATTCTTGCCTCGATTATTTGGCGCTGATATGATGGTTTTTGTATCTTATGGAGGGCGCTTTACCTTTACCCAAGAGCAATGTAAGCGTATTGCCGCGTATATTAAACATCCTGTAGGATTGGTGAAAGCAGGCTGTCCGGCTCCTGGTGGTGGCGTGACTGATGCGCGCCTTACAGAATTAGTCGAGTTGTACGGAAATGATACGATGTTCCTCGTTGGAGGCGATATGTTCCGTCGTGGACCAGATCTTGAGTCGAATATGGCGTATTTTGTTAATCGATTAGAAGAACTGTCACAATTGAAACAATAATAGTTGTGAAAGTTGGACTTTCACTAACGCAATCGTACGGTGATTGAAAGACTTTCACCAATAGAAATAATTAATTATATGGAGTAGTTTAATGAGTGAAACCTCACCTTTAGAGGTCCATGTTCTTGCCAGTGGTAGCAAGGGTAATTGTACAGTTATAAAAAAAGGAAATTCTGTAATATTACATGATGTGGGTATTAGTTGCCGGCGCATCGTTAATGGGCTGAAAGAATTACATATCGATATGAGCCAGATTGAGGGAATATTTATTAGCCACGAGCATACCGACCATATTGCGGGGCTACAACAACTATTAAAGCGTTTTGATATTCCTGTATATACTAAGCAAGGCACGTGGCGTGAAATCCAAGATAAGTTAATCGTTCCAAAACACCAACTGGTGGAATTGACAAAAGGTAGTTTGGAGCTTGGAAATCTTACGGTGGAACCCTTTAGTGTTAGTCATGATGCGGCAGATCCTATAGGTATCAATGTATATTCTGGCAAGGACAAGGCTACGGTTGTCACCGATACGGGAGTGATTACGGATACTATATTGCATCGATTAGATGACAGCACATTGCTAGTCTTGGAGGCTAACTATGATCCTCAGATGTTGCGCTTCGGCCCGTATCAACCATTTTTAAAGCAACGCGTAGCCAGTGATGAAGGTCATTTGAGCAATGAAATGGCGGCACAGGCCTTACTTATGATGAAACGACCTGATTTTATGCAGGTCATTTTGGCACATCGCTCTGAAAATAATAATAACCCTGTCCTCGTAACGCAGACGATTGGTCAAATGCTCGTCGATGGGGGCGTAAAAATTGGACCGGAAATGAAATTACAGCATGGCCAACCTAACGAAATAGTATCCATGCAGTCTGTTCATAAAAATTAGAGGTACATCTTGTATGAAGTTTCATGTAATCTGTATTGGTAAATTAAAAGAGGCTTACCTTCGTGAAGGTGTGGCCGAATTTGTAAAACGTATGCGCCCCTATGGAGGCGTTACAATTACTGAATTGAATGAAAGTAAAATAGGGGATAAGCCTAGTGATGCGGACCGTAAACAAGTAGTCGTAGAAGAGGGGCAACGGTTGTTAAAGGCCGTTCCTAAATCGGCATACACTGTATTGCTAGATGTATATGGTAAAACGATGTCTTCTGAAAATTTGGCCTCTATGGTATCTAAATTAGAGGTAGACGGCATCAGCGATATGGCCTTTATCATAGGCGGTGCCTTTGGCGTTAGTGATGAATTGCGCCGTTCTGTAAAATTTAAGTTATCCTTTAGCCCTATGACCTTTACTCACCAAATGGTTCGATTGTTATTAGTAGAACAGATTTACCGCAGTGCTAAGATAAATCGCAATGAACCATACCATTGGTGATATACTTAACTAAATATTATTTATATACAATTTTTGAAAAAGGAGTTTTCAACTCTAAGGTCGAATAGTATAATAAAGAGTAAAGTTATATGAAGGAGGAATTCCCTATGAAAATCCAAGACGTAATGAATAAATATCCTGTTACAGTTGGTAAAGATGCTCCTATTTCTGATGTAGCAGACTTATTAGTTAAATATAATTTAACAGCTGTTTCTGTAGTGGATGAAGAAAATAAATTGTTAGGTATTATTTCAGAAGGTGACTTGTTATACAAAAAGGTTCGCCCTCATGTACCTCATTATGTAAATGTTTTGGGCGCTAGTATCTATTACAATGGTATTGGCGAATATAATGCACAATTCAAAAAATTGTTAGCATCCCACGTATATGAATTGATGACTAGCGATGTTATTACTACAACACCAGATAAAGATGTAGAAGAAATCGTATCCGTTATGCTTGATCAACATTTGAAAAACGTCCCTGTTGTAGATAAAGAGTACCGTTTGATTGGCATTTTATCTCGTCGTGATATCATTAAATTGATTGCAAAAGATAACTAATTATTTACATATATGCAATACTAAACAGCCACTCCCTATGAGTGGCTGTTTCCTTATAATGCTAAGAATTGCATTGAATTTTCATTTATGATATTATAAGGAGTGCATAATATACTACAGAAATTTGGGCGTTTGCCCTTCAAGGAGGACATATTTTAATGAAAGCAACTGTAAATCCTGTTGATCAACACGTAGTAACTTTAACTATCGAAGTACCTGCAGCAGAAGTAGACAAAGGTATCAAACAAGCGGTAAAACGCATTGCAAACCAAGTGAACATTCCTGGCTTCCGTAAAGGCCACGCACCTCGTCGTGTATTGGAAATGAACTTTGGTAAAGAAGCTATCTTGGAAGAAGCATTTGACGTATTGGCTAGCCAAAACTATAGTGCTGCTCTTCGTGAAAACGATATCGTTCCTGTATCTGATCCAGAAACAGAACGCGTACAATTCGAAGAAGGTAAAGATTTAATCTTCAAAGTAACAGTAACAAAACGCCCAGAAGTTAAACTTGGCGATTACAAAGGCTTAGAAGCTACAAAACAAGACGCTACTGTAACTGATGAACAAATCGAAGAACAATTGAACAATATCCGTGAACAACAAGCTAAAATGGTTGTTGCTGAAGAAGGCGCTACAATTCAAAAAGACGACTTCGCAGTAATCGATTTCGCTGGTTCTGTTGACGGTAAACCATTTGATGGTGGCGAAGGTAAATCCTACCCATTACAAATTGGTTCCGGTAGCTTCATCCCAGGTTTCGAAGATCAATTGATCGGCGCAAAAGCTGGTGATGATGTAACTGTAAAAGTAACATTCCCAGAAGACTACTTCGTAGCTGAATTAGCTGGTAAAGAAGCAGAATTCAAAACTCATATCCATGATATTAAACGTAAAGAATTGCCTGAATTGAACGATGAATTCGCAAAAGAAGCAAGCTCTTACGAAACAATTGAAGAATTGAAAAACGATCTTCGCGCTAAAATGGAAGAAGAAGCATCCCGTCGTGCCATCGACACTTACAATGCTGATTTGATCCAAGCAGCTGTTAAAAATGCAACTGTAGATATTCCAGAAGTGATGATCAATGATCGCGTAGAACAAATGATTCAAGAATTGGCTATGAACATGGAAGGCCGTGGCTTGAAACTTGATGACTACTTGAAATTCTCCAATAAAACTATCGAAGATTTACGCACTGAATACAAAGATTCCGCAGCTGAAAATGTACGCGCTGATTTAGTATTGGATGCTATTGCAACTGCTGAAGGTATCGAAGTAACTCCAGATGATATGAATCGCGAAATCTTCATTATGGCTCAAAACTTTGGGGCAGATCCTAAAGAAGTTTGGGATATTATTGCAAAAGAAGGTCGTGTAGCTATGTTAGCAGGCTCTGTAGCTCGCAAAAAAGCAGCTCGATTCATCATCGATAATGCAAAAGGTGCAGAAGCAGCAGAATAATGCTTGCTCACTAGGTACATGAAAGGGTGATTATATGTATGTACCAATCGTAGTTGAACAAGGCGAACGTGGTGAACGTTCGTATGATATTTACTCTCGCTTATTAAAGGATCGCATTATCTTTTTAGGTGGACCTATTGATGATAATGTTGCAAATGCGGTGATTGCCCAAATGCTTTTCCTAGAAGCAGAGGATCCAGATAAAGATATTCATCTATATATTAATAGCCCAGGTGGTGTTGTAACTGCTGGTATGGCTATCTATGACACGATGCAATATATTAAACCAGATGTGTCTACCATTTGCGTAGGCTCTGCTGCAAGTATGGGGGCTGTATTATTGACAGCCGGTGCAAAGGGAAAACGCTTTGCATTGCCTCATGCGCGCGTTATGATTCACCAACCATTGGGTGGTGTACAAGGTCAAGCATCTGAAATCGAAATCCATGCCCGTGAAATTCTTCGTATGCGTGAAGAGTTAAATGGTATCCTAGCAGCTCGCAGTGGCCAAGATATTGAAGTGGTAGCACGTGATACTGATCGTGATAACTTCATGAGTGCCCAAGATGCCGTTGAATACGGTTTGATTGACGAGGTGTTAACTCGCGATACTCTAGAAAGCAAGTAATGGAGGCGCTCATTGGCAAAAGATAAAGATACTATGCGTTGTAGCTTTTGCGGACGCACAAGTGATGAAGTAAGAAAACTAGTGGCCGGTCCTAATGTGTACATCTGTGATGAATGCGTAGAAGTTTGTGAACGCATCATTGAAGATGAACTTGGTGACATCGGTACAGAAGACTTTAAATTAAAAGAATTGCCAACGCCAAAAGAAATTAAAGCTCATCTTGATCAATATGTCATTGGTCAAGATGATGCTAAAGTTTCCCTTGCGGTGGCAGTATATAATCACTACAAACGTCTACAAACAGATAATATGGTAGATGATGTAGAACTACAAAAGTCCAATGTTCTATTTATTGGACCTACAGGTAGTGGTAAAACATTATTGGCTCAAACATTGGCAAAAATGTTAGAGGTTCCATTTGCAATTGCAGATGCAACAAGCTTAACCGAGGCTGGCTATGTAGGGGAAGATGTAGAAAATATTCTATTAAAACTCATTCAAGCCGCCGATTATGATATTGAACGGGCTGAACGCGGTATTATTTACATCGATGAAATCGATAAGATTGCCCGTAAGTCTGAAAATCCTTCCATTACACGTGACGTGTCAGGGGAAGGTGTGCAACAAGCACTTTTAAAAATCTTAGAAGGTACCGTTGCTTCGGTGCCACCTCAAGGTGGTCGTAAGCATCCTAATCAAGAAATGTTACAAATCGATACTACTAATATTCTCTTTATTTGTGGTGGCGCATTTGATGGCATGGATAAGGTTATTACAAAACGTACCGCTAAGAAAACATTAGGTTTTGGTGCTGATGTACAACGTGCTGAAGAACGCGATGTATCTGCGATTCTCAAAGAGGTTGTACCTGAAGATTTATTGAAATTTGGTTTGATTCCTGAATTTATTGGTCGTTTGCCTGTTATGGTAACATTAGACCTATTAGATCGGGATGCATTGGTCCAAATTCTTACAAAACCGAAAAATGCATTGACTAAGCAATATGAAAAAATTCTATCCCTTGATGGTGTAGAATTAACATTTGAAGATGATGCATTAGAAGAAATCGCTGATGAAGCATTACAGCGTAAAACTGGTGCTCGTGGTTTGCGTGCCATTATTGAGAAGGTAATGAAGTATGTTATGTATGAAGTTCCATCTATGGATGATGTGGCAAAATGCATAGTTACCAGAGAAGCCGTAAAGGGCACAGGTGAACCTATACTCAAAAATGAGGCAGACAAAGACATCCAGCTGAAATCGTAATTCGAAGAAACTCATTTCTGTGTAGGAATGAGTTTCTTTTCATAATATAAATCCTTGGAGGACATATGAATTTACTCGAAGTAGGTATTCCTACCGTTCCCCTTAGAGGGATGGTTGTATATCCGAATATCGTGATTCACCTCGATATCGGTCGAGACAAATCCATCAAAGCGGTAGAAGCCGCAATGAACGAAGATCGCATTATGGCAGTAGTATCCCAAAAGGATGATTCTGTAGATGCACCTACCGTTCATGATTTAGCCCAAATGGGTACACTTGTAAAAATTAAACAAATGTTGCGCTTACCAGGTGGTATTGTTCGTGTTCTCGTTGAAGGTATTACTCGTATTCGTGTTATGAACATTACGAGCATGGATCCTTATTATGTAGGGGACTATGAACGTGTAGCATCCATTTTCGAAGATGATGTAGAACTTGAGGCGTATCGTCGTTTAGTACAGTCTAAATTCAATGAATGGGCTGATGAAGCTAAAACAATCACTGAAGAAGGCGTTACACGCGTTATGGAATTGCGTGACCCTTGTGAACTAGCCGATCAAGTAGCATTTATGCTGCCTGTTAATAATGCAAAACGACAAGAGTTACTAGAAGAATTATCTGTTGCAAGACGATTGAACATGATTGTAGGCATTCTTAATATGGAATTACAAATTTCTGATTTGGAGAATTCCATCAACAATCAAGTTCGTCAAGCTATGGAAAAAACACAAAAAGAATATTTCTTGCGTGAAAAAATTCGCGTCATTCATGATGAATTGGGTGATAAGGGCGACCCTGAGGAAGAAGCAGATGAATTAAGAGAACAATTAAAAGCTCTTAATTTGAGCGAAGAGGTTCACAATCGTATCGATAAAGAAATTTCTCGCTATAGCCGCATGCCACAAATGATGCCAGAAGCGACCATTCTTAGAAATTATCTTGACTGGGTGCTAAGTTTACCATGGAACGATGTTACCGATGATCGTCTAGATATCAATGAAGCAAAAGATATTTTAGAGGCTGATCATTATGGCTTAGAAAAGGTTAAGAAACGTATCTTAGAATTCTTGGCAGTTCGCAAATTGACAGGTAAAAATAGCGGTTCCATCCTTTGCTTAGTAGGACCTCCTGGTGTTGGTAAAACATCGTTAGCTTCATCTATTGCTAAAGCGATGAATCGTAAATTCGTACGCGCATCCTTAGGTGGTGTTCGCGATGAAGCTGAAATTCGTGGCCATCGTCGTACATACATTGGCGCATTGCCAGGTCGTATGATTCAGGGCATTAAAAATGCAGGTACACGTAATCCTGTATTCTTGCTTGATGAAATCGATAAATTGGCATCCGATTATAAAGGTGATCCATCTTCTGCATTATTAGAAGTGTTGGATCCGGAACAAAATAGTACATTTAGCGATCATTTTATTGAAATTCCATTTGATTTCTCCGATGTATTCTGGATTACTACGGCGAATGTGGCCTCTAATATTCCAGGCCCATTATTAGACCGTATGGAAATTATTGAGCTTTCAAGCTACATGGAAGATGAAAAATTAGAAATCGCTAAGCGCTATTTAGCACCTAAACAAATCGAAAAGAACGGTTTAAAAGATAATAAGATTAAACTATCTGATGCAGTGTTAAAGAAAATTGTATCCGAATATACTCGTGAAGCTGGCGTTCGTACCTTGGAAAAAACTATCGCTAAAGTATGCCGAAAAATGGCTTACCAAGTGGTAGAACAAGATATTGAAACTCCGAAGGTTTCCGTCAAGAATTTACACGAATACTTAGGCGCACCTATCTTTATCGATCAAGAACGTGAAAAGAAACCTCAAGTGGGCTATGTTAACGGACTTGCTTGGACCTCTGTAGGTGGTGTAGTATTACCTTGTGAAGCGACAACAATGGCAGGGACTGGCAAACTAGCACTAACCGGTAGCCTTGGTAAAGTAATGCAAGAATCCGGTCATGCTGCTATGAGCTATATTCGTCATAATGCAAAATCCTTGAAAATCGATGAAGAATTCTATAAAAAGTTAGACATTCACGTTCATCTTCCAGAAGGGGCAACACCAAAGGATGGTCCTTCAGCAGGGATTACGATGACATTAGCAATGGTATCTGCCTTGACGGGACGTAAGGTGCGCGCTGATCTCGCTATGACTGGTGAAATCACATTGCGTGGCCGCGTATTACCAATTGGCGGTCTTAAAGAGAAATTGTTGGCAGCATTGTTATACGGTGTGAAAGAGGTTTTAATTCCAAAAGGTAATGAAAAGGATATTCCTGAATTACCAGATAGTGTAAAAGAAGGTCTTATCATCACACCTGTTAAGACAATGGATGAAGTTTTAGCAAAGGCACTTGTATAATGCAAAAGAAGAAAAAATCCACAAAACATATGGGGCCAAAACCACAATATACAAGAAAAGAAATTAAGGGGCCTCGCATTATAGCAGCAAAATATAATACATCCTGTGTAAAAGCAGATCAATATCCTGAAGGGGATACGGTAGAAGTAGCCTTTTTAGGACGCTCTAATGTGGGCAAATCCTCATTGATTAATTCCTTATGTAATTATCGTGGCCTTGCTCTTGTGAGTGGACAGCCAGGGAAAACAAAGACGATAAACTATTTTGATATTGAATCAAAAGAGGATATTAGTGAAACTGAAGAACGTCGGTATCACTGGTTCTTAGTTGATTTGCCTGGATATGGTTTTGCAAAAACTAATAAAGATAATCGCAATATGTGGTCATCATTTATATCTGATTATATATTGCATTCTGAACGATTAATGTTATTATGCTTGCTTATCGATGGGCGTCATCCAGAGATGCCTATCGACAAAGTGGCGTTTGATTGGCTCGTTGAGGCCGGTGTGCCTCTTCAAATCGTGGTGACAAAGGTAGATAAGCTCAATGCTAAAGAGAAATCAATAAATTTAGCAAAAGTTAAAGCCATGTATCCAACTGATTCTCCACCGATTATGTATAGCTCACTGAAACATACGGGCCGTGAGTTATTGCAGCAACGAATTAATCAAGTACTAGTAGGGGAGGGAGCATGAGTAATTCAAACCAGTTAGAGATGATGGAACGCATCGCTCTTGATTTAGAGGGTGTTGAACGTGCTCTTGCGTCATCCTTTAACACAGGGTCTGAAGATTTTAATACACTGATTAGACCTTTATCCGAGGCCGGCGGTAAACGTTTGCGCGCGCAATTATGCTTGCTTATTGCCAATGCGGGTACATCGGTAGAGGCGGAACGTATTAAGATTGCAGAAGCTGTAGAAATGTTACACCTAGCGACGTTGATTCATGATGATGTCTTAGATCAAGCGGAAATACGTCGCGGTGAAGAGACAATTCATAAGCACAAAGGCAATAAGGTTGCCATTTTAAGTGGTGACTATTTATTTGCGAAGGCATTCCGTATCGTATCCGAAATGCCACATATGGAATATTTAAAGATCTTTTCTCATATCATCACCTGTCTTGTGGAAGGTGAATTTATGCAAATGGAAGATGTGTATCGCATTGACCAAGGCATAGATCGATATATGACAAAGACGCAAAAGAAAACAGCCGACTTTATGGAGGGCTGCATGGAACTAGGGGGTCTGTTAGGTGGCTGGTCTAGTGATGAAATTATGTACCTAAAACGATATGGTCATGCGTTGGGGATGGCGTTCCAGATTACCGATGATATTATGGATTATCGCGAAACCTCAGACACGACAGGCAAACCTGTGGGGAATGACCTTCGAGAGGGCTTGTTAACCTATCCATTGCTTAGTATCGTTAATGAAAGCAATCAGAATCAGTTGTTGCAAGATATTAAGAACCTTAATCATGGCGGTAATGAACAAGAGATTATCGATTATGTTATTGCTCAGGGTGGTATAGATAATACATTACGGGTCGCACAACAATATTGTGATGATGCGTTATCTGCATTACAATCTATACGTGATTTTGATGGCAAAGAGTTTTTAGTATTAGCTGTTCAAAACTTAGCAGATAGAAAGGTATAATATGGAGGCCTTCGAACCTAAAGATTTCGAATATCCCATAAAGAAACCTTCATTTGATAGCGTAGTTCGACAAAAGCGTCGGGAACAAGCACAAAAAGCAGAACAAGAGCAATATGCCGTGGTAAATACTGAACAGAAAGAGGATGCTCCAGAGCCGTTATATACGGAGATGGAACAAAAGATGATGGATGAAGCTGCCAATTTATCGTTGGTAGGTCATCTATCAGAGCTTCGTAGACGTATTATAATTATGGTTGTTGCTATTATCATAGGAACGGGCATTGCCTATTATTATGTAGACGTATTATTAGATATTTTATTAGCCCCTGCAGGCAAGTTATATTACATGCGTCCTACAGAAGCCTTCTTTACATATATGAAGGTATCCATCGTAGGCGGCATAATTTTGGCATCGCCTATCATACTGCATCAAATATGGCTCTTTGTGAAACCAGCATTGACAGTTCGCGAGAAACATCTATCAAACTGGATTTTACCAGTAGCCTTTTTGTTGTTTGTAACAGGTATTTTCTTTTCCTATATCTTAGTGTTGCCTGCTGCGGTTAAGTTCTTTATGGGCTTTGCCACCGATGAATTGCAACCGATGTTTTCCATTGGTCAATATATGGACTTTGTATTGGCCTTTGTACTACCGTTCGGCTTTATATTCGAACTGCCATTGGTCATTATCATTATGGGATATTTTAATTTAATTACATCCCAATTCTTAAAGAAGAAACGCAAAATATTTATTTTGCTTTCCTTTATTATAGGTGCAGTAATTTCACCTACACCGGATATGTTCTCACAAACCATGATTGCATTGCCGATGATATTATTATATGAAACTAGCCTCTTTGTGTTAGCTAAAGTGATGAAACGATAAGTACTTACTTTCAGGAGGAACGATGAAAACCTACGAAAATTTAACCACCTACAATCCTGGTGTAATCGAAAGTAAATGGTATTCCTATTGGGAAAACCAAGGTTACTTTCACGAAGAAGTAGACACTGACAAGGAACCATTTAGCATTGTATTACCGCCTCCAAATGTAACAGGTATGTTGCATATGGGGCATGCGCTAGATAATACATTACAAGATATCTTGATTCGTTTTAAACGTATGCAAGGTTACAATGTATTATGGATGCCTGGTACAGACCATGCTGGTATTGCTACACAAATCAAGGTAGAAGAAATGCTCGCTAAAGAAGAGGGCAAATCTCGCTATGATTTAGGTCGTGAAAAATTCGTAGAACGCGTTTGGAAATGGAAGAAAGAATATGGCGATACCATTGTTAAACAAATTCGCAGCTTAGGTGCATCCTGTGACTGGAGCCGTGAACGTTTTACATTGGATGAAGGATACTATCATGCAGTACGTGAAGTATTTGTAAGCCTTTATGAAAAAGGTTTGATCTATCGTGGTGAACGCATCATCAACTGGTGCCCTCGTTGTGCAACAGCGTTGTCTGATGTAGAGGTAGAACACGAAGATGAGCACGGTCATTTATGGCATATTAAATATCCTGTAAAAGGTGAAGAAGGTCGCTTTGTTATCGTTGCGACAACACGTCCTGAAACAATGTTCGGCGACGTAGCGGTAGCAGTAAATCCTGAAGACGACCGTTATAAAGATTTAATTGGTAAAACATTAATTTTGCCATTTGTTGATCGTGAAATTCCTGTTATTGCTGATGACTATGTAGATGCAAGCTTTGGTACAGGTTGTGTAAAAATTACACCAGCCCATGACCCTAACGACTTTGAAATGGGTCAACGTCACAACTTAGAATCCATCGTTGTTATGAACAATGATGCGACAATGAACGAAGGTGCTGGTAAATTTAACGGCATGACACGCGAAGAAGCGCGTAAACAAGTGGTAGCTGAGCTTGATGAATTAGGATTGCTAGAAAAAATCGAAGATCATGACCATGCGGTTGGCCATTGTTCCCGTTGTAAAACAATTATTGAACCAATGGTTTCTAAACAATGGTTCGTAGATATGAAACCTCTTGCAGAGCCAGCATTGAAGGTTGTAAAAGATGGTGAAGTTCAATTCGTTCCTGAACGTTTTACTAAAACATATGTAAATTGGCTCGAAAACATCCGCGACTGGACGATTTCTCGTCAATTATGGTGGGGTCATCGTATTCCAGCGTGGTATTGTGATGACTGTGGTGAAACGATTGTTAGCCGTGAAGACATTACAGAATGCCCTCATTGTCATGGACATGTAACACAAGATCCAGATGTGCTTGATACATGGTTTAGTTCTGGTTTATGGCCATTTGCTACCATGGGTTGGCCTAAAGATACAGCAGAGCTTAAACAATGGTATCCAACAAGTGTACTCGTAACTGGTTATGATATTATCTTCTTCTGGGTTGCTCGTATGATTTTCATGGCTCTTGAGTTTGAACATGAAATTCCATTCAAACATGTATTTATTCATGGTCTTGTACGTGATAGCCAAGGCCGCAAGATGAGTAAATCCTTAGGCAATGGTATTAATCCATTAGATGTAATCGGCGAATATGGTGCTGATGCATTGCGCTTTACACTTGTAACAGGTAATACACCGGGCAATGATATGCGTTTCTACATGGAACGTGTGGAAGCAAACCGCAACTTTGCAAATAAAATTTGGAATGCTTCTAAATTCGTTCTCATGAATTTGACGAATTATGATGAAAGTTTCGTTCCTACTGAGGCTGATTTAACATTGGCTGATAAATGGATTGTCGAAAAATACAATGAAACCGTAGCAAGTATTACTGCAAATCTTGATAAATTTGAGCTTGGTGAAGCGGCTAGCTCCGTATATGATTTCATTTGGAATACCTATTGCGACTGGTACATTGAACTTGCAAAACCTCGTTTGTATAGCGATGCTAATGAACGCGATCGTCGCACTGTACAATATTTGCTTGTAACAATCTTGCGTCATATGCTTGAATTGTTGCATCCATTTATGCCATTCGTTACAGAACATATTTGGCAACACTTGCCTCATGAAGGTGAAAGCATTGTGATTGCTAAATGGCCAGAAGCATTAGCTTTCACAAATCTTACAGAGGCTGCACGTCAAATGGAAATCATGATGGATGCTATTAAAGGTATTCGTAACATGCGCGCCGAAATGAATGTACCTTTGGGCAAAAAAGCCGAAGTTATTGTAGCACCGACTGATGTGTCTATTGCTGAGGCCGTTGCAGAGCATAGCGATTATTTCGTAACACTTGCATGGGCTGAAAAGGTAACTATTCTAGGTGCTGATGATCCAAAACCTGAAAATGCAACCGTAACTGTTGTAAATGGTATGGAAGTATATCTTCTCTTGAAGGATCTTATCGATGCAGATAAAGAAAAAGAACGTATCGAAAAAGAAAAAGGTCAAATGCAAAAAGAAATTGCACGATTAGAAGGTAAATTGAGCAATCAAGGTTTCCTTGCAAAAGCACCAGAAGCAGTTGTAGCAAAAGAAAAAGAAAAACTAGAAGAATATAAACAAAAACAACAAGCGTTGTTAGAACGTGAAGAATTCTTAAAAACCTTATAGGAGGTTTATATGACATACGAAGAAGCCTTAACGTATTTAGAAGATACCTCATCCTTTGGCATAAAACCGGGGTTAGAGCGTATTCGTGCATTATTGCAAGCGTTGGGGAATCCTGAACGAGATTATAAAATCATTCATGTTACGGGTACAAATGGTAAAGGTTCTGTAACAACCTATATTTCGTATGCTCTATTTACCAGTGGATTACGGGTGGGGCGATTTACATCGCCTCACCTTGAATCTTATACGGAGCGTATAGAAATTAATGATGTTCAAATTAGCAAAGACGCTTTTGGCAACTTGATCGATTGTGTTCGACAAGGCGTAGATAAGATCATTGCTGATGGGGTAGAGCCACCTACGCAATTTGAAATTCTAACGGCCGCAGCATTCCTATTCTTTAAAGAACAAGGTGTAGACTATGCTGTTGTAGAAGCTGGCTTGGGTGGATTACTGGATTCAACGAATGTTGTGACACCAGTGGTTTCCGTTATTACTAATGTTACCCTTGATCATCAAGCGTATTGTGGCAATACGGTTGAAGAGATTGCCAAGCATAAGGCGGGCATTATAAAAGAAGGTGTTCCTGTTGTAACGGCCGCTCAAGAAGGACCATTAAAGGTCATTGAAGAGACAGCTGAAGAACAACATGCTCCATTATATGTGTTTAACAAAAAGTTTGGTATCGATAGCCGTAGTGTAGTGCCTGGTGGGCAATTGATTACGGTCAGTGCTATTGGCGCACCGCCTGCTATGTTATTTACAACGATGGCTGGGATTCATCAATCTGTCAATTTGGCTTGTGCATTACAAGCTGTACGCCTAGTTATGGAACATGATGATACTATTAGTGAAGAAACAATGCGCGAAGGATTTGCCCGTGCCACTTGGGCTGGTCGTTTTGAGATTAAAAAAACGTTGGATCGGACATTTATATTTGATGGTGCCCACAATGCAGCCGGCGCAGAATCTTTCGGCATGACTTACCATGAATTATTTGGAGATACGCCAAAAACAATGGTGATGGCTATTTTGTCAGATAAGGATGAAATGGGGATTATTCATGAAGTTGTAAAACCAAAAGATACAGTCATTGCAGTGGCTGCACCAACACCACGTACAGAGGTGCCAGAGAAATTGGTAGAAACCGTTCGGCAATGTGTGAAAGGGGTAGTGGCACAGACAGAAGATTCTGTGAGCAGTGCTCTTGATTTAGCATTACAATCGACACAAGATGGAGATATCATTGTTGTGTGTGGATCGTTATATATTCTTGGCGAAGCTCGCGGTTGGTTACAGAACCGTATGAGCCACTAGGTAATCGTTATGGAACACTCATTATTTCCAACGGAAACAAAGTTGAAGTTTTATATTGAACGACTCATTTATGGTGTGGCTATTGCCATGCCTCTACAACCGATGGTAGGGGATGTGCTCTTGTGGTTGGCCGTTGGGCTTGCCATTGTCGATTTAATACGAAGTCGTAGTCTTAGCTTTCCTACGGGATGGCTATCGTGGACTGTTATGTTTTTCGTCCTTTGGACGGGCGTATCAGCTGCCCTTTCCGATAATGCGCAATGGGCTTTGACAAGTTGGTTTTATCAGATTGTGGCCGGTGGCGGTATTTATTATTTAGTACGTACCTATATTAGTACGCCAAAACAGTGGCGTTATTTTCTTCAATGTACATTGGGAACGGCGATTCTCGTTTGTTGCATAGGTGCTTATGAATATATTTTTATTCCTAATCATCATATAAAGGAATGGGTTGATGCCATCCAATTTCCAAAATTAATGCGACGCATGTCGTCAACATTGATGAATCCCAATCTGTTGGGCGCTTACTTGTTGATGATTCTAAGCGTTAGTATTAGCTATTTATTGGTTTACTGGAAGGGCTTATCCGATAAAATCTTATCGGAGGAATATAAGAAACAAATCTACATGATGATTCCCATAGCATTAATACTTTTTGTTACCATGCTATTAACATATTCACGTGGCATATGGATCAGTTTTGGTGCCATGATTATTTACTGGGGAATTTTTGTAGAACGTCGTTTATTATTATCCTTGTTAGCCATCCCCATCATTCTATATTTTTATGATGGAGAAATTGCTACTCGTCTTTGGTCTATATTCCAAGGTCATGATACATCGGCTGATTTACGATGGGCCTTGTGGGATAGCACGATGTACATTGTTCGTGAAAATCCTGTGTGGGGGATTGGGTGGAATACATTTTACTTAGTATATCCAGAATATAATTATTATATTCAAGGTCCTAATGTATTGATGTATCACGCTCATAATTTATACCTTAATATGTTGGCTGAAATAGGCATACCAGGACTTATCTCCTTTATAACTGTATTAATAGGTCATGTGGTTACCTCTATACGTCTAAAAGGTGATGTGTTCCGTAAGGCTGCCTCCATCGGTGTCGGTGCTTTAGCAGTTGGTGTTCTTGTGAGCGGTTTGTCCGATTTTGAATTATATAGTCACCAAGTAACGATTACATTCTGGTTATTGCTAGGATGGGTAGGTGCTTTTGTGAAAGTTCAACAAAATCAGACTAAAATCAATCATAATTAAAACGCATCGAAAAAAATCGAAATTGTTGTGTTATGTATAATACTAATTAAAATAAGAGTGAATTGAAGAGAATCTATATATTGTATAGAAATTCTTCGATTCACTCTTTTTTTACTATATATATGAAATTATAAAAATATATCTATAATTCCTGAGAGTTATAACGATGTGAATTTAATTTATCCTAAAAATGGAAAATCCATGACTTTTAGTCATAATGACCCATAAATATGTGACAAAAAATACATTTTATGCATATAAGTTGACAATGCGATTGTAAAAGCATACGATGACGTTGGTTTAAGGAACGGTTTAGACCAAGAGATTGATCAACTGTCGTTTAACAAGGTGATTTTAAGGAGATGGTACGATGATAGACATCAAAGATCGCATTAAGAATGCGGCCCTCCAAGGCAAAATTGTCACAGCTTATGAAGCAGCTCAAATGATTAACCACAATGATAAAGTTGGTATTTCCGGCTTTACTCCATCTGGTTATGCAAAAGCTGTACCATTGGCTTTGGCTGAACGAATGGAAAAAGAACCATTCAAAATTGATTTATGGACAGGTGCTTCCGTAGGTGATGAAGCCGACGGTGCATTAACACGTGCACATGGTATTAACCGTCGTTTCCCTTATCAAACAAATGGGGATACACGCAAAGCTTTAAATAGCGGCGACATCAAATACATTGATATGCACTTAAGTACAATGGCGCAAAATGTACGCTATGGTTTCTTTGGTGATTTAGATGTAGCTATCGTAGAAGTTTGTCAAATCAATGAAGATGGCTCTTTAGTACCTACAACATCTGTTGGTAACTCTCCAACATTTGTTAGCCAAGCTAAAAAAGTTATCGTAGAAGTAAACGTATCTCAACCATTATCTTTGGTTGGTATGCATGATATCTACGAACCACTTGATCCACCATATCGCAAACCAATTCCATTGGAACATGCTGGTGATCGTATTGGTACTGATGCAATTCCTTGTGACCCAGACAAAATCATTGCAGTAGTTCCTTGCGATGTTCCTGATACTACAAGACCTTTGGCACCTATCGATGATGATGCAAAAGCAATGAGTCAACACCTTATCAAATTCTTTGAACAAGAAATCGGTGAAGGTCGTTTACCTGAAAACTTGCTTCCATTGCAATCTGGCGTAGGTTCTGTAGCAAATGCAGTAATCAGCGGATTGGCTCAAGGCCCATTCAAAGATTTGTCCATTTATACAGAAGTAATCCAAGATGGTATGTTTGACTTAATCGATGCAGGTAAAGTAACTGTATGTTCCGGTACTGCATTAAGTCCTTCTCCAGATGGGTTGAAACGTTTCTATAATAACATCGATGAATATCGTAAAAAGATTATTCTTCGTCCACAAGAAATTTCCAACAACCCTGGTATTGCTCGCCGTATTGGTGTCATTGCCATGAATACCGCTATCGAATTTGATATTTTTGGCAATGTAAACTCTACTCATATTATGGGTAGCAAAATGATGAACGGTATTGGCGGATCTGGTGACTTTGCACGTAGTGCATATCTCACTATTTTCTGTACTAATTCCGTTGCAAAAGGTGGCGACATCAGTTCTATCGTTCCATATGTATCTCATGTGGATCACCCAGAACATGACACTATGATTTTCTGTACAGAACAAGGTGTTGCTGACTGCCGTGGTTTGAGCCCAGTGGAAAGAGCTCGTTTGATCATTGAAAAATGTGCTCACCCAGACTACAAACCAATGTTAACTGAATACCTCGAAAAAGCACTCGTTGCAACTAAAAATGCCCATACACCAATGTTGCTCGACGAAGCTCTTTCTTGGCATAAACGCTTCACAGAAACTGGAAGCATGAAAAAATAACCTGTTTTTTTAGGAGGATGATGAAAACATGGCTTACGAAAACCTTAAAGCCCAAATTGCTGAGTACAATAAACTTTGTGACGAAAAGTGTGTAAAAACTCCAGAACGTCAAAACTTGAAATACAACCGCGTGTATACACCAGTTGATATTGAAGGCTTTGATTATGAACGTGATTTGGGTATGCCTGGTGAATATCCATATACTCGTGGCGTACAACCTACAATGTACCGTGGTCGTTTCTGGACTATGCGTATGTATGCTGGTTTCGCAACAGCTGAAGAATCTAACAAACGTTACCGTTACCTTATCGAATCCGGTGCAACTGGTCTTTCCTGTGCATTCGACTTACCTACACAAATCGGTTATGACTCTGATGACGTTATGGCTGAAGGCGAAGTTGGTAAAGTAGGTGTAGCGATTGACTCCTTGGCAGATATGGAAATCTTGTTCAACGGCATCGACCTTGGCAAAGTATCCACTTCTATGACAATCAACGCTCCAGCATCCGTTTTGTTGGCAATGTATATCGCAGTAGCTGAAAAACAAGGCGTACCTTCCACAGAATTGAAAGGTACAATTCAAAATGATATTTTGAAAGAATACGCAGCTCGTGGTACTTACATTTTCCCTCCAAAACCATCCATGCGTTTGATCACTAATATCTTTGAATATTGCTCTCAATACGTTCCAAAATGGAATACAATTTCCATTTCCGGTTACCATATCCGTGAAGCAGGTTCCACAGCAGCACAAGAAATCGCATTTACAATTGCTGATGGTATCGCATACGTAGAAGCAGCTTTGAAAGCTGGTCTTGATGTTGATACATTCGCTGGTCGTCTTTCCTTCTTCTGGAATGCTCATAACAATGTACTTGAAGAAGTTGCTAAATTCCGCGCATCCCGTCGTTTATGGGCAACTATCATGAAAGAACGTTTTGGTGCTAAAAAACCAAAATCCATGATGCTTCGTGTACATACTCAAACAGCTGGTTCCATGTTGACTGCACAACAAGTTGATAACAACATCGTTCGTGTTGCTCTTCAAACTGCAGCTGCTGTAATGGGCGGTACTCAATCCTTACATACAAACTCCCGTGACGAAGCATTGGCTCTTCCTACAGAAGCATCTGTACAAGTAGCTCTTCGTACACAACAAATCGTGGCTTACGAATCTGGTTTAGCAGACGTAGTTGACCCATTGGGCGGTTCCTACTATGTAGAAGCTATGACTAACGCTATCTATGACGAAGCTATGGCTTACATCAAGAAAATTGATGAAATGGGCGGCGCTGTAGTAGCAATCGAAAAAGGCTACATCCAAAAAGAAATCCAAGAATCCGCTTACAAATGGCAAATGGAAGTTGAATCTGGCTTGCGCACAATCGTTGGCGTAAACAAATTCCAAGTTGAAGAAGAAGCTCCAAAAGACTTGCTTCGCGTAGACGCTTCCGTAGGTGTAAACCAAGCTAAGAAAACTCAAGCAGTTCGCGCTAACCGCGATCAAGCAGCAGTTGACAAAGCTTTAGCTGATTTGAAAGCTGGCGCAGCTGACGAAAACGTTAACTTGATGCCATTAATTCTTGCAGCAGTTAAAACATATGCTACTTTGGGTGAAATTTGTAATGTATTGCGCGAAGTATTCGGTGAATACCAAGCTCATTCCACATTATAATATCGGCTAATTTCGGAGGTAATTATCATGGCAGAAAAACGTATTAGAGTAATCGTAGCAAAACCAGGTCTTGATGGTCACGACCGTGGTGCAAAAGTTGTAGCACGCGCACTTCGCGATGCTGGTTTCGAAGTAATCTACACAGGTCTTCGTCAAACTCCAGAACAAATCGTAGAAGCAGCACTTTCTGAAGACGTTAATGTAGTTGCATTATCCCTTCTTTCCGGCGCTCACAACACATTGTTCCCTAAAATTGTTGAACTTTTGAAAGAAAAAGGCATGGGCGATGTATTAGTAATCGGCGGTGGCGTTATTCCTGATGCTGATATCCCTGGCTTGAAAAAAGCTGGCGTAGCAGCTGTATTCACACCTGGTACTCCAACTGGTGATATCGTAGACTTCATCAAGGAAAACGTAAAATAATTAACTGGGCAAGAGAGGGGCTCAACTGGAATGGTTGGCTCCCCTCTATTCCCATATTCTAAGATAGGTGGTGAGGCGAATGGATTTAGTTAAAGGCCTCTTTGAAGGCTCAAGACTAGCCTTAGCACGGTCCATCACTGCTGTAGAAAACGAGTATGAAAATGCCATCGATATTATGAAGGCAATTTACCCTAAAACGGGTAATGCACGTATTCTCGGTATAACTGGTGCCCCTGGTGCTGGTAAAAGTACTTTGACAGATAAGGTTGTTAAACATTATCTAGATCAAGGTAAAAAAATCGGCATCGTTGCCATCGACCCAACAAGCCCATTCTCTGGTGGTGCTATATTGGGGGACCGTATTAGAATGAATGATTTGACATTAAATGAAAATGTATTCATTCGAAGCATGGGGACGCGTGGTAGTCTAGGTGGTTTATCCAAAAAGACTGCAGACGTTGTAAAATTAATGGATGCCTTTGGCATGGACTTGATTATCATTGAAACAGTAGGCGTAGGTCAATCTGAAGTAGATATCGTAAAAAATGCAGATACTACATTGGTTGTTCTTGTTCCTGGTCTCGGTGATGATATCCAAGCTATTAAAGCGGGTATTCTTGAAATCGGCGATGTATTTGCTATCAATAAAGCTGACCGAGATGGTTGCGATCGTTTGAATGTTGAAATTGAAATGATGCTTGACCTAGATTCTCGTGAAGTAAAATGGCGCCCACCAATTAAGCGCACAATTGCTAGTAAAGACCAAGGCGTAGATGAACTTATCGAAGCCTTAGATGAACATTTTGAGTATCTTGAAGATTCCGGTGAATTGGAATCTCGTCGGGCAGAACGTACTCGCGATGAAATCATCGCAATGATTAATGAACAAATTGGTCGTTATGTAGCTGATAAAATCATTACAAGCGACGAATTTAATAGCCAAGTGGCAGCTGTCAATGAACGTGCAAACGATCCATATACAGTTGTTAACGGCGTAATGACAAACGTGCTAAAGTAGACGGCGACTACATAGCATTAGAGATTTAGCCTTATAAAGGAGATAATCGAAATGGCTTTTAAAGTATTACAAGTGGATCACATCGGTATTGGTGTTAATGATTTAGCAGCAACTAAAGAATTTTACAAAAATGCTTTGGGAATTCAACATCTTCCTGAAGATGAAGTAGTAGAAGAACAAAAAGTAAAAGTATCCTTCTTCCCATGCGGCGATGCTGAATTAGAATTCTTGGAAACTACTACTCCAGACGGCCCTATCGGTAAATTCATCGAAAAAAATGGCGGTCGTGATGGTATCCAACACGTTGCTTTGCGTGTAGATAATATTGAAAATGCTATTGCTGATCTTATGGCGAAAGGTATTCGTATGATTGACGAAAAACCTCGTTATGGTGCTGGCGGTTCCTCTATTGCATTCGTTCATCCTAAAGCTACAGGTGGCGTATTACTTGAACTTTGTCAACGAATGAAATAAAATATTATTGTAACAAGTTTTTATGGAGGTGCTGACATGCAAACAGTGCAAGAAAAAATTGAGTTGTTGCACGAAAAACTAGCAAAAGTTAAAGCTGGTGGCGGTGAAAAACGCGTTGAGAAACAACATTCTCAAGGTAAAATGACTGCTCGTGAACGTTTGGCTAAATTATTCGATGACAACTCTTTTGTTGAACTTGATCAATTCGTTAAACATCGTTGTGTTAACTTCGGTCAAGACAAAAAAGAATTACCAGGCGAAGGTGTAGTAACTGGTTATGGTACTATCGATGGTCGTTTGGTATATGCATTCGCACAAGACTTCACTGTAGAAGGTGGTTCTCTTGGTGAAATGCACGCTGCTAAAATCGTTAAAGTACAACGTTTAGCAATGAAAATGGGTGCTCCTATCGTTGGTATCAATGATTCCGGCGGGGCTCGTATTCAAGAAGCTGTAGATGCTCTTGCTGGTTACGGTAAAATTTTCTTTGAAAATACAAATGCATCTGGCGTTATTCCACAAATTTCCGTAATCATGGGACCATGTGCAGGCGGTGCTGTATATTCTCCAGCATTGACTGACTTCATCTACATGGTTAAAAACACATCTCAAATGTTCATCACTGGTCCTGCAGTTATTAAATCTGTAACTGGTGAAGAAGTAACAGCTGAAGATCTTGGTGGCGCAATGGCTCACAACTCTGTGTCTGGTGTTGCTCACTTCGCAGCTGAAAATGAAGATGATTGCATCGCTCAAATCCGCTACTTGTTAGGTTTCTTACCTTCTAACAACATGGAAGATGCTCCATTGGTAGATACAGGTGATGACCCAACTCGTGAAGATGAAGGCTTAAACAGCTTGTTACCTGATAACAGCAACATGCCTTACGACATGAAAGATGTTATCGCAGCTACTGTAGATAATGGCGAATACTATGAAGTACAACCATTCTATGCTACAAACATCATTACATGCTTCGCACGTTTTGATGGTCAATCTGTTGGTATCATTGCTAACCAACCTAAAGTAATGGCTGGTTGCTTGGACATCAACGCATCTGATAAATCTTCCCGTTTTATCCGTTTCTGTGATGCTTTCAATATTCCAATCGTTAACTTCGTTGACGTTCCTGGTTTCTTGCCTGGCACAAATCAAGAATGGGGCGGTATCATTCGTCATGGTGCTAAAATGTTGTATGCTTACTCTGAAGCAACAGTACCAAAAATTACTGTTATCACTCGTAAAGCATACGGTGGTTCTTACCTCGCTATGTGTTCCCAAGATTTGGGCGCTGATCAAGTATACGCTTGGCCTACATCCGAAATCGCTGTAATGGGTCCTGCTGGTGCAGCTAACATCATCTTCAAAAAAGATGAAGATAAAGACGCTAAAACAGCTAAGTACGTAGAAGAATTCGCAACTCCTTACAAAGCTGCAGAACGTGGCTTCGTTGATGTTGTAATCGAACCAAAACAAACTCGTCCAGCTGTTATCAATGCGTTGGCTATGCTTGCAAGTAAACGTGAAAACCGTGCTCCAAAGAAACATGGTAATATTCCATTATAATTCGATTCGGTAATCATATCATCGAATTTGGGAGATACCTTTCTTTATTTATTTTTTAGAAAGGGGAATGATTATGGAAGGACAAGCAGTTACTACCAATCCCTGGTTAATCATGGCCATTAATATGACAGTTGTATTTGTTGTGTTGATTCTTTTAGGCGTTTTGATGACAATCGTTCATTTGATTGACCCTACGAAAAAGAAAAAAGAGGCACCGGCAAGTGCTCCTGTTGTAGCTCCTGCAGCTACTCCAGTGGCTACACCAAGTGCATCTGCTCAAAATGAGGATGAAGTAGTAGCAGCTATCGTGGGTGCCATTGTGGCGATGGGGTACTCATCTGAACAAATTGCATCTATTCGACCTACAGCAACTAGTGCTAAATGGCGCTTGGAAGGTCGTTTAAGCGGTAGAAATTAATATTTTTTTAGGAGGCATTTGTCATGAGCAATGCTACAAAAGCTAACGGTAAGGCACCATCTCAAGATGTTGTTGCAGTTATCGTTGGCGCATTAGCGGCAATGGGTTATTCCGCTGATCAAATCGCGCATATCCGTCCAATCGTAAGCTACAATTGGAAAATGGAAGGTCGCTTACGCGGTAATCGATAAGATTAACGTTTTTAGGTAATCGATAGGATTATCAGAACTATATGTGTAAATGAAATTTAAGTATTGTGTAGATATACACATTTTGGAGGAATTTAAGATGAAAAAATTCAACGTTACAGTAAATGGCACAGCATATGATGTAGAAGTTAATGAAGTAAAAGCTGCAGCTCCTGCAGCAGCTCCTAAAGCAGCTCCAGCAGCAGCTCCTAAAGCAGCTCCTGCACCAGCACCAGCTCCAGCTGCAGCAGTAGCTCCAGTTCCAGCAGGTGCTGAAACTGTAAAAGCTCCAATGCCTGGTAAAATCCTATCTGTAGCAGTATCCGCTGGTCAAGCAGTTAAAAAAGGCGAAACTTTGTTGATTCTTGAAGCTATGAAAATGCAAAACGAAATCGCAGCTCCTCATGATGCTGTAGTTGCAGAAGTTCGCGTAGCTGCTAACCAAACTGTATCCACTGGCGATGATATGGTTGTTCTTGGCTAATACCAAGTGTTGTCTTATGGCGCGGCTGCGCCGCGTCATATAACAATTTAATATTTGTGAAAGGGGAACGCATATGGAGGCTTTTGCTGTTGCGATTCAATCTGTTATAAATGATAGCGGGTTCCTCGCATTTACAACATACAATGCTATTATGATTCTTGTAGGTTTGATCCTATTGTATTTAGCATTTGCTAGAGAGTTTGAACCATTATTGTTGGGTCCGATTGCGTTTGGTTGTGTACTTGCTAATATCCCTCGTAACGGCTTCGAAGAAGGCGTTATGGCGCTTATTAGTGCTGGTATCTCTCAAGAAATCTTCCCACCTCTAATTTTCCTTGGTGTAGGTGCAATGACTGACTTTGGTCCGCTTATTGCTAACCCTAAAACATTGTTGTTAGGTGCTGCTGCACAAATCGGCGTATTCGTTGCGTTAGGTGGCGCTATGATGCTCGGCTTTACAGCTCAAGAAGCTGCAGCTATCGGCATCATCGGTGGTGCAGACGGTCCTACATCTATCTACTTAGCTACTAAACTAGCTCCTCATTTATTAGGTGCTATCGCGGTTGCCGCATATTCTTATATGTCCTTGGTACCGTTGATTCAACCACCTGTAATGAAATTATTCACTACGCAAAAAGAACGTGAAATTGTAATGGAACAATTGCGTGAAGTTACACGTTTTGAAAAAATCGTATTCCCAATCGTTGCAACAATCTTCATTTCTTTATTGCTTCCTTCCATTACATCCCTTTTAGGTATGTTGATGTTAGGTAACTTGTTCCGTGAATCTGGTGTAACTGAACGTTTGTCCGATACATCTCAAAATGCGTTGATCAATACTGTTACTATCTTCTTAGCAACTGGTACTGGTTTAACAATGAGTGCGGAACACTTCTTAAGTTTGCAAACTCTCCTTATCATCTGCTTAGGTTTGATTGCATTCATCGGTGGTACAGCTGGTGGCGTATTATTTGGTAAATTAATGAGCTTAGTTGATGGTGGTAAAACAAATCCACTTATTGGTTCTGCTGGTGTATCCGCAGTTCCTATGGCAGCTCGTGTATCCCAAGTAGTAGGTGCTAAAGCTAACCCAGCAAACTTCTTGCTCATGCATGCCATGGGTCCTAACGTAGCTGGTGTAATCGGTACAGCAGTAGCAGCAGGTACAATGCTTGCTATGTTGTCCAGCCACTAATAGTTTAATAATTATTCACCAAGGTGTGCCTATATAGGTACACCTATTGGTGAATAAAAAATCCCTTATATTGTATGTAAACATACAGAAAAGGGGTATATTAGCAATAAATGCTTTGTCAGATCGGTCATTATGTGATGAGCAAGAATTTCACTAAATAACCTTCTAGTGCTTTCAAAATAGTAGAGGTGGTCATCTTGTTATCAATTGAATTAAAAATACTGATTTGTTTCGTATGGGCATTTATTGTTTTTTTAGTTACTGCACTGATTATTGGTGTTGAACGCAAATCACAATGGTTCCAAAGAAGAACTAAATATTCTTGGTTTAATCGCCGAGGATTTCTAGGAGAAGCATTACTTTTTGGTTATCCCAAAACTATAGAGGGATATGGGGTTACATTTTTAATGGCTTGTGCTATTAGTATCGTAGGCTATGTTTTATACCTCATATAACTACAATCAGTGCATTTCTCTGAAGGGAGATGATGATGTATGGGTGCTGCAGAACAAACCTTAATCGTCCTTGCAGTCATGGCTGTTTTATTCGTTACGGAAATTATTCCTTTAGCTATCACTTCTTTAGGCGGTGCAATTGCCCTTGGCCTTATGGGGATTATTACTCCTAAGGTTGTATTCTCTGGTTTATCTGATAGTACAGTTGTGTTGTTCGCCGGCATGTTCGTTGTTGGTGCTGCGTTATTTTACACAGGTTTAGCTCAAAAGATTGGTGAAACCGTAGTTTCCCATGCAGGCACTAGTGAAAACGGTTTGATGCTTGCCATCATGGTTGTTACTGCAACTATGTCTGCATTTTTATCTAACACTGGTACAACAGCTGCATTACTTCCAGTAGTTGTAGGTATCTGTGCTGTTGCGAAGATTCCTGCTTCTCGTCAATTGATGCCATTAGCATTTGCTGCTGGTATTGGTGGTATCATTACAATGGTTGGTACACCACCAAACATCATTGTAAGTGGTACATTGACTAAATTTGGTGAACAACCATTTGGGTTCTTCGAATTTGCTTGGATCGGTATTCCTTTGACTATCGCTACTATTATTTTTATGATGTTAATTGGTAAGCATTTGCTTCCTAAACATGAAATTCAAGATGCTGGCGACGTTGAACAAGAAGTAGCTGCTGAAGATATTTCTAACGATCCTAAGAAACAATTATATTCTGGTCTTATTCTTTTAGGCGTAATCATCGCTATGATTTTAGGTGACTTCCTAAAAGGCTATGGTATTAACTTACCATTGAGCATGGTTGCCGTTATTGGCGCAATGCTTTGCGTATTGACTGGTTGCTTGAACGAAAAACAAGCTTATACATCCATTGACTGGGTTACAATCTTCTTATTTGCAGGTATGATGCCAGTTGCTACTGCACTAGATCAATCTGGTGCAGGTAAAATGATTGCTAATGCAGTTATCGGTATTATGGGTTCTGACCCTAGCCCTTACTTTGCAACAGCAGTATTGTTTATTTTGTCTTGTGTTATGACTCAATTTATGTCTAACACAGCATCTTGTGCATTGTTGGCTCCTATCGGTATCTCCATTGCTCAAGGTATGCATGCTGACCCTCATGCCGTATTGATGGCTATCGGCGTTGCTGCATCTTGTGCATTCGGTACACCTGTAGGTACACCTCCAAATACATTAGTACTTGGCCCTGGTCAATACAAATTTACTGATTATGTAAAAGCCGGCGTTCCATTGAGTTTAGTTTGCTTCGTAGTAAGCTTAATTATCATTCCAATGGTATGGCCATTCTTCCCTGGTAAATAATAGGGAATAGGTTACTCTACTATACAAGCACACACGAGGTCGAATCGTAAGATTCGGCCTCGTTTTTTATGATTTTAGCCTATATGATTTTAATATAGATTACATATAAGTGTAATCAAAAGCAATATGAATTAAACTAATTTGCATGATTAATTTTACACAATTGACTACATCGAAAAAAATATGATATAGTATATTGTGTAAGATATAATAATGTAATGTTGAATATGGAGGTCATCTATGACAAAAGAAAGATTTAACATGTTAGTTGGTTCTATTGGTGCATTTATTGGTGTATTTGTATTTTTAGCCTATATCCCACAAATAATTGCTAATCTTCATGGTCAACCTAGTCAACCATGGCAACCATTATTTGCAGCAGTATCCTGTTTGATCTGGGTATTATATGGTTGGACAAAATCACCTAAACGTGATTATATTTTAATCGTACCAAACCTTGCAGGCGTTATTTTAGGTACACTAACATTCTTAACATCTTTCTAAGTGCTATAAGAAAAAAATAGTATTATTGTTATATAGTGAATAATAGTAAAGATATTACTTTACTTTATAAATATAAATGAGGTCGAATCGTATGATTCGGCCTTTTTTAGAGTGAAGTTTATATGTTAGATTGAAATATAGATAAGCGTTAAATCTGTTGTAATAAAAAAATAGTTTTTATGATAATAAATATTGATAATTGAATTCCTAGTATATTACTACGTATTTTGATAAAAATGATAATTGGTGCATTCTCAATTATTGAAAGATATATTTGAATATATAAATGAAAAGAAATATCAAAATCATGATAAACATAGACTTTATATGATAAAAAGGAACAATTGTTATGCAAAATAATATACAAAATTTTATCATTTTCGTTTGACTTTCAATTATTATTGTGTGATAATGAGAACAGAAGTTAAGGCAAGTGCCTTTTTAAATGATAATAATAAGTTTTCTTTTATAATGTTCCTATGGAGGTTTATCATGAGAGTTATTGCTGATGGTTGCATTAAATGTGGTTCTTGCGCATCTGTTTGCCCAGTTGCTGCTATTTCTGAAGGCGAAACTAAATACGAAATCAACGATACTTGCATCGACTGCGGTTCTTGCGAATCCGTTTGCCCAGTATCTGTAATTTCCGCTGAGTAATCACAAATAAAATACGCCCCTCATTGAGGGGCTTTTTATTTTGCCTAAAATCATGTAACTTAGTATAATAGGACTATTAAGATATATATTATTAAAAGGGAGTATCACTTGTTTTATTTAATTGCAATCATTTGGCTTGTATTGGATCAAGCTTCTAAATATTATGTGATGAACCATTTTGCTCTTGGTGAATCACTACCTGTTATTCACAATGTATTCCATCTTACGTATATTATTAATCGCGGTGCAGCCTTTGGCATGTTGACGAATCAGCGGTGGTTCTTTCTAGCCGTTGCTTTTGTATTAATTATCGTATATGGCTTCTATTGTAAACGTGTTAATAATGGTCCACTTTCATTACGAGTAGGAACGGCATTGTTGATTGCGGGAGCCATAGGTAATGGCATAGATCGATATGTACTACATGGGGTAGTAGACTTTTTTGATTTTAGAATTTGGCCTATTTTTAATATTGCAGATATCGGTATATGTGTAGGCGTTGTATGTGTCATATATTATTTACTAACATCTGAACATGAGGAGAAATAGATGAACGAATATAAAGTATCATTGGAACAAGAGGGAAAACGTCTTGATGTATTTCTGACGGATGTGATGGAAGGTTCTCGTAGTTATATCCAGAGCCTTATCAAATCTGGTCATGTTTTGGTAAACGGCAAGGTTGGTAAGGCTAACTTACGCCTTAATGCAGATAGCACTATTTCTGTAGATATTCCAGAACCAGAATCGGTAGAAATTTTACCAGAGGATATTCCTGTTGAATATCTTTATGAAGATCATGATATTATTATCGTCAACAAGCCTCGTGGCATGGTTGTACATCCAGCAATTGGTAATTACTCAGGAACGCTAGTGAATGCTTTGCTTTACCATTGTAAGGACTTATCTGGTATTAATGGTGAAATTCGCCCTGGCATCGTACATCGTTTAGATAAGGATACATCTGGTGTCATGATGGCTGCTAAAAATGATGCAGCTCATATTGGTTTAGCGGAACAGGTAAAAGCACACAGCGCTAAACGAACATATTTAGCTCTCGTTCAAGGCAATATCGTGGAGGAAAAGGGGATTATTAAGGCTCCTATCGGTAGACATCCTAAAGACCGCATGAAAATGGCTGTAGTGTTTGAAAACAGCAAGGAAGCAGTGACTCATTTTAAAGTGTTAGAACGTTATGGATATCATACATTAGTGGAATGTGTGTTAGAGACGGGGCGTACTCATCAAATTCGCGTTCACTTTGCTCATATTGGACATCCAGTTGTTAACGATCCTTTTTATGGATATCGCCGCATGGACTTCCCTATAGATGGACAAGCACTTCATTCTCATACATTGGATGTGGTGCATCCAATTACAGGTGAACCTATGCATTTTGAAGCACCTGTACCGGAGGACTTTCAAAATTGTATCGCCTTCGCTAAGGAATATAGAGAACGTAGATAAGGGATAAGACTATGGAAACAAAACGTATTTTAATGGATGGAGACGCCATTAGACGTGCCATTAGACGTATTAGTCATGAAATATTAGAACGTAATAAGGGGCTTTCAAATGCAGTTATTGTTGGTATTGAACGACGTGGCGTTATGCTAGCTAAACGACTGCAAAGTGAAATTGAAGCTATTGAAGGCCTTCATATTGAGTGTGAACCTTTAAATGTAGCTATGTATCGCGATGATCGGGATACGCGACCTAAGGAAGGGGAACCTTGCTCTATTGATACTACAGAAAAAACCATTATCTTAGTAGATGATGTTTTGTATACAGGTCGTACCATTCGTGCTGCTTTAAATGCATTGATGACATCTGGTCGTCCTAAATCTATTCAACTAGCAGTATTGGTAGATCGAGGCCATCGAGAATTGCCTATACGCGCTGATTATGTGGGGAAAAATATCCCTACGTCTCATTTGGAAAAGGTACGCGTACAGGTTCAAGAATTAGATGGCTCTGATGGCGTAACTATTGAACAATAATAGGTAGATATAACAAATCGACATATGAAAAGACTCGACGTACATGGTCGAGTCTTTTTGGTAGGGAAATATAATATGTTAAGGCTATATTGTTATAACCTATATTTCAATATATTGTGGGGAATAGCGGAAATCTTCGTGCCCAGTGCGCGCCATAGGGGCTTTAAAACTATAAGCCTGTAGATCAGTAGCCTTCGTATCGATTTCCATCATTCGGCGACCAAAATCGGAAACCATTGTTGCTGCTTTGGCCCATTTTTGAATAAGCGGAATGCTCGGTGTATTGTGCTTTAACCACGTGCGACCGCGCTGATTAAATGCTAATAATCGCGCGTATTGAGGACCTAGTATATGAGCTTCTTGTAATATGGGCTTAGTGATTTGTAGCGCCGTATAGGCTGCCATGCGACGTAGTCTTGCATAGGTATATCGTTTTGTCTTTATCTCTTCCAGTGCGTGTGTCCAGCTTACTTGCTGCATAGCCTTGTGCCAACGATGTTCAATGCCTTCCGTAAAATCTCCATATGTTTCTAATTCTGCAGCTGAAAGTAAGCGATTGAGGCCATGCAGAATATCATTGTATCTTTCGTAGTCCACAAAGACATCATGTGCTATGATCTTGTGCATATCATCTATGATAGCATGTGGTACATAGGCATCGATGGTTGTGCCTTCTACGAGTGCCTTACGTAATGCGGTCCCAGAAGGAAAATCTTGGCCTTGAGAGAGGGTAGGACTATGATGTGATGATTGTCTAGTAATGGGAATGACCATAAGATCAGTGAAATACCGTTGGGCAGCGCGAATATATTCAAGGCCTAGTAGTGAGTTTGGCGCATTGTTAATGAGTTCTCCATTTGGTACATACTTAGCAATCACTTGGCGTAATGCTGTACCATAAGAAACACCAGTTTTTATATGGTGTTGAATGGCATCTTGTCCTTGTGGCGTATTTAGAAATTCAGCGGCTGTGTGCAATGTGGCATTATCGTCAAGCTCAGATCCAAAGGAAATGCTATGAATGTGTAGCGCTTTCATAAGTCGCACCGCACCGGTACAAAATAGTTCTGCACTGCCTAGAGAATAAATAGTAGGTAATTCGATAACGACGTCGGCACCACCATGAATAGCCCATCGAGCACGGTCGAATTTGCTAAAATACGCAGGCTCGCCCCGCTGTACAAAGGAACCGCTCATAATGGCGATACGCAATGCATCAGGATAGGTAGTACGTAATGTATGTAATTGATGCTCATGGCCGTTGTGAAACGGATTGTATTCACAAATAATACCGATTGATTTCATCGTAGTTCCTTTCATAGGTTTATTTTCTATTATTATATAATAAATTAAAGAATTTATATAATGGGTGGCATGTGTAATGTATGGAATTTTTGGCCTTCTTGTTAGTAATTATAGAATTTCTTGTGAAAGTACTAGAATGGGAGGCGGTGTAATGGTATAATTATCTGTGAATTCTGATTTGACGTGAGGTGATTTGATGAAAGTACAGTGGAAACGAGCGTTACAGACCATCGTGTTAGGTGCATCCTTATTGGCTTTAGCCGGATGTGGTTCCGATAATGTGATGGATATATATAGCTTTGGTAATCAAGTCATTCGTTCCGGTCAATCGGAAGTGACTGTAGCCTTGCCATATGAAATGGGGAAAACATCAGAAACGACGAGTGTTGATGGATATCCTATGGATGCGTATGGTAGCCTAAGCCAACATATGTTGATTTCTGTAGAGGCCCGTCAACCGGCACCGAATAAAGCGTTGCCAACGGTTGCACAGTTTGTGGATCAAAAGAAATCTGAATATGCAAAATTGGGAGCTACTGTTAATGTGGAATCCATCGATTTAAATGGGGTGCAAGCACAGCTCATTACTGGTGATTTTTACGTTAACAAAATTAAAACTAGTTTCTCTCAATATGTCTTTATGGATAAGGGCGTATTGTGGAATATAACCTATAGATATCCTACGGATGATCAAATAGGCGCTGATATCAGCAAACAAATTAAAGATAAGATTTACGTTACGCAAAAGAAAGAGGGTTAATCAATGAACGTATTAGTAGTTAACTGCGGTAGTTCTTCCTTGAAATATCAATTACTTGATATGACAAACGAAACTGAATTGGCGAAAGGTTTATTTGAGAAGATCGGTGATCAAGACGCTATCTTCACTCATAAACGTCCAAACGCAGACAAATTAGAACGCGTTGAACCAATTTTGAATCACAAAGAAGCATTACGCATCTTGCTCGACATCTTGGTAGATTCAGAGTTCGGTGTTATTGAATCTATGGATGAAATCGATGCAGTTGGTCACCGTGTAGTACATGGTGGTGAAAAATTCGCTGATTCCGTATTGATTACACCTGCTGTTATGCAAGCATTGGAAGAATGTGCGGCTCTTGCTCCATTGCATAACCCACCAAACATTCAAGGTATCGAAGCTTGCCAAGCTATCATGCCAAACGTACCACAAGTTGCTGTATTCGATACTGCATTCCATCAAACAATGCCTAAAGAAGCTTACATGTATGCGCTTCCTTACTCCTACTATGAAGACTATGGCATTCGTCGCTATGGTTTCCATGGTACATCCCATAAATATGTAGCACAACGTTGCGCAGAATTGATGGGTAAACATATGTCTGATTTTCGCATCATTACATGTCACTTGGGTAACGGTTCCTCTGTATCCGCTATCAAAGGTGGTCGTTCCATCGATACTACAATGGGCTTCACTCCATTGTCTGGCTTGATCATGGGTACTCGTACTGGTGATATCGACCCTGCTATCGTTCCATTCTTGATGGATAAAACAGGCATGTCCTATGAAGAAGTCGACAAAGTAATGAACAAAGAGTCTGGCGTATTGGGTATTTCCGGTGTGTCCAATGACTTCCGCGTAATCGAAGAAGCGGCTGCTAATGGCCACAAACGAGCTAAATTGGCTCTTAACATGTTCCATTACAAAGTTCGTCGTGTAATCGGTGCTTTCGCTGCTGTTATGGGCGGTGTTGATGCTATCATCTTCACAGCTGGTATCGGTGAAAACGGTATCGGTAACCGCGATGCAATCTGCAATGGTTTAGAATACCTTGGCACACGTATCGACCCTGAACGCAACAATGTTCGTGGTAAAGAACAAGAAATCAGTGCTGAAGGTTCCAAAGTTAAAATCTTCGTAATTCCTACAAACGAAGAAATCATGATCGCTCGCGATACTCAACGTATTACAAGCGCTTTGAAAAAATAATATAACCTATTAATAGTTGTTTAAACTATTACATACAAACCTCGCTTATATCTTAGATATAGGCGGGGTTTTTGTAGTTTTTCAGAGCTGAATCCTATATAATAAATAGTATGCAGAGTCTTTTGAAAGGGGTTACGTATGAATATTTTATATAGTGAACAATCTCAGCGCACCCGTAGTGCAGAATTATTAGTAGTGGTATTTGTTATTTTGTTGGTGGGGGCTATGGTTTTTACCACCTATAGAAGTATTGCGCAGGGCCATATATTACTTTCAGAATATTTCATAGAAATCATGGCGCTCATTGTCATTGTTAAACAAGCTGTGAGCCGCTATACATATATATTGACGGATTCTGAATTTATCATCAAAGAAAAATCCTTTTTTAGAAAACGTACATTTTCTGTAAAATATGATGATATTGATGGCATTTATGCGTATAATCGCGATTTTCTAACGAATTTACGTTATCGCTATAAATATAGAAAGTGTTCTACCTCCGATGATAGACCGATTTGGTTCATGGTATATTCCATTACTAAAGGGAAAAAGGTTCAATATGGCCGTGTTATGTTGAAAGCAGAGGATGCATTCTATGAAACACTAGAACAGTTTGTACCTAATCGTGTGCGCGTGCCAGAAGCGGATGTTATTTTCTATGCCACGGTACGTGCTGATGCAGTAAAACAAGGCATCGATGTTAAGGAATATTATGATAGTCTAATTAAAAGTGCGGAAGAACAGGAACAAGAATGAGTGGATTATATTTAGCAAGTCAATCACCAAGACGAACGGAATTATTGCATCAAGTGGGTATAGACCATACTGTTGTTACTAGTTCTTATGTAGAAGATAATGTAGTGATTACAGATCCTATTGAAATGGTGAAAGCACAAGCTCTTGGTAAAGCGCGCTGCGCAAATGATGTGCCTGATGGTAGCATCGTACTAGGTGCTGATACAATTGTTGTATTTGATGGAAAGGTGCTAGGGAAACCGCATAGTAAGGATGAGGCACGTACAATGCTTCGTACATTATCTGGTCAAGTTCACTCTGTTATTACCGGTGTAGCCTTACTCATTAAGGGACGCGAAATCGTCTTTCACAATGAAACAAAGGTATATTTTAAAACGCTGCAGGATTTTGAAATCGAGTCATATATCGACTCCATGGAACCGATGGATAAGGCTGGAGCCTATGGCATCCAAGGAAAGGGCGCTTTGTGGGTTGATAAGATTGAAGGGTCCTATACAAATGTTGTAGGGTTGCCTGTAGAACATGTATACGAAGAATTATGTAAAGCATTAGGTGTAAAGTCTTAGATTAATATTGATGGTCATGTTAACACATCAAATAGATATTCTAATGTTATGGTAGAAATATGAGGCTGATTTGTTTATGTATTGTAAGAATGGAGAAATTCAATGCAAGTCAAAACTATCAGCGTAAAAGATATGTTGCCATTTCAACGGCCACGTGAAAAATTCGTTGCCCTAGGGGCTAAACAAATGGCGATGGAAGAATTATTGGCTATATTATTACGTACCGGTTTAAAAGGTCAATCATCAATTGATTTAGCACATACGATTATCGATTCTTTCACAGATGGCATTTATGGGCTAAACCGTATGACCGTAGATGATTTAGTAAAAATTAAGGGCGTTGGTATCGATAAAGCGGTTACTATTTGTGCTGCTGTAGAGTTAGGGCGGCGTTTGGGTGAGTTAAAAATCACCTCTACATACGAAGATTTTTCTCAGCCTTATGTTATCGCTCAATATGTAATGGAACGCTTGCGCCATGAAACAGAAGAACATGTATTAGCGGCTATGTTGACGTCTCGGAATAAATTAATTCACATTGAGACCATATCTAATGGAGGCCTCACATCGAGTCTTGTAGAACAACGGGCTGTTTTTAGAAAAGCCATTGCTTGTAATGCGGCCGCTATTATTTTGATTCACAATCATCCATCCGGCGATAGTAGACCAAGTGATGATGACATACGTGTTACCAAGTTATTTGTTAGTGCTGGACAATTTATGGGCATTCCAGTCTTAGACCATATCGTCATTGGTGATGGCGAGTTTACAAGCTTGAGTGAAATTGGTAAATTAAGCTAGTTGTGGTAAAATGGAATGATGATGTAATGAAGGAGATTAGCATTATGAATTCCATTTTACCGTCTTTTGGAAAAGACGTGAGTATCGATATTGGTACGTCTATGACACGTGTCATGGGGGGCACGCGCGAGACCATGATGAGTGAGCCCTCCATTGTGGCTACTGATACAAAATTAGATAAAATTGTTGCTGTCGGTGATGATGCAGATCGCATTGTACGACGCATGCCTGATATGTGGATGGAGTTGACACCGCTACAAGATGGGTTTATCGTCGATTACCGCGTAATGCATACGATGTTAAAATATTTTCTTCACAAGGTATCCAATACATTGCGTAGATCTCGTGTACTCGTTGGCGTTCCTTGTGGCATGACTGATGTAGAACAACGGGCCATGATGGATGCCGTAATCCAAGCAGGCGCGCGGGAAGTCTTTCTGATTGAACGCCCTGTGGCTGCCGCTATAGGTTCCGGTTTACCAATTTTTGAGGCTCGTGGATCTATGGTTATTGATATTGGTGAAGGTACTGCCGACATGGGGATTATCTCATTAGGTGGCACGGTTATTAGTAAGACGATACGGTTTGGTGGCGGCGATTTAGATCGCGCCATCATGCAATATATTAATCAGTGTTTTGGTTTAATGGTATCCGAGCAAACTATAACGGATATTAAACATGCTATAGGTACTGCGATTGTACCTGCGGAGGATTGTGAATTCTCCTTTACTGGTCGCGATATGACGAGTGGTATAGTTAGACGCGCTGTACTTCATCAATCTGAAATCTACGAAGTGATTAATAAACGCCTTGCAGACTTTTTAGATGCAATTCAACAAATGATACGCGTTACAGCTCCTGAATTAGTGGCTGATATTATGCAGCATGGAATTGTGTTAACAGGTGGTATGGCTCGTTTGCAGGGGCTAGCAGAGCGAATTAGCTCCGAAATGGGGGTGCCTGTTCAGGTTGCTTCTGATCCAGAGTTAAAGGTTGTACAAGGTTTGCATCGTAGTTCAGGTCAAATTGTAGAATTAGCTCGTTTTATTATTAATTCAAAGGATAGAAGGGGACGTGTATGATACAGTCAGATCGTAAATTATTAATCTTTGTTGTCCTCGGCTGTATTATCATGGCCCTTCTTGGTTTTGCCTGGAAACAGCGAACTAGTATCCCCTTTGTAACCGTACCATTTGAAAAAATTGTTACCCCATTCACATATGGTTCAGCTCGTGTGCTTTCAACAATTCAAACCGGCATACGTATCATTGATAATGCTATATCGGGTTTTGTTGAAAGCAATGATAAGGATAATACCATTGCAGATTTGCAACAAAAGGTGTTAAATCACGATGAAGTTGTGGCCGAAAATATTCGCCTACGTCAGATGCTTAACTATAAATCGTCCCACCCAGAGTTTACGATGACCTTGGCGGGCATTATTACTAAAGATTTCGGTACATGGTCAAATACATTTACCATTGACCGGGGCGAGAATGACGGCATACAACCTAATATGGCTGTTGTCGTACCAAGTGGCGTTGTGGGCTTTGTTACCGATGTATATCCTAATTCAGCACGTGTTCAAACTATTTTGGACCCTCGTAGCGCAATTGGTGTTATCGTACAGCGTCCTGAATCACGTTTGGCCGGTGTGGTAAAAGGGGATGGTAATCATCCTAATGAGCCAATGATGGTCAATATTGCACGTGATGGTGATGTCCTTGTAGGCGATAAATTGATTACCTCTGGTTATGGTGGAATTTATCCAAAGGGCTTGTTAGTGGGTAATGTATTAACGATTACAAATGATACAGAAGGTTTCGTGAAAAACGCGGCTATCCAACCAAGCGTTGATTTTAATCGCTTAGAAGAGGTGTTTATTATTACTGCCTCTACAGTGCAAACACCAGATAAAGCAAAATTAGAACCTAAATTAGTTCCTCAAACGCAGCGTGACCAAGTGCAAGGGGCTAAAGGAGCGGTAAATCAATGAGGTATATTGCATTAATTCTCGTGTGTTGTGCTTTGTATTTTATACAGGCTCAATTATTACCGGCCATATTTCATACGAATTGGCTACCCAATTGTATACTGACTGCTGTAGTTTTAGTCACGATTTTTAAAGGTCGAAAAATGGGGCTTATCGCTGCTGTAGTAGGTGGATCCATTCACGATATTTTGATATCTAACTTTTTTGGATTACATCTCTTTCCGTATATTGTCGTAGTATATCTATTGTCTCTTGTAAAAAGTAGTGTATACGAAGAGCGTTGGTACTGGTCATGCGGCATTATCGGTGTTTGTACAATTTTAGATGGAATTATGCGCTGCATCATGATCGGTGCCAGTGGTGGTGATATCCAATTCATTTCTTACATGGGGCATATGGTGATGCCAACTGTATTTTGGAATGCCATATTAGGTGGTATAGGACATAAACTCATGGGCCTTATGGAAGAAAAAGAAGATTATATTTGGTAGTATTGCTGATTTAGTAAAGCATATAAGGGGAATCATAGGTGCTTGAAAGTTTATATAAAAGAAAAAAAACGAGCCGTTTTGATGTGCTTTTCTATATTGTAATGGGTATCTTCGTTATTCTAGGGCTCCGTCTATTTGCTATGCAAATATTAGAGGGTGGCTATTATCAAGCTAAAGCAGAGGGTAACCGCCTGCGCATTGTACCTATGACGGCTGCTCGTGGGGTTATGTATGATAGAAATGGTCAGATTTTAGTCGGTTCTAGACCGGCCTATACCATTTCTATTATGCCTAATGGCAAACCTTTAGATGATGATGAATTGGCTAAGCTAGCTACATTGTTACATAAAAAGCCAGAAGAAATTCAAAAAAAGGTAGAAGACCACAAACATGGTTATGAACCGATACGTATAGCTAACGATATCTCCATGGACGTGGTGACTAGTATCGAAGAACATCGTCATGAATTGCCTGGTGTTTCTATCGATGTAGAACCTTTAAGATATTATCCATATGAAACTATGGCATCTCAGCTATTTGGGTATGTTGGTGAAGTAAGTGAAGATGAACTAGCAGAAATTAAGGAACAAGACCCTAATACAACAGTTGGTGCTGGATCTATCCTAGGCCGTGCTGGTTTAGAAAAATTATATGATTCAGTGCTTCGTGGCGTTGACGGTGGCAAGCAATTAGAGGTTGATGCGTCTGGCCGACCTGTAGCAGAGGTCGATCGCAAGCATACTGTACCGGGTTCAAATATTCATCTTACTATTGATGTGAATATTCAAAAAGCGGCAGAAGAGGCTGTTAAAAAGGAATTGGATCAGTTGCGTAGTTCAGGTGCAACGGGTGCAGCCGTGGTTGCATTAGACCCTAATACTGGCGCGGTTCTTGCCATGGTAAGTGCACCAGAATTTAATCCTAATTGGTTTGCCAAGGGCATTACATCGACTCAATGGAATCAATTGAACAATGACAAGAGTCATCCTTTTGAAAATAAGGTCATTGCTGGTGAATATCCACCAGGATCACCTTTTAAAATTGTAACTGGTACAGCTGCATTAGACTTGAAAAAGGTAACTCCTGATGAAATGATTTTTGATAGTGGGAAACACTGGCTCATTGATAAGAGAAATGCAGAAGGCGAAGCATTGGGGTGGTTGAATTTTAATCGTGCTTTGGCTAAGTCTGATAATGTGTATTTTTATGAAATGGGTAATCGCTTAGGCATTGAAAATATCGATACCTATGCTCATTATTTTGGCTTAGGTGAAAAAACGGGTATCAATCTGGTCGGTGAAGCAGCCGGTAATGTAGCAAGTCCAGAGTATAAACGGAAAGTATTTGATCAAGATTGGTATTTGGGCGAAACCTTTGATGCGGCTATCGGGCAATCATTCCATTTGGTAACGCCATTACAGATGGCTGTACTTCTCAGTCAAGTGGCGAATGGAGGTACTCGTTACCAACCATATGTGGTGAGTCGTGTTGATAATCCCGATGGGACACCAGCTGAAATTTTTGGACCTAAGAACCTAGGCGTACTTCCAGTACCTAAAAATATTATGGACCTTATTCGAGAAGGTCTTCGCGATGTAACTAGCGAAGGTGGTACGGCTGGTGAATTGTTTAAAGGCTTCCCTGTTGCTGTAGCAGGTAAAACAGGGACTGCGGAAAACGCACATGGCCGAGATCATGGCTGGTTTGTTGCGTATGCACCATATGATAAGCCTCAAATTGTCGTCGTTGCTCTCGTTGAGCAAGGTGGTTTTGGTGCAGGCTCTGCAGGACCGATTGTACGGGATATTTTGAGTGCCTATTTTAAGGTGCCTACTAGTAGTTCAAAAACGACTGACACAAAAACAACTGATACAAAAACAACAACCAATAAAAAAGAAACACAGGAAATTAAGCCAAGTGTAAAGGAATAGGAAGGATATACAATGGGGGATATAATCGGTCTTATCTCAGGTAAAGGTGGCGTAGGTAAAACGACGATAACAGCCTGCTTAGGGGCTGCGCTTAGCGAACAAGGATATCGAGTTCTTCTTTGTGATGGCGATTTTGGTTTGCGCGACTTAGATATTATCTTGGGAAAAGAAGATGAGGTATGTTTTGATGCATATAATGCATTAGAAGATAAATCCATGGCTGATGATGTAGTCATGAAAGTTCAGGATAATCTATATTTTTTGCCAGCTAGTCAAAGTGTGCGCTGGGAAGATATGGGACGCAAAAAATATCGAAAACTTGTAAGCCACTTAGCTAAGTCTTATGATTATGTACTTGTAGATTGTCCTGCAGGTATCGGTCGTGGGTTGGAATCTATTGTAGAGCTAGCACAGCGGTTTCTAATTGTTACTCAACCTTTGTGGGTGTCCATACGAAATGCAGCACGTACCATTCAATTCTGTCGTGAATATGGCCATCGCGATTATGCTGTTGTATTTAATGCAGTCCGTACGGATCGGGATATGCCGAATATGTATGATATGCTCGATGCACTCGGTGCTGAATATGTGGGCTCTATATTACCTTATGACACACAAATACTAGATAATACACAGGATGGTGTACTCATTCAAGATATGCCAAAAGCATATCGCCATATGCTAGCTCCTGTAGTAGAGTACATAACCTCTGGAGATGCTTGGGATGAACAAGAACTTATTGAGCGCTTCAACGAAGTGACGACTGTAAAAGTTACTGAACCTTCTGTGACGGCCACATTAGCTCAGCCTGTTGAGTCCGATGATGATAATTCTACTAATCCTGTAATATATACAAATTCTTGGTCTACGCGAAATCGACTTCTTTCTGGTAAAGAAAGTATGTGGCGTCGGGTTCGTATAAAGTAGGTGCCATATGTTACAAAGAATTTGGCGTGATTGTGATTGGACAATCATCATATGTACACTATTACTTGTTGCCATGGGGGTAGTTGCCATCGGAAGTGCCACCCATATTAATCAAACAGGACTTCATTTTTCCACACTAGTGGCGAAGCAACTCATCTTCTTTCTTATTAATGTGGCCCTTGTGATTGGTATTCAATTTATGGATTATCATAAGTTAAAAGATTGGGCTAACGGCATATATATAGTAACGATTATGTTGTTGTTAGCCGTAATCTTTGTAGGTACATCTGCCTTAGGTGCACAGCGTTGGATCCAGTTAGGGCCTATTACGCTGCAGCCATCAGAGTTTTCTAAATTACTGATGATTATCTGTATGGCAAAGATGTTAGAGTCTCGTTACAATAAATTAGATACCTTTAAATCTCTTGTTGTGCCTATCTTATATGTAGGCATACCTATTTTGCTAGTATTTATGCAACCAGACTTGGGAACATCCCTCGTTTATATAGCGATTTTTGTGGGCATGCTCTTTGTTTCTGGCATACGATTGCGCTTAGTTCGTATTATCGCTACGGTAGGCGTTTTACTAATGCCGTTGGCTTGGTTTGTGTTGAAAGACTATCAAAAGCAGCGGATTCTCGTATTTATGAATCCTGATATCGACCCATTTGGTTCTGGATATCATATCATTCAGTCTAAGATTGCTATTGGTTCAGGTACTATATTTGGTAAAGGATTATTTAATGGTACACAAAGTCAGCTAAACTTTTTGCCTGAAAATCACACAGATTTTATTTTTTCTGTTATAGGTGAAGAACTAGGCTTTATAGGCTGTATCTTTGTATTAATTCTTTTATTTATGCTTATTTATCGAAGCATAAAGGTAGCATATTCATGTAATGACCGCTTCGGTATGTTATTGGCTACAGGGATTGGATCCATGTTATGCTTCGAGGTATTGGTCAATGCGGGCATGACCATGGGGATTATGCCGGTTACAGGCATACCATTGCCATTCATCAGTTATGGTGTTAGTGCGTTGACCACAAACATGATAAGTGTTGGTATTTTATTAAATATATCAATGCAGCGTAAAAAATATATTTTTTAGTTATCATTCTAATTTAGGAATGAGTTTGAAAGAAGTCTTTTACAAAAGACGGAGGATGTATGATTCAATTAGATACGTCATGGTTACAACATGTCCAAAAACCAGCTCGTTATACGGGCGGTGAATATAACAGTATAGTGAAAGATCACAGTACTGTTGATATAACTATGGCGCTAGGATTTCCCGATGTGTATGAAGTGGCTATGAGCCATTTGGGTATCAAGATTCTATATGGCTTAGTCAATCGCCGTGAAGATGCAGTAGCAGAGCGTGTATTTGCACCCTGGCACGATATGGAAGAGGAAATGCGAAAACGCAATATTCCCTTATTCTCTTTAGAAACACGTACGCCTATAAAGGACTTTGATGTACTTGCGTTCACACTACAATATGAGATGAGTTTTACCAATATTCTAAATATGCTTGATCTAGCAGGTATACCGATGTATGCAAAGGATCGGGATATGGATTTCCCATTGCTCGTATGTGGTGGACCTTGTGCGTATAATGTGGAACCAATTGCGGATTTCTTTGACATTGTGTCCCTCGGTGAATCTGAAGAATGGGGCGATGAGTTTATCGACCTATTGAAAGCAGAAAAAGCGAAGGGATTCCCTGGTGGTAAAGAAGCTTTCTTGCGAAAAGCAGCACAAATTCCCGGTACCTATTGCCCAGCATTATATGATGTAGAGTATACGGAACAAGGCGATTTTAAAGCGATTACACCATGCTTTGAAGACGTGCCTGCTACGATTCAAAAACGTATTATAGAAGATGTAGAACATGTATTCTTCCCTACAAAACCGGTGGTACCGTTTTTGGATATCGTTCATGATCGGGCTGTTCTTGAATTGTTCCGTGGTTGTACGCGCGGTTGTCGATTCTGTCAGGCCGGTATGCTCTATCGTCCTGTTCGTGAACGAACACCAGAACGGTTGTTAGAAATTGCTAAAGAAACGATTGCTAATACAGGTTACAATGAAATCTCTTTGATGAGTTTAAGCTCTGCTGACTACTCCAAGTTACCAGAATTGGTAGATATGCTCATGGAAGAGTTTAAAGATAAACAGGTTAGCGTCAGCTTACCATCATTGCGTATTGATAGTTTCTCTATTGATATTGCTAAGAAGGTACAACAAGTGCGTAAGAGTGGTCTTACCTTTGCACCAGAAGCAGGTTCTCAACGCATGCGCGATGTTATCAATAAAGGTGTTAGTGAAGAAGATTTGCTAGCCGCTTGTACAAATGCTTTTAAGTCTGGATGGAATACGGTAAAACTATACTTTATGATGGGGTTGCCTACTGAGACTGATGAAGATTTAGCAGGTATTGCTAATTTGGCGTACAAGGTGCTTGATTTGCATCGCGATATTACGGGTAAGCGCAATGGTAGCGTAACCGTTAGTGTATCGTTTTTCGTACCAAAAACACATTCTCCATATCAATGGTATGGTCAACAAGATGTGGAAGAAATCCATCGTAAGCAAAAATATTTAAAATCGCTTATTAATAATCGCAATATTTCCTATCATTATCATGATGGATATACCGGTTATATGGAGGCTGTATTTGCCCGTGGCGATCGTAGATTATCCAAGGTATTAGTAGAAGCATGGAAACTCGGTTGTAAATTTGATGGCTGGACTGAGTTCTTTAGCTATGAAACATGGTTACAGGCTTTTGAAAACTGCGGTGTTGATCCTGCGTATTATGCGCGTCGCACCCGTGATTTTGATGAGCCATTGCCATGGGATCATTTGGATTGTACTGTAAGCAAGGCCTTCTTAAAACGCGAATGGGAACAGGCCGTTGCTGAGAAATTAACGCCAGATTGTCGTCGTGGACCATGTAAGGGTTGTAATGTATGCCCTGAATTAGATACGGCTATTGTAGATTATAAGGAGGGTGGCAGAGTTGAAAAAATTACGTTTGGCCTTACATAAAGGCGAAGAATTACGATTCTTGTCGCATCTCGATTTTGCACAAGCCGTAGAGCGCATGATTCGCCGTGCAGAAATCAAAATGGCCTATTCCGAGGGATTTAATCCGCACATGAAAATTAGTTTTTCTTCTGCACTAGCACTAGGTGTAACGGCAGAAGCAGAATATATTGATATGGATGTGTTGGACGATGATAGCTTAGAGTCTATTATGGCGCGATTAAATGCAGGGGCTCCTCGTGGACTTGAGGTTCTCGGTGGTAAGGTCATGCCTGATAAGGTTAAAAAGATGATGGCCATCTGCAATTACGCAATTTACGAAGTAACAGGTCCTGTAACGGAACAGAATGTTGACTGGGATAGCTTACTTAAGCCTTTTAATGAGGCTACTGAAATTTCTTATGAAAAGGTTACCCCTAAAAAGACGCGTATTATCGATGTAAAAGAATTCGTAAAAGAACCGATTGTAGCGTCCATGCACGATGGTATGGTGACACTAACGATGGGGATTGGTATTTATCCACAAGGTACTATAAAACCGAGTGAAGTATGGAATCTTGGCAAGGATCAATATAATTGGCCTATTACTTCTGGTTACGAAATTCACCGTAAAGCGATTATGGTAGAAAATGAAGAAGGTCGTTTTACACCATTAGAAATTAATTATTAAGGCTATGTGTTTGATTTGGCATATACTACAGTTAAACTGAACAGAAGGGAGGGATAGGATGCATAAAATTTTGGTCAATGTTATGCGCGAGGAAATTCGCATGGCTGTCATCGATGAAAAGGAACAGCTTATAGATTTTGTTTTGGAACGCACTGATGAGTCTCACATGGCGAATCATATGTACAAGGGTACTGTTAAAAATGTTTTGAATGGAATGCAAGCTGCTTTCGTTGATATTGGAGGCTCTCAAAATGCTTACTTGAACCTTCAACAAGGTAAGGAACAGAAAATATTGCCACGCCTATCTGTGGGGCAACAAATTCTCGTTCAAGTGGTGAAAGAAGAAATGCTTGGCAAGGGGGCACGCGTTACAGCAGATGTAAGTTTAGCTGGACGATTTATGGTGCTATTGCCCTATTCTGAAGGCATGCATATTTCAAAAAAGATTACCGATGAATCTATCCGTGCTCAATTACAAGAGTTGGCAGCGCCTTATGTAAAAGAAGGTTGTGGATTCATTATCCGTACGGCTGCAGCTAAGGCCAGTGCCGATGAAATCGCTCGTGATATGGACTACTTATGGCGCACATGGCAACATGTGTTAAAGCGATTTAAGGTTGCCAAAAGTGGTACAGATCTTTACAGTGATGCGGACTTTTGGTTTCGCCTCGTGCGAGATTACGCGCATCGCAATGTAGAGGAAATTATCGTCGATTCTGATATGGGCGAATCTCGACTGTTGGATCTTTTAGGACACGGACCTACCTCTCAACAAATCAAAGTAACACGCCATCGAGATAGTACTCCTATCTTTAAAGCGAACCACATTGAACCTCAATTAGAAGATCTTATCTCCCGCGATATTAATCTTCCTTCTGGTGGATCTATTCGCATTGATCATACGGAAGCCCTTACCGTATTTGATGTAAACTCGGCTCACTATACAGGGAAATCGAATAAGCTAGAAGACTTAGCTTTCACAGTTAATAAAGAGGCGGCCAAAGAAATTTGTCGCCAATTGCGCTTGCGCGATATCGGTGGTATTATCGTCGTCGATTTTATTGATATGAAGGATAAAGAGCATCAACAAGAGTTATTAAAATTATTGAGTGCTCAGGCTAAACTAGATAAGATGAAAACCGTTGTCTGTGGTATTAGTTCGCTCGGTTTAGTGGAGATGACGCGAAAGCGTGCACGCCAAGGGTTACAAACCTTGATGTTTGATACATGTCCACAATGCGGTGGTACCGGACATATGTTGTCTGGTCGAACTGTATATATGCAGATTGTACGTCGGATTCGGGAACTATTTAAATCTGGTCGTATTAAATCTAATTTAGAAATTGAGGTCCACCCAGAGGTGGCACAATATCTAACCAAATCTGTACTCGATGATTTAGGTGCTTCTATTGGTCGGAGTATTTCAATCGTAGTGAATCCACAAATTAGCCGGGAAGGGTATTCTTTGATGGCTGTAGCAGAATAAGTAAGTCGTATGTTGATAGGTGAGTATCGTGTCTGTTTTTGAAATCATTTTAATTAGTATTGGTCTGGCCATGGATGCCTTTGGCGTTTCTATTGGCAAGGGTTTGACTATGCCAGTAGGTGAAAATGGTCGAAAAGTGACCTTAGCCTTTTTATTCGGACTATTTCAGTTCCTTATGCCCGTTATAGGATGGCTTATTGGTCGTCAGTTTATCGATGTTATCTCTGAATGGGATCATTGGATTATCTTTGGCCTTTTAGGATATCTTGGAATTGCTATGATTCGAGAAGGTCTTAGTGATGACGATGATGAAGATGATGATAAGCAATTCTTAGGCGCTTGGGAAATGATTATGCTCTCTGTGGCAACGAGCCTTGATGCGATGGCTGTAGGTTTAACCTTTGCCTTTTTACCAATCAATGTATGGGAGGCATCGACCATGATTGGTGTTATTACCTTTGGTATATCTTTGATTGGTGTATATTTAGGTAAATTCATGGGCCAATTCGTAGGAAAATATGCAGACATACTCGGAGGCGGCGTTTTAATTCTTATCGGTACTAAGATACTCTTGCAACACCTTGGTATTATCGGAGAATTTTAAACGTTGTATATATATGAAAGTGTCAGAAACTGAGCGTATATAAGAGGATTTGTATTTGACATAGATGTGTAAATACGATATACTATATCAGTATTAGTTCGGTTTACTGAACTTTGCAATCCGCGTGAAGCAGGTTTAAACGCCCGACCGATGTTCGGGTCGGGATACCGAATTCAGCGAGTTCGATAACAAGGAGGTGTTCTCATGTACGCAATTATTAAAACTGGTGGTAAACAATATCGCGTTGCTGAAGGCGATGTAATTACTATCGAAAAATTGGAAGCAGCTGCTAACGATTCCGTAACATTCGAAGAAGTTTTGACTGTAGTGAATGACGGCGACGTTAAAGTTGGCGCTCCTCTTGTAAACGGTGCAAAAGTTACAGGTACAGTTCTTGAACATGGTAAAGGTAAAAAAGTTTTAGTATTCAAATATAAAGCTAAATCCAACTACCGTCGTCGTCAAGGCCATCGTCAACCGTTCACAAAAGTTCGTATTGAATCTATCCAAGCTTAATTATGGTTTTCATTGGAATCCAGCGGAACAAGGATAACCAAGTCATTGGTTGTCATATGTCCGGTCATGCAGGATATGATGAACATGGCTATGATATAGTGTGTGCAGCAGTATCTGTACTGTCTGCTACAGCTATATTAGGGCTTACCAAAATTGCTAAGCAAAAAGGTGAGTTTTCTAATAGCGAAGGCCAATGTGATATGGTCCTCTCTGGTGAAATAACCCGGAGTGGTCAGGATATATTAAATACTATGCTTCTTGGACTAGAAGAAATTAGTAAACAGTATCCAAAGTTTGTCCAAATACACGAAATATAGGAGGTGAACTTCATGTTTACTTTTGATTTGCAATTGTTCGCACATAAAAAAGGTGTGTCCAGTACTCGTAATGGTCGTGATAGTGAATCTAAACGTCTTGGTGTTAAATGCCATGATGGTTCCATTGTAAAGAGCGGTAACATCATCGTTCGTCAACGTGGTACTCACTTCCACCCTGGTACTAACGTAGGTATCGGTAAAGATGACACTTTATTCGCACTTGTGCCTGGTAAAGTAGCATTTGAACGTGCTGGTCGTTATAACCGTAAAGTTAGCGTATACCCTGTAGAAGCTTAATTTTACAAAGACTATTAATCCCTAGTGGTTTTCCACTAGGGATTTTTTGTATTATTGTTTAGGTAGATTATGGTTTATCGTATACAGTGCATTGGGAAAATGATTATTTGTTATAGTAAATTCCAATGCTTTTTAGTAGGAATAGTGGTATACTTAGTACAGTATCGGTGAAAGATTACTAAAATAGTAATGATATACTTTCACAGACCTAACTAGAGTGGCATGTCCACTGGAAAGATTTGAGGTAAGTACTATGTATGATGTAAAATCTCCTAAGGCGGAGGAATTTATTTCTCATCAAGAAATCCTTGATACTCTTGCCTATGCAGAGAAAAATAAAGAAAATCGCGAATTATTAGACCAAATTTTAGCTAAGGCGGCTACGTTTAAGGGGCTAAATCATAGAGAAGCGGCAGTTCTCTTGGAATGTCCATTACCTGAATACAAAGAAAAGCTATTTGCACTAGCTAAAGAAATTAAAAAAGCTATTTATGGTGACCGCATTGTATTGTTTGCGCCGCTATATTTATCTAATTATTGTATCAATGGCTGTGTATATTGCCCATATCACTCTAAGAACCGCGATATTAAACGAAAAAAATTGACTCAAGAACAAATTAAAGAGGAGGTTATCGCTCTAGAAGCAATGGGGCATAAGCGCATTGTTATCGAATCTGGCGAAGATCCACTTAACAATCCTCTTGATTATATTTTGGAATCTATTAAGACGATTTACAGTATTAAAAATAAAAATGGTGAAATTCGTCGCGTTAATGTAAATATCGCTGCATGTTCCGTTGAAGATTATAAAAAATTGCATGATGTTGGCATTGGTACCTATACATTGTTCCAAGAAACATATAATAAGGAAAATTATGAAGCTTTGCATCCAACAGGACCTAAGAGTGATTACGCGTACCATACAGAAGCGATGGACCGCGCTATGGAAGGCGGCATCGATGATGTAGGCATTGGCGTATTGTATGGTCTAGAACATTACAAATATGATTTTGTAGGCCTTTTGATGCACGCCGAGCATTTAGAAGCTGTTCATGGTGTAGGCCCTCATACGATTTCTGTACCTCGTATTTGCCCTGCTGATGACATCGATGTAGATGATTTCAGCAATGCTGTACCGGATGATATCTTTGAAAAAATCGTGGCTCTTATTCGTGTATCTACACCGTATACTGGTATGATTATGTCCACTCGTGAAAGCCAATCTATGCGTGAACGTGGTTTGGCATTAGGCATTTCCCAAATCAGCGGTGGCTCTCGCACTAGTGTAGGCGGCTATAAAGAAGAGGAAAAACCAGAAGATAACTCCGCACAATTCGACCGTAGCGATACGCGCACATTGGATGAAATTGTAGATTGGCTCTTGGGCCTTGGTTATGTACCAAGTTTCTGTACCGCTTGTTATCGTGCAGGACGTACTGGCGACCGCTTTATGGCGCTTGCTAAATCCGGCCAAATCCATAACTGTTGCCAACCTAATGCATTAATGACGTTGAATGAATACATCATGGATTACGGCGATGAAAAGACGAAAAAACATGGTGCCAAGGTTATTGAAGACCAATTGGAAAATATCAAGAATGATTTGGTAAAAGATAAGGCAAAGGCTTACATTGCTCAAATGGAAGATGGAAAACGAGATTTCCGTTTCTAGTTTTTTGCTAATATTTCATGTGTAAAAAATAGTATATAACTATATGAACAAGCACTGCTTATTATGAGAATGATAATAAGCAGTGCTGTTTTGTTGAGAAAAACAAGTAAATTATATATGGAAAATAATGATAAAACCCTTTATTTATAAGGGCGTTTATTGTATAATGAAAGAAAATGATAATGATAATAGATTTATAAACAATGTTAATATTGATTATGAATTATTACATTATTCATCAACATTATTTTATATACATGTCACCGAGGTTTTGGATTATGAAGAAGAAACGTTGGCATATTATGCCAAGGGATACAGAAAAAGAAAATACATTGATCCGTGAACTCGGTGTAAATCCGATTGTAGCAAGATTGATGGTGAATCGGAATATAGATAGCGATGAAGGCCATCGCTTCTTAGAAGGTACACTTAAAGATTTGCTTGATCCCTTTACCTTAAAGGATATGGAAACGGCGGTTGCGCTCATCTTAGAAACCATAGAAGCAAAAAAATCTATAGTCGTCTATGGAGATTATGATGTGGATGGTATTACGGCTACATCGCTGTTATATCGCTTTTTAGTTAAAATGGGGGCTCGCGTAAGCTATTATATTCCTGAACGCCAAAGCGAGGGATACGGATTAAATTTAGAGGCATTAGAGCATATTATCTCTGATGGTGCATCTTTGGTGATAACCGTGGACTGTGGTATTAGCTCTTATGATATTGTCGAGGCCGTTTGTGATCGCATCGATATCATTATTACAGACCATCATACGGCACCGCCTCAAATTCCACCTGTCCGTGCCATTATCAATCACAAACAACCAGATTGTCCTTATAGGGATAAACACTTATCCGGTGTAGGCGTTGCATTTAAATTATGCCAAGCGCTCTGGTTGCGTCAATGCGGAGAGTGGTATCTTGATGATTTAGATATCGTTGCACTTGGAACCGTTGCTGACGTCGTTCCGTTGGTTGGAGAAAACCGCATCATCGTTCAGGCTGGACTTAAGAAGATGAATGAGTTGCCTAATTTAGGCATCGATAAACTTATCGATGTGGCCGGCTTACATGATAAAACGATCACCGCAGGACATATTGGATTTACCTTAGCACCGCGCCTAAATGCGGCAGGCCGTGTTACTCATGCAACGCGTGCCGTTGAGCTACTTGTTACGGACGATGTAGATTTGGCAGAAACAATTGCTCAAGAATTACAAGAAACGAATATGGAACGTCAAGAAATAGAACGCTCTATTCACGAAGGGGCCCGCGCTAATGTGGCTGCTCAAGGTCATCTAGCAGATTATGTAACAGTAGTAGCTGGAGAAAATTGGCATCCCGGTGTTATCGGTATCGTCGCATCGCGATTGGTAGAAGAGTTTTACAAGCCTACACTTGTTATTAGCATTGATAATGGCGTAGGTAAAGGCTCTTGTCGTAGCATTGAAGGTTTTAATATATATAATGCATTAAAATCCTGTGAAGATATATTGATTCAATTTGGCGGCCATGCCGCAGCGGCTGGATTTAGTATAGATGCTAGCCGTATTGATGAATTGCGTCAGCGCTTAACCGAGTATTGTAAGGCTCATGTTTCTCCTGATGAGTATATTCCTGTTGTATCCATTGATGCCACATTGCCCGTTGATGATATCGATGTTGATATTGTAGATTGTGTGTCCGCCTTAGAACCGTATGGGATGGGCAATAGTACCCCTATATTTGGCGTTATGGATGCTAAGGTGCAGGACATTATGCTGATGGGGCAACTTAAAAATCACTGTAAGGTGATTTTAGCCACCGCCAATGGTAGCGTTGATGCTATCGCTTGGAATCGCCCTGATTTGTTTAGACATATTTTTCAAGGCATGAATGTGAAAGTTGCCTTTACACTTCAAAAAAATGAATGGCAAGGTTTTGTATCTCCACAACTCATGATTCAAGATATAGAGCCTATCATAGAAGAACCTATTCAATTAAGTGCTGAAGGTTTACGTGAAATATATACAATTGTACGCCTCGCATTAAAAGGCGGCGCTAATTCTTTATACCATGTGGAACAAGAAATTTTGCGGCGTAAACCCACCAATCAAAATGGTTCATCTGCATTGATGGCCCTTGATGTGTTTAAAGAATTAGGTATTATTAGCGAAGAAACGAACGATAATGGACAAGCGATGATCCGTTGGAATGTCATCAATGGTAAGCTTGATTTGACAACATCCGTTACGTTTATTACATATAGTCCGCAGGAGGTGATACAATGATGACCATAAATGAAGAAGGCAAAGCCTTAGTTGAACAAAAAGGCTTTAATAAAGAAGAGGCCTTAAAAGAGTTTATGGATTATGTGCATTCGTATCTAGGAGATGATGAATGCGACCAAATCATGAAGGCTTTCACCCTTGCAGATAAAGCCCATGAAGGTCAATTTAGAGCCTCTGGTGAACCGTATATCATGCACCCTCTTGCAGTGGCAGAGATTTTGGCGCATTTGCAAATCGATCATATTACATTGATTGCAGCCTTGCTCCACGATGTCGTTGAGGATACGGAGTATACAAAGGAAGATATTGAAAAATTATTTGGCGCTGAAGTGGCGTTCCTCGTTGATGGGGTAACAAAATTAAATCAGTTCCAATATGAAACTAAAGAAGATCGCCAAATGGAAAATTATCGCAAGATGATTTTAGCCATGGCGAAAGACGTGCGCGTTGTCGTTATCAAACTGGGTGACCGGTTGCATAATATGCGTACCTTAAAAGATATGCGTAGCGATAAACAAAAACGCATTGCTAAGGAAACGTTGGAAATTTTTGCTCCTTTAGCTCATCGCCTTGGTATTTTCAACGTAAAATGGGAACTGGAGGATTTATCCTTCCGGTACCTAGAACCAGATAAATACTATGATCTCGTTGATCAAATGAAACAAAAGCGTCAAGCCCGTGAAGATATCGTTAACGATACGATGGAACAATTGACGAAGGCTCTTGGTGAGGCCGGTATCAAAGCGGATATCAAGGGACGACCAAAGCATTTTTATAGTATCTATAAAAAGATGAAAAAGGATAATCGCGACTTGTCTCAAATTTATGATTTATTGGCTGTACGCGTTATTGTTGATACTGTACCGGATTGCTATGCCGTTCTAGGTATTGCTCATAGCATTTGGAAACCGTTGCCTTATCGGTTTAAAGATTATATTTCCATGCCGAAATCCAATATGTATCAATCCTTGCATACTACGGTTATCGGTACGATGGGGCAACCTGTAGAAATCCAAATTCGTACATGGGAAATGCATCGTGTTTCCGAATATGGTGTCGCCGCTCACTGGCGTTACAAAGAAGGTAATAAGGGCGCTGATAAAGAATTTGACCAGAAGGTTGCATGGCTTCGTCAAGTGTTAGAATGGCAAGATACGTCTAATCCTAAGGAACTTGTTAATGCTTTGAAATTAGACGTATTCTCTGGTGAGGTATTTGTATTTACACCTAAGGGTGATGTGGTCAAGTTGCCTATCGGTTCTGTACCACTCGACTTTGCTTATCGCGTTCATACCGATGTAGGCCATCGTTGTGTAGGGGCAAAGGTTAATGGTAAAATTGTGCCTCTGGATTACACCTTGCAAAATGGGGATATCGTCGATATCATTACCTCTAAAACTGGTAAACCAAGCCTTGATTGGCTCAATATTGTAGGCTCCTCTGAAAGTAAGAACAAAATCCGTAATTGGTTCAAACGAGAAAATAAAGAAGAAAATATTGAAAAGGGTCTTGAAGCACTTGAGCGCGAAGCAAAACGCCTCAATTATAGTTGGAAAGAGCTTTGTAGTGACAATCGCATTCAACAAGTTGTAAAACAGTTGAAGTCCAATACTGAAAATGAACTCTATGCCGCTTGTGGCTATGGTGGGATACCGGTAAGTACCGTTCTATTGCGATTAGTTGAACTATACAAAAAATCTAAAGAGCATGAAGATGCTCGTAAAACAACGGAACAAATCATTGAAAAGTTAAAGGTACAAGGGGCCAAAAAGGCTAAGAATGGCACTGGTGTTCTCGTAAAAGGCGAACCTGGTGTTATGGTTCGTATGGCGAAATGTTGTAATCCTGTACCAGGCGACGATATTATCGGTTATATTACAAGAGGTCGTGGTGTTTCTGTACATCGCTCTGATTGTACAAGCCTTGGTCATACACCGGAAGATCTAGAGCGTATGATTGAAGTTTCGTGGGATGAAGCATCGAGTGAATCCTTCCATGTAGGCATCGATATTCAAGCCTATGATAGATCAGGAATCCTCATGGAGGTAATGGCGGTGCTTTCAGAATTGAAAATTACCATTACCAATATGAATGCCAAAGTCCTTGAAAATACGAAAAATGTAATGATCAACATCGTTGTTGAAATTCGAGATATATCGCAACTTGATTTTGTTATGACTAAATTGCGTCGTATCCGTGAAGTTTACACGGTACAACGTAGTAAAGGTGGTGCATAATGGATACATCAAATTTAGTTCTCATGCGTATGCCGTTAGGACCGCTTGGAACCAATTGTTATGTGATAGGCGATAAGGAACAGGGGAAAGCGTTCATTATCGATCCTGCTACGACAGAGGTACTCGATGCTTTAAAAAAATATAATTTAAAGCCGAAAGCAGTTCTCTTAACTCATGGTCATGGGGATCACATCGGTGGCGTACAAGGCATTGTAGATGCTTACGATGTGCCTATCTATATACATCATAATGATGTGAAATACTTAAGTGATCCGGAATTGAATCTAAGCAATTATAGCAATCCTACACCGATTACCGTAAAAGGACGCATTATAGAGGTTCATGAAGGTGATCACATCACATGTGGTGCTATTGATTTGACAGTATACGAAACACCAGGTCACACACCTGGCGGCGTATGCTACTATATGCCGGGTTTAGTATTTGTTGGGGATACTTTATTTAATCAATCTGTGGGGCGCACTGATTTTGTAGAAGGTGATTATGATGCCCTCATCGACGCGATTAAAACAAAGTTATATACATTGCCAGACAATACTATGGTATATCCTGGACATGGTCCAGAAACACAAATTGGTTATGAAAAACAATATAATCCATTTGTAGGTGCTTAATTAATTTATTTAGTAAAGGGGATAGTAATTATGAATACAACATTGGAAAAATTAAAAGAACGCATTAAAGATAAAAAATATAAATTGACTACACAACGTCAAACGATTTTACAAGCTTTCATCGATGCTGAAGAAAATCACTTGAGTGCAGAAGACGTATATGTATTGGTAAAAGAAGTAGCGCCAGATATCGGACTTGCTACTATCTACCGTACATTGGATTTATTTACAGAACTAGATTTGTTAAAACGTCTTGACTTTGGTGATGGCCGTAATCGTTATGAATTAAATGACGAAGAGTTTGCCCATTTCCATCATCATTTGATCTGTGTAAAATGTGGTAAGGTTTCCGAGTTTGAAGATGATATGCTAGAAACATTGGAATCTATCATTGCAAAGAAATTGAATTTCCGTACCATCGATCATCAATTAAAAGTATATGGTTACTGCAGTGATTGCCAAGCGCATATGACGCCAGCAGAACTTGAAAAGCTCGATAAAATGTCACATCATGCTTAATGGATATCATTACACAGGGCCACTACCGCTTGGATCGGTAGTGGCCCACAACTGTGGCGCAGCAGGGCTATTTTCGCGCAATGAAAAGGCTGATGTAATCCTACAGGCTGTTAAGCGTGATGATATGTATGTCTTGACCGTGTCTATTCGAGGTGTTGAACATACTTTGACAGGTCCTGTATCTTCTATGGGGCGACGCTCAATAGGCCAGTCCTTACTCGTGTTGTTGCGTACAGAACAAGGTTTACCTGCTCATAATGAGTGGGGCACGATGGTAGGGGTGCGTCCTACTAAATTACTTCATAAATATATAGACCAATATGGTTCATTAGAGGATGCAACTCGTCACATTGGGGACGAGTTTTCTGTGTCTTTGGAAAAATTAGATATTCTTAGCCGTATTGGACAATATCAACGTCCTTTTTTAGAGTCTCATTCTAATAAGGATATAAGTCTCTATTGTGGGATTCCGTTTTGCGAAACACGTTGTATATATTGTTCATTTCCATACGGCTTATATCAAGAGTATCATCGACAATCTGAATTCATAGCAGCCTTATTAGAGGATATAGATGATGTGCGCCAGATTTGTGAAAGTTACAATTTGCACATTAAAACGCTCTATATGGGTGGTGGTACACCCACTATATTGAATAATGAAGACTTTCATCGAGTCCTAACTGGATTATCTGCATTGATACCGGAAGGGCATGAATTCACGGTTGAAGCGGGAAGACCAGATTCCATAACCACTGAAAAAATACAGTCTATGCAAGCGTGTCATGTGAATCGCATTAGCATTAATCCTCAAACGATGGACGATACCATATTACGCCGCATCGGGCGTGGACATAGGGCACAAGATATCGATGATATGTATCAATATGTTAAAAAACATACAAATTTTGCTGTTAATATGGATTTTATAGCAGGACTGCCAGGGCAAAATATAAAACATATGGTTCATAACATGGATTATATTTGTCATAATTTGCCTGAAAATGTTACAATTCATACGTTAGCTATCAAACGTGGTAGTCCGCTATATGATTTGAACATGCAACATGATGTACCTGATGAGTCCGTGGTAAAACACATGGTGCAGTATGCTCAGGAGCGATTAGAGCAGGCAGGTTATGTGCCGTATTATCTATATCGCCAACAATATATGAGAGGTCAACTCGAAAATATTGGGTATACATTGCCAGGTAAAGCGTGTGAATATAATATTCAAATTATGGAAGAGCGGCAAACAATTATGTCTATGGGACCAGGTGGATCATCTAAATGGATGAAGGCTCCTGCGTTTAGACAGAAAAAGCAACACATGCCAAAGGATGTAGATGTATATACAGATACATTAGATGCTTTATTAGCTAAGCGGCATGCATTATGTAAATCATTTTGGGAGGTTGTGTAATGGCTATTAAAAGACCAAGAGGTACACAAGATTTCTTGCCAGAACAAATTGTAAATTGGCATTATATAGAACAGCATATGCGCGAAATTTGTAAAGCTTATGGCTTTAGTGAAATTCGCACACCTGCCTTTGAAGATACAAAATTATTTTTGCGGGGCATTGGGGAAACTACGGACGTAGTATCAAAGGAAATGTATACCTTCTCCACTGGCGATGACAAGGAACAAAGCTATACATTGCGCCCTGAAAATACGGCTTCTGCCGTACGGGCTTACCTTGAAAATAAGGTGTATGGTAAAGAAAATTTAACAAAATGGTTCTATATGGGTTCTATGTTCCGTCACGATAAACCGCAAGCTGGTCGCTATCGTGAATTCCATCAATTTGGTGCAGAAGTACTCGGATCTCCATCTCCTGTAGTGGATAGCGAAGTTATCTGTATGATCGTACAGTTGTTGAAAGATTTTGGTCTTAAGGATCTCAATGTAGAGGTGAACTCTGTAGGTTGTCCAAACTGTCGTCCTACGTATCGTCAAAAGTTGATCGAATTCTTTGAACCTAAAAAAGATCAACTTTGTGAAGATTGCCAAGAGCGGTTGTACAAAAATCCATTACGTTTATTGGATTGCAAAAATGAAACGTGCAAAGCCTTATCCGTAGGCGCTCCTGAGATTCATGAACATCTATGCGAAGAATGTAATACCCATTTTGAAGAACTTAAAACATTACTTGATGCGGCGAATATTCAATATAATCTAAATCCACGTTTGGTTCGTGGCCTAGATTACTACACAAAAACTGCCTTTGAAGTTCAATATACTCCATTAGGTGCGCAAAGTGCCGTTGCCGGTGGTGGTCGTTATGATGGCCTTGTAGAGGAACTCGATGGTCCTCATACACCAGCTATTGGTTTTGCAATGGGCATGGAACGCTTGTTGTTGGCTTTAGAAAAACAAAATCTGTTGCCTGAACCGACAATCGAACCAGCTGTATTTGTAGTAGCCCTTGGAGAGGCTGCAAAAATAGAAGCTTTCAAGATTTGTCAAACATTGCGTAGCGCATATATCACTGCGGAAATGGATGGACAAGGTAAAAGTATGAAGGCTCAATTAAAATATGCTAACAAAATTCATGCAAAATATGTTATCATAGTGGGTGATGATGAATTGGCTAAGCAAGAGGCCATCATTCGTTTTATGGAAACAAGTGAACAAGAAACAGTGCCATTAGCATCTGTTTCTGAACGTATATCTTCTTTGGTGAAAGGATGACAGTAGAATGGAAACAATGAAAGGCTTACACCGTACACACGGTTGTGGCACTATTTCTGAAGCAGAAGTAGGTAAAGAGGTTGTATTATGTGGTTGGGTTGAACGTCGTCGTGACCATGGCGGTTTGATCTTCTTGGACTTGCGAGATCGTTCTGGCATCGTTCAAGTTGTAGCATCCCCAGATCATAATGTGGAATCTTTCCACAAGGCTGAAGATGTTCGTAATGAATATGTGCTTTGTGTACGTGGTAAAATTACAAAACGCGATGAAGAAGCAATCAATCCTAACTTGCCTACAGGCGCTTATGAAATGTATTGTGAAGAACTTCGCGTATTGAATTCTGCGAAAACACCTCCATTCTACATTCAAGATAATATCGATGTAGATGAAAATATCCGCTTGAAATATCGTTATCTTGACTTGCGTCGTCCAGAAATGCAACGCAACTTGATTTTGCGTCATAAGGTAACAAAGGCTATGCGCGATTTCTTCGATAGCCGCGATTTCCTTGAAATCGAAACACCTATGCTTACAAAATCTACACCAGAAGGCGCGCGTGACTATTTAGTACCTTCTCGTGTGAATGCAGGTACATTCTATGCATTGCCTCAATCTCCACAAATTTTCAAACAAATTTTGATGGTAGCAGGCTATGAAAAATATTTCCAAATCGTACGTTGCTTCCGCGATGAAGATTTGCGTGCAGACCGTCAACCAGAATTCACACAACTCGACTTGGAAATGAGCTTCGTTGATGAAGAGGACATTTATGCACTATTGGAACAAATGGTTGCAGAAGTGTTCAAAAAGACATTGGACAAAGAAATTCCATTGCCTATGCCTCGTATTACATGGGATGAAGCGATGGATAAATATGGTTCTGATAAACCAGATCTTCGTTTTGACATGGCTTTCACAGATGTAACTGAACTCGTAAAAGATACTGAATTCAAAGTATTCCGCTCTGTTATCGACAATGGCGGTATCGTAAAAGGTATCGTTGTACCTGGTGATGCAGGTATTCCTCGTCGTGAACTCGATGATTTGGTAGCATATGTAAATCGCTATGGTGCAAAAGGTTTGGCTTGGGCTTGCTTCAATGAAGATGGTTCCATTAAATCTCAAATCATGAAGTTCTTAGGCGAAGATACAATCCGCAATATCGGTGAAAAAATGGGTGCTAAAGGCGGCGATCTCGTATTGATGATTGCTGATAAACCAGCAACTGTTGCTCGTGCACTTGGTGAATTGCGCCTTGAAATGGCTCGTCGTATGAATATGATTGACGAAGATAAATTGGCTTTCACATGGGTAACAGATTTCCCTATGTTCGAATATAACGAAGATGAAAAACGCTATGTTGCTATGCATCATCCGTTCACAATGCCTCGCCACGAAGATCTTGATAAATTACAATCCGATCCTGGTAGCGTAAAAGCAATTGCTTACGATATGGTATTGAACGGCGTTGAAATCGGTGGTGGTTCCTTGCGTATTTATCAATCTGACGTACAAGAAAAAGTATTTAAAGCAATTGGTTTATCCGAAGAAGAAGCTAAATCTAAATTCGGCTTTATGCTTGATGCATTTAAATACGGTGCGCCACCTCATGCAGGTTGTGCATTTGGTCTTGATCGTCTCGTTATGTTGATGGCTAAACGCCAATCCATCCGCGACGTTATCGCATTCCCTAAAACACAATCCGCTTCTGATATCATGAGCCAAGCGCCATCTGAAGTAGAACCTAAACAATTAAAAGAATTACACATAAAACCAGATGTAGAGGAAGAAGAACAATCCTTGGTATAATCGCAAGTAAGCATATTATAAAAGGACCGCAAGAATTGCTAAAATTTTAAAAGTCAAGTCTTGTAAATGATAAATCTTTCTGCTACTATTTATGTATAAGATATCCCTGCCATGTGCGTGTGATATCGCAGTTTTGAGCCAACACATTTTCTTCGGGAGTCCAGAACTCTCGTCTGAACGTTACGCCCTCACGGGACAACTGCAGGATGAGGAGGACACCCACCTGCTCTTGCAGGATCAAAACGCGGTACATTACGGCATGGTGGGGCTTTTTTGCATGTAAAGAATGAATGGAGGTAGCATGGATAGTTTATTTGATGCATTACCTACGAATAAATATGAACCACTACCGGTGCGAATGAGACCGACAGAACTTGATCATTTGTATGGTCAAGAACAGGCGGTAGGGAAGGGGACATTCCTTCGCGCCATGGTGGAAAAGGATACAATACCATCCATGTTGTTTTACGGGCCTTGTGGAACTGGCAAAACGACATTAGCCGGTATCATTGCTAAGATGAGCAACAGCCATTTTGTCAATTTAAATGCGACAAATGCAGGTATCGGTGAATTGCGAAATATTATAGAAGATGCGCGGAAACGCGTTCGTTCTTTGCAACAACGAACCATTTTATTTCTCGATGAAATACATCGCTTTAATAAGAGTCAACAAGACGTACTGTTACCCTGCGTTGAAGATGGTACGATTATTCTTATTGGGGCAACTACAGAAAATCCATTTTTTGAAGTCAATCGCCCATTATTATCGAGGCTACGACTTATTACATTGGAGGCCTTAACGCCGAAGGCAATTAGTCAAATTTTAAAGCGAGCTCTTACAGATAGCAAAGTAGGCTTAGGGGCTCGTAACTTACAGGTAAAGGATGAGTTGCTTGAGGATATAGGTATCTTCGTCAATGGAGATGGTCGTATGGCACTCAATATTTTGGAGCAAGCTGCGGCCATGGTACACGATGGTGAAGAAATCTCTTTAGAAATACTTGAAAAGGTCGTAGGCCGTCGCATTTATACATACGATAAAAAAGGAGATAGTCATTACGATACAATTTCCGCCTTTATTAAAAGTATGCGCGGGTCCGATGTACAGGCTACACTTCACTACTTAGCACGTATGATAGAGGCCGGTGAGGATCCTAATTTTATCGCTCGTCGTATTGTCATTTGTGCCGCCGAAGATGTAGGATTAGCAGATCCACAAGCCTTAATATTGGCTAATGCAGCAGCACAGGCCGCGCATATGGTGGGATTTCCAGAGGCGCGTATCATTTTATCTGAGGCGGCGTGCTATGTGGCGCTAGCGCCTAAGAGCAATTCTGCATATCTAGGTATTGATGCGGCTATTTCAGATGTGCGTCATAAGGACTGTGGACAAGTGCCGGATCACTTGCGTGATAGCCATTATAGTGGAGCTAGTAAACTAGGACATGGGCTAACTTATAAATATGCTCATAATTATTCGAATGGATATGTTAAGCAACAATATTTACCGGATCCTTTAATACATGCTGAGTATTATACGGGCGTCGATCGTGGGGTAGAGCATAATCTGTTAAAAGATTGGAATGATAGGCGCAAAGATAAATAGAATGGTCAATATATGGTATAATATAATGATGATTTGAAATAGATTTTTATATAAAAGTAAGGGGTTTGTATACGATTATGGCAGAAGAGAAAAAAACTTCTACACGAGGGCGGAAGCCTCGCAAAAAACGAGCTACACCGGCACCAAAAAAAGAAGGATTTTCACTGCGTAATGAAGTGAAAGGCATTACTGTCATAGGTGTTGCCATACTGGCATTGCTAGGCTTTTTTGGCTTTGATTTAGGCATTGTAGGCGAAATATTGACGGGAATATTTCGCTATGGATTTGGCTTTGGGGGCATAATTCCGTGCATTGCTGTACTATGGCTTGGATGGCGTTTATTATACCAAGGTAAATTTATGTCTATTACACGTCGTGGTCTTCTCATAACAGTTTTTTACTTATTAGCCATTACCATGGTTCCACTATGTCGTGTGCCTGTTGGTGATGAATTGGCGACTACAGCGCTGGCAGATCAAGGTGGTGTTGTGGGCGGTTTCTTGGCTTCCTTTATACGAACTATGTTCGGTGAAGTTGGTTCCATTATTGTTGTTGCCGTACTTATGCTTTGCTGTGGTCTCCTTATTACGCGCCTATCCTTGGGAAACGGATTGCGTAAGGCTGCTGATAAAACGCAAGTAGGCCTTGATAAGGCAAAAGAAGTGGCTGTTGAAAAGGTAGCAGTAGCCAAAGAGGTTATCGAAGATTGGAATGAACAGCGTAAAGAAGCAGCACAGCGCAAGGCTTATGACCGCGAAAAGGATATGCGATACACCGATGCAGCTCAGAATGCTGTAGAGACTCTTGAAAATAGAGGTGTTGTAGCTGCTAATGATGATTATGAAGTTGAGCCAATCGATACACATACGCCTTCTTCTTGGAAAGAATTAGCCGAGTTAGAGGCTCGTAATAGAGCGGCAGAACGATTAGTACAAATCTCTGAAGAATCTGGTGATGTTGTCGATAACGGTGAAATTCGTACTGATAGTACCGGTGAAGATTCAAAAACAATGCCTGCATGGCTTCATGATCATGATGAGGAATATGCCGATATTGAAGAATCTGATACAGATGATAGTGTTGAGGATGATGTGCATACCACCGATGAATCAGGCCCAGCAGAATACTCTTATCAACCAACAACTATTGGTCCGTTAGAAACCAATCATGCGGCGATTGCAAGTGCTGTACCTGGAAGTGGTGCGGCTGCAAGCTCTGTTAGTGCTGGTGCAGGCATGAGTTCTATGCCATTATCTGTACCATCTTTGGCAAGTACTGCTGAGGATACAGCACAGGTAGCCGTTTCTAAAGATGGACAGATTCATAGAACTTACGATAGACCATATCATTTCCCAAGCCTTGATATTTTGGCGAAAGGGGAGGTAGGTCAAAATAATAATGACGAGGTCGCGTATAATGCGATGCGCCTTGAAGATGTTTTATCTAGTTTTGGCATTTCTGCCAAGGTTGTTAATGCTACGCAAGGTCCAACGGTAACACGGTATGAAATTGAACCAGCACAAGGTGTTAAGGTAAGTAGAATTGTAAACTTAACAGATGATATTGCTTTGAATCTAGCGGCTCAACATATACGTATGGAGGCGCCAATTCCAGGAAAATCTGCTATCGGTATTGAGGTACCTAATACGAAAACAGAAGCCGTTCACTTGCGCGATGTGCTAGATTGCAGTGACTTTAAAGAAGCGAGGGGCGGTATTCCTGTAGGCCTTGGTAAGGATATCGCTGGTAAACCGGTGATTACAGACTTGGCTAAGATGCCACATCTATTGGTAGCTGGTACAACAGGCTCTGGTAAATCTGTATGTGTGAATACATTGATTTCCAGTATTCTCTTTAGCCGTAAACCAGAAGAGGTTAAGTTATTACTTATCGACCCTAAGATGGTTGAATTATCTGTGTATAATGGCATTCCTCATTTGATGGCACCAGTTGTAACGGATATGAAAAAAGCGGCTGCTGTATTGCGTTGGGCAGTTCGAGAAATGGAAGCTCGCTATAAGGCATTTGCTGCATCCGGTAAGCGCGATATTAAAAGTTATAATGAAGCGCATCCTAAGTCGGCAATGCCGCTTATCGTATTGATTATCGATGAGTTGGCGGACTTGATGATGACTGCTCCTGATGATATTGAAGAATCCATTAGTCGATTGGCGCAGATGGCACGTGCTGCTGGTATTCATATGGTACTAGCTACACAGCGTCCATCTGTTAACGTTATTACCGGTTCTATTAAGGCAAACGTGCCAAGCCGTATTTCTTTTGCCGTAGGGTCCCAAATCGATTCTCGTACAATCCTCGATATGGCGGGTGCTGAAAAATTATTAGGCAAAGGTGATATGTTGTTCTCTCCAATTGGTGCTAATAAACCAATTCGTGTACAAGGTGCTTTCATCTCAGATGATGAGGTGGAACATTTGGTAGAGTTTGTAAAACAACAACGAGAACCAGAATATGATGATACGGTAACGGCTGAGGCAGAAAAGGAAATCGCAGCACAAGATAATGATGAACAAGATATTTATCGTGATGAGTTATTAGAACGAGCCGTTAATCTTGTGATGGAATCTGGTCAAGCATCCGTGTCGATGTTGCAACGTAGATTCCGTATCGGTTATACGCGTGCTGCACGCCTTGTAGATACCATGGAGGATCTTAAAATTGTAGGTCCTAATATGGGTAGTAAAGCACGAGAGATTTTAATGAGTCCAGAACAGGTGAAAGCTCGATACTTCTCTGATTCTGAGGAATAGAAAGGGATATACTGTGGCTGAGTTAGGTGAAGAATTACGTCGAGAACGAGTACGTAGAAATCTCACATTTAAAGATATTGAACAAGTACTTCATATTAAAACAACCTATTTAGAAGCCATCGAAGATGGAAACTATGCAGTTATCCCAGGACGTGTATACGCGAAAGGTTTTATTCGCAATTATGGAAATTACCTTGGCCTTGATGGAAATCGCTTAGTGAAGGTGTATCAAAATCAAGTAGGTGAAGTGGATACATTCACAATACGTCCTATTATGCGTCAAAAGAAACAGGAAACCATTAATTCTGTGCAGAGTGAGTACGTTGAGCATCAGATGGCAAAACGTCGTATGTCGCTTGAAACGAGACAGAAAAAGCGACAACGGTCCATTGAACAAGAACGCATTATGCTTGCTATTATTGCCGTATTCATGGTGATATTTTTGATATGGTTGTTTTTATTCTAAGATACATCGTTACAGTTAAAGGAAGGTTATATTGATGGATACATTTTTAGTTACAGAACGCGCAGATATGGAAGCGCGCGGGTGGGCAGAACTCGATTTCGTGCTCATCAGTGGCGATGCGTATGTAGATCATCCATCTTTTGCGCCTGCTGTAATTGGTCGTTATTTAGAATCCAAAGGCTATCGAGTTGGTATTATTGCCCAACCTGATTGGAATGATGTTAATGCTTTTAAAAAATTAGGGAAGCCTCGTCTTGCATCGCTTGTTACTGCAGGCAACTTGGATTCCATGCTCAATAAGTTTACGGCCGCTAAAAAAATCCGTCGTGAAGATGATTACTCACCGGGAGGTGAGGCAGGACATCGCCCCGATAGAGCGACCTTGGTATACTCTAACCGCATGAAAGAAGCCTTTAGAGATGTGCCTCTTATCATTGGTGGCATCGAGGCTTCATTGCGGCGTTTTGGGCATTATGATTATTGGTCTGATACGGTGCGTCGGTCCATTCTTGTAGACTCTAAGGCTGATATACTTATATATGGCATGGGTGAATTACAGATTATAGAGTTAGCAGAAGCACTAGATCAAAATCGATTCGAAGAATCATTGCCCAATATACGTGGTATTTGTTATATGTCAAAAGACATACCATCCATTGATTGTGTTGAATGTCCTTCCTTTGAAGAAATCAAGGCAGATAAAATGGCCTTTGCCGATGCTTTTCGCATTCAATATGATGAACAAGATCCATTCTATGGACGACCTATTGTACAAAAACATGGAGATCGCTATGTTGTACAAAATGTACCGGCCTTACCATTAACACAGGAACAAATGGATGCGGCTTATGATTTACCATACACTCGTAAATGGCATCCATCGTATGATGATAAAGGGGGCGTGCCTGCATTAAGCGAGGTGCAGTTTAGCCTCGTTAGTCAGCGTGGTTGTTTTGGTAGTTGCTCATTTTGTGCTATTACCAATCATCAAGGCCGTATAATTCAAAATCGCAGCCATCAGTCTTTGATTGATGAAGCTAAGTTGATGATCAATATGGATGGGTTTAAAGGCTACATTCATGATGTAGGTGGTCCAACGGCCAATTTCAGACATTTAGCATGCGATAAACAAGCCGTCTTTGGCGCTTGTAAAGGTCGCACCTGTGCGGCGCCGGAACCTTGTGAAAATTTGAATACTAATCACGATGATTACATTGCATTATTGCGCAAGTTACGAAAGTTAAAGGGCGTAAAAAAGGTCTTCGTCAGATCGGGGTTACGTTATGACTATGTTTTAGCCGACAATAACAAAGCCTTTGTAAAGGAACTTTGTCAATATCATGTGAGTGGTCAGCTAAAGGTTGCGCCTGAACATGTATCAAAGCGTGTAACGACTATGATGGGCAAGGCTGGAAAAGAAGAATTCCTGACCTTTAAAAAATGGTTTGAAGAGGCAAATCGTGAATTAGGGAAAAAACAATATTTAGTTCCTTATTTTATGAGTTCTCACCCAGGATGTACATTAGAGGACGCCATAGAATTAGCTGAATTTTTACGAGATCAGCATATGTATCCTGAACAAGTTCAAGATTTTATTCCTACACCGGGCAGTCTTTCAACGTGTATGTATTATACGGGGATTAATCCTCTTGATGGCAAGCCTGTTTATGTGGCTAAAAAAGGTCGGGACAAGGCTAAGCAACGAGCCTTGATGCAATATAAAAACATTGAAAATTACGACTTGGTAAAAGAGGCCCTTATCGAAGCTAATCGGCGTGATTTAATCGGATTTGGACCTGAGTGCTTAATTCCATCTAGACCAATTGGACAAGGTAAAATGCAAAATCAAGGACGAAACAAAACGGGACAATCGAGAGGCGGTCAATCTCGATATGCTCGAAGTGGTTCTCCTTCACAGGTCAATAAGACTAAGGGAGAACGTAAAAGGAGATTTACGCGATGAAACGATGGATGGCATTTATTGTGTTAATGCTTTTTGTCTTAGGTATGATGGGGTATGGCATATACTTTTATCGAGAGGAACAAATTGAAAAATCAAAAGCGCCTGTACGCGGTGAAATTACGGTTTACACTGACTTACCTAATAACTTAACAACACTATTAGCTGATAAATATTTAGAGGATAAAAACGTAAAAGTTAATATTATGCCACTCACTGAGGAGCAAATGGAACAACGGGTTTCCTCTAAGTTAGCAGATTCATCTGGTGATGTAGTGATTACATCTGAGGATAACCTCGTCATCGGTGCTAGTAAAGATAAGTTTGCTCCTATTGTAAATGAACGCATAGATGAGGTCTTGGATCGCCTAAAGGATTCAAATGGTTACTGGGTCGGCTTATGGTATGATCCTATCGTTTTTGTACAAAATGAATCATTTTACAATAAACTAGGTCAACATATTACGACTTGGGATACCTTGCAAAAGCCTGGGAACTGGCGTGTGGTGATGACAGATTTCGGAGCTTCTCAAAATGCGGCTAATCTTTTGTACAATTTGGTGGAATATAAAGGCGAGCCAGATGCTCTTGCAGATTTATTAGCTTTAAAAACACATGTTATACAACATTCTAAGTTCCTTTCCACACCTGTACGGCTAACAGCTCTTGGTGAATCGGATATTGGCATTGGGAATCTTTCTGATGCACAACAGTACATTCGCCATTCTTACCCTGTAAAAATGATTTATCCTAGTGATGGCACATCATTTTATACAACAGGTGCAGCGGTGCAAAAAGATTCTAAGCATAAAAATGAAAGTATAGAGTTTATTACCTGGTTACTATCTAGTGAAACTGCAAAATATATGATGAATAATAATTTTACCTATATATTCGCCAATCCTGAAGTTACCGAACCTGTAGATGCACTAGGGCGTTCCGTAGTGTTATGGCCTGTTAATGGCGGCTATACAGTGGAGGGAAAAGAACTTTTATTGAATCACTGGGTTAGCCAAGTACGTTTTAGAAAAGATCAATAGAAGTGTATTTCTATAAAATACGTATACAATATCGTTACATTCTATAAATAAGAAAGGATTTAGAATGACCAAATCATTGGGATATATTAGCCTAGGTTGTGCTAAAAATTTAGTAGATACAGAGGTTATGCTTGGATTGTTAAAGGATGATGGTTATACCATTACCGATAATTTACATGAGGCTGACTTAATTATCATAAATACATGTACCTTTATAGAGAAAGCTAAGGAAGAATCTATCAATACGATTCTTGAAGCTGCTCAGTATAAAGAAACTGGTCGTTGTAAAGGCTTAATTGTAGCAGGTTGCTTGAGTCAACAATACCAAGATGAGTTGTTTACAGAAATCCCAGAAATTGATGCTCTTATTGGTACTGGTGCATGGGACCAAATTATGGTAGCTGTTGATGCGATTGAGCATGGCAATCGTAGCTGCATCATGGAAAATATCACTAATATCTATGATGAACGCATGCCTCGCATTCAAACGACGCCTCGCTACAGTGCGTATGTAAAAATTGCAGAAGGTTGTAACAATGGTTGTACATTCTGTATCATTCCTAAGGTGCGTGGTGCATTTAGAAGTCGTTCTATTGAATCTATTAAGGCTGAAGTTGAACGATTAGCTACGTCAGGGGTTAAAGAAATCGTTCTCATTGCACAAGATACGACTAGCTACGGCATTGATTTAAATAATGGTAAACCATTACTTACAGAGCTGTTAAAAGAATTAACTAAGGTTGAGGGAATCGAGTGGATTCGCATGCTCTATTTATATCCAACATTCTTTAGTGATGAATTGCTTGATATTATCGTCAATGAACCGAAGCTTTGTAAATATGTTGATATACCATTACAACATGTAAACAACGATATTCTTAAACAAATGAATCGTCGTGATTCTCGTGAGGATATTGAGCGATTATTAAAGAAAATCCGCAATGCACCAACTCATGTTACATTGCGTACATCGATTATTGTTGGATTCCCTGGTGAAACAGATGAACAGTTCCAAGAACTTTGTGAATTTGTGAAGGATATCAAGTTTGATAACATGGGTGTTTTCACATACTCTCAAGAGGAGGGGACCATTGCAGGAGCTCGTGAAGATCAAGTACCAGAAGAGGTTAAAGAAGAACGCTATCATACATTGATGTCTATACAAGCTGCTATTTCTGAAGAGAATAACCGCGATTTAGAAGGCACTATTGACTATGCCATGATTGAAGAATTAGAAGAAGGCGATAATGATACTGTTCTTGCAAAAGGTCGTTTGAAATCACAAGCTCCAGATGTAGATGGGAACATGTATATCGAAGACTGTGGCGATAAGGTTAAAGCTGGAGATATTGTACAGGTACAAGTAGATCAAGGTTTTGCTTACGATGTAGTAGCTACTATCGTAGAATAATATTGATTGGTGTATTAGGTAATACCACTATTAACACATCTGAAGTGATGGGAGGTATTTACGATGATTGTAGAATTAATTTCTACAGGTTCTGAATTATTGTTAGGGGATACGGTGAATACCAATGTCTCTTGGTTAGCTCAGGAACTTAATAAATTAGGTTATACCATAGCGTATCAGTCTGTGGTGGGAGACAATCCAGGCCGTATGTCTGAAGTGTTTAAAAAAGCGGCACAACGTGCTGATCTCGTGATTAGTACAGGTGGGTTAGGTCCAACTCAGGGTGATATAACACGGCAAGTTTTGGCATCGTCCTTAAATCGCGGTATCGTATATAATGATGATGCTATGGCTGAGGTGCGACAGTTTTTCAAACGAGTAGGTCGTGAAATGCCTGATGCGAGTCGTAGAGAGGCTATGTTGCCTGATGGCTCTACTGTTTTAGCTAATCCTGTCGGTGTTGCACCAGGCGTAGTAACCGTAGATGGAGATGTAACCTATATACTATTACCAGGACCTCCAGGTGAAATGAAGGGGATGTTTACACAAAGTGTAGTGCCTTATCTTCATAAGCGTTTTGGTTCACAAGGTGTTGTAACGTCTTATCGTTATGGCGTTTATGATATTCGTGAAATCGATTTAGAAGAACGCGTTATGGATTTGATTAAGCAACAATCAAATCCAACCATAGCTTTGTTAATAAAAAAAGGCTATATTGAATTACGCATTACTGCAAAGGCTTCATCTCTCGATGAAGCACATAGATTGTTAAATCCTTGGGATGAAATCATTCGTCGTCGTTTAGGTTCTTTGATTGGCCGTAAGCTAGATATTTCTATGGAGGAAACACTCGGTAATACGTTAAAAGAATCGTCTGCGACCATTGCTACGGCAGAGTCTTGTACATCTGGTTTAGTTGGTAAACTATTGACAAACGTAAGTGGTAGTAGTGATTACTATATGGGTGGCATTATATCCTATAGCAATGATGTAAAACATCGGGTCTTAGGTGTGCCACAAGATTTACTCGATACATATGGCGCCGTGAGCGAACAAGTAGCTAAAGCGATGGCTGAAGGTGCAAAACGCGTATGTAATACGACATATGCGGTGTCTACAACGGGGATAGCAGGCCCTGGTGGTGGCACACCGGATAAACCAGTGGGCCTCGTTTGGTTTGGCGTAACTGGACCATATGGAACCGTTGCTCACAAAGCTAATCTTATTGGAAATCGAGAAGATATCCGCCAAAGTGCGGCTGAATTAGCATTATATTACATGAATTTGTACATTCAAGAAAAAGGGGATAAATAATGGCTGTTGATGGTAGACAAGCAGCGTTGGATAACGCATTAAAACAAATAGAAAAAGACTTTGGTAAAGGTGCTATCATGCGCCTAGGTGAAGCGGCAGATCGTATGAATGTTGAGGTTATTTCCTCTGGTTCTCTTGCCATTGACCTCGCTGTAGGTGTAGGTGGCTTCCCTCGTGGTCGTGTCATTGAAATTTATGGTCCAGAATCATCTGGTAAAACAACTGTTGCTCTTCACGCTGTAGCTGAAGCACAAAAACAAGGTGGCGTCGCTGCATTTATTGATGCGGAACATGCAATGGACCCAATCTATGCACGTAATCTTGGCGTAGATATTAATAACTTGTTAATTTCCCAACCAGACAATGGTGAACAAGCCTTAGAAATTACAGAGGCGCTTGTACGTAGTGGTGCTGTAGATATCGTTGTAGTTGACTCTGTTGCTGCATTGGTACCTAAAGCAGAAATTGAAGGGGAAATGGGTGATGCTCATGTAGGTCTCCATGCCCGTTTGATGAGTAAAGCATTGCGTAAATTAACAGGTACTATTAATAAGACAAAAACCGTTGTTATCTTTATCAACCAATTGCGTGAAAAGGTAGGCGTAATGTTTGGTAATCCTGAAACAACGACCGGTGGTCGTGCCTTAAAATTCTATTCTTCTGTACGTCTTGATGTGCGTAAGGGCGAATTGATTAAGGCGAATAATGAAAATGTAGGGGCCCGTACAAAGGTTAAGGTTGTTAAGAACAAGGTGGCACCTCCATTTAAAACTGCTGAATTTGATTTGATGTATGGTCAAGGAATTTCCAGAGAAGGTACTCTTATCGATATCGGTACTAATATGGAAATTATCAAAAAATCTGGCGCGTGGTATTCCTATAATGGGGAACGGATGGGACAAGGTAAAGAAGCGGCAAAACAATACCTCTTCGACAATCCTCAAGTAGCTGAAGAAATCGATCGTATCATTCGTGATACATTGGCAGCTGAACCAGAAACATTCGATGTTGTTGGCGAAGATGCTACACCAGAAGAAGATTAATCGATATAGCATATAAAAAAGGGCTACTGTGTAGCCCTTTTTCATTGAGGTTATTATGATAGACGATATGTTTACAGAAGAGGAAAAGCAGGCTGCGTTGGATCAAGCCTATCGATTTCTTGCACAGCGCTTTTTAAGCTCTTATGAGCTGCGCCAAAAGATGAAACGAAAACAGATTTCATCGGATCTCATCGATTACGTAGAAGAGCGATTAATTTACTATGATTACATTAATGATGAGCGTTTAGCGAAACAGGTTGTATCCTATTTGATGAGAGAGCAGAAATATGGTGCATATCTTATAAAGCAAAAAATGAAACAGAGAGGCCTTGATGTGCCTCGTGATATTGAAAATTATGATGAACTGGGAGCCGCTTTTCGAATCGTAGATAAAAAATATGGTGAATCTATAAGCGATATTCCGCGTATAAAAATAATGAATTTCCTAAAAAACAGGGGATTTTCTATGAGCACTATTACTAAGGTTTGCGAGGCCTATCAATCTTGACAGAAAGGGCTTTCAAGCATAAAATTAAAATAGCCTTGTAAACATATAATGTATTATAGGTTATTAATTTAATATGTTAAAAATCAGGAAACAAGGGGCGTAGTGCCCGTATGTGAAGATACAGGAGGTGAGACTGATTTTAGAGTATAGTCTAATTGCAGTAGTAATGGTGCTAATTGGACTAGGTGTAGGCTATTTTTTACGAAAAAATATCGCTGAAGGAAAACTGAATCAAGCTGAGCAAGAGGCTGAGCGCATTGTCGCAAATGGTGAGCGCATGGCCGAGTCTAAAAAGAAAGAAGCTTTATTAGAGGCGAAAGAAGAAATTCATAAGCTCCGTTCTGATGTAGAACGAGAAAATAAAGAGCGTCGTTCTGAATTACAACGTATGGAACGCCGTATTCTTCAAAAAGAAGAATCTTTGGATAAAAAATTAGACAATATTGAGCACAAAGAGGAAGCTTTACATCGTAAAGAAGCTGACTTAGTTCAAAGCAAAGAAAAAATTGATGCTTTGTATGAAAAGCAAATGGCAGAATTAGAACGTATTTCTGGCATGACCTTTGATGAAGCGCGGAACATCTTGTTAACCAATGTAGAACAAGAAATCCGTCATGAAACAGCTATCATGGTAAAAGAAATGGAACAGCAAGCTAAAGACGAAGCTGAGAAAAAGGCTAAGGAAATTATTTCCGGCGCTATTCAACGTTGTGCAGCTGACCATGTCGCAGAAACAACTGTTTCTGTTGTCGCATTGCCAAATGATGAAATGAAGGGACGTATTATTGGTCGTGAAGGTCGTAATATTCGTGCTCTAGAAACATTAACTGGCATTGATTTAATTATCGATGATACACCAGAAGCTGTTATTCTATCAGGCTTTGATCCAATTCGTCGTGAAGTAGCGCGAATTGCATTGGAAAAATTGATTGTCGATGGTCGAATTCATCCAGCTCGTATTGAAGAGATGGTGGCAAAAGCTCGTAAAGAAGTGGACCAAACAATTAAAGAAGCCGGTGAACAAGCAACCTTTGAGGCAGATGTTCATGGCTTACATCCTGAAATTATTAAAATTTTAGGGCGTTTGAAGTATCGTACTAGTTACGGTCAAAATGTGTTAAAACATTCTATCGAAGTATCTCATTTAGCAGGTCTTATGGCCGCAGAACTTGGCTGTGATGTGACATTGGCTAAACGAGGTGGTTTAATTCATGATATCGGTAAAGCTCTAGATCGTGAAATTGAAGGTTCCCATGTGGAAATCGGTGTTGATGTAGCCCGTAAGTATCGTGAAAGCGCAGCAGTAATCAACTGTATTGGAGCTCATCATGGTGATGAAGAATTCCAATCCGTAGAGGCTGTTCTCGTAGCAGCAGCAGATGCTATCTCTGCAGCCCGTCCAGGTGCTCGTAGAGAAACCTTAGAAAATTACTTAAAACGATTATCTAAATTGGAAGAAATCGCTGAATCTTTCGAAGGCGTTGAAAAGTGCTTTGCTATTCAAGCCGGTCGAGAAATTCGCGTTGTAGTAAAACCGGATAAGATTGATGAAGCTGAATCTACATTACTTGTTCGGAATATTGTAAAACGCATTGAATCCGAATTAGAATATCCTGGTCAAATCAAGGTAGTTGTTATTCGTGAAACACGCGTTGTTGATTTTGCTAAATAAGCATTATACCAAAAATTGTAGGCTGCAATATTATATTGCAGCCTATCCTTTTTAATTGTAGGCTATTATATTAGAGGATTTTTGAAAGTTTTATCGAATATAGAATTATAGACCCTTTTTTCTATGATTGTATAGTCGATAAAATATAAAAGCTAAAAGGAGGTGTTCTGGTGAGTCGATATTTTGAAAATGAATTAATTGAACAAATTAAAGATGCCAATGATATCGTATCCGTTGTATCAGAACACGTTACATTAAAGAAAAAAGGTAAGAATTATTGGGGTTGTTGTCCATTTCACAATGAGAAGACGCCATCCTTTAGTGTGGCTCCTGATAAGGGGTTTTATTATTGTTTTGGCTGCCATGCATCGGGAAATGCCATCAAGTTTTTGATGGAACTAGAAGGCATCACCTTTGTTGAGGCCTTGGAACGGCTTGCTAATCGAGCTAATATACCATTGCCAGAAGCAAAGCTTTCACCACAGGTGCGAGCTAGAGAGGAACGGCGAAAGAAATTATATGAGGCCTGTGATTTGGCGGCTAATTTCTTTCATAATTGCTTGCTTAAAACATCATATGGTAAGGCCGGATTAGAGTACTTAAAAAAGCGGGGACTCACAGATGAAACCATAGAAAAGTTTAGACTTGGATTTGCCCCTGATGGTTGGGATAGATTGTATAAGGCTTTTAGAGAACGGGGCATTGAAGAATCTATTTTGCTTGAACTTAATTTAATTCGCAAGAATGATAAAGGTCAGGCCTATGATTTTTTCCGTAATCGAGTTATGTTTCCAATCATGGACGGTAAAGGCCGTGTTGTCGGCTTTGGGGGCCGTGTTATGGATGATAGCACGCCGAAGTATTTGAACTCTCCTGAATGCCAAATCTTTGAAAAGGGTAAAATTCTATTTGCTTTTGATAAGGCTTATAAATCGATACGCGAAGAAAAACAAGCCATATTAGTAGAAGGCTATATGGATGTTATTTCTGCTCATAATAAGGGTGTAACCAACGTAGTTGCTTCGTTGGGGACGGCATATACAAAGGATCATGGTCACATCTTGATGCGCCAAGCAGATGAGATTATATTGGCTTACGATATGGATGGCGCTGGCCGCCAGGCTGTTACACGCGCTATTGAATTACTACAGAATACGGATTTTAAGGTTCGCGTGTTGGCTATGCCTGATGGCAAGGATCCTGATGACTATGTGCGAAATCACGGCGGCAAAGCTTTTAAGGAATTAGTAGAAAAGGCTGTTAAGCCGCTCGATTATTTATTAAGTGAATCTCTTATTAAGCATGATACGAATGACGCAGAAGGCAAACAGGCGGTTATGCAAGATATATTCCCTTATATTGCGAATATTCATAGTCAAACGATTCGAGACGATGCATTAAAGGCCTTAGCATTGCCATTATGGCTAGATAACAGTACTATATTCCGCTATTTTAGAAATTATACCCAAAAGGGGAATATTGAATTAGTCGATGAAAAGATTACACAGCCTAAGAAGATTGTCAGTGGTGATGAAGAGTTATTGATGGCTCATGTCATTACAGATTCAAAGGCTTTACAAGAGGTAGTACAATATTTACCGCTTGAGGACTTTCAAAATATTCAATATCGGGGTATAATAGAAAAGATATACACCTTATTTACTCAAACAGGTCAATATCAGCCGGAATCCGTGGAGGACGTATTGACGCCTCAAGAATATGAAATTTTTTCACGGCTTATGATAATTGAGGCAAATGAGGCTGTACCTGTACTTATCCGTAAAATACGGCTACATTCCTTACGGGAACAATATAAAATGCACTCAATTTTGGCCGATCAATTAAAACGTGCAGGAGATTCGGCATTTATTAGCGAATTACATAAATGTCAGGAAATACAAAATCTAATTAGAGAATGGTCTAAATAGTAAGTAATAAAGGAGAGCGCTGTGGCTAAGAAAGTACAAAAAAGTCAAACAGAGGAGATTGTAGCACAACTTCTTGAAAAAGGCCGTAAAAGCGGTGTGTTGACACAATCAGAAATTTCAGATGCTCTTCATGAGCAAAGTGAGTTAACAGCAGAACAATTAGATGATATTTATGTTACTTTCAATAAACTAAATATCGAAGTTGTTCCAGATGTTGAGGACGATGATAAAGACGATGCCATTGAACCTGATGATGATGTCGATAATGACCGTGATGCTGCGTCTGAAAAAAATATTTCCATTGACCTAAGCGTAGATGCTAGTGTTAATATCGACGATCCAGTTCGTATGTATTTGAAAGAAATTGGTCGTGTTCCATTGCTTTCAGCTGACGAAGAAATCGTATTAGCAAAACAAATTGAAGCAGGGGCAGAGGAAGATGCTACATATAAAGAAATTCAACTTAGCAAAAAGGCTAAGAAGAAATTGGTAGATGCTAACTTGCGCCTTGTTGTAAGTATTGCTAAACGTTATGTTGGCAGAGGCATGTTATTCTTGGATTTGATTCAAGAAGGTAACTTGGGCCTTATCAAAGCGGTCGATAAATTCGACTATACAAAAGGTTATAAATTTTCCACCTATGCAACATGGTGGATTCGTCAAGCGATTACGCGGGCTATTGCAGACCAAGCGAGAACAATACGTATTCCAGTTCACATGGTTGAAACTATCAATAAATTGATTCGTATTTCCCGACAATTATTGCAAGATAAAGGCAGAGAACCAACGCCAGAAGAAATTGCAGAAGGTATGGGTATCACTGCGGAACGTGTTCGTGAAATTCAAAAAATTGCACAAGAGCCAGTATCTTTGGAAACACCAATTGGTGAAGAAGAAGACTCCCATTTGGGCGATTTCATCGAAGACCAAGATGCGGTGGCACCAGATGATGCGGCTAGCTACATCTTGTTGCAAGAACAAATCGAAGACGTTTTCACATGCTTAACAGACCGTGAACAACAAGTATTGATTTTACGTTTTGGCTTGAAAGATGGCAAACCACGTACTCTTGAAGAAGTAGGCCAACACTTTAACGTAACTCGTGAACGTATTCGTCAAATCGAAGGTAAGGCGTTAACAAAATTACGTAATCGTGGTAAGCGCGATAAAATTAAAGATTTCTTATAAGAATGTCTTAACCATTAGGGGTGCTGTACATATACATGTATGGCAGCCCTTTTGTGCTATAATAAAAGTAATGTAATACACTAAGTTTTTAGATATATAGGGGATAACATGTATACTGTTAGCAAACGTTTAGAGGTGAGTGCATCTCATCAATTACAATTAGATTATCCAAGTAAATGTCAGAATTTACATGGGCACAATTGGATTATAACCGTTCATGCGCGTAGCGAAGAATTAGATCATAATGGCATGGTGATTGACTTTACGATCATTAAAGAAAAGATTCATGGCCGTCTTGATCATAAACATATTAATGACGTATTAGGGGATATTAATCCTACTGCAGAAAATATGGCGAAATGGATTGCCGATGAATTAGGCCCAAAATGTTTTAAGGTAGAGGTTCAAGAGTCAGAAGGAAATGTTGCTATCTATGAACGTGATTGAACTATTTTCTTCCATTGATGGAGAAGGGAAACGACAAGGATTTTTGACGACCTTTTTGCGTCTCCATGACTGTAATATTCGCTGCTCTTATTGCGATACATTGTATAGTTATGGTCCTGAAAGTACTTTTGAAAGCATGAGTGTTCAGGCTGTAGCTGATGTGATTGAACAATTAGAAAATCATCGCATCACCATTACCGGTGGAGAACCGCTTTTACAGGAACCGGCCATTATTGAACTTATTGATGAGTTAACAAGACGTAATGCGCGATATGATTTTAATATAGAAACGAATGGTACAATCATACCTAGCTTTCATAGAGATAATGTATGGTTTACCTATGACTACAAGACGCCGTCATCCTTAGCAGAAGATGCTATGAACTTAGATATATTCAAGGTAGCTACACCTGCGGATATCATTAAATTTGTAGTTGGTTCTATGCAAGATTTAGACCGTATGAATGAAATTCTAAAAACATATCCTACAGAAGCGCAGATTTTCGTATCTCCTGTATGGGGCAATATTGAAGGGGCTACGATTATTGAGTATATGAAAGCCCACAATTGGCAGAACGTTAGATTCCAGCTACAAATTCATAAATTTATTTGGGACCCTGATGCGAAAGGAGTATAACATGGACACAAAACGAATCGAATCTCTAGTGTATCAATTACTGGAAGCATTGGGAGAAAATCCAGATCGCGAAGGCCTCGTAGAAACACCAAAACGGGTGGCCCAAATGATGGAAGAAATGTTTGAAGGCATCCAATATACGAATGCAGACATTGCGGATATGTTTGGTAAAACCTTTGACGTCGATACAAACCAAATGGTAATTGTAAAAGATATTACCTGCTTTTCCCATTGTGAACATCACATGGCCTTGATGTATGATATGAACATCAGCATCGGCTATATTCCTCGTGGCCGTGTCATCGGCTTGTCCAAGATGCCACGCATTGCAGAAATGTGTTGCAAACGATTACAACTACAAGAAAAAATCGGTGAAGACATTGCCGAAGTCATCTCCATTGCCACCGGCACCGACGACGTCATCGTCCACATCACAAGCTCCCATAGCTGCGTCAGCGCCCGCGGCGTAAAATCCGCCAACAGCAAAACAACCACCCTCGCCACAAAAGGCGTCTTCGAACAAGACGACATGATCAACCGATTCCTAACACTCAAAAACGCATAAGACAGTTATCCTGCCTAATCCCGGAGCACCGTAGATACTGAAAATTTTTTGCTCACGGAATGTAGAATAGAGTAGAACATGCAGTTCCTCTCAAACGACTTATCTCCTGTTTGGGCCCAGGGCACTGTGAATACTGAAAACTCTCAGGTGCTCAGTTGTCGTATAGTAACAAAAAGAAGGCTTGTCCAAACAACTTTGTCTGTCTAATCCCGGAGCCCCGTAGATACTGAAAATTTCTTGCTTACATAGATGTCGAAGTGTAACGGAAAGGTACCGTCCACAAATGATTTTTCCTTTTTAATCCGGGATTCCCGTAGATGCTGAAAATTCTTAGGTACTCAGTTGTCGTATAGTAGCAAAAAGAAGGGTTGTCCAAACGACTTTGCTAAGTCGAGGCCCTAGGCCGAAGACTGTTAAGGCGGTGGAGGCTTGGGCAAGCCTTCTTTTTGTGGTCACGTAGATAACTTGACGTACCTAAGAATTTTCAGTATAATTTTATACGCAAGCTTGGGCCTATAGCTCAGGGGTAGAGCAACCGGCTCATAACCGGTCGGTCCCTGGTTCGATCCCAGGTGGGCCCACCAAACTTGTATAAATTGAATCAATGAAACCTGCTCCGATTGGAGCAGGTTTTTTGTTATAATATAGATATGAAGAGTAGATGGTATGAAGGTCGATGGACCTGTTAGTATACGAGGTAGTTATGAAAGCAAGACCTATGATGGATCGTTTAGAGGCGGTCTTTGATATCGTTCCCCATGCAGAATCTATTGCAGATATTGGAACGGATCATGGTTATTTAGCTGTTGAGTTAATTGTGAGAGGCAAGGCCAAACGCGTTATCGCTGGTGATGTTCATAAGGGCCCTTTGGAATCGGCCAAGTCCTATGTTACATCTCGAGGGCTTAGCAATGTGATCGACTGCCGCCTTGGTGATGGCTTGCAAGTTACTAAAAAGGGCGAATTAAACGGCGCCATCTGTTGCGGTATGGGTGGATTTTTAATGCGCGATATCGTTGAGAACGGTCCAGAACCGCTGGGGTTTTATGTGTTACAACCCCAGAATGGCCAGGCCGAATTACGCCAATATATGGTGGAAAAAGGATACCGTATTGTCAAAGAAATTATCATGAAGGATATGGGGAAAATGTACACTGCATTTGTAGCCGTTCGTTCTGACTGTGTCGATACATATGGTAACAATGCTAGCTATTCGATTCATTCTGACGATGCTCTTTATGATACATTGCCAAAGACCTCTATTCTTTGGTCTGTAGGGGCTTTATTAGCCAAAGAGAAACCTGCATTGTGGAATGAATATGTAGATTTTTTGATATATCAACGACAATGTGCGCTAGATGGCATGACAGTGGAACTTTCACATACGGAGAAATATAAACAATTACAACATGAAATAGATGAATTGGCCAGCCTGCGCTAATTATCGGTTAGGAGTGATACGATGGTGTTAGCAAAACAAATTATAGAATCGATGGAACAATGGGCACCGCCTCATTATGCTGAGTCATGGGATAATGTAGGCCTTATGGTGGGTTCGAAACAACGGGATGTATCCAAAATCATTACGACTCTCGATATTACACCGGAGGTCATAGAATATGCGATAGTTGAACAGGCCCAAATGATCATTAGCCATCATCCATTTATTTTTAAAGGTTTGAAATCATTACATTTAGATAGTCCTCAAGGAACATTAATCGAGAAACTGATAAAAAATGATATTGTTGTATATAGTGCACATACGAACTTAGATATTACCATTGGCGGGCTCAATGATATGTTGGCGAACCGATTAGGATTGACGAATGTGAGAGGCTTTGTTCCGACCGGTTCTGATATGGTATATAAAATTACCACCTTTGTGCCGACAGATACTGCCGATGCAGTACGTGAAGCAATGGCTAGTGCTGGCGCTGGTCGTATTGGCAATTACGAATCATGTAGCTTTAGTTTTACAGGCGAAGGTCGGTTTAGAGGTAATGATGAATCCCATCCGGTCATTGGTGAAGCTGGAACATTGACGGTTGTACCAGAGGTGGCCGTTAATGTTATCGTAGATGGTGCTCATAAACAGGCTGTTATCAATGCTATGAAAGAGGCTCACCCTTATGAAGAGGTGGCATACGAAGTATTTACGTTACATGAACCTAATGTAGGTCGTACGTTAGGTCGTATCGGTGAATTGCCTGAGACTATGGATTTTGAAAGCTTCCGCGAGCACCTCCAAGAATCTTTGCCACATGCTAATCTTAGATTTGGAGGCATTAAAAAAGATTCTATTAAAACGATAGCCCTTTGCTCTGGTGGTGGTGCAGAGTTTATCAAAAATGCAGTTAAGGCTGATGCATATGTAACAGGAGATGTAAAATACCATGATGCACAGCTAGCTAAAGAACTAGGTTTACTCGTCGTAGATGCAGGCCATTTTGGTACGGAAGAGATTGTGGCTGATGGTATCCGCGATTATTTACGAGATCAATCTGACAAAGGTGGTTGGGATATTACTGTACAATCCTTTGAGAACCAAGCAGATTTTTTCTTTGAATAAAAATCTATTTTAATAGTAAATTTCGATATTCTTGCATAGTATATACAGCTATGATAAACTGAATTGAAGCAAGTATGAAAGACGGTTGCGAGTCCATTGGACTCGAGGAAAGTCCGAGCTCCATAGGGCAGGATGCCAGATAACGTCTGGCGAGGGTGACCTTAGGGAAAGTGCCATAGAAAAGGAAACCGCCACGTCAGTGGTAAGGGTGGAAAGGTGAGGTAAGAGCTCACCAGCAGTCTGGTAACAGGCTGGCTCGGTAAACCCCATCCGGAGCAAGACCGAATAGGGAAGGGTTAACGGTGGTCCCGCCTACCTTCCGGGTTGTGTCGCTCGAGCGTGCAGGCGACTGTACGCCTAGAAAGATAATCGTCACCGCGCAAGCGGAACAGAACTCGGCTTAATGATTGCTTGCTTCTTATATAGTTTATAATATGTAACACATAAAGGAGGCCTTTCGATGGCTATTACTGCTATTACAAGCGTAGAACAATTTGATGAATTAGTATTAGGTTCTAAAGAGCTCGTTATTGTAGATTTTTGGGCTGGCTGGTGCGAACCTTGCACAGTTATGCGTCCAGAAGTAGAAGCTGTAGCAGAAAAATTGGACGGCCGCGTTAAATTCTTCAGCGTAGATGCAGAAGATAAGACTTTGCGTCCTATTCTTTTAAAAGAAGATGTAGAAGGTATTCCTTCCATGGTATTCTTTAAAGAAGGCAAACTATTAGATCGTCTTGCAGGTTACAAAAAAGCTGCTGTATTAGAATCTTTGATCAATGAAGTGATTAAACAATTCTAATTGATGAGAACACCTAGCTGGATAATAGTAGATATTATCTAGCTAGGTGCTTTTTTTATCAATTTTTTTGATATATATACATAATGTCATAGTTTTATGTAATTTAAAATGATATAATAAGTTAATCGAGATAATATATCTCTCAATAGTTATAGTTGATTAGGTAATATATACATATTGCTGCAAAGTTGTTGTAAGGAGGCTGTATTCCATGAAAAATCGTGTGAACAGTTTATGGACTCTCTTCCAAGAGAGACGTCTCAGTCGACGTACATTTATGAAATCTTGCGTGGCGTTGACTGCTATTCTAGGGTTGCCACCTACTATGCTTGATACAGTTGTAAAAGCTGCAGAAACAACAGAATTACCTACTGTAATCTGGCTTCATGGTCACGAATGTACCGGTTGTAGCGAATCCTTTATTCGCTCTTCCTCACCATTTACATCCGATGTAATCTTGAATATGATTTCTTTGGAATATGATGATACATTGGCTGCAGCATCTGGAGAACCTTTAGAGGAACACCTTAAAAAAATCATTGCTGAGAAAAATGGCAAATATATCCTCGCTGTTGAAGGTGGGGTTCCATTGGATGAAAATGGTATCTACTGTACAGTAGGTGGCCGTACATTTAAGGAATCTTTAGTAGAAGCTGCTAAAGGCGCTGCTGCAATCATCGAGTATGGTTCTTGTGCATCTTGGGGCGGTATTCAAGCGGCAAAACCAAATCCAACAAATACAGTGTCTGTATCCTCTGTTGTATCTGGTAAACCTATTATTAAAGTTCCTGGCTGTCCTCCAATTCCAGAGGTTATGACTGGTGTAGTTATGCACTACGCATTATTTGGTCAAATTCCTCCTTTGGATTCTCAAGGCCGTCCTAAACAATTTTATGGCAATCGCATTCACGATACTTGCTACCGCCGTGCGTTCTTTGACTCCGGTTTATTCGTTGAAGAATTTGACGATGATGCATCCAAAGCTGGTTGGTGCTTATATAAAGTAGGTTGTCGTGGACCTCAAACATATAATTCTTGTGGTAACTTGCGTTGGTGGAATGGTTTGTCCTATCCAATTCAATCCGGTCACGGTTGTATTGGTTGCTCTGAAAAAGGCTTCTGGGATAATGATGTATTCTACAAACGATTACCAGATATTCCATTGGCAAACACCATTACTACAGCTGATACAATCGGCACAGTAGCTGCTGTTGGTGCTACCGCTGCAGTTATCGTACATGGTGCTGCAACTCTTACGCGTAATAAAATTCTTGATATGAAAGAAGAAAAACGCTTGAAAGAACAAGGCTTATGGGATGAAAAGAAACATAATAATGGAGGAGGTCACTAATGAAACGCGTAGTAGTAGATCCGATTTCCCGTATTGAAGGTCATTTACGGGTTGAAATAAAAGTTGATGAAGCAAGTGGTAAGGTAGAGGACGCATTGTCCTCTGGTACTGCTTGGCGTGGCATCGAACTTGTTGCAAAGGACCGCGATCCTCGTGACCTTTGGGCATTTGTGCAACGTATTTGTGGCGTATGTACAACAACACATGCATTGGCAGCGTTACGTGCCGTAGAGGATGCACTTGGTATTTCCATCCCTAAAAATGCAAACTACATTCGTAATATCATGCATAGCTCTTTAGATGTACATGACCATCTCGTGCATTTCTATCATTTACATGCACTTGACTGGGTTAGCCCAGTAGCTGCACTTAGTGCGGACCCAGCTAAAACTGCACAATTACAAAATGACGTATTAGCTACTTATAATGTAAGTGGTCTAGCGCCAGCTGAAACAGCATCTAAAGATTCTGCATATCCTAAGGAATTCCCTAAAGCTACAACTGCTTACTTTACAGCTGTACAACAAAAGGTAAAGAAAATTGTAGAATCTGGCCAATTAGGCATTTTCTCTGCTCAATGGTGGGATCATCCTGATTACCAATTATTGCCACCAGAAGTTCATTTGATGGCTGTATCTCATTACTTGAATATTCTAGACCGTCAACGTGACGTAGTTATTCCTCACGTTGTATTCGGCGGTAAAAACCCTCATCCACACTATATTGTAGGTGGTATGCCATGTGCTATTTCTATGAATGACATGAATGCACCTATCAATACACAACGTCTTGCTGCTGTAGAACAATCTATTGCATTGGCTAAGGATTTAGTAAGTAATTTCTACTTGCCTGATTTATTAGCTATCGGCAAAATTTACGTTGAAAAAGGCATGGTCGATGGTGGTGGTCTTGCGAAAAAACGCGTTATGTCTTATGGCGATTACCCTGATGATGCGTATACAGGTATTTCTGATGGCGATTACCATAAAAAATGTATCGTTCGCTCTAATGGTGTTGTAGAAAACTTTGCATTAGGTGTAGATAAAGCTACATTTATCCCATTAGAAGGTAAGGATTTTATGGATCCTCAATACCTCAGTGAAGAGGTTGATCACTCTTGGTTCGCATATCCAGATGGCACTAGCACACTTCATCCACTCGATGGTGTGACAGACCCTAAATTTACAGGTCCTAAATCTGGTACAAAAGAAAAATGGGAATACCTTGATGAAGATAAAAAATATTCTTGGATTAAGTCCCCAACTTTCAAAGGCAAAACAGCAGAAGTGGGTCCACTAGCTAAATATATCGTTGTATATACAAAGGTAAAACAAGGTATTATCACTGATCCAACTTGGGCTGAATCCATGATGGTTCGTCAAATCGATACTGTATCCCAAGTATTGGGTGTGCCTGCTCATGTATGGATGACGACAATGGTTGGTCGTACTGCATGTCGTGGCCTTGATGCACAAGTGGCTTCTAATATTAGCCAATACTTCTTTGATAAACTCGTAGCTAACATCAAAAATGGTGATACTACTGTTGCGAATACATCTAAATTTGAGCCAAATAAATGGCCTAAGGATGCTAAAGGCGTTGGTCTTGTAGAAGCACCTCGCGGTGGTTTGGGGCACTGGATTCATATCAAAGACGGTCGTTCTGCAAACTATCAATGTATCGTACCATCTACATGGAACGCATGTCCTAAGACCGCAGCTAACGAACATGGTGCATACGAAGACTCTATGATTGATACACATGTTAAGATTGCGGACAAACCTCTTGAAATCTTGAAAGTTATCCACTCCTTTGACCCATGTCTCGCATGTGCAACCCATTTATACAATAAAAAAGGCGAGAAAATCGTTTCCGTCAATACAGATGCATTGTGTAAATAAAGGGTGGTGGGCTTATGTTAATACATACTGACAAAAAAGCGTATGTCGTATTTAGTTTATGGCTACGCATATTCCACTGGACAATGGTGCTTTCCGTAACAGCTTTATTCTGGACTGGCCTTTATATTGGTGATCCAGGTTTTGCAGCTATTACAGGGCATCCGGAACCAACTTTCGCTATTGATGGCTGGTTCTCTATGGAGACGATGCGTCGTATCCATTTCATTGCGGGTGTTATTTTGACATTCTCCTTTATATTCCGATTTGCTGGTGCACTTTGGAATCGCGGAGATAGATTGTTGCCTAAATTCCGTCAAAAACGGTATTGGTATGGCCTTCGCGAAACAACATTGCACTATTTGATGATTCCACAAAAGCATGAACATCACTGGTTACGTAACTCCTTGGCGAGAACGGCATATATGATGGTGTACATCATGTTCTTCTTTGAAATCATCACAGGTTTTTCAATGTATGCTATGATTGATCCTAATGGTATTATAGGAACTCTTTTTGCACCGATTATTACGCTATTTGGTGGTGAATATAAAGTTCATATTATCCATCACTATATTGCATGGGGCTTCTTATTCTTTACCATTATTCACGTGTACATGGCATTCCGAGAAGATGTTATGGAAGAATCTGGCGAAGTATCCGCTATGGTTTCCGGCATGAAATATTATGCCCATGATCCTATCGATATTGAAGACCTTAACGGTAAACGCCGTCGTGGTGAACGTATCGATAAACCATCTGGTACTACATATCGTCCAAGCAATCCTGACGATCCACGAGAAAAGGAATTACAAGATGACTAATATATCCACTGAAGAACAATTTGGTGGCATAGAATACGCGGGCTCTGAGAGCCCGCGTATTGATTTACATGCCATTTATGATGATTATGAGAACTCTATTGTCGTCCTAGGGGTAGGTAATATTTTGCTTACCGATGAGGGCCTTGGAGTTCATGTTGTAGAAGATTTGAAAACTAATTATACTTTCACCCCTCAGATAAGCTTGATTGATGGCGGAACGATGGGGATGGAATTATTGACCTACATGCGAGGCATGAAGAAAATTCTCTTGATTGACGCCGTTAATGGTGGTGAAGCACCTGGCACAATCTATGAGTTCCCACATCGCGAATTAGAACAGTATTTTACGGACCATATTTCTGTTCATGAAGTAGGTATGCAAGATATATTGCGCATTCGTGCCATTCAAGAAAATCCATTGGAAGATGCTATTGTTATAGGTGTTGAACCGGAGTCCTTAGACGTAGGATTTGAACCTAGCGCACCTGTACAAATGGCATTACCTGAGGTAAAAGAACGCGTTCTACGTGTTCTTCGCGAATGGGGCGTACAAATCGAACCTAAATAAACTGATATGTTTATAGATAAATAAGAATAGATTGATAGGATGAGAAAGGAGGGACACTATGATTGAAAATTACAATAATGTACGTGCCGTTCTAAATGAGTTGCGTCAAGCACTAAAGCAATTACGTGAAACTGGTGCAACCTATTCCATATATATTGAGAAGACAGGCCTTGCTGAAGAAGAGCAAGTAGAGGTGCTAGAAACTTTAGGGCGTGGACATATTACGATTACCTTCAATGAAACAGATCAACCTGTAGAATGGTATGAATCTCAATTTTCTGGCATTTGGGTTGGTACCTATAAAAATGGTCGTGATGACTCAATCCTACATACGGTAGAGGTAGCTCGTTATCCTGAAGTAGTAGGTGCTTTTGATGAAGATATGGTGACAGCAGAAGAAGATCTTACGACATGGATTGATGCTGCGGGGCTATAAAACAAATAGTTTAATGCCTATATATATGATATGCGTAAAAGTGTATAAATATAACGTTTTAATAAATAGATAGCTTATTAATAAGCGCTTAAGATAAGATTGTAATATGAAGAGAATGAACCTCAAAATCCTGAAAAGTAGCATAGCTATGGGGATTATGAGGTTCATCTTCTTTATTGTCAACCTTTTAAATTTGCCTATATTGACGATTTAACGCTAAAATATAGAAGTAATCGACGGAGGATATATGTTAGTTTCAATTGTTGTACCTGTATATAATGAAGAAGAAAATATAGCTATTTTTTACAATGCCGTAACAAAAGTTATGACAGGTCTACCTTATGAATATGAACTTATCTATGTCGATGATGGATCTACGGACTCGTCTGTTGTCGTTTTGCGCGAGATTGCAAAACTCGATACGCGAGTTAAGGTCGTGTTATTGGCACGGAACTTTGGTCATCAGACTGCGTTGACATGTGGTCTTGATTATGCCAAAGGTGATGCGGTAATCACCATGGATGGTGATATGCAACATCCGCCGGCTTTGATTCCAGAACTGATACGTTTGTGGGAGGCTGGTTACGATGTGGTACGTACCATACGCGACTCTACGGAGGATGCCAGCTGGGCAAAATCCTTCACATCTAAATATTATTATAAACTGATGAATAAAATGGCAGATGTTCCCATCGTAGAAGGGGGATCTGATTTCCGTTTAATGAATCGTAAGTCGCTAGAAACTTTGAAACATTTCCGTGAACACGGACGTTTCTTGCGTGGCATCGTTGGTGCACTTGGCTATCGCCAAGCGGAACTTCACTTTGTTGCGCCTCCTCGCTTTGCAGGGGTTTCGAAATTCAGTGTGCGCAAAATGATTCGCTTTGCCCTTGATGGGGTTACTGCGTTTTCTCGCGTGCCATTGCGTGCGGCTTTGTATGTAGGTGTCCTATGTGGGGGCTTGAGTTTTCTCTTGATTCTACATTTGCTCTACGTGTACTTAACGGGTCAAGCATTAAATGGGTGGACCACCTTGGGCGTGTCCATATTATTTATCGGTGGTATCCAATTAGTTGGACTTGGCATCATTGGCGAATACGTAGGACGCGTATTCGAAGAGGTAAAACAACGTCCATTATATTGGGTGAAAGCTACTATAAATTTTGATGGTGAAAATCCAGAAATAGCTTATGAACCATCAAAAGCTGATATATTTATAGCCAATCAAGTACCTGGCCCTGAAGAAGATAAAGACTAGCTGTATTTGTTGGATGCAAATAGAGAGACGGTTAGTATATTTTGAATAAGTAAACTCACTTTGAAGTTTTAGGAAGGAAGAATATGAAGTCAAAATATAGTAAGAGTAAAATTGCGGCATTAACATTAACATTTGTATGTGCTACCACTGCGATGGCAAGCGCTACAACATTACAATATGGTGATAAAGGTAGAAACGTAATCGCTGTACAACAACAATTAATTAAACACGGTTACAATGCAACCGATAAAAATGGTGTGTATGGTAAGGAAACAAAATGGGCTGTACGCCTATTCCAACAAGATCGTGGTTTACCTGTAGATGGTATTATTGGACCAGCAACGTACAATGCATTGATGGGTGCTCCTCGTACAACAAAAGCAGTATTATCCAATAATGCAGCTACAAAAGCGGTGGCAACAAAATCTGCTTTCACAAATCAAAATGCTCAATCTAGACGTCTTGCAGGCCAAAACGTTAAGTTGAATAATTTGAAAAAGGTACAAACGCCAAACAATATTCATGCTATTTTGGCAGAAGCCGATAAATACCGCGGTGTTCCGTATGTATTTGGCGGTACTACACCAAGTGGTTTTGACTGCTCTGGTTATGTTAAATATGTATTTGCAAAACAAGGTATTTCTTTGCCACGCTTAGCGGATGAACAATACAATGTAGGTGTTGAAGTTTCTCGCGCGAACTTAAAGGCAGGGGATTTGGTGTTCTTTGAAACCTATGAACCAGGTCCATCTCATTCCGGTATTTACATTGGCAATGGTAAATTTATCAGTGCTACATCTAGCCGTGGCGTAGCCGTAGCAGACCTTGATACTGGTTATTGGGGCGAACGCTATATTGGCGCGAAACGCGTTATATAATATATGGTTTCTCCATGTAGAACCATTGGTGAACTATATATGAGCCATAAAAAGGGGCTATACGAATCAATTATGTTCTGTTGATTTGTATAACCTCTTTTTTGTATCTCTTTTTATGGCAACTAAATGGAATAGAGAATGCTAATGAAGGTTAATTATATCCGGATATATATAGGTTATAATAGATTTTCTATGGTTTTTACGTTATAATTAAGAGTAAATTATTTTAGGAGGAATATACACATGAAAGGTAATGAACTGCGTCAAGCATACTTGCAGTTTTTTGAAAGCAAAGGACATTTAAAATTAGATAGTTTTTCTCTTATCCCAGAAAACGATCCGTCTCTATTATTGATCGGGGCAGGTATGGCGCCATTAAAGCCTTTCTTTACAGGTAAATTGGTACCTCCTTGTCATCGTATTACGACAAGCCAAAAATGTATGCGTACTGGTGACCTTGAAAACGTAGGCCGCACAGCACGTCACCATACATTCTTTGAAATGCTTGGTAACTTCTCCTTTGGAGATTACTTTAAAAAAGATGCTATTCATTGGGCATGGGAATTTTTAACAGAAGTTATTAAACTCGACAAAAACAGATTATATGTCACTGTATATCCAGATGACCAAGAAGCATATGATACATGGCACAACGATTGTGGCGTAGAAGAAAGCCACATTACACGCCTTGAAGATAACTTCTGGGAAATCGGTGAAGGTCCATGTGGTCCAGATAGCGAAATCTTCTTCGACCAAGGCCCTGAACATGGTTGTGATGATCCTAACTGTGCACCTGGTTGTGACTGTGACCGTTACCTTGAAATTTGGAACCTCGTGTTCACTCAATTCAATAAAATGCCAGACGGTTCCTATGAGCCATTGCAACATAAAAACATCGATACTGGCGCCGGTCTTGAACGATTGGCTTCCGTATTGCAACATTGCAAAACAAACTTTGAAACAGATTTGATTTTCCCAATCATAGAAGCGACTGCAAAACGCGCTGGTGTTAAGTATAACGAAGACCCAAATACAGATGTATCCTTGAAGGTTATTGCTGACCATGCTCGTGCTGTAACTGCGTTGATTTCCGATGGTGTATTACCATCCAATGAAGGCCGCGGTTACGTATTGCGTCGTATCTTGCGCCGTGCTGTACGTCATGGCCGTTTGCTTGGTATCGAAGGTTTATTCTTAACACCACTTATCGATGTAGTTGTAGACATTCTTGGCCCTGGTATCAAATCCATTGCTGAAAAACAAGACTTCGTTAAACGTGTCGTTCAAAACGAAGAAGAACGTTTCAACCAAACATTGGAACAAGGTCTTGAGTTATTAAATTCCTTAATCGATACATTGGCTGCTGAAAAAGCAACTGTAGTTCCTGGTACAGAAGTATTCAAACTATATGATACATATGGATTCCCTTGGGAATTAACAGAAGAAATCGCATCCGAACGCGGTTTCACAATCGACCATGAAGGCTTTGACGCTGCCATGAAAGAACAACGTGAACGCGCTCGTGAAGCTCGCGTAAAAGAAGATGCTAAGGTAGCTACACCAGATATTACATTCTTAAAAGACGAAGAACTTGTAGAAAATGAAGCAGAAACGGCATCCTCTGTATTGATGCTTGGTAAAGGCTCTGAACGCTTGCAAACCGCTGTTGATGGCGATGAAATCACTGTTATTGTGCGCACTACACCATTCCATGCTGAAGGGGGCGGTCAATTAGGTGATACTGGCTTTATCGTTGGTCCAATGGGCAAGGTAGAGATTCATAATACAAAACGCTTACCAGAAGGTACTGTATACCATATCGGTACTGTTGTAGAAGGTTCCATCTCCGAAGGCGATGATGTAACGCTTGAAGTAGATACAGCTCGTCGTGCAGCGATGGCTCGTAATCATACAGCAACTCACTTGTTGCATGCTGCATTAAAACGCGTGCTTGGCGAACATGTTAACCAAGCAGGTTCTTTGGTAACACCAGATTACTTGCGTTTCGACTTCACACATTTCTCTCCTGTAACACAAGAGGAACTTGATCAAATCGAAGCCCTTGTAAATGAAGAAATCCTTAAGGCTACAGATCTTGCTATTGCTGAAATGTCTATGGACGAAGCAAAAGCGAAAGGTGCTATGGCACTCTTTGGCGATAAATATGGCGATGTAGTTCGCGTAGTAGAGGTTCCTGGTTTCTCCGTTGAATTGTGCGGCGGTTCTCATGTAGGCAATACAGCTTTCATCAGTTCCTTCCGCTTAACATCTGAATCCGGTATCGGTTCTGGTGTACGTCGTATCGAAGCGATTACAGGTCGTGCCGCTCTCGATGCAGCAAAACATGATCGTTTGACTATTGAACGCATTGCTAGTGAATTAAAAACTAAACCTGTCCAAGTAGAAGAACGTTTGCACCAAGTATTGGCAGAGGCTAAAGAAACAGCTAAAGAATTAGACCAAATTCGCAAAGAGGTTTCTGCTGCAGGTGCTGCTGATATCGTAGCTGGTAAGGTTATGATTGGCGATGTAGCATTTGTTGCTGCGTCTGTGAAAGCATCCTCTATTGATGAATTGCGTGATTTCGCTGATATGGGCCTTGATAAATTAGATGGTTCTGGCGTAGTACTCGTAGGTGCCGCTATGGGCGATGACAAGGTAAACTTTGTATGTAAAGTTTCCAAAGATGTTGTCGGTAAAGGCGTAAAAGCTGGTAATATCGTTAAAGCAGCAGCTCAAGTAGCTGGTGGTAATGGCGGTGGCCGTCCAGATATGGCGCAAGCAGGTGGTAAAGAACCAGCTAAATTGATGGATGCATTAAAAGCAGCTGGCGAAGCTGTTAAAGAAGCTCTTAACGCATAATACGTTCTATAGGTATATCTTGCATATGCTATAATAGAAACATACAATACATATATGTGGGCCACGTACGTGGCCCATTCATACAAAGGAGGGATACCCATGAAGGTTTCAGATGAAACTATGTTATTCCGTAAAGTAGACGATGAACCGATGACTGCCGAAGAGGTATTGACTCGCGTTTATAAATCTATTCAAGAAAAAGGATATAATCCTATCAATCAAATCTTAGGTTATCTTATCTCTGGGGATCCAGCGTACATTACAAGCTATAATAATGCACGTAGTGATATTCGCCGTTTAGAACGTGATGATTTAATCGAAGAATTATTAAAAGAATACGCAAAGGCTAAACAACTATAATGAGAATTATGGCATTAGACGTAGGCAGTCGCACCATTGGCATCGCATGTAGTGATGCGCTATTGATGACTGCTCAAGGTATAGAAACGATTCGTCGTACATCCTTAGAAAATGACTTTAACCGATTGCGTGAATTGATTTCAGAATACGAAGTGCATGAACTCGTAGTGGGCATGCCGAAGAATATGAACGGCACCAAGGGGGAGCGCGCTGAAAAAACGGAAGAATTTGTCGAAAAAATGAAGGCTGTCATCGACTTGCCTGTTACATTTTGGGATGAACGTTTATCTACCGTTATGGCCGAACGTCAACTCATTGCAGCTGATGTGAGTCGTAAAAAACGAAAGGGCATCATCGATAAAATGGCTGCTGTCGTTATTTTACAAGGCTATTTAGACAGACTACAATTTAGTAAATCTTAATTTGCATAGATATCTAATGCGAATATCAAACAGGTTCTTATATACATAATAAAGGAGGGAATACCCATGGTTGATCAAAATTACGAAGGTGAAATTTTCTATCTCGAATTTGAAGATGAAGATGGTAACAAACAATATTTTACAGAAGATGTAATCTTGAATCATGAAGGTCAAGAATACGCTGTACTTGTTCATGTACAAGATGAAGATCATGAAGGTCAAGATGATACATATATGATTTTGGCTCGCATCGAAACAAACGATGAAGGCGAAGAGGAATATGTTCCATTAGATGAAGATGATGAAAACTTCGAAGTATTGGTAAATATGTACGAAGCAATGGGGGAAGAAGAATAATTTCTAAGCCCTCAAAGACTCTAGTATAACGGTTGTTATACTAGGGTCTTTTTTGTAATTGTAACCTCTTGTGTACTAATTGACTCATGGTTATTTGGTTTGTGGATAATATAAAAGAAGAGATACATCGAAAGCCTTTAATATGATATAATAAGATGATATACAATGGTTTGTAATAGAAAGGAACTCATCCATGAGAAAAGCCTTAAAATATGTTTCCGTAGGTGTTCTTAGCCTTGCTATTTTAGGTGGTGGTGCTTTAGGTGCATCCTATTTTGTACCAAATACCTTTAACGATGACGGAGGATCTCAAGTCCTCGTAATAGGCAAGGATGCAACAGGAACAGAAATTGCCGATATGCTCTATGAACATGGACTAATTCGGTCTACACAGGTGTTTAAATTATGGTTAGCTCTTAGTGGAACCGGTTCAAAATTACAATCTGGTCACTACCAAATTCCAAATAAGGTATCGGTCCATGAATTAATTAACTTATTACAAGAGGGTCACGTTGAGTCCATTAAATTAACGATTCCTGAAGGGTATACCGTAGGGGATATCGCTATTGCTCTTGAAAAAGCTCAAATTATGAAAGCTTCCGATTTCTTGGCAGAGGCGAAAACATTCGTCCCATACCCATATATGAAGGGTACTAAACCGACTACATATCCTGTAGAAGGTTTCCTTTTCCCAAGTACTTATGAAGTGCCAGTTGGTGCTACGCCAAAGGATGTCATTTTGATGATGTCTGAGCAAATGAATCGCTATTTAACACCAGCTGTTAAAAAACAAATTCAAGCACAACACATGAGTATTCATGATTTTGTAACCTTAGCATCCATCGTTGAACGTGAATCATTATATGATGCGGATCGCCCAACCATTGCGGGTGTATTTAAGAAACGCTTAGCACATGGTATTCCATTGCAATCTGATGCAACTATTTCTTATGTTCTTGGTTATGCAAAGGAAAATGTAACGCTTGGAGATACGCAGTTACAAAGTCCTTACAATACATATGTAAGTAAAGGTTTGCCACCAGGACCGATTGCAAACCCTGGTAAAAAGGCATTAGATGCGGTACTTCATTCTGAAGATACAGATTATCTATACTTTGTAGCCGATAAAGATGGTCATAATCATTTCTCCAAAACATATGCTGAGCATTTGGCTGAGGTTGAAAAAATTTATGGTGCTGAACAAGCGAGTGCAGGCTCTTCTAATCAAGGTCAGGCTCCTGCATTGGCACAAGCTGGTCCTAACTATGACGTAGCGGCTACATCAGAACCAGATTACAACTACAGCTCTGCTGAGGCTGTAGCGGCAGATTCTCAATATGTAGATGTAGAACCAACATATACATATACACCGACAACTGTACCGGCAGCAACTCAAGTAACGCCAGCGCCAGCAGCACCGGCAGCAAGTGAACAACCGGCTACAACATCATCGCCTAGCCAAATACCGGAAAGCATGCAACAAGTAGTTCCACAACAATCGGCACCGGTTCAATCGGCACCTGCAGTGGAAGAACCTCGTGTGATTCGACCTAGCACACAAACCACACCTGCTTCTGGTAATACTCGCGGCGGCGTTGATAGATAATTAGCGTATATGATTACTTTCACAGTCAAATAAATAGTAGGAATTTATAATACATTTTATGGAATTAAATGAGATATTAAATGAGCAGCGTATTTACGCGATGATTAATAATGTACCAATCCTTCGGGAATCTGAGGTGCATTTATTTGAAGAATTGATTGGATTATACCGGCCCACCTCTGTGCTAGAGGTGGGCACCGCCATTGGTTACTCTACATTACTGATGGCACCTCTTATTGAACGAGGCGGGAAAATCACATCTATTGAATTGGATGAGGTTCGCCATGAGATGGCGAAATACTATATAGGTCAATCCGAGTATAAGGATCAAATCACATTGATTAAAGGTGATGCGAAGGACGTATTAACGCAAATCAAAGGTGAATATGATCTTGTATTTCTCGATGGGCCTAAGGGACAATATCTTAATCAGCTAGAGGTCATATTACCTCATGTGAAAGAAGGTGGCGTCATCCTTGCCGACAATGTTCTCTTTAGAGGCTATGTGCGTGGCGACAAAGAGGCACCGCATCGATTCAAAACTATTGTTAAGCGATTACAAGCGTATTTAGCATATGTAGAAAATAAAGAATTATTTAACACCACCATTTACCCGATGGGAGATGGCATGAGTGTGAGCGTGTGGAAAGGACACAACAAATAATGGCAGATCATTTTATGGAATTGCTTTGTCCAGCAGGTAATATGGACAAATTAAAAATGGCCATTCGCTATGGTGCGGATGCCGTTTATTGTGCAGGCAAACGATTTGGTTTGCGTGCTGGTAACTCCAATTTTTCCGACGAAGAATTGAAGGAAGCCGTTCAATTTGTACATGAACATGGCAAAAAAATCCACGTTACATGTAATATCATTCCTCACAACGAGGACTTTGAAGGTCTTGAAGACTATTTGAAATTTCTTGAAAGTATCGGTGTCGATGCGATTATCGTTGCTGATATGGGCATCTTTAGCTTGGCTAAACGCGTAGCACCAGGCCTTGAACTTCATGTGAGTACACAAGCATCCACGACGAACTGGCATACTGTGCAAATGTGGAAGGAACTTGGTGCGGCTCGCGTTGTAGCAGCTCGCGAAGTATCTGTAGCGGATCTTAAGGAAATGAAGGAACATGTAGATATCGAAATCGAGTCCTTCGTACATGGTTCTATGTGTATTTCCTATTCTGGCCGTTGCCTCTTATCTAACTACATGACCGGTACACGCGATGCTAACCGCGGTCAATGTTCTCAATCTTGCCGTTGGAAATACAGCATTGTAGAATCCAATCGCCCTGGCGAATATTATCCAATCGAAGAAGATGAACATGGCACATACATCTTTAACTCCAAGGATTTATGCCTCATTCATCGCATTCCAGAATTGTATGAAGCAGGCATCGATAGCCTTAAAATTGAAGGTCGCATGAAATCCGTTCACTATTGTGCAACGGTAGCTAAGGTATACCGTACAGCTATCGACACCTATTTGAAGGAACGTGAAAACTGGTACGTTCGTCCAGAATGGATTGCTGAATTAGAAAAAATTTCCCACCGCCCTTACACAGATGGTTTTGCTGATGGCCGTCCTGATGAAAGCGCACAAAACTACGGGAAATCTACAAATACTCAATCCCATGATTTCATCGGTTTAGTGCTTGGCTATAACGATGAAGAAAAATATGTGGATCTTGAACAACGCAATAATTTCAAGGTAGGGGATAAGGTAGAATTTTGCCAACCTAAGGGTGAACTTGTAGAGGCTGTTATCGAAAAAATGACAGACGAAGATGGTAATCCTATCGATGTAGCACCTCATGCGCAAATGAAGGTTCGTTTGTATATGGATACAAAATTGGAACCATATTCCATGATGCGCCGCGAGTGCAAGGTGAAAGCAGAGTAACATGGTACATGAAAATACTGCTACTATGTCAATGCTTGATGAAATGACACCTGATGAAGTGACACATGATGAGACGATACCGTTACGCGATAATCAAGAACCATTGATGCCGTCGCGTTCATTGTCTGGCTTTCCTGAACTGCCTTCGTATAGCGGCACAGGTGAGGAAGGCTATTTGTACTTTCACATAGATCCAAAACATACAAATTATGTCAATCGCATCTTAGAAGGCTATGAATACGTAGGTGTTATGACTAGCCGAGACAAGTCGGGGCGCTGCATGGTGCGGTGTACACCGGATACGCGCAGTCTAGCCAGCGAAATCCTATCGCGCTTGCCAGAGGTTACCTTAGAAATATAGTTCAATAGCATCGATTAGAGAATTATCCAAATTTAGGAGAATAATAATGAAATGTAATGTATTAAAACGCGCATTTGTTTTAACAGCACTTGGTGCTTCTATGGCAACCGCTGCTTTTGCAGCGCCAAATGGTCCTGTCATGATTCCACAACCAGGTACGGTTGTGGTGATTAACCATAATCCAGATGTAACATTTGCTGGTAATATTAACTTTGATGTTGAAAGCCAAGAAAACAATAATTTGAAAATTGGTTCTACTGTTGTACCAAATGTATTATATGGTGCCGTATTCAACAAGTCCGGTGCTCCTGATACAATTGTGCCAGCACAAACCTATGTATTTACAGGGGCCAAAGAAGTGCCTGCGGCGTTGACATCTCCTAGCGATGAAGGTAAACCAGGTGCAACTTGGTCTGTGGAAACAATTAAGAAAACTAAATCTGGCGATATTCAAGTGGCTAGCCGTGGTGTACCTGAAAAACCATTGGGCGTACAAATGGAAATCATTAAAGATACTTTCACAATGGGCGCTATCGACAATAGTAAAACTGTACAAGGTCAAAACAGCAAGGGTACATTGTACATGACCGTTCCTAAGGATTTAAAACTCAATCCTAGTAACGACATTCCTGCAGATGTTCGTGAAACAATGCCAGCTATGCTTCGTGGCCGCATGGGCGAATCCATGATGGTTAACCTATTGCCACTAAACGATGAAGAAAAACAACAACTTCGCAATAACCCGCACAATGCGAATGCTATCGTATTTAACCGCGCTATGGGAATGGCGAGCAGCATCGGCAACTCCGCTAAACAAAGCAAAGTATATACATACATGAAAGACCATTACCTCAACATAATTATTGTTGCAAAAGATTACGACGATAATGGTGCTCGTGGTAGCGGAGTCTTGATGGTATCTAAACAAGACAATTCCGATGACGTAATGTTGATCCTATTCAAGGGCCCAGACATTACAAACTCTAAAATTGAAAAAGTAATTGGATCCATGCTATCTGCGCACTTTGAACGTAAATAGATAGTTCTTGGAAATACTACAGGCCTGTACTAATTTTGGGAAGATGTGTATGCGTATCTTTAGAAATAGAACAGGCCTGTACTAATTTTAGAGAGATGTGTATGCGTGCCTTTAGGAATAGAACAGGCCTGTACTAATTTGAGGGATATGTTAATAGAGCGTGTTTTAAGAATAGAACAGGCCTGTTCTAATTTTTAGAGAGATGTGTATGCGTATCTTTAGAAATAGAACAGGCCTGTACTAATTTTAGGAAGATGTGTATGCGTATCTTTAGGAATAGAACAGGCCTGTACTAATTTTAGAGAGATGTGTATGCGTACTTTTAGGAATAGAACAGGCCTGTACTAATTTTTAGAGAGATGTGTATGCGTGCCTTTAGGAATAGAACAGGCCTGTACTAATTTTAGGAAGATGTGTATGCGTGCCTCTAGAAATAGAACAGGCCTGTACTAATTTTTAGAAGATGTGTATGCGTATCTTTAGAAATAGAACAGGCCTGTTCTATTTTTTAGGAGGTACTTATATAGTTGAAATTTTTTAGTACCTATGATAAGATATCTTAGTAAAAGTGATGCAAAGGACATGATTCTCATATCCCTGTGTACCAGAGAGAGGCAGATGCTGGAAATGCCTTACACATATATTTGAGTTACCCCCTTTAAACTGATTTGTCGAACTTAAAGTAGGCAAATACGGCAGCCACCGTTATCGGGCTTAATGAAGTGAATGAACTGTATCCTTGTGATGCGGTGAATTAACTAGGGTGGAACCGCGAATGATCTTCGTCCCTTGTTTTGTAGGGATAGGGGGTCTTTTTTTATTACAAAAATCCAGTCTATCCTAGATAATAAATTGGAGGAAATTAAAATGGCAGATGTAAAAATCATTTTACCTGATGGTAGTGCAAAGGAATACGCTGCTGGCACTACTCTTGGGGAAGCAGTAAAAAAATTGTCTAATAGTTTGGCTAAAAAAGTGTTAGCAGCTAATGTAAATGGAGAATTAACAGACCTTCGCGAAGAACTCGTAGATGGTTCTGAAGTAGCGTTTTTAACATTCGAAGAAGATGGTGGTAAACACACATTACGTCACACAGCTTCTCATGTTATGGCACAAGCAGTTAAACGCTTATGGCCAGAAGCAAAATTGGCTATCGGTCCTGCTATCGATAAAGGTTTCTACTATGATATCGATATGGAACATACTTTGACTCCTGAAGATTTGACTAAAATCGAAAAGGAAATGAGCCGTATTGTGAAAGAAAACTTGCCTATTACTAAATCTGTAATGTCTCGTCAAGAAGCTATCGAGTTCTTCAAATCTAAAAACGAAGATTACAAGGTAGAATTGATCGAAGACCTTCCTGAAGATGCTGTGATTTCTTGCTATGCACAAGGCGATTTTGTTGACCTTTGTGCAGGCCCTCATGTAGCATCTACTGGTAAGGTGAAAGCTTTCAAATTACAAAGCATTGCAGGTGCATACTGGCGTGGCGATGAAAAGAACAAAATGTTGCAACGTATCTACGGTACAGTATTTGAAAAGAAAGAAGAACTAGATGCATACCTTCACATGCTTGAAGAAGCGGCTAAACGCGACCACCGTAAACTCGGTAAAGAACTTGGTTTGTTCGTTATCAAAGAAGAAGGTCCTGGCTTCCCATTCTTCTTGCCAAAAGGCATGGCTCTTCGCAACGAATTGGAAAACTTCTGGCGCGAAGTACATCATGATTTCGAATATGATGAAATCCGCACACCAATCATCTTGAATAAACATTTGTGGGAAACATCTGGTCACTGGGATCATTACCGTGAAAATATGTATACTACAATCATTGATGACGAAGAATATGCAATTAAACCTATGAACTGCCCAGGCGGTATCTTAGTTTACCAAAACGAAATGCATTCCTACCGTGACTTGCCACTTCGTTATGCAGAACTTGGCCTAGTTCACCGTCATGAATTGTCCGGCGCACTACACGGCTTGTTCCGCGTTCGTGCTTTCACACAAGACGATGCGCACGTATTTATGTTGCCTGAACAAATGCAATCCGAATTGATGAAAGTTATCGAATTGTTCGACCGTATCTATAGCCAATTTGGTTTGAAATATCATGTTGAATTGTCTACTAAACCAGACAATGCAATGGGTGATGATGCAATTTGGGAAGCAGCTACAGAAGCATTGCGTAACGCTATCGAAGCAAAAGGCATTGATTATGTTATCAACCCTGGCGACGGCGCGTTCTATGGTCCTAAACTCGATTATCATATCGAAGATTCCTTGGGCCGTACATGGCAATGTGGTACTATCCAATTGGATATGAACTTGCCTGAACGCTTCAACGTAGAATATATCGGTGAAGATGGTCAAAAACATCGTACTATCATGATTCACCGTGCATGCTTCGGTTCCATGGAACGTTTCATCGGTATCTTGACTGAACACTATGCTGGTGCATTCCCAACTTGGATGGCACCTGTTCAAGTGAAAATATTACCTATCTCCGAAAAACACGTGGAATACGCTAACCAATTGGCAAAACAAATGCGCCATGACTACGTTCGCGTAGAAGTAGACGATCGCAACGAAAAAATTGGTTACAAAATTCGCCAAGCACAAATGGAAAAAGTTCCTTACATGCTCGTTGTTGGCGATAAAGAAATGGAAGACAATTCTGTTAACGTACGTAAACACGGTGGCGACGAATTGGGTACAGTTCCATTTGACGAATTCTTCAATTCCATTAAAATTGAAATTAAAGAACGCAACTAATTATATAATTGTTGATATATCTGATTATTTATCTATCATTTTTTGATGGATTTAACGATATTTGGTCAATAATAATTTAGTATAAAAAATCCTCTTATATACTGGACAGTTATCTTTAGATTTTATAATCTAATAGTAGCAGTTCATATATAAGGGGATTTTTCTTTTATTATGGTAGCGGGAGAAATTATAATGAACATCTTATTATGATTAGGTGGTGACCTTGTGTGGAGAAGTCAAGTTTAGCTTCAATTTTGCAACGTAAAAAGAATAAAAATCTTACGCTCGCTCATCGTCAATTATGGGGGATGATTGACTTGGTTTATAAAGATTTCTATGATAAAGAATCTAAAATCTATGATGCTGGCAATGTAACACGTGAAGAATTTTCTATTATTAAACATGTATATAAAACTAGGCATGTAGTAAATTATACGGAAATCAAAGCCTTGTTAAATAACAAACACCTTAGTCATGTGGGGTGGGTTATAAAAAATCTTGAGAAAAAAGGTTTAGTTACCACTGTAAAACATTGGAGCGACCAACGATCTCGGGATGTTATGCTAACAAAGAAAGGAATTCGTACCTACGAACGCATATCATCAACGCATAATAAGGTGATGGGGGCCTTATTTTCTCAAATACCTAAAGAACAACGAGAACAAACAACAAGACTATTAATTCATATACATAATAGAATGGCAAAGAAACCTATAGCTAACTTTATTGATTCGGATTATATCCAATAAAAATAAATAGAACAGGCCTGTACTAATTTGGGGAAGATGTATATGTGCATCTCTAGAAATAGAACAGGCCTGTACTAATTTGAGGAAGATGTGTATGTGCGCCTCTAGAAAAAGAACAGGCCTGTACTAATTTGAGGAAGGTGTGTATATGCGCCTCTAGAAAAAGAACAGGCCTGTACTAATTTTGGGAAGGTGTGTATATGCGTGTCTTTAGAAATAGAACAGGCCTGTACTAATTTTAGGAAGGTGTATATACGATTCCAAGAAATAAAACAGGCCTGTTCTTTTTTAGGCAATCCCTATCCAGTGCCAGTATGTAAGTGCAAATACGAGCATCATTATATAGCCGATGATGGTCAAAGGAATACCTGTTGTCATGAATGTTTTTACGTCGAATGTGTCTGTACCGTAAGCCACCATACCTTGTGGTGAGTTTACTGGTAATACTAGACCAAAGCAGATGGCATATTGCATGATCATGGTTACGCCAATAGGGTTAAGTCCTTCTGCATTATGACCTACAACGATGGAGATAACGATTGGTATCATCGCTGATGAAAGGGCGGTAGCAGAGGCAAATCCTAGATGGATTACGATGAGGAACGCAGCCATGATGGCAATCAACAAGAACACCGTAGCGGATTCTAAAGAGAATGCGTTAACGAATACTTGAGCGAGCCATGTGGCTGCTTTTGTTTTAAGTAAAACTGTACCGAGACCGATACCAGCACCAAACATAACGATGGAACCCCAGTCGATGTTTGGTTGTGCGAATTTCCAATCCATAATACCAATTTTAGGGAAGAAGAATAGAGCAATCGCTATGATTGTAGTAGTTGTAGTATCGATGGAATGTAATTTACCACCTGTAGCCCACAATGCAAGTAAACCGATGGAGATGCATAAGAGTTTCTTTTCATCGGTGCTCATAGGTCCAATTTCTTGGCGCATCTTAGCGAGTTGTACATCGCCGCCAACGAGTTCTTTGAACTCTGGTTTAATTAATGCCTGTGTTAAGAAGTAGGCAATAATTACCATGATGATGGAAAATGGAGCAGCAGCTGTGAGCCAGTCAATCCAGCTAACAGATGTATTCATCTGTGTTTGCATAAATCCTACGGCCACAAGGTTTTGGGCGGCCGCCGTTTGAATCATGATGTTCCAGAATGTATCAGCCTGTACAGCGCCCACCATGAGAAGGGCCGCAACGCGGCTTTTACGTTCAATACCTAAGTTCTCAACGATACCGATGATAATCGGAGCGAGGCAGGCAATACGAGCCGTTGCACTTGGTACAAAGAAGGCTAGGATGAGGCCCGTAATGATAACGCCGAGATAAATGCGACTTACCTTGGTGCCGACGCTAGATAAAACGAGCATGGCGATTCGTCGGTCAAGACCCGTTTTACGCATAGCTACAGAGATAAACATAGCAGCACCTACAAGAATCATGGCTGGTGAAGAATAACCAGAAATGATCAGCTTTAAGGCATTGGCTGTGCCCATCGCCTTAGCAGGTGCTTCGGGATTCGGTGAGAACCCTAATAGTAGAGCGGTAAGTGCTGTAATCATGGTAGCACTTACTGGATAGGAAACAGCTGATGTCATCCACAAGATGATGGCAAAAGCGAGTACACCAATTATACGATGACCACCTGTAGATAATGTGTCCGGTGTAGGTAATAATAAAATGCCAGCTAAAACCATGAAGGATAAAATAAGTCCAATATTTTGAGCAGTTGTACGTGCTTTTTGTGGAGGGGCAGTAGTTGTTACACTCATAATAAAACTCCTTTCAATTTGTGTAATACCTATTACTGTATAATAATAAATAAGGTAAACTATATAAACTAGACTATCCTATAAAGTATACTATTCTATAAAGTACACTATATAAGCTAGACTATTCTATAAATATTATTGTATCGTATTTTCTATAGAATTAGTTGTATAATTTATAAGAATATTGTATACATAAAGAGAGAGCGGTGTCAGTAAGTATACCTATATACAGAACTTATAATGTCTGTTATACTATAAGAGTTGTAATAACAAATTCATTGTTAAAAGCTCAATATTTTTTGTTGACTTTCACCAGCCAATTTGTTATTATAATTAAGTAATTTATGAAGCAGAGGCCATCCGCCACTCACCTAATACCATGAAGTATGAGGTTACATATAGAGAACTCTATTCGGATGGTGTATGCCATCCGTTTTTTTATTCTCTTGGAGGTGAAAGCTATTAGCAAGGATACACCACGCATTAATGAAGAGATTCGTGCTCGTGAACTTCGTGTCGTAGGTCCTGAAAACGAACAAATCGGTATTATGTCTGGCCGTGAGGCGTTGGCATTGGCTGAAGAAAAGCATCTTGATCTTGTGGAAATTGCACCTAACGCTAAACCACCAGTAGCTCGCATTATGAACTACGGTAAATATCGTTATGAACAACAAAAACGCGAGAAAGAAGCGAAGAAGAAACAAAAAATCGTAACTTTAAAAGAAGTTAAGTTACGTCCACATATTGAAGACCATGACTTTTACGTAAAAATGAAAAACGCATCCAAATTCTTGGGTGAAGGTAACAAAGTAAAAGTAACCATCATGTTCCGCGGTCGTGAACTTTCTCACCCTGAACTTGGCATGGCAGTGTTGACACGTTTCGCTGAAGAACTCAAAGAAACGGCGTCTATTGAAAAAGCAGCTAAATTAGAAGGTCGTAATATGACCATGATTTTAGTAAGTAAATAGGATATTGGGAGGATTATAATTATGCCAAAAATTAAAACTCGTCGCGCAGCGGCTAAACGTTTCGCAGTAACTGGTACTGGTGAATTCAAGCGTGCAAAAGCTTTCAAAAGCCACATTCTTGAGAAAAAATCTCCAGCTCGTAAACGTAATTTACGTAAAGCTACATTGGTTGCTAAATCTGACTACAAACGCGTAGTTAAATGCTTACCATACGCTTAATCGCTAACTATTAGATTGATATATCGTAATTTAGGAGGAATATACAATGGCAAGAGTGAAAAAGGGCGTTACAGCTCATGCACGTCATAAAAAGATTTTGAAATTAGCTAAAGGTTACCGCGGTACTCGTTCTCGTTTGTTCAAAAAAGCTAACGAAACAGTAATGAAAGCGTTGTACTACGCTCGTCGTGACCGTCGTGCGAAAAAACGCGAATTCCGTCAATTGTGGATTGCTCGTATCAACGCAGCAGCTCGCATCAATGGCACAACTTACAGCCGTTTCATCGCTGGTTTGACTAAAGCAGGCGTTGAAGTTAACCGTAAAATGTTGGCTGACTTGGCAGTTAACGATGCAGCAGCATTCGCTAAACTTGTTGAAGTAGCTAAAAACGCTTAATAGCATATCATAACAAATTAAGGACTCTCTTTGGAGGGTCCTTTTTTGTATGGTGAAAGCCTCCTCTAGTACGATGGTACAGAAACAATAAAAAGGAGATTTACTAGTTCATGGCGAAATACTCAGTATAGATATTTCGTTAACAAATCTTAGATAGAGGAGGGATTAGTATGAACGTATTAAAGAAAGCTTTAGTTTTAGGGGCTGTAGGTGCTATGTTAGCCATACCAGGATATGCAAAGGTTGTAACTGGTAGTCAATCAGATGCCAATTTAGATTTAAAATATCCTTTGGTATATACTGATTCTGCTTATGCTCAACAAGCGATTAATACAGATATCGCAAACTATGTACTTCAAGCAAAAGATATGTATTATAATAAACATGTGTATCAAGTTGCCCAAAGCTATAAGGTTACTTATGAGGATAGTCAGGTCGTATCTATTCTTTTGACTACTTATTACTATAATGCTGGTGCCGTTCATGGTATGTACAAAACAAAAGGGCTTGTATATGATAAGATAACTGGGCAACGTGTTCCATTGTACAACTATATAAAAATTGCTAATGCGGATCAACTACAGGTTGGTGTTCTCTCTGGAGTATTATCTTTCTACAATGAAGCTCATAAGAAGGTTGATCTTCCTCGTGGTTGGCGTGTAACCTATGCATCAGATAATTATTGCTTACGTGGTAAGGGGAATATCGATTTAGTATATCAACCTTATCAACTTGGACCATTTTCGTATGGTACAACCTATATTGGGTTTAATCCGAGTGCGATAGAATACTTTAACCGCATGAACTCGTAATAAAGGTGGCGTTATATTGTTTGTTTTCGGACTGATGATTCCCCTAGGACTGTTGTTACTCGTACTGAGCATTAAGCATACTGTGAAAGTGTATACGGTAACGGCCATACATGATATGCCTTATAGAACAGACAAAGGGATATTTACTATACAAACAGCTGGTCGCTATGGTATATGGCTTAATGGTAATCGGTTTAAAAAAGCTCCGTTAGGGCTGTTTGGACTACAGCTTATTAACTGTGAAACGGAAAAGGAAGTCCCATTAAGAGCTAACTTGATACCCGTTAGTGTAACTAAAGTAATCGACGTACGACTCGAGCTCTATACATTTTATGCTAATCCGGGGACGTACCAGCTATTATTTAACGATAAGCCTAGTCGGATAGCAAAGATATTTGGTACGATTCGTCGATACCTAATTAGTAGTGATGATAATTATAGTACGTATTCTATTAGAGTCTATCCACATTATTCTATGGTCCATTTATTCCTTAGTATATGGGGATTTATATTTGGCGTTATGGCCGTGATGTGGGGGATAGCGGGACTAGTTATACGTTGATAAATTTAAGATAATTTGAATTTTGTATTTTTGCTATATAACGTAAAGTATGTTATATTATAAATATAAAGAGAGCCATCAACGTGTAGCTAGCGTTAGGCCCATCTACAAAATTGCAAATTTAGAATGCGCCTAACGTGTAAGCACTGCGAATGCTTTTATACGTTAGGCGTTTTTCTTACTCTATTTTAAAATAAAAGTAAGAATGGATACTGCTAGAGACAATATAGCAATGATGAGCATTACTTTTTCATAATTGTTCATAGCATCACCACCTTTCGGTGATGAGCCTAACTCACGTTGATGACTCTAGGTTCAGTATAAATAAGTGTCGACAATTTGTCGACACTTATTTAACCTTGTTTATGTTAATATGCTATAGAGGTATGAATACTTATAGATGATAAAAGCCTATAGTACGAAAATCGTACTATAGGCTTCTGTCATGTTTAATATATTATCTTCTATATCCGCCACATCCTCTAGTATTAGAGTTTGAACCGCAATAGTTTTGGTTGTTATTGTTGCATGGTGCATAGTTAGCATTGTTATTGCAGTTGTATTGTGTGTTAGTATTGCAATTGTACTGAGAATTATTGCATACATAATCATAAGCAAATCCTGTGGACACTACAGCAGTCACGGCTAAAGCAGTCATGATGAGTATACGTTTAGTAAATTTCATAGTAATCACCTCCTAGTCTTTATACTTATATTATACTACTATAAGTCAAACGAAATATGATATTCTATACATATATACTATTTGAGAGAATTTATATGAAAGGAAGAGTTTGTATGATGAAACGTGTATTGATGGCTACGCTCTGTTTAAGTTTTGTTACATTGGGTGGTCATGCAATTGATATTAATATACCTGGCGCAGATCCAACTGTATCAAAGGATGCGTATCAGAATTATCGCAAGACTGATGCGGATGCGCAACAGATGGAACGGGATGTTGAAAAGGATATAAAAACATATATGCCCAAACAAGTGGTAGGTAATGGCGAATTTGATTTAAATGACATCATTTACTCTAATCGTGAGTTGAACCATGCATTGGACTTTTCTTCTTCCGTATTTATATTGAAAGAGGATGGAGCCAATGTAAAATTCACTGTGCCTTACTCGAGTCGATATGGGAATACTGAGAAAATTGCAGATAGTACACCTGCTTTCAGAAATGCAATGATTATGAGCCCCAACGGTATGATGGCTTATGAATTACGGCATCAACCAGCAGGCAATAATTGGGAGGATAGTAAGATTCCTTATAGCAAATTGACTGTTGATGATATGAAAGCTATCGCAGAGAAAACAGCTGGTGTATTTCGCGGTGATGACCATTCATTATATGCTGGTAAATTTACGTATCCTACGGTTGAAAAAGCGACATGGGATGTCACGTATGCTAAGGATGCACCAATGGTGGGAAGCCTTAATTTTACGATGAAGAATACACCGACGATTTCGTATCATGTGGGTTATAATTTTATGCCTAGAAAACAGTTTAGTGTGTTAAAAGCACAAGGTGTTGATAAGGCTAAAGACATAATAATGTCCCCGTTGGTAAATTATGTATTACCATCCATTGAACCAGCGAAGGATATACTTTCAAAAAGCAAAGCATTAAGAATTAATGATTTTACATTCTTAACGCTAAAAACAAGTAAAATGATACGGGAAGATAAGAATGATTCGTACATGTATGTATACGATAGCGATCAGTATAGAGAAGGTATCATGGTGATGCCAGTTGAGGCTGAAGATATACAACATCCAGAGAAGATTTTCCCAAAAGCCGTACGCAGTATTATCCTAACTGACAAGTATTCGATGCACCAACCAATCCAATTTGCTACCGTATGGAATGATGCTATGCCATCCGTATATATGCAAATTAAGCGCCCTAAAACAACGATATATATGTTAATATCCCATGATAAACAATACGTATACAATCACTTTATTATGACCTATAATACTAGTTCTTTGGTCGAAAAAGACTTGCGAGATATTGTGCAATATGTAGACACTAATAATAATAAGGACTACTATAACACATTCCAAAGTGGGCTTGGGGCTAAGATGCCAAAAGATATGGCGACGGTTGATATTAAGAATACGAAGTGAGTTGTCGACAATTTGTCGACAAGTAGAAACGTGATTAAGAGCGATTAATTGGTGATGTGATAAAACATGATAGATGAACGACTTGAACGAATGAAACGAAAACATAATTGTAGAGTACATTTTGATACAGATTCTTTTCAGATATCTGATTGTACTGTAGCACCAGTACACGACATGCCTGATGTAATACATGAAAATCAGGAGTTTGATTTTTATGTTGAGTCTACCTATGATGTATATCTGCTTCGCATCATACATAGTCATGATTGTGTTGTAAGTATTTATCCTGCAAAAGCTGAGGGAATCATATATATCGTAAGTTCTATACCTGTGTCTAAAGATAATATCAAAGAGACTATTCAAAAGATTTTACATGCGTTGGAGATATATGGCTTTCCGAAACTGAAGAATCCTAAAAGTAGTATTACCTTTAATATATAGTTATGCGGTATCTTTCAAGGCAAATTAATACCACATCATATAGAGGTATTTTGCTTGTATAATATGGTGCTTTCTTTATATAATTTGATACTTTATATTGTTTGGTAATTGAATATTTAAACCAATTTAAAAATGGGCCAGTATTACTCTGATTGAAGTGTGATACTGGCTCATTTTTTGATATATTAAATTTTATGAGGATTTATCTCTGTTATATCAATATCAGAGCTAGGTATATCTGCTACTAATTGATCTGATTTAGATAATGTTGATTGCTCGTAGGTATAACTTAATTGATGGTTGTATATTAATTTAAAATAATCCGACAATCCTTTATTTGTACAGTAGATATAACAACCTTTTTGACCTCGTGTCATTAATGTACGATATGTATTTTTCACAATTTCATTGGCAATACGATGTGCTTCAGTAGGATTTTCTTTTAAAAGTTTCTTGATACCTTTTATAGATTGATCTGTTTTTGCACGTTTGTTAATGTCTACAATAAGTTTACCATCTTCATAACGTAAATCATCACCAATGATTACACCGACATATTCAAATTCGAGACCTTGAGTAGTATGAATACATCCTGCTTCATTAATAGAATCAGGGTCAATAGCATATGTATCAGAGTTACCTAGGTTCCAACTAATTCCGAAATTGTACTCTGGTATTTGAATATCTTTAATTAATGATGTAGTTCGACCTTCTTTTGGCCAATCCCAACAATAACCAGCTAAGATACGAGATTTGTTATTTATGTTATTTTTAGTTTTTATAGCGTTATACATATCATGAGGATTATCAAAAATTTTGAAGTCATAATCACCTTCAAATCCATCATAGTTTGCAGTTTCTGCTATTTGTAGAGCATTATCAAGCCAAGCTAAATACCCATCTGAACCATTACAACGAAATTGAGATTCTAATGCGCCTTCATAGATTAAAGCGTTTTGTTTTTTACCAAAGTATCGTATTTTATCGATTGTACCGGCATCACTAAAGGTAACACGTTGATTTCTGTCGATAAAAAATACGCTAAAAACAGAGGCATTGATAATTTCTTTGATTTGATCTTCACCTTGGTTTTGGAACATTCCCGATTTTTCACGCAACCTATGTGCTTCATCTACTATTGCGATTTGAAGCTCATTCTTTTTACGTGTATGAAAGGTTCCACTACTTTGGAATAAGGCCTTTATTTCAGATTTTGTATATCCTTGTTGTAACATGGCACTATATACATTTCGTGGCGCTGCATTTGCCGTAATATATTGAGCCATATAGCCTTTATGGATACATTCAGCTAACAAGTTAATGGCAACTACACTTTTACCAGTGCCAGGACCGCCACGTACTATATATACAGTTTTCTGATTATTCTTAATAGCCTCCAAAGCTGCTTTTTTTATTTGTTCAAACTCTACCTTTTGGTCATCGATTAGAACAAATTCTTTATTGCCTTTTAGCATATTTAAAATAGAATCTTGAAGTGATTTTGATGGTTTTAACTTACCGTGTTCAATGGACTCCATGATATTTGTAGTATCAGCTTTTGGAATATAGGTTTTGATAAAGTTACGTAAGCTATCCATTTGGCCTAGTGTGAACATCGGAGAGATATTTAAGATATCATTATAGATAGGATCACGGAGCTCAGGGGAGATGCTTTCATCAAAATTATGTAAAAAAGCACATGGGTGTAACTTAATAGGTCGATTTTGCACATCCTCATTGAAGTTTTCAATAAGACTACAATAGGACCAAGCTTGATAAGAAGGGTGGGTTACTTCACGGATTCCACCGCCAAGGTAGGTTGATACAATATTATCTTTATCTGTTACCTTGAAAGCTTCGCCCCATTGTTTAAGCTCAATGATGACTACATGCTCTTTATCCTGTTGATCTAGTCCAGTAATAATAAAGTCAACCCGTTTTTGTGTGTTTGGAACAATATATTCGATGGCAACACCAGCTAAGTCAGGTATAGCAAAGTCACGCATAACATTAGCCATATAAGATAATGAAGCTTGCCATGAATGAATTTCAGATTCGCCAACACGGCGATATTTTTCTGTTAATGTTTGATGTAACTTTTTTACCAAGACACCTTGTTCAAAGTCTTGGATAAAGGATTGTTTGTTGGATGAGTAAATAATCATAATAATGTCCTTTAAAAGATACTACTGATTGATAAATATATATCAATTTTATTTTACGCTATATTGATATGAATTTAAATTCAATATTTAAATTATCTGAATAGCTCTTTAACTAGTAGATGTTTAATGTTGATTAAGGATGTTTATAATCTATTGATTGTATTTTTACAATGAAAATTAGATAATATAATTAATAATGAATAATCAATGAAGTTGTGTTGTTGGAGTGTTATTAGATGGGTTTCTTTAGATTTCGCCGTTCTATAAAAATCGCACCAGGAATTAAAATTAATTTCAATAAGAAAAGTACAAGTCTTACTTTGGGGCGTAGAGGTGTACATACAACGATAAATAAGTTAGGTGTAAGAAACACTATAGGACTTCCAGGAAGTGGATTATCGTATACTTCATATAAAAAGTTTGATAATAATTCTGGGAACATGGCAGGAGTACCATATACTAAAGTCTGTCCTAATTGTGGTCATAATATGAGAAAGTCATGGATAAACTGTCCTAAATGTGGCTTCAATCTTTTATCTTTGTATAGTCAAACAGAATTAAATAGCCCTGTAAATTCTAGTGAGACGATTGCAAAAAAGGATGTTAATCCTAGTAAAACAGAGACTGGGTGTGGCTGTCTAATATTGATTTTTATGGCATTGATTATTTATGGGATTCTAAGTTAATTTATTTTCATGGTTAAAAAAGTGAGGGGTATTATGAAACAGTCAAAAAAAGCGTGGTTAACATTTGTTACTGTAAGTTCTTGGATATTAGCACAACTAGGATTGCCTACAACGGCTAATGCATGGGATAAGTATAGTGATGATTTAAATACCTTGGACCATAGTAGTGCTATTAATCTAAATAATTTCAAAGGTATGAAGTTTAAATCTAATAATATGGCTCCACACAAACAAATTTTTGATAGCATTGATGGAATTTTCTCTAATGATATAGTTGAAATGGCACATTATAGTCATAGATCACACTCTTCTCACAGATCTCATTATTCACATTATTCCGGTTCTGGTTATACCTCAGGTGGTAGTACAAGTAGTTCTGGAAGTAATGATTATGGATATATAGCACCAGCTCAACCTGTTGATGTTATGTCCATTTCTAATATACAACAGCAACTCAATGATTTAGGTTATTCTGTGGGAACTGTTGATGGACAAAAGGGGCCTAATACAGTTCAGGCAATTAAAAATTTCCAAATAGAATATGGTTTACCTGCAACAGGCATTGTTGATTGGCAAACAGAGGCATATTTGAATAGCACTAATATTAATATTGTCCGTGCAGGACTACAACGTCATGGATATACATTTTCTTCTGGTAGTGGTCGTACACAAGATGTTGTGGCTGCTATCTATGATTTTCAAGCTAGACATGGGTTACCACAAAATGGTCGTATTTATTTAAAAATGAAACAAGCATTAGGTGTCTAGTATGGCAAATTATTTTATTAGAAAAGAAAATGATTTTGTTTATTTTGTTGAATTAAAGAAAGAATTCTATGAGCCTAAAGCGGTAATGTATGCGGCGAATATGTTTACAGACCAATGTTATATTAAAATTGATGAAGTTGACTTTGACACTGTTGGTGTTTGGTTCAAATTAAAGTTAGAGGCTGATAAAGATAAGTTAGAAAAGTTATTGGGTGACTTTTGTAATGAAGCACTAAAAAAACAGGTTCAAATTGACTTAGATGATAGATTTGGTAAGTTTCGAGAAATTATTTATCATAAAGCATTTGATAAAGCAGGAGGGATAGACTAGTGTCAGTACTTCCTGAATTACATTATCTGCCATTTTGGTTTACAGAGTTGTCAAATGGAATAATGGTTCTAGTTAATCAAGGTGGCGAACATTTATTTATAAATCTTGATGACTTCAATCATATTTTAAATAAGGATATTGATAGAAATTCAGATTTTTATTTTGCTTTAAAGGATAAACAGTTTTTAGCAGATGATTACGACCTTGAAATTCAGCTTGATGTATTAGCTAATCAATTAAAGAGTAGAAAAGCATATTTAGATGATTTTACATCATTACATATGATTGTTGTAACAGCAAGATGTAATTTTAATTGTCGGTACTGTCATGCTAGTAGTGCTAATGAAAAAGAACATGATTTGGATTTAGATTGGCCTACAGCAAAACTTATTGTAAATAAGATTTTTGAATCTCCATCTCCAATTATAAAAATAGAGTTTCAAGGCGGTGAACCGCTATTAAATTGGCCTATCATTCAAGATATTGTAGAGTACGCAGAGATAGTAAACCGTATTGCTAAAAGACAATTAGAATTTGTCATCTGTACTAATTTAACTTTAATTACTAAAGAAATTTTAGAATATTGTAAAAGGCATAATATTGCAATCTCTACATCTCTTGATGGAAATCAAGAAATACAAAACTATAATCGTAAGCCTCGAGGTCCGATAGATGGATATAAGGTATTTGAAGAGAAGTTAGCTCTAACCAGATCTATTTTAGGTCAAGATGGTGCCTCTCCATTGCTTACTGTTAGCAAGACTAATTTAAATAGGTTACCTCTTGTTGTTGATGAGTATATTAAACATGACTTTCATGGAATATTTATTCGTGCTTTAAACCCATATGGTAATGCTGTAGATAATGTAAACACTCTAGGCTATTCAACGGAAGAGTTTCTTAAAGTTTATAAGAATGCTTTAAATTATATTATTCAAAAAAATATAGAGGGATATTATTTCGTAGAGTATTATGCAGCATTATTATTAGAACGTATTTTAACACCTTTTAGTACTGGATTTGTTGACTTACAATCTCCATGTGGCAATATTATAAGTGGTATTATTTACGATTACAATGGTTATGTTTATGCCTCAGACGAAGGTCGTATGTTAGCACGACGTGGGGATAAACGATTCTGTTTAGGTCATGTGGGAGCTAATACCTGGAATGAGTTATTCAAGGGAAATCTTGCTAAAGAGGTTGTTAAAGCATCCTGTGTTGAATGCTTACCTGAATGTGCGACTTGTGCATATCAACTGTATTGTGGAGCAGATCCCGTACGGTATTATGCTGAAAATGGGACTCTTGAAGGGCATCGACCAAGTAGTAGTTTTTGTCAAAAAACTAAAGGGGCTTTAGACTATATTTTTTACTTATTAAGTTTAAATGATGATAGAATCGATAAAGTCTTTTGGTCATGGATTAATTATTGAGGTTGATAATGTTAAGTACAAAAATTGAAGGTATTAATATCAAACAACCCTATATAGGTAAAGTATTTATAGAAGATGATTTAATTATTTGTAGAAATAGCCAGCTTACGTTAACGCTTTCACCAAATGACTTCCTTAATTATGAATCAGGTGATATTGTATCTATTATGCCTGATGGAATTATCTCCATTTTGTATCGTAGTAGTTGGCAAGATTTGACACTCTTTATTACCAATCAATGTAATAGTGCTTGTATTATGTGTCCCCAAGTCTGCGATAATTCTGGTCATTTTTTAGATATGAATTTACAAATACTTGAGCTAAAGCCTGAGAATGTAAAGCATATAGGGATTACTGGTGGAGAACCTACAGTGTTCCCTGATGTAGTTGTTGAGTTACTGCATCGAGTTCATGATATTTATCCAGATACTCCGGTCTCTTTTTTGACTAATGGACGTGCGTTTAAAAATATGAAATTAGTTGAAAGAATTACGAGTATTGGTCATTCTAAATTGCTTTTTTGTATTCCTTTATATGCAGCAAATTATGAGCAGCATGATTATATAGTTGGTTGTAATGGTGCATTTATTGATACGATTAAAGGGATTTTCAACCTATTTAGAAAGAGGCAGTTAATAGAGATTCGAACAGTTTTGTTCAGTAAAACTATAGGTAATATTAAGTTGTTAGCTGATTATATATCTAGGAATCTACCATTTGTACGACATGTTGCTATTATGGGGATGGAATACAGTGGATATGCAGCGAAAAATAGTGAGGAGTTTTGGATAGATCCATTTGACTATAAGGATGTACTTAAATCGGCATCATTATCATTATATAGACGAGGTATAATGACCTCTATTTACAATATACCTTTATGTTTGTTAACAGAGGGTGTGCGATTTTTAGCAAGAGATAGTATTTCTGCTTGGAAAAAGACATATCCTGTTAGTTGTAACAATTGTGTCATGAAAGAACAGTGTTGTGGTATTTTTGAAACATCTATAAATATAAGTCAACATATAAGTCCTTTGTTATAGTCTATTAGTTCTATATGTACCCAATAGTATATATATCGATATTTTATAATCTCCTATAAGCTATTTTAGGAAGTTGACGCATTATTTCTATGTGCTCCCTGATAGAGGGGGCGCTCTCTGAATGTTATTTTATTGATATATCGTGAGTATTTACGAATATTAAAAAAACAGCATGGCTTAATGGCAAAGTTCCTGAAACATTGGAATAGTAGAAGAATAGTTAAGAGGTTCCTTTTATCACCTTTGTGATAGTAGGAACCTCTTTTGTTATCATTTTATTACTACATAAGTACATTACAATATACAAAATATAGTTAGTGTGTATTGAGGAGATCTTATGTTTAGAAAATCTTTGTTATTCGGTGGTCTGATTGCTGTGTTGTGTTTGAGTGGTTGCAGCAATGCTAATGAGTTGCCTGGGTATAATGCAAAATCTAAGCATTCTAGTGCTGATTTTTATAAGAATGATTTGATGGATAGTATTCTTAATGAAAGAATCTATAATGCTACTAGTGTTGCGGAGGTTAGTGATGCGGCTAGATTGCTATATCGTGTTGATGAGATGAATGCTGAGCAGCGTAGAAATTTAAACTATTCTATGTGGCGTGCCCAATATAATGCTGTAACAGAAGTCCATATGCATACTGATAAAGGCGGGCTTTCCTATACACTGCCTTTTCCAGCTTTCAAAGGTGGCACACAATCTGCCCCTATTCCGAATGTGAAAGATACTAATACATTGGTGTATACATTTAACCATCCTTTTATTTATACTAGTTTAGTTGTGGATAATCATCCGTATGAGCAAAGTGCTCAGTATTTGGGCAAACCCTATAATGAATTAAAGCAAGGCTATGTGCGTTCTGCATTGCAGGAAAAATGGTCACATATGAATCAAGATCAGTTTGATATATCCAGTATTGATGGTAGTACTTTCAAAGGAGAAAGGGTTATTAATGGCCGCTGGAGCACCATGAAAACTAAAGGTGATTCTACCTTTGTGGCGAATGATATTTCTTTTGCCTTAAATAATGAGCCTGATACGCAATATGTACTTACCTTGATGGTTAGAGAAGATGGCGAGCGAGGTATTGGTAAACGAGGCATCGAGGACATTATCGCTAATTATATTGTGTCTAATATTACATCATTAGAACGGTTAAATAAGGATAGTCATTTTGAAAGCTTTAATAACTATAATTATCGGGTATTAAATGATGCCGTTGAAGAAGCATCCGGTAATGAGCATATTAAAATATATAAGGATCCTACAGGTATTTCGCAGATGATAGAAGTATATCCTGTTGAGCATAAGGGGGAAATCTGGGCTAATCTTGTTGACATTGTCACAATCTCTGAAGCACAGTTAAAAGCTAGAAAGAATATGCGTAGTGGTAGCCATACGTATATATGGAATGATGGCGTTCCTGGCGTGTTGGTAACATTTGAATATGAAGATGGTATTAGTGAGTGGCGATTTAGCACGCAAGATGCACATAATCTTTATATACATACAATCTATTATAAATATGATGCGAATCGAAAGAGCTTGCCAGCACTAGCAGGAATCGCCTCTGATGCGAAGATTTCAAACTTGGGTGATACATATAAGGGCGAAGTAGATTTTTTATGATATAATTGATATCAAAGTGAGGTATAAATGGTTTGGTTGCCAGACTTCGCTTTTATATTGATTTAATTGAAGAAACGGTCTGACTTCACAGTCGGGCCTTTTTTCATGTTTAAATGTAGGTGTCAGCTGTGAAGGTCCCTCTTGCCATACATTTTTAAGATTATAGCAATTATTGTATTTAATACAAATAAACCTGCAAAGCACACTAAAGCCATGGAATACCCATATCCGGCTTCGTGAAAGTACGATACAATCATGGGACCAGCAATGCCGGCTAAGCCCCAAGCTGTTAAGATACGGCCGTGAATGGTAGAGAGTTGGCGTATACCATAAAGGTCTGCAAGATATGCTGGCATACAAGAGAAGCCTCCACCGTAACAGGTGATAATGAGGAGTATTAAAATCTGGAATGTTAATACACTATTGGTTTGGGACAGTAAATAGAAGGCAATGATTTCCATGATAAAGAATAATATATAAGTTTGTGCTCGTCCAAGAAAATCAGAGATAGTGGACCATACAATGCGACCACCACCATTGAAAATGCCAATAATACCGACTAGAGAGGCCGCAGCTGCTGGTGTCATACCAATGGTTTCTTGTGCCATTGGGGATGCTAGAGATAGGAGCCCAATACCGCAGGTGATATTAACAAAGAAGACCCACCATAGAGCACTGAATTGCCACGTTTTCATAGCATCATTAGCTAGCATACCGTGATTATGTACGTACATGGTAGATTTATCTTGATTAGAGCGTGTCGGTTCTTTTGGCGTAGGTGCTTTCAAATAAAGGGAAGAAGCACTCATAACTATAAGATAGATGATACCAAGGATAATGAAATTATTTACTAAGCCCACATGAGCCACAAGGTACTGCATAAGAGGACCTGCAATAAGGGCGGCAAATCCGAATCCCATTATAGCTAATCCGGTAGCAAATCCAGGACGATTTGGAAAGTATTTTACGAGCGTAGAAACTGGTGTTATGTAGCCGATGCCTAGTCCAATACCGCCAATGATACCGTAGAATAGATATAGTAAGGTAAGGCTATATATGCTAAGTGCATAAGCTGTACCGAATAGACCTGCTACCCAAAATAACATGGCGAGTAGACCGCTTTTTTTAGGACCAATCTTCTCTGCAAAGGATCCAAGAAAACCTGCAGATAGACCAAGCATTAGAATGGCTAGTGAAAATGTCCAGGTTGTTTGTGATAAGGTAAATCCCATATCTACCATGATAGGGCGCGTGAGCACGCTCCATGCATACACGCTACCGATGGATATGTGCAGTCCAATAGCTGCAAGTGCGATAAGCCAACGATTTCTCATAAAAAAACTCCTTTCATATACGTGAGATTATCAAAAATTGATAAAGAAGCATTTGCTATGAGATGGCAATAAAAAAAGACCATCTGAACAAAAGCTTGCCCAGACGGTCGGCTATCACACGATGTGTGCTACTGTGCATGTAGTCAATTCTACGTATCCGTCAGCCCAGTAGGAAGATGAAATAAATATACCAATTGACAATATATTTTGTCGGTGATATAAGTCACTATGTTACTAAACTATTACAGAATGCTTTAATTTACATGAATTTGTTATAGGGTTATATTACTTATAAGTGTGTTTTTTGATTCGTGGTGGTTTTATATGTTTTACAATTACGATAGATATAGCAATTGTAAAAGCTATCAAAAAGGATTCTTTTGCGAAGCTAATGGCAATAGTTTCTTGTCCCATTAGCATATAATAAATGGATCGATAAAAGCTGAGCCCTGGTAGTAAAGGGAATAAGCTAGTCATTAGGAAAACTATAGCAGGGCATTTCCGTTTAACAGCCAATATTCTTGATGCTATGGCGATGATAAAACCACTGATGAATATGGAGAGCATAACATTAGACTGTAGTGAAGATAATGTTAAGAACAAGAACCATGAGATGAATCCTAATATTGTACAATCGATAAAATGTTGTTTAGCTACACGGAATAAGATTGCAAATGCTGTCGTACCAATACCAGCCATTATACTACGCATAAACATAGAGGTTAAGGAATTAGTATCTAAATTAGAGGTATAAAGAGGAATCATTTGTGTGTTGAAGAGTAGTGATTGTACTACTGCGACCCCTACAGCCATTGAAATACAGGTAAGTAACGCGCCCATCATAAGGGTTATTCCTGTATTATAGTTATTCTGGCTATACTCTCTAATAGCATTGACGAAAGGAACTCCGGGAACAATGTCAATCATGGCTCCTAGTAATATAACTGATAGGTTGGAGCCTAATTCAAAGTGGATAAAGAGATTACCCAATAAGGCTATTAGAATACTACCTAAAATGGTAATCAATACATCAGAGCTAAGTATGCGTTTAATCGTACACATATAGACGCCTAATATTAAGCCTATAATACCTGCAATTATAGAGTCTGTTATAGAACTACCAATTGCATAGCTAAAGCCAGAAGCTCCTAACGTATAAGCTACTAATCTCCAAAAAAAAGAATAGTCTGACATGGTATCAATTTGATTAAGTTCACTTTCAATCTCCTCAATAGTAATATTTTTTTGTGTGATACGTCGGGAGAGAGCATTAACAGATTCAATTTTACTGAGGTTAATATCGACTTCAGGAACGTTATAAATACGAGTAATTTCAGTTCCATCAGCTTTCTTAGCAGTTGCAAAAATACCTCTATTGGATACGTAGGCTTCTAAATATTTAAAATTCATAGCTCGTGCTATGTAGTTCATAGTATCCTCTGTACGACTGATTTCGGCGCCACTGCTAAGTAGTATTTTTCCAGCTTTTAGTATAATTTCTAATTCCACACCTGTCATTATTTCCTCGTTATTCATTTTACTTCACTGTTATTTATATTGGACTTTTTGATAGGTCTATCTTTAGGAGATTCAGTTGATTTTGATTCTTCCTGTTGTTCTTGTAGAATATTGATATTTTGATGTATAACTTCTTCGTCTATTGAGAGATGCTCTTCTACATAGTCTTTTAGCTCTTGAACTGTTTCCGTATTTGAAAGTATTTCTTTTGCTTCATTATGAATATCTTCTTTAAGAGATTTTGTATCTGCTTGACTAATATCACCTAATGTATGGAATAGTTCGCGTTCTTTTTCTGAAAGATTTTTGTGAGGACTATGTTTTTTTAATGATAAATGGAGCATCTTTCTTCGGAAGAGTTTTTCCATAATGATATCTTTACGATCACGGAGCCAGCCATAAATAAGAATAATTAGGAGTAATAGTCCCATATAACCGAGAATTGGGTAGAGGATACTAATCAAATCTTTAAAACCAAAGAAACTACATATATATCCTATGATTACTACAGAAATAATAACAATTCTCATTCTTTTTGTGCTGCCGTTGGCAAAACGTCTAGCAATAGAATAAAAAAGAGAGAATGCTGTATTAAAAATAAGTGAAAAGACTGTGATTGCATATATATATGCTAGCCAAGGATGAATTTGATTGGCAATAGCAAGAATCGGCAAATCTGCATCTTTTACTGTATCTAGATTTGCAAAAATAGAGATAGCAGCTATAAAAACAACTAATCCGACTAATAGGCCACCACGAGTGCCACCTTTTTCAGCAATACCAATACGAACAACAGAACCACCTAAAATAAAGGCCATAGAAACAGCTGTCATAGCACATAGAGAATAATAATTAATGACAGAAAACCATACATTGCTTGTGGCTGGTTTGATTGTGTGGGCTATAGCCTCTAATGTAGTCCAATCATGACTTTTACCAATAAAAGAGTAGCCTGTAATGATGAATATCATAACAATCATGATAGGAGTAAAAACACCTAAAACATTGGTTATTTTGTCAAAGTTCATAAATGATACGGTTATGATTAAAAGTGAGCAAATTAATCCGCCAAGCCAAAAAGGGAATCCAAATTGTTGTTCTAAGTTTGAGCCTGCGCCAGCAATCATAACAAATCCCATAATAAAGCTACCAGAGATTAGTACAAAATCAAGTATTCTTGTAATAATAGGATGGGAAATCTGTGTAAAAACTTCTTCATGATTGTCTGCACGATAGTAGCTCCCCAAAGAAAGCATGATTTTACCAAATGCGGCATTTAATAGACCTAGTAATAGAACACCAATAAGACCTATTTGGCCAAAACTTATAAAATATTGTAGAAGATCTTGTCCACTCGAGAGTCCTGCACCTACAATAACACCTATGTAGGCAAATGCAATTTTCCATGATTGTTGCATTATATTTTCCTCCTTTCAAATACATAAATTAGTAAATATTTAATATTATATCATACTAATGATTCAGTTTATGGAAACCTCACCGCCAATCTCTAATTGCATAGTATTATTTCAGATGCTAAGATTGCAAACTTAGGAGATACCTATAAGGGTGATGTGGATTTGCTATGATACAATAATAGTAATATGAAATGTACTAAGTCCCAATGAAGTTGATGCGGTTCGTTATAAACTAGATTATCAAGAGGACTATGAGCAGGATTATCCTTTTAAGTAATGTGTATATTTGTTTCGTGTGTTGAGGTGTGAATCCTATGGCTACGTGGTCTGGAATACGGAATAAGTTAGAAACAGAATATCTTGCTATCAGCTTGCGAGGGCATATTCAATATTTTGTTACCACTTATAGTAAATCGCCTGATCATGAGGGGCGGGCTGCTATACGATATAATGGTAAGGAAATTATAAAAGGCAATTATTGGAATCAATATGTGAAGGCCCATCTGTTTCCTAAAGATGATACCTATGAACGAAGAATGCATGAAGGTTTTCCGTTCATAGACAATACAGCACTAGAATTAGGCGTATTTGATCAGCGGTGCTTTTATCAGGCTTTTGATGAATTTGAGAATCAAAAGATAGATAAGAGCTTGGTTAGTGATAATCTAATTGTACGTATCTTTGCAGTTTTAGATAGACGTGTGGGAAAACGGAGACTCATTGTAATGAGAAATCTCATGGAGGAGCAAGATCCTGTATTCCAAGAGTTTTATGCTATTCGTATGTACCACGAAGGTTTATAAATGAAACACGGAAGGAAATTGTTCAATTCCCTTCCGTGCTTAGATATGATATAATTTATATCAAAGTGAGGCATAAATGGTTTGGTCGCCAGACTTCGCTTCTAGAATTTAATGTTGAAGAAACGGTCTGACTTCACAGTCGGGCCTTTTTTCATGGCCTATGCTGCGAAAAGCTAGCTTTAGCTAGAGGTCAATTCATTTAGCTGCCATAATAATGGTCGCCACAAGTATACCAAAGGAAATCATTAATGATAGCACTTTGAATGTACTCATATTGATCACCGCCAATCTCTAGAAGATTAGCAAAGACTGGACCCATTTAGAGGCCTCAAGTTCAATATAGTCCTGTTAATAACAAAAGTAAATAGATTAGAGGTTCCTAATAGTCACCTAGGTGACCAATAGGAACCTTTTTTGCTTGACTTTTTTAATTTATATAACCCATATGTTACAATTAATAATATAGTAGTCGTGTTGTAGGAGAGACCTATGTTGTATTTAGTCATTGCCGTCATCGTCATTGCATTTATTGCAAAATCTAGATCATCGAATAATCTAACAGATAGTGATGCGGATATAGAGAAACAGAATCGCATATTAGACGAAGTTAATCGTACATACGGAAATATTGAAGCGTATGAACCACAATTAGAACCTTCAGATATAGAAGGAATATATTTTAATGAGTTCCGTGAATATGTTGATGCACAGGGGCATGTGTTGACTCCAGCAGAGATTGATGAAATCCGGTATAAAGATGATTATAGAGAGGATATTGAACAGGATTATCCGTATCATAGATAATCGTGGAGGGCGTAGAGATGAAACGAATTATATATGCTATCAGCCTTGGTGTATTGCTAGCGACACCAGTGTTTTCACTAGCAATTGATACAACACCAATGATACGTGTTACGAATGAGCATAATGGTCAATATGATGAATCGTTAGATACTTTTACAGAAACAAAATTCTTCGGACCATATCAATTCCGCGTATTAAAGGATGCTATTGAAACGAAAGGCGAAACAAAAGATATTGATGGTAGGGTGTTTAGAACCTCTGATGGGGTATTTATGCATGTTAAGGCAAGATCTATTGATGGTAATAGTATGTCCTTAGATAATGAGATTAAAAATCTTGTTAAAGAAAGAACGATTCCTGAACCTACTGTTAAGATGGTATTGCCCATTAAGGATAGTGTAATAGAGGTTAATAATGATGGTGTGCGCAGTTTACTAGCTGAATTTATGTATGGCTGGCCATTAAAGAATAGGACGGACATGGTATTAGTTACTGATTATGAAGGAACTAGATACTATTATAAATTGCAGTTCTATAGAGATAGATTGCCAAACAGTGTTCGTATTGAGCAACTGCGAGAAATGATTATGGATGCGCAGTTTAGCTTTAAATAATATGAATATATTATGTTCGAGAGAGGATACATTGTGTTAAAGCATATAGTATTAGCTATGACTATTAGCGTAGCTATCATTACGCCTGCTCAGGCTATAGACATTAATATACCTGGTGCCGATAAGACTATTCCTGTAGAGGCGTATAAGAATTATAATTATACGAATGAAAGTTTAGAAAAGGCGTTATCAGATAAGGAAGAACATGTAGCTAAGAAATTAAAATCTTACCATTATCGAGATTATGAAATTACTAAACAAGTTCAATATAGTAAGAATAGTTTACGTGCCGTGCAAGCACATAGTACAATTATTCGTCTACATTCTGATACGGATAGTATGCGATTAGTAATGCCATTTTCAAGCCAGCATGGTATGTATACTCAGAAACAGGATGGACAGACTTTGGAAATCAATAATCAGAAAATTGATTTTTCTATTATGGCAGATACAACACGGCATTTAAATCAATTAAATAAGAAAAATCGTGATTTACATCGTGACATTAAAAAATTCTCTAATCCATCTATAGGATCTGCTTTGTGGTTTAAGGAAAAGCAGCAATCTAAAGACAATAACGAAATATATACGACAGGTATTCAGTTTAAAAACCCTAAGAATAAGTCAAAATCCTATCGTATGGCATTTACTTATAATGGGGGCGGTTCTGAAGGTGCATTGATTGATCGTCATGTAGAAAATATGATTGCTAATTATATAGTGCCATCTATTCAGCTTTTACCTGATACAGATTCATATTCTGAAAGCAAAGAGCTATATGGATTTATTTATAAGATGCCTAAAGGTTCACATCAGGAGATTGGATATGATATAAATAATGATGCAATTCATGTATATAAAACAGTTGGGTACGAACAGTGTGTGTATGTGAATCGTAGTCAACTTGGTGACAAAAGCATGGCTGCTCAGTATACTAAAATGTTAGAGTTAATGACTAATATTGGTGTAAATTTAGGTGTTAAAGATCCGCAATATGCTATTGTTTGGAATGATGGTATTCCTTCAGCTTTAATTGATGTATATAATCCGGATGGGGATTCTTTAATCGTTGTACTTACATATGATGACAATAGGATGCTTGTAAATTGGATTGCCTATAACTTAAAAGATACTAAGCTTAGTCGTGATGAAATACGTTATATAGCAGAATCTGTAAAGATAAAAGATAAAGTTTCGCTTACGAATCAAAAGATACAGCCTTTATCTGAGGAGTTTCTTATATTTTAAAGTTTCTTATTAATAGAATATGTAATGAAAAAAGGTCTATATACTACAGCTCAGTAATATATAGACCTTTAATTGTATTATCTAGTTTTCCAACTATTATAGGATGCTTTTACCCATAGGGAATACAGTTTTGCCAAATACCTTGTTTACAAGTACGGCACCAGAACCGTAGAAGCCCAAGAGGGAGATGAATAATTCGGACCATGCTGCAAGGGCGAAGAAGCCTGTTTTGCCACCTAAGAATAGGTCTGTTGCAAGACCGAAGAATAGAAAGCAGATTAATAGCATAATAGCGAATACAACTTTGTTGGTTTTCAAAGATGCGATGGTGCCAAAGATAGAGAAGATTAAGAAGCCCACATTTAAGTCCTTTATTTATGATATACTACATATAAAGTATGTAGGAGGTTATATGGTTTTTCTTACTTCATTACAAAGTATCATGCCTATCGTCTTGCTCATATCTCTTGGATATTTCTTAAAAGGGCGGGGCATGTTTAATGATACATTTAGCTCAAATCTATCGAGGCTCATCATGTCCGTCATTTTGCCGGTCGGCGTATTTATGTCCGTGCTTCACAATGTGCAAACATCGGATTTGTGGGACTTGCGGTATGGATTACTCGTCGTGATGATGACCTATGTAGTGTCATACATCATTGCGTTTATTATGATGAAAATTGTACATGTCCCACGGGGACGGCGCGGTATTTTTATCAATATGGTAGTTAACGATAATTGTTTATTTATTGGACTACCTGTACAGATTGCATTGTTTGGGCCTGATGCATTACCGTTTTTCTTGCTGTATTATATTGGTAATACCATATCTGTATGGATGTTTGGTGTATTCCTTATTGAGGCTGATCCATTACCTACGAATGGTGCTAGCCATGGTGAAAGCTTTCGCACCTTGGTACGCAAGTTTTCTTGGAAAAAATTATTGCCACCGCCATTATTGGGCTTTTTCTTGGCGTTAATATTCTTATATGCTGAGATTCCATTGCCAACGGTATTACATAATACGTTGAACTATATAGGGAATATGGTAACACCATTATCCTTGCTATATATTGGTATCGTATTACATGATGCGGGCCTTAAAAGCATGCGTTTAAATAAGGACTCTATCGGTGGTATCATTGGCCGTTTTGCCGTAGCACCGTTTATCATGTTCTGCGTTATATATGCTACAAAATACCTCATGGGCATTACATTGGATCCCGTTGCGGTCGTCACATTCATCGTTCAATCTGCAGGACCGGTTATCGCCGTATTGCCAATCGTAGCGAATGAAGCAGGTTCTGATTTGCCATTTGCCACAGGACTCGTAACCATTAGCTCCGTATTGTTCGTATTCGTTATACCAGTTATTATGGAAATATTAACACTGTTTGGGATGTAAAGCTTAATTATTACCACATTATAAGAAGATTTTATTTTTATAATGTGGTATTTTTATTTGAATTTTAAACGTATGTTAGTTTGATGTATAATGGAATAAATAAGGAGTAACAGTTGACCTATAATATTTAAAGAAGCTATTATTAAATTAATAGGGATATATTATTAAATTAGAAAAGAGGTGATTTCATGGCGTTTGTTCCAAAGATAACAGTATCCGAATTTGTAGAGCGTGAAATTAGTATTCGTTATAAACGTTTACCTATAGTTAATTTTGTTAATTTAATAAAATCAGGTGTAGAATTAGGAAAATTTGAGAGATATGTGATTGAATTCTTTAGAGAGGTAAAACCAGAAAATAGACGTAAATTTATGGTAGAACAAAATATTACACCATTCGAAATGGAACAATTATATAACAAAGTAAAGCATATCCCGGCTGTTAGTACTGTAGAAGGATCGATTTATGGAGAGTGAACGAATTCGTACAGAATTGCTTTTGGAAAAAGCCATTAAAATCTTAGAGTATGCTAATATCGATAATAGTCAATGGTCCATGGGTGGTGGAACTATTTTAATGCTTAACTATCATCATCGTTTAAGTAAGGACGTAGACATATTTGTTTCGAATACACAATATTTTAATGGACTATCTCCAAAGTTAAATGATGTAGCCGAAGATGCTGATTTTTATCAAGAAGGAGAACGATTTATTTCTTTATCTTATCCCGAAGGAAAAATTGATTTTGTAAAGGCGTTTCAGGTAAGTGATTACTTACCCACATTAAAGCATGTATTTAATCAGAATATATTTGTGGATGATGATATAGAAATTGTAACTAAGAAGGTTTTCTTTAGAGGTGCATCTTTACATCCTCGGGATTTATACGATTTGGCTACTGTTTATTTAGGACCAAGGAGAAGTGAATTAGTTAAGGCTCTAATTAATATCCCAGAACAGTTACAAGAGTTTCATGATGCTTTACAACGGGTAGGACCAGGATTTTCTTTTTCTGAAGATTATGGTTTAGATTTAGTATTAGATATACCATTAGGGCTTAAGGGCCGAGAGGTGGATATTTGTATAGATTTATGTAATGAGGTTCGTAAATCTTTAGTTTAATTAGATATAATATCATTAATTTCATAAGAAAACGACTAGTACCATATACATATGTATATGGTACTAGTCATTTTCTTATGCATTAAGCGTTTCGATAATCGTTACGATATCTTCTGCCTTTCGAGCAATGTGTTTGACGCCTAAATCTTTATGTAATTGTTCATCTCTAAAGCCCCACGTAACGCCAATGCATAGTAGGCCTGAGTTATTTGCAGTAGCTACATCGACTTCAGAGTCGCCGATGTAGATGGATTCGTCTTGTGACGAATTTAATTCTTTTAATGCTTGTAATACCATGTCTGGTGCTGGTTTACGTTGTAATCCAGGGCGTTCACCAATAGCTACTGGTAAACGATCACCAAAGTATTCTTTATTTAATGGAGTAATACCTTCTTGGATTTTATTAGAAACAATGGCGAGTTTATATCCTTTAGCACGTAATGTATCTAATACATCAAGCATGCCAGGATATGGGGCTGTGTAATCTTGTAGATGTTCTCCGTAGTATGTTTTAAATTCGTCGAGATAGGTGTTGAATTCAGCCTCCGAAATGGAATCTGGCAGTGATTGATGCATCAAATGAGCTACGCCGTTGCCAAGGGCTGCTTTCACCTCAGGAACCGACCGTTCAGGCAAATCATGAGCGCGCAATACATAATTCACCGCATTGCGTAAATCTGTTAACGTATCTAGCAATGTGCCGTCACAATCGAATACGATAGTTGTATATTTCATGGGGACCTCCAAAATTTATATAATCTTATTCCATTATATGATATGAACCGAGAATTTTAAATTAGTCTATGATACAATTAGTATACTAGTTAAAAAATTTTGGAGGATTAGTATGACTGAAATACAATCTTTATTATTGATGAAAGCCACGTTAGAATCCGCAAATCTTCATGGTGTTGAAGCCATGCTCGACGATGATTGCGAATATGTTTCTACGGGACGAGGCATTATTGCTCGTAATAAACGTGAAAGCTTAGAATTTTTAACGGCCATGGTTGATTCCATCCAATCTGACCATGTACCTGTTATCTGTCGTGTGATGCATATTACAGAGGTTTACGAAGAAGGCGCTTTATTTCATGAGGGTCGTCATGGCTTGACCGTTGCTTATGAAGAAGGCGACCAATATGCGTATATGTTGTTTGTTGATATCAATGAGGATGGCCGTATTGACCGCATCGTTTCTAGCCAAGAAAATTATGCGTTTGAATACGATGATCTTCGTTTATCCTTAGATGAAACACCATATCGTTTCCCAATTGTGCCGCACACTGTGAAAGACTGGATTGCGGCCCTTAGCATTTGGCTTGAAACTGATAATTTTGATATCGATGATTTTTACCAATTCATTGATGAAGATACCAAGGTAGTGTTCCAAAAAGGCGATGCAGAATCTATTACACTAGAAAATGGCCTCGATGTAGAGGACTACTTTGATCAACTTATGAATCAACACTTTGCTGCCGTACCACATATCATTCGTGATGAAGACGATAACCTTATTTTGGTCTATGGCCCTATGAGCCTTATCGTGAGCCTTAACGAACAAGGTGGTTTGGCCGTAATCAGTATATACATTGATACGCGCGACGAAGAAGAATCTATTGATGAATACGGTTATATCGAAGAAGATTTGACCGAACCTGTTGAAGAAGAACCTTTTACGGGTTATTGATCGGTACATCATACATGTCCATAAAAATTAGAACAGGCCTGTACTAATTTTTGAGTGACCTTATATAGGTGTGTTCAGAAATAGAACAGGCCTGTACTAATTTTTCGGGGACCTTATATAGGTGTGTTTAGAGATAGAACAGGCCTGTACTAATTTTACGGAGCCCCTATATAGGTATGTTCAGAAATAGAACAGGCCTGTACTAATTTTTCGGTGACCTTATATAGGTATGTTCAGAAATAGAACAGGCCTGTACTAATTTTTGGATGACCTTATATAGGTGTGTTTAGAGATAGAACAGGCCTGTTCTAATTTTAAAGAGGCAGGAGCTCGCTCCTGCCTCTTTTGTATACAAAAATGTAATTAGATATCTTCTTTTTCTTTGATTATACCAGCTTTTTTCTTGCGCCAGTACCAAATGTAGAGCGGAAGAATGACGATACAGCCACCTAGACCCCAAAGTAATTGGTTTGTTTGGGCTTGGCCTAGCATCCAAAGGGATGTAGCAATGGCGATGATTGGAACGGTGTAACCACCTGGGATTGTGTAGGATCGTTCTTTATCGGCCCATTTGCGACGGAATATGATGACGGCTAAACATGTTGGTAAGTATTGTGTAAAACGGGATACCGCACTAATAGCAGCAAGGGTTGTAAATGAACCGGACCAAGCAAGTAGCACGCTGGCAATAGCGGTGACAATCGCTGCTACATATGGTGCATTGTAGCGATTGCGTTTAGCTAAGGCACTTGGAAGCATGCCATCTTCGGCCATGGATGTTGCGATACGAGGGGCGTAATAGGCTTCGGCAAAGTTAATACCGCCCATAGAAATTAATGTGCCTGCCAATACAATGTACATGCCAATTGGGCCTAGGATTACGTTGAAAGCATCTTGTACCGGTGCTTTTGTGTTAGCAAGGTCAGATCCTAGAACACCAATAGATACGGCAAGTATGGCCATATATAGGACTGATACGAGTAGCATACACATGATAATGGCACGCGGTAAATTCTTTTTAGGATTCTTCATATCCTCTGCGGCAATGGCAATAACTTCAAACCCTGTATAGGCAAAGAAGAGAAGCACGGCTGCTTGTGCAAAGGATCCTTCTACATAGGTATCGTGTGGGAATACAGGTGTAAAGTTAGCACCATTAATAAAGAATATACCGATAGCGATAAATAGGGCGAGAGGGACTAATTTAGAGATTGTAATCAAGTTATTAACAAACTTAGACACGTTAACACCAAATATGTTTACGATTGTTAAGCCTACGATTAATATAAAGGAAATGACATCCTTTGCAAAATCACCACTTAAGGCTGGCACTGCTGCACCTAATGCTGTGGCAAAGCCAACGGCCATGGCGGCCCAAGCAATAACGGTTACAATCCATTTAAGGACGCCTACCTCAAATCCCCAAAAGTCACCTAATGCATGTTTGGCATATAGATAAGGGCCACCATTACGTGTGAAAAGGCTAGCCGCCTCTGCAAAGCACAAGGCAATACATCCTGCAATGACCGCATCAAATAAAAGGACCCCTAAACTGGCTGACCCAATAATGGCATAGGCCTTATTAGGTAACAAGAAAATCCCAGTACCAACGATACCATTGATTCCAAGGAGTACAATACTCCAAAATCCAAATTTACTTTTCTTATCCATTAGTTGACCTCCTTAGTCGCATCTACGAAGGCTTTAAATAATGTTTTTGCATGTACATCTTTCACATGCATCATTTCTGGATGGAATTGAGTTGCTACAAACCATGGACGACTCGTATCCTCTAATGCCTCTACTGTACCGTCCTTGGCGCGACCTGTAACAACTAGGCTTTCACCAATATTTCGACACGTTTGATGATGATGAGAATTTGTAATCCATGTGGTTGTGCCGATGATTTTCGCTAATTTAGAATCAGGTTCAATTTCTACCGTATGCGTAGGTAATGCAGGCGTTTGATTTTGGCTGTGCTTAATCGTGCAATTTTCATCATATGGCAAATCTTGGTACAAGGAACCACCACGATAAACATTCACGATTTGGCAACCGCGGCAGATGGCGAATACAGGAATATTTCGCGCCTCCGCTGCAGCTAGTAAGGCAAAATCGAATTGATCGCGCTCAGGGAACACATCGCCGATGCCTCGCAATGGTTCCTCGCCATAATTGAGCGGATACACATCATGACCACCTGTAAGGAGTAGGCCATCAACAATATTGATAGTTTCCTTTGCTTGCTCTAAATTTTCCGTGAAAGGAATAATAATAGGAATGCCGCCGGCTTCTTCGATGGAGCGGACATAATCCTGATTCACGTAAGAACGGATTAAATCGACATAAGCGCCACTGTTATCGCGTAGCGTATTGCCGGAAATTCCGATTAATGGTTTTTTCATACTATCACCTCAATGTGTAAAATACTGTACATCAAGTACAGTATAATTATAATTCATTTTCCTATAATATACTATAACATATTATGCAAGTAGGAATTGCGTTTATGTAAATATAGCTAAGACTGGATGATTCTAAAATAAATTTATAGAAAATTGATAAAAAATTAATATTTAGGTATAATGTGTTTTAGATTGTATAGTATAAATTGAGGAGAGAATGTATGAACTGGAAACGTGTAATAGCATTAGGTTTATTAGGTATTACATTAGGTGTGGGGCAGTCGTATGGGATTGATATTAATATTCCAGGTGCTGTTCCTTCTGCACTAGAAGATGCATATCAACATTATCGGATAGATCCTAAAGTAACGCGCTTGATGGAACAGAGTATAGAAAAAGAAATACCTGCTATTCGAGCAAATGATCCTAATTATGATAAATCAAAGTTAGAGGCTGATATTTATGCTACTAAAGAATTAAATAACGCGGTTATGTATTCACGGACAGTTGTAATTTTGCGTGATAATGGGGCAGATATAAAATTTACAGCTCCTTATGAAAGTGGTATAGGAATTGCAAGGTTAGATAATACAAAAGATATCGTTAGAATGGGACGTATTTTTTCTCGAATTGCTCAATTAGGTTATGAAGTTCGCCCTCAACCAAAGGGGAATCTTTGGGAGAATACCAATATTGAATACGGTAAGCTAAATAGTGATATATTGCGTAGAGAATTTGAAGAGAGCAAAGGGGCTATACGTCTGGATGGTTCTAAGATGTTAGGTAGTGGCACTTTTGCATATAAAGGTATGGAGAAGGCAACTTGGGATGTAATCAAATATGATTCAGATAATATAATAGGTACATTAAATTTTACACTCCCTACATCACCTACCAGAAGTTATCACATAGGATATCAGATGAGTGATCGTTTAAATCATGATGTTTTAAAAGATAATGAACAAGAAATCATGAAATCAACTATGGCACCATTAGTTAATACGATTTTGCCTTCTATCAAACCCGCATCAGCTATTTTAGAAAATACGACTCCAGTACGTGTAGAAAACTTTACTTTCCAAGTATTTAAAAATAGTAAGCATATTGGTCGTGAGACTCTTAAGAATGGGGGCTATAGGGTAAATTATTCTTCTGGAAATATAAAAGAAGAGATCATTGTTACTCCTTTGTCATCAATAGATAATGTTAAAAAGCAAAATGTTTTATTTAACTATTTAAATGATTTTGTTTATACTGAATCGTTAAGTAAAGGGAAACAAATTCAATCGGCTACTGTTTGGAATGATGCTACACCAGGTGTGTATTTAGAGGTTGAAGGAGATAAATACACATTGTTTACTATGACGGTATATGACGAAAATTATCGTTATACATACCTGGTAAAGAAACCTCACGATATTCATGTAAGTAATTATAAAATTAGAGATATGATACAATATGTGGATAATAAGAGAAATAAAACAAACTATAATAAGATAAAACTAGGTCTAGGTGTACCACCTGATGTTTTTGATGATACAAAGATTTTCAATAAATAGTGTCTATATAGGTAGTATAAAAAGAGGACCGGCTCAAACGAGTCGGTCCTCTTGCTATTCGTATATGTAATTATCTAAAGAATCTACCAATGAGTGGCATGCTAGCCCCATCATTTTTATTAAGTCCTTTTAAGAGAACCATGATAATGACGTAGAGTAATAAACCTTCGATACCGGTAAGTATAAAGTTAGCCCACATTGGTAAGATATCTGTTAAGTAGTGGTAACTCAAGAAGATGAGTATACCCATGACACCGGCACTGACCACGTTTTTCCATAGAAGGGAAATGTCGAGGAAGTAGCCTGTGTATTTTTTGATGTAAATCAAATTGAGTAACGCTGCAAAGCCAATATCAGCAACGGTTGCCCAGGCAGCACCACCGATGCCGAGCCAAGGAATGGCAGTCAATGTCCAGTTAAGGATAACCTTGATGATAAGGGAAATACCCATGTTGATAACTGGAATGCGCGGCTTATTAAGGCCTTGTAAAATCCCTGTTGTAACTTGGTGTACACCGAGGAAGAAGATAGAGAACGCAGTGATTTGCGTTGCTAGTTCTGCCTTAGGAGCATTGTAAATCAATGTAACGGTTGGGGCAGCGAGTACATATAATAGTACCGTAAATGGTACGGTTGCCATAAATGTTAAGCGCATAGAACCAGCAGTGCGTTCGTAAATACCTTTATGATCTCGCTTAGCAAAAGCATGAGAGATGGCTGGTACGATGCTCGTAGCAAGGGCTGCTGTAATAATGGTAGCCAAGTTGATGAGCGGCACTGCCATACCTGTAAGATAACCGAACAGTTCTGTTACTTCATTCATCGGGAAATTAGCGTCTAGTAGGCGACGTGGTACGATGAGCAAATCAAGATTGGCCGTTAATGGTAACATGATGCTGGCTAAGGAAATCGGAATGGACAATGATAACAGTCGCGATAAAATTTCCTTGGCCGATTCGCGTGGACCATCGTAGCTTTCACCAGTACTACTAGCCTTAGGCAATTTGTAGTAATAGTACAAGAGCACGAGGAAGGCACCAAAGGCTCCGACGCCAGCACCTAGGCTAGCACCGCCAGCTGCAGCAGGTAAGCCATATGGCAATAAGATGGCCGCTGCACCGAGCATGACGATAACGCGCAATAGTTGTTCTACGATTTGGCTGACCGCCGTTGGGGTCATCATCTCATAACCTTGGATGTAGCCGCGGAAACAGGAAATCCACGTTACAAAGAATACTGCCGGAGCAAGTGCGATGATTGAGTAGTAGGCACGACTTTCAGCAATGAGACCGCTAGAGATAAGCCAATCTGCGCCAAAGTACATGGCCAAGCTGGCGATAAAGCCCGTAATGGTCAGCATTGTGAAAGAAATATTAAATACTCGTTTAGCACCACCAAAGTCGTGTAATGCTAATCGTTCTGCCGTCAAAATAGAGATGGCAATCGGCACACCTGCGCTTGAAATTTGTAATAGTAACAAATAGATAGGAAAGGCCATCTGGTAGATCCCGATGCCTTCCCCACCCAAGATACGGGAGAGAAGAATCCAGTTGATACTACCGATGGCTTTCACTACGAAACCGGCAATGGTTAAGATTAAGGTTCCTTTTACAAATCCACTAGCCATAGATTATAGTTTGTGAGAAGAACCTAATACATCTTTAATTTTGTGAGCTACCATGCCTTTAATAGCGTCACGAGCAGGTCCTAAATATTTACGAGGGTCAAATTCGGATGGATTTTGTGCCAAGTATTCGCGTACAGATGCAGTCATAGCAAGGCGAAGGTCTGTATCGATGTTGATTTTGCAAACCGCCATTTGCGCTGCTTTGCGAAGCATTTCTTCAGGTACGCCTTGTGCGCCAGGGATATTGCCACCAAATTCGTTACATTTTGCTACGAATTCAGGCAATACGGAGGAAGCACCATGCAATACGATAGGGAAGTTAGGCAATAATTTACCCACCTTTTCCAAACGTTCAAAGTCGAGGTAAGGTGTGCCTTTGAATTTGTAAGCACCGTGGCTTGTACCGATAGCGATAGCCAAGGAATCAACGCCTGTTAATGCTACGAATTCAGCAGCTTGTTCTGGGTCTGTGAAGCGAGCGTCTGCATCGGATACGTTAACGTCATCTTCGACGCCAGCCAAACGACCAAGTTCTGCTTCTACTACAACACCGTGCGCATGAGCGTATTCAACAACTTGTTTTGTAATTTTTACGTTTTCGTCGAAATCGTGGTGAGAAGCGTCAATCATAACAGATGTAAAACCGCCGTCTACGCAATCTTTACAGATTTCAAAAGAATCACCGTGGTCAAGGTGAAGAGCGATTGGTAAATTGCTATCTTCCAATGCTGCTTCCACAAGTTTTACAAGGTAAATGTGTTTTGCGTATTTGCGAGCACCTGCAGATACTTGCAAAATAAGAGGGGATTGTTCCTCTTTTGCTGCATCGACGATACCTTGTACGATTTCCATATTGTTAACGTTAAAAGCACCTACTGCGTAGCCGCCTTCATAAGCTTTTTTGAACATTTCCGTAGTCGTTACTAATGGCATGTTGTCCTCCTTGGCTTTATAGCCGATTGTATGTATTTTGAAAGTATTGTCATCAACTTATGATGATACATATCTATTCATTGTTAGTATATCAAGAAACGATATAAAGCACCACAATTTTATAAGGTTTTCTAGATGAATCTGTTAGAGACATAGTAAATCTTTCATATCCGTTGGCAGAGGTGCTCGTAGTTCTACGTATTCTTGTGTCATAGGATGGGTGAAAGCTAGGTACCCAGCGTGTAATGCTTGCCGACGAATATAATCTAAATGACCGCCATATAAATCATCACCAGCTAAAGGACAACCTAAATGGGATAGGTGTACACGAATCTGATGGGTTCGGCCCGTATGGAGTACACATTGCACATGAGTCAGAACCTGTTGCGTGCTCAAATTTTTATTCATTTGTACAGGCTGGGAAACAATGTGGCGTGCCAATACCGTCACATCAGTACGAGCCGGTTTGCCAATTGATGTGCAACATCGTTCAATGATGCTACCTGCTTTACGCCCGATGGGCCATTTAATAGTTAGCGATTGGCTTGGCATAGTGCCTTCAACGATGGCGTCATAAACCTTTTTAAATTTTGTGCGTTGCTTATCAAAGGCGTGTTGTACTACCGATGTTTTTGCGATGATGACGATGCCCGATGTATCCTTATCGAGGCGATGGACGGGGTGAAAGTCATGAGCCTGCTCAGTTTCGTCATAATAATAGAGAACGCCATTTGCCAATGTTCCATCGCGTACCGTCGAGGTAGGGTGCATAAGAACACCGGCGGCTTTATTTACAGCGAGGATGTGTTCGTCTTCGTATACGATTTCCAGATTCATTGGAGAGCGTGAAAATTCTTGTTCAGGTACTAATTTCATAAGTAGATGATCTCCGCCATGAACAAGGGTATCCCATGTAGCCGATTGTCCGTTAATGGTGATGATTCCATTATTTTTTAGACGCCGTCGCATGCGCTGTGAAATATGCTGTTGTTTTATAATATGATTCATTGATTGCGTGTGTATATTAGCATCTACAATCAAGTCGATTATGGTTGCTGTTTTCATAGGTCCTATTATAGCAAAAAAATAATGGATGAAGAATTTTTCACAATTTATTGTATATATAAAGGTTCGTATAGTATAATTTATATTAATATTTGTTTATAAAATTTTTATATCTAGAGTCCTTTGAGTAATAAGAGGAGAGGCCTATGAAACTCAACAGAAAATCTTTATTAGTCGCATGTGTGTTGGCGGCTATGGCTACGAGTACTTTCGCAGCATCTAGTACAACATCTACTAGTAGTACAACAGTAACAAATCATGATACACCAACATCTACAAGTACGCGTGTAACACGTGAACAACATAGTGTATCCACATCTACTACTAATATTTCTACGACTGAAAAGGTATCTACTAAATCAAGTGGTACAACTGTATCTGTTGGTGTAGGGCAATTAGGTGATTATGTAGCGGTACCAATTATTGGAGCTACTCAAAAATTAGCACCAGCAGCATTTAAGTCTCTCCAAGCAAACATTGATGAGGCTACTGAAAGTAATAGTGCTTTTATTAAACTGGGTCAATTAGCTAAGGTTAAGCAAAATGGTAAATGGGGACTTGTAGGAACTAATGGTCAAGTTTTGCTTGATCCACAATATAAAGAGTTGAATCCATCTTATGCTGAGGACGGAACATACTTCGTAAAGTTAAAGAAAACTTTAGAACATATTAAAGTAGATGGTACCGTTTTATCAAGTGGTAAAGATGCCTTAGATGAACAGGTTAAACAAATTATCAATCATCATGATGAGACTGTAAACAAGAATCAAAATTCGTCAAATCATAAGGAAACATATGCAAGTGATTCTTATACGGCCGTTTCTGTAAAAGGAAAATGGGGTTTTAATGATGCATCAGGTAATACTGTAATCGCTCCACAATTTAAAGAAGTATATACGAAATTTAGTGAAGATCGTGCTTTTGTAAAAGATGCTAAAGGTAAAAATGTAGCAATTGATGGCACAGGTAAGACTGTATTTGAAGCACCATCTAATGATATTGACGCATATGATGATGGATTGGCAGAATTCCGACGCCATATAAGCAAGTTTAATCTTGGAGGCTTGTTGAGTATGGCTGTAGGAATAACCCTTAGTAATCACGGTGGAATCTATTATGGTGATGCATGGAACCCTGTATATGATGGTGTAAAACGCGGTTATATTAATCGTGATGGTAAAATTGTTATCGATAGTAAAAATGATGCAGTTTGGCCAATTACTGCATATGGCACACTTGTGAAAAACCAAGGGCTTATTGGATTCGTAAATCGTGAAGGTAATTATATTATTCAACCAGGTAATTATGATTTAGGCGAATTTAGTGATCTTAATGGATTGTTAGTATTTATCAATAAAGATAATAAAAAAGCGGGCGTATTTGACGTGGATACAGGCAAACAAGTTATTCCGTTTACCTATGATTCTATTAGATTTGTAAGCCTAACTAATATGGTTGTAGTGAGTGGTGATACTCAACAGTTAATCGATATGACAACCGGAAATGTTATTTTGACTACCTCCAAAGATATGGGGATAAATAAATTTAGTGGACCATATACTTGGGTACATAAGACTTCTAGTGATTATAAGCTTATTGATGATAGTGGTAAAGTATTATTTAGTGATAACACAATCACTTCTGCAATGCCCGTTAAACATGGTTTTGCTCCGGTAAAATCTCAAGGTAAGTGGGGAATTGTAAATCTACGTGGTGAGTGGGTTGTACAACCACAGTATGAGGATATTGAGATTTTATAGATAGATTGTATTATAATAAAAATTTATGTATTGGTTATCCTAGTATATTATGTTGTTTAACAATAAATGAGGAATTCATTAATTTTTCATAATGTGCTATACTGTAGTTATAAATTGGCTTGTGAATTTATTTGCTTTTGGAGGAATATATGAAAACATCTAAAGCATTATTAAAACTTTTGGTTGTAGGTTGTCTTAGTGTTTCTTGTGCATTACCACTGACTGCTTCAGCAGAAGATACAAGTGCACCAAGTGCGATGCAAGAATCTGTAGTTAAGACAGAATTACCATCTGGAGTTAATCGTATTCAGTTGTTAAAGAGTGGTGAAACTACGGCAACTGTAAAGACATCATCTGTTGCTGCTGGACATGCGTATATTCCTAAAGATACAAATATTAATTTAGAATTAATCGATCCTATTAGTTCTAAGAAAAGCAAAGAAGGAAATACCTTTAGATTAAAGACCATAGAAAATTTACTAATTAATGATGTAGTTGTTATTCCAGCAAACCAAGAGGTATTAGGGACAATTACAAAAGCAAGAAAAAATGGTATGCTTGGACGCAAAGGTCGTTTAGAGTTTAAAATTGATAGCATTAAGACTATTAATGGTGTAAATGTTCCATTAACTGCAGAAGTTAAAGGAAAGGGCCATTCTGATAATGGAGCAGTTGCCGTTGCTGCTGCAGTAAGTTTGGTTGGTGGCTTGTTCATGAAAGGGACTAATATTTACTATGAACCTGGCCAAAAATTTGTAGCTCTTGTATCTACTGATACAGATCTAAATACAACCGTGGAAGATTTGCCTAATGCTATGAATCCAAGTCAACCTACTGGTCAAAATATTGTTTTACCAATTAAATAAAATATAAGTAGTATTAATACCCAATAGTGATAAATTTTAAAATATTGCTATTGGGTATTTTAGTTGATTATATAAAGATAATAGGATGGGAAGATAATTATTGTATCTAGATTAATGAAAAATCATCATAATCTAATTATTTGAATTCCTAGTAAATATTGATAATTTACGATATAATTATATAGATGTATTCCATTCAATGAATACGTGGATGATGATGAAAATAATGCGTGAACCCCATGCCCAACGGGTTCAGGTGTAGGAGGTATAAAATGGCTAAAGATTGTTCCTTTGACGTTGTATCCGAAGTGGATATGCAAGAGGTGGATAATGCGGTAAACCAAGCGAAGAAAGAGATTGGTACGCGTTATGATTTCCGCGGTTCTAAAGCTGAAATTAGCCTTGACGGTGATACCATTAAAATCATCGGTGATGACGAATATAAATTGAACGCTATTATCGATGTATTAAAAGGCAAAATGGTTAAGCGTAATGTAGCGGTTAAGAACCTTGATTTTGGTAAGATTGAGCCTGCTGCTGGTGCCACTGTACGCCAAGTGATTACTATTAAAAAAGGCATTACAAAAGAAAATGCTAAAGAAGTAGTAAAGGCAATCAAAAATATGAAGCTTAAGGTACAAGCGTCTATCCAAGAGGATCAAGTGCGCGTATCTGGCAAGGATAAGGATGATTTGCAAGCGGTTATCCAAATGTTAAAACAATTGGATGTACCGGTTGAATTGCAATTCGTTAACTTCCGTTCCTAATTATATAAGCATAAGAGATAGGGTTAGATTGATTCCAGTGAATCGCTAACCCTATCGGTGTAGGAGGCGCTATGAGAGTAGAGGACATGAAGGGTGGTTATACGACCGGTTCATGTGCTACGGCAGGCATGAAAGCAGGTTTATTGGCCCTCTTAGAACACAATATTGTGGACAAGGTTGTCATTGAGAATCCGCAAGGTCAATTCATTGAGGTACCTATTAAATCTGTGGAAATCATATCCGAAACAGAGGCAAAGGCGACTGTGATGAAGGATGGCGGTGACGATCCAGATGTGACCCATGGCAATGATGTGGAAACGACGGTGACCCTTGATGACACAGGCAAGCTACGTTTTCGAGCTGGCTTTGGTGTCGGTACGGTTACGAAACCCGGTCTTGCCATGCCCCCTGGACAACCGGCCATTAATCCGGGCCCTAGAGCGATGATGAAACTCGTATTTGAAGAGTTTTGTACGCAAGGTCAAGGTGTGACGGTAACAGTAAGCGTTCCTAATGGTAAGGTGTTGGCTAAGAAGACGTTGAACCATACGCTGGGTATCGAAGGTGGTATTTCCATTATCGGTACAACGGGTATCGTTAAGCCGATGAGTGAAGAAGGGTTTAAGAATTCTCTTGTGCCTCAGTTAAAGGTAATGAAAGCCAATGGCTGCGAAACGGCAGTTCTCGTACCGGGGCGTATCGGTCAAGATTTAGCGGAACAAGTGCTCGGTATCCATAAGAACCAAATGGCTGAAACCAGCAATTTCATCGGATTTATGCTTGAACAAGCCGTGCATATTGGCTTTAAACGTATCTTGATTATCGGTCATATTGGTAAACTTATTAAGCTTGCTAGCGGAAGTTTCCATACCCATAATCGCATGAGCGATGGTCGTATGGAAAGTATTGTAGCCTATGCAGCTCTTGAAGGAGCATCCCAAGCGGTGTGTGAAGAGTTATTTAATTGCCAAACTACAGAATCTACGTTCCCTATATTAGAACGAGAAGGCCTTACCGGTGTATATCAACGTGTAGTAGACCGCGCATCTATGCGCAGTGAACGATATATTGCCAATGAGGCTGAGGTAGGTATCATTATTACCACATTAAAGGGTGAGATTTTGGCTATGGATAAGCATGCAAAAGAGATAGGAGAGCTAGAACATTGGCACATACCTTGTATATCGTAGGCATTGGTCCGGGCAATCCTGATTATGTGGTGCCTAAAGGCCTTAATTTAATTAAACATGCTACCGTTTTGGTAGGTAGTGAACGCTCCTTGGAGGATTTTAAGGAACCCGGACAGATTACGTATCCTGTAACGGGGAAACTAAGTTGGTTATCCGAACAAATCGAGCGTGAACTTCACGACCATGATGTTGTGGTTATGGTCAGCGGTGATACGGGCTACTATAGCTTGTTACCGTATTTGAAAAAGAAATTTCCTACCACACGCATTGAAGTGGTGCCAGGCATTAGTTCCATGACATTTGCCTTTGCACGCCTTAACGAAGTGTGGCATGATGCGGATTTAATGAGCTTTCACGGACGCCAACCAGCGTCTGAAAGACTCGTATATGAAGCGGGAAAAAAGATGGGGTTCTTAACGGATCCTGAATATAATCCAGCGCATATTGCGCGTATTTTAATAGATGCAGGTTGGCCAAAAGAAACGAGAGCTGCAGCCCTTGAGCGATTGAGTTATGACGATGAGAAAATCGTAGACTCCACGCTAGAGGTTCTTACAGAACTCGAAGGATTTGGTCATTCTGTAATGGTGGTACTAGGATGAGACATTTTTTTGGAATTCCTGATGAGGAATTTATACGCGGTGACGTGCCGATGACGAAATGCGAGATTCGCAAAGCCGTTATGAATGAGGCACGTATCGAAGAAGATAGCATCGTTCTTGATGTGGGGGCTGGTACGGGTTCGATTTCTATTGAAGCTGCCTTAGCGGCACCTAAAGGTCATGTATATGCTATCGAACGTTTTGATAAAGGCATTGAGTTGATTCATGAAAATATGAAGAAATTCAATGTAAATAATATGACTGTTATAAAATCCAAAGCTCCGGAGGGTATGGAAGATTTACCTGAGCTTGATGCGGTTATTATCGGCGGCAGTGCTGGCGGTATGACTGGCATTATGGATGAAGTACAACGGTTGTTAAAGGTAGGCGGTCGCCTTGTTGTAACGGCGGTAACGATGGAAACGGGTTATACCATTTTAAAAGAGTTGAAAGGTCGTCCTTTCACCTATGAAGGGTACCAAATGTCCATTAGCCGCTATCGTAAGGCTGGTCCATATCATTTGTTGGACCCATTGAGTCCAATTTTTATTGTATCTGCAACGCGTATCGCAGAAGGAGAGTAATATGGTTGACGTACATATTGTAGGCGCAGGCCCTGGGGATCCAGAGCTTATTACGCGAAAAGGGTATCGTTTAGTGCAAGAGGCCGACGTTGTCATCTATGCCGGTTCCTTGGTAAACCCTGCTATTTTAGAGGCTTGTAAACCAGGTTGTGAAATTCATAACAGTGCCACTATGAACCTTGATGAGGTATTGGCTGTTATGAAAGCTGCCGTAGCAGAAGGCAAAAAGGTTGTCCGTTTGCACACTGGCGACCCTGCTATTTACGGTGCTATTCAAGAGCAAATGGATGCTTTGGCTGGCATGGGTATTACCTATGAAGTGGTGCCTGGCGTAAGTTCGTTCCTCGCTACAGCAGCGGCGTTGAAACAAGAGTATACATTGCCAAATGTATCTCAAACTGTAATTATTACGCGCATGGAAGGCCGTACACCAATGCCTCCAAAGGAAAAATTGCGCATGTTGGCGGCTCATGAAGCGACCATGTGTATCTTCCTTAGCGTTCAAATGCTAGATAAGGTAGTAGCTGAACTTATCGAAGGCGGTTATGATAAAACAACACCTGTAGCTATCGTAGTGAAAGCTTCTTGGCCAGACCAACGCATCATCCGCGGTACATTGGAAACCATTGCGGATATCGTGGCTGAAGAAGGCGTATTACGTCAAGCTATGATCGTTGTTAGTCATGTACTAGACAGCGAATACGAATTATCTAAGCTTTACGATAAGGGCTTTGCCCATATGTATCGTAGTGCTAAGGACTAGTGTGATGAAAGAACTAGAATCTGATGCGCCTATGACAGGAGCAAAGACGAATAGAACTGCTATTCTTTCTGTGTCTGAACGCGGTGCAAGGCTGGGGCAACGTATCAAGTCTTTGGTAGCTCCTCATGCGGACTGTTATGAAAAGGAAAACCGTCCCTCTGGTGGTGAGGCTATCTATTTTGATTCTCTCAAACATCACATAGGGCAGATTTTCAAAGATTACGATCAAGTGTTATGCATTATGGCACTCGGTATCGTAGTGCGCATGATTGCACCGTATATTGAGCATAAATCTAAGGATCCTGCCATCGTCGTAATGGATGAGGCCGGTCATCATGTTATCAGTTTGTTATCTGGTCACCTTGGGGGCGCCAACGAATGGACGCAGTCCATTTCGCTGGCCATAGATGCGGACCCTGTTATTACAACGGCGACGGATGTTAATGGATTGCCAGCGCCTGACGTGTTGGCGCGCCACGAGCATCTGTTGGTCGACGATTTTCACACATTAGTGGATGTTAATTCTGCTGTTGTGGCTGGTGAAAGCGTCAACTACTACATCGATGAAACCTTAGTCGATGCTAATCGGTTACGCGATGCTGCTGCATTACATATCGGTACGCATGGCACTGTTCAGGTGGTAGATGTATTTACATTGCCTGAGACTGATGGTGTTCGTCGCGTAGTGATAACAGATAAGGTGATTCCTGAGTATACAGAGCAACTCATCTTACGCCCTCGTACGTATACGATGGGCATCGGTTGTCGCCGAGATACGCCAAAGGAGCTCATACTGGATGCCATTACACAATCTCTACAGACGCATAAGCTTTCACCAAAAAGCATCGTCACAGCTGCATCGGTTATTGTGAAACAAGATGAAGTCGGTCTATTAGAGGCCGTAAACGAATTAGGGTGGGCTATTCATTTCTACACACAAGAAGAGATAGCACCCGTTATAGAAGAACAGGATTTAAAAGAATCCACATTTGTAAAAGGAACAATAGGAGTAGGAAACGTATGCGAGACAACAGCATTACTAGCGGCCAAGAGCCAAATATTAATACAGCACAAAACGGTGTATCCCAAAACAACGGTAGCCATTGCACAGGTAACATCAAAGTAATCGGCATTGGACCTGGGGACGCTGAATTTATGACACCACAAGCACGGGAAGCGATTTTAGCGGCAGATCGTGTAGTCGGTTATTTAACATATCTTGATTTGATTAAAGACCTTATCGCAGGTAAACAAACGGTAGGTACAGCGATGATGCAAGAAGTGGATCGTTGCCAACAAGCCGTTGATTTGGCTGTAGAAGGTCACCAAGTAGTAGTTGTATCCTCTGGTGACTCCGGCGTGTACGGCATGGCTGGTCTTGTATTGGAATTGGCTAATAAAGTACCAGCAGACAAACGCCCTTCCGTGGATATCGTTCCAGGTCTTAGTGCTGTCAACGTAGCAGCCTCTGTATTGGGTGCACCTTTGATGCATGACTTTGCCGTTATTTCCCTTAGCGATTTGATGACACCTTGGGATCTAATTAAAAAACGTGCTGACCTCTGCGCACAAGGGGATATGGTTATTTCCTTGTATAATCCACGTAGTAAAAAACGCGTAACTCATTTAGATGAAGTACGTGAAATCGTTCTTAAATACCGCGACCCTAAAACACCTGTAGGCATCGTGCAAAAAGCAGGTCGTCCAGGTCAGCATATGGTGATTTCTGATCTTGAAAACTTCACAAAAGAAGAAGTAGATATGCAAACACTTGTTATCATTGGTAACAGCCAAACTTATGTTGAAAATGGTCGTATGATTACACCTCGAGGTTACAAATTATGATTTGGGTCATCGCTGGTACCTTGGATGGTCGAACCTTAGCGGTAGATATCCAAGAACGAACCGGTGAAGAGGTTCTCGTGACGGTAGTGAGCCAATATGGGGCGGAATTGGCCGCTCATGAAGGCATTACGGTTCATACGGGGCGCCTCGATCAAGAGGCTATGCAACAGTTGATTAAGGAGCATAATGTGCGCCTACTCATTGATGCAAGCCATCCGTATGCAGCTATTGTGACTGCAACGGCTCAAGATGCAGCTAAGGCGGTGGGTATCCCTTTTGTTCGGTTTGAACGAAAAGAGGTACCATTGCCAGACTATGATAAGTTGCATATCGTAGTTGATGAAACAGAAGCAGCTAATTTAGCCGGCAAATTGGCAAAGGAAAATAACAATCATGTATATTTGACTACTGGTAGTAAGACGATGCACATCTTTGCTAAGTCTGAGGCCTTACAAGACTGTGAAGTGTGGACACGTATTTTGCCAACTGCTGAGGTGTTGCAAATGATGGAAGACCTCAATGTGAGTCCTAAACGTATCGTTGCCGTACAAGGTCCATTTTCTTACGATATGAATCGTATTATGTTCCACGATACAAAGGCGAGCGTTGTGGTTATGAAAAACTCTGGCCTCGTAGGTGGGGCAGATACGAAATTACAGGCTGCCATCGACCTTGGCATCCACGTTATTGTTATCGATCGTCCACGGGTGAAACTAGAATGCCCTGTGGTATCATCGAATGATGAATTTTTCAAATTATGGGAGGACACTAATGGATTACGTTAAAAATCCTAAAGCCATTGAAGATAAAAGTATGGAAATCATTTACGATTATGTAAAGGATTTAGGTTTAACCGATGATGAAGTACGCGTTGTATCTCGTACAGTTCACGCATCTGGTGACGTTGAATATGCTCAACTCGTAAAAATGAGCCCTGACGCTGTTCAAAAAGGTATTGAAGCATTAGACAATGGTGCAGATATTTACACTGACGTAGAAATGGTTCGCACAGGTATTTCTAAACCGGCTCTTAAACTTCGTGGTAATGAAGTACATTGCTTAATCAAAGATGAAAATGTAGCTAAAATGGCTAAAGAATTGGGCGTAACACGTTCTATCGCTGCTATGCGCACATTTGGCAAACAATTAGAAGGCCAAATCGTTGCTATCGGTAATGCACCAACTGCATTGTACGAAGTATTGCGCCTTGCTCTTGAAGAAGGTATTAAACCAGCTCTTATCATCGGTATTCCTGTAGGCTTTGTTGGCGCTGCTGAATCCAAAGATTATTTGATGGAAGTATCCCCAGTTCCTTATATCACTGTAAAAGGTAACAAGGGTGGTAGCCCAATTGCAGCATCCGTATGTAATGCATTACTTTACACAGATGTAAAACGCAACGATATGCTCTTCGTAGAAGGCAAAGAATCTAAATAAAAAGTAACCCGAATCGTTGCTTATTGGGGGCGATTCGGGTTTTACTATATCTATTATGAGGTTTATATGTATAATACGGGTGCTGATAGTACCATGTATTGGTGAAAGGAGAGGTTACTGTGGACTCTCTGAATGAACGAAAACTATTTCGTATATCAGTTATTATTGTCTTGGTTATTGCTGTCATAGCTAGCATGATTATCTCGCTGATTTGGGGTTCCACACCGGTTTCACTATCGGAGATTTGGCACACATTGTGGGCTAGTGAGCTAACAGATACAGCATCGCAAATTATTTGGAATATTAGGTTGCCTCGTAATATTGTTGCTGCATTAGTTGGTGCTTGTTTAGCTGTATCGGGTGCCATTTTACAGGCGGTTATGAAGAACCCTTTAGCAGATCCTCAAATTGTTGGGGTGTCATCTGGTGCCGGACTTGCCGGTGTTATTATATTTATTCTTTTCCCTGGCTATGATCATATTGTGCCTCTCGTCGCCTTTATAGGTGCTATGGCTGCGGCGTTGATGGTATATGCTCTTGCTTGGAAGAATGGTGTACGCCCAAGCCGTATCATCTTGGCTGGTGTCGCGGTGGCTGCTTTTTTAGGCTCTGGTATTTCTGCACTACTTGTATTCTATGGAGATCGTGTGCAAGGAGCCTTACTTTGGATGGTAGGGGGCTTGGCTGCACGCAGTTGGCCTCAAGTAGAGGTTCTGTTCCCATACGCGTTAGTCGGTCTTATTTTTGCCTGTTTAGGTGCCAAACGTCTTACTATTTTAAGTTTAGGTGATGAAACAGCAAAGGGCCTAGGCCTTAAGGTAGAACAAACGCGGTTTATTATGACTGCTGTTGCGGCTCTATTAGCAGCAGGTGCCGTTAGTATTGCGGGCTTAATCGGATTCGTAGGCCTCGTTATACCGCATATGTTACGACTTATCATCGGTAATGATTATGCGTATTTACTCCCAGGCTCTGCATTATTAGGGGCACTCGTCCTCGTTGTTAGTGATACGGTAGGGCGTGTTATGTGGAGTCCAATTGAGGTACCTGTTGGCATTATCATGGCATTCTTCGGGGCGCCATTCTTCTTATATCTATTGAGGAGGGATAACTAATGAATACGGCTATTGATGTAAACCAGTTATCCGTCACTCTCGGAAATCGTCATATTTTACATGATATTAATGTATCTGTCCCTACTGGTAAAATAACGACTTTAATCGGGCCTAATGGTTGTGGTAAAAGTACACTCTTACGGTCTATGATTGGATATATTCATAGTCCACGTGAATGTGTGACTATTTTAGGTAAACCATTACAGTCGTATTCACAAAATGAATTGGCACGTCAAATGGCGTTTCTGCCACAGGTGCCTAATATGCCAAAGGATATGACCGTAGAAGAATTGGTATATTGTGGACGCTATCCATACCAAATGTGGTGGAAGAATACGGCCAAAGAGGACCGAGAAATCGTTGACTATGCATTAGGAATTACAAAAACGAATCATTTACGGAATCAATTAATTCCATCCTTATCTGGTGGTGAACGGCAACGGGTATGGATTGCTATGGCCTTAGCACAACAACCAAAATTATTAGTGTTAGACGAACCAACAACATACTTAGATATTAACCATCAACTAGAAATCATGGAATTGTTAAAACGATTAAACGATGAACAAGGATTAACCGTATTGATGGTACTCCATGAATTGACGCAAGCCGTACAATATTCTCATTATATGGCTATTATAAAAGATGGTCATTTAGTGACAGCTGGAGACACGAAAGAAATCGTATCGGATGAACTATTTAGAGATGTATTTTCCGTAGATGTACAAATCGATACCTTTGATGATAAACAATATGTACGCGTAAAAGGTTTAGCTGAGTAGATAGCTAGACTAATAGTGAAAGAGGGCATTCCCGAAATGGGGAATGCCCTCTTTAGTATGTTAGGATATGTTAAAATGTAACATCAATGCCATATGCTTCTTTCACTAAACGAGCCATAGCCTTAGGTGTTTGTAGACCTGGGTTAAGTAGGAATAGTTTAGATGGTAAGTAGATGACACGGTTGTTTTGTACAGCCTTAAGATTAGCCCATGCAGGATTATCTGTCATAGCTTTCTTCATGGCCTTTGTAATTTCTTCTTCTTTACCCATGGTAACGACGAAGATAATATCAGGGTTATCAGCGGTTAATGTTTCAAGAGAATACGGTACCGTTTTATCTTTGGTTGTACCATCTAGGTGAGATGTTACAACATTTGTCATACCTAATTCTTTGACCATAGATGCAGTTACCGCTTCGTCGGTTTCAGCTGTCACACCTTTACCGGTAGCACGCAATACGGCAATACGTGCAGGTTGTTGGTTTTTAATGGCATCCTTAACCTTTTGAATATTACTTTCGTAGGTGGCAATAACGGATTTAGCCTTATCTTGATGGTTTGTTAATTCTCCAAGGAATGTTAGCATTGGCACATTATCCTTGATGCCATCGTAATTGAAAAGTACGGCTGGGATATTGTTAGATTGTAATTGGGATTCATATTTTTTATGTTGGTTTTCCAAACCCAATACCACATCTGGTTTTAAACCTAACAATTGTTCCATATTGATGTTAGCCGTTTGACCTAATGCAGGTAATGCTTCTAATTCTGGCGCTAGTTTATCTGTCGTGCTAGCTCGGGAAATTGCCTTTCCATCTACTGCGTATAGCATGGACAATACAGAATTTGAAAGAACGGCGATGCGTTGTGGATCCTTTGGTACAGTATAGGTTTCACCATTAAAGGTAAGTTCCTTCGTAGTAGCAGAAGAGCTGGATGTGGACTTACCACACCCAGCTATTGCTAGTACGATCATGACCAAAGCAAGACTACAGAGTAGTAGTTTTTTCATGATGTACTCCTATGTACGTTATATAACGATACTAGTTAAATTGTAGATTGATTATTTTTGTAATGCGTCCCAAGATTCGTTAGCACGTTCAACGAATAAGTTACGGATGTTAGGATTTTCACCTAAGCCATGGATGTAAGTGTCAACTTTGAAGCCTTCTTTTTCAAGAATGGATTTATGGGATTCTGGTTCTGCACCAGCCATGTCATTATTTGCATGGTCGCCAGCTACCATCATGAATGGCATCAATGTAACGTGTTTAATACCATGTAATTTCAATTGAGGGATAACTTGTTCAAGATTTGGAGTACCTTCTACAGTGTAAATAAATACATTTTTCATACCAAGAGTATGGATACGGTCTTGAATTACAGAATAGTAAGCATTGGAAGGATCTGGAGTACCATGAGCCATGATAAGAAGACCGTCTTCTTTGCCTAATTTAGGGAATTGAGATTGAACAGCTTTTAATGTTTCAATAACTTGGTCAGTTTGGTTTTCTTGACCCATCCAGTACATAAGAGATGTACCAAGTGTCATTTTTTTGAAATTATCTTTGTACAAATTATATACTGCTGCATCGTAGTTGTATTCCATACCAGGAATTACATCAAGGGATGCTAATGCAACGCGAGTGTAACCGTCTTTTTTAAGTTCAGCCAATGCTTCTTCAGGAGTTGGGTAAGTAATACCTTCTTTTTGTTGGATACGATCACGAATAATATGGCTTGTGAAAGCTGTAATTACTTTTGTGTTTGGATGAGCTGCTTTAATAGCATCTACAGTTGCATCAATTGTTTTAGCACGAGTATCTTTGAAAGTTGTACCAAAGCTCATAACAACCATAGCATCTTTGTTTGGCAAGTTTTGTAAAGCTTCAGTATTGTGTGTACGAACACCGATTGCAGAAGCTTCTTTTAATGCTGGAGTAGGGTCTTTTACTTCAGGATTTAATTGGTATGCAGCGTGACCAAGCACAGGAGCACCAAATGTCAATGCGAAAGCCGCTAATGCAGCAGAAACTGTTAATGCACGTTTTTTTACACTAATCATAAGTGAATCACCTCATTAAACAACATCATCTGACTATGCAGACATAACTATATTATCTATAATCAATCGTAGCAACCTAGGGGATGGATGTCAATAAACCCCATACCTGTACACGTATAAATAATACGACCGTTTTTTATAAAAAATCATAATAAATGAGGAATAATCTTATGTTTTATAAAAATATTCTTATTGGTTATGACGGTATAATTATAAGTAATTCAATGTTTATGATAGGATTTATCATTATATTTTTGTATTTTATGTGGAATTCTAAAATAAAAATATATTAAATAAAGGTGTACTGCTTAGATGTAGTAGACCTTTATTGCTAAATCTTCTATTGACTTTCGAAAAAAAAACATAATAAAATATAAAATATGAGTTTATGTTTTATTTAGAGAGGAAATATATGATTAAGCGAGCGGTACTTTTGTATCTAGGTCTAGCATGTGTGATACCTTTACAGGGACATGGTGCTAATCCTATAGACACACAAGAACAACTAGATAGAGCAAGAGCTAGTCAAGAAGCGAGAGAGGCACGATTAGGAGAAGAACGGATACAATGGCAACATATATCATCTAATACAGACGGTAAGACACCAAGACCTGCATCAGGACCTATGAGTGTTTCACCGTCTTTTTATATCACGCAGATACGGTTAGCTGAAGAAGGCGGAGACTCAAATTCTAAGATAGATAATTCTGCGCCATATAGTACGAGACTGATTAAGGGGCCTTTATATTATCAATCAAAAGGTCAGGATATATTACTTGATGTTCCTCAGACATTCTCGTTTCTGAGAAAAGAAATTAAACCTTATATTAATTGTAAGTTATCTATTGAGGATATTAATGGGTTATCGACTCAATTAAATAATTCATTACTATCGCATGGTTTTGTTACATCTAAAGTGGGAATTCCACAACAATCCCTTGCCACGGGACAATTGCAGTTTAATTTACAAATTGGACGGATTGAAGCTATTATGTATCGGCCAGATTTACCACATTTACCTTGGCATAATGCATTTCCATTACGAGAAGGGGATATATTAAATATTCGAGATATTGAGCAAGGCTTAGAACAGATGCGACGAATTGGATCCCAATCAGTAGCTGTTGAGTTAGAAGCTGGGTCAAAACCGTTATATTCTACTATTATATTGCAAACATCTAAAAAGCCTCCAATTCATGGCATAGTGTCTATTGATGATTCTGGATTAAAAGATACTGGAAAACTGCAGTGGACGACTTCTATAGGCATTGATCGATTATTCAATGCTAATGATACCTTTCAAGTGAGTTTAAATCAGGATGGAGCTCGAGATGGCGAAGTCAAGGGTACTAAAAACCATAGTATTTCTTACTCGATTCCACGAGGTAAAGATACGTTTTCTGTTTCATATAGTAATATGAAATATCATCAAACGGTATATACTATGGTAAATCCATTCATTAGTTCTAGTCGAGCTAAGACATTTAGAGGAACATGGAATCATGTATTTCATCGCAGTCGAACAATTAAACGGAGTTGGGATATAACGATATCTAAACGTAATTCCAAGAATTATATTAATGATGTGGAAATTGAAGTACAGAGAGCGAATACAGCATCATTGGAATTAGGTCTTTCAGAACGACGGTATCGTAAACAAAATACTATCTTTTCTCGTGTCGCTATAAAAAAAGGTGCTGGTTGGTTTGGATCACAACCTGATTATGGATATGGTGCACCAACAACGCGTTATACACAACTATTATTAGATGTAGATTATCAAATGCCACGTACATGGGGCCACCGTCCTGCAAGTATTACAACATCATTTCATGGGCAATGGACATTAGGTGGCAAGCAATTATACTCACGAGATATGATTAGCCTTGGCAATCGATATACCGTACAAGGCTTTGATGGTGAGCATACGTTGATGGCTGAGAGTGGTTGGTATATGCGAAATGAAGTAGCTAGTTATATACCAAAATGGAAATCAAGTATATATGCCAATATAGATTTTGGTGCCGTATATGGACCTAGTACCGATGTATTGACAGGTCGGTTTATTGCCGGTACAGCCATTGGTATGAGAGGCCAATTTAAGTCTGGAATATTTTATGATGCCTTTGTTGGTATGCCGTTATATAAACCGGAAGGTTATAAAACAAATCATATAGCAGCAGGATTCCAAGCGGGATTTAGATTTTAGTAAATTGCTGTTATATCTCATATATATAGTTTGGGAGAGAATTTATGAAACAAAAACGATTACAATATAAAATTGCTGTTTGGCTTACAATGGGCCTCATGGTTATGGATCCGTTAGTAGTTCCTTTAGCTTATGCAGAGAATCCTATAGAGGTAGATCGCAATGCGCCTCAACATCGACAAGCACAAGTAGGACAAGCGGCAAACGGTATTACATTAGTCAATATTGCAGGACCTACGGCAGATGGTGTATCTCGCAATGATTATACAAATTTTAATGTGCCACAAAATGGTGTGATTTTAAATAATTCATATCAAATGGCGAATACGAGCTTAGCTGGGTATGTGCCAGGTAATGCTAATATGATGCGTGGCTCTGCCTCGGTTATTGTAAATGAGGTCACATCTCATAATCCTACTAACATGAATGGCTTTATTGAGGTGGCTGGACGTAAAGCATCAGTGGTTGTAGCTAATCCTAATGGGATCACTGTAGATGGAGGCGGTTTTATAAATACTGACCGTGCTGTATTAACGACTGGTAAGCCTGAATATGACCCTAATGGAAATCTTAATACCTATCGGGTAGAACAAGGTTCTATTGCTATTAATGGAAAGGGCCTTAATGCAAAAGAATCTAACTCCTTACAAATTTTAACAGAAGCCGCTCAAGTAAACGCAGGTGTATGGGCTAATTCAGTAGAGACTCGTACAGGTAAAAATTTAATAGATGCCAAGTCTTTGGAATCTAAGGCTTTGGGGTACTCTAAGCAAATTGGTCTAGATGTATCTGCTATTGGTGGTATGTATGCTAACTCTATTACCATGAAAGGAACCAATGATGGGCTTGGTGTTAATGTTAAAGGTACATTAAGTTCTGTTCATGCGACTAATATTAGTGCGGATGGTATGATTCAAGTGGATGGCGGAATAACAAGTAATGGTCAGACGTCTATTTCAGGTCATGCTATTTCAGTGGGACAAGATGGTGTTGTGCAAGGTGATAACGGCTTAGCTATTGAAAGTCAATCGTCTATGACTAATCATGGTTTGGTAAACTCAAATGGTACTACAGATATTCGTGCAACATCGGTAGATAATGCTGAAAATGGTCGTATATATGGAAACACCTTATCTATTAAAGCGGATACTGTATCTAATCATACGGATGCAACTATTGAAGCAAGATATAAAAGTGCTGCAGATGTTTTAAAACAAGCTAAAGAGGCGCTTGATAAAGAGTGGAATGCAGATATAACAGCTTATAAGTCTAAAGAAGAGTTGCAAGCACATCGCAATCGTATACAAGAGCTAACTAAGACTTATGATAAAGCGCAAGAAGCAATGACTAAAGTACAAAAGGAATTAGATAGTCATAAGTCTGGTACAATTGCGAGTCGTGACCATATGGATATACAAGCTAATGAAATCCATAATAATGGAAATGCTTTATTGTATAGTGGAAATACGATGAATCTAACAGGCTCTCATGTCATTGAAAATAAGGGCGCTACCATTCAATCAGGTGGAGAGATGACTCTAACAACGTCTAATCTTGTTAATGATAATGCAAGCTTTGGCATGAAGCGTGTTTCGGATGGTATTACAAAGCATGGTGATAAACTTAAGGTTGATGATAAAAATCATCCAGAAGAAAATCAAATCTTTGATGTCTCTGAATTCCCTGGCTATACAGGAAAAGGTGGCTATGGAGTGGCTCATAAAGTACCAGTGAAACAAGCTGATGGTACGATTAAAATGGTAGATAAGGGCGTTCCACCTGTAAAAAACTTTACATTGATTCGAAGTGAAGAGGAGCATACCCATACAGAAGTTACGAATAATCAACCAGGGGTTATTTCTGCTGGTGGCAATATAGTTATCAATGGCGCTTCATCTAATATAAATAGCAAAATTGCATCTGCTGGACAAGTTATATTTAATGGCGCACATGAGACTATCAGTGATAAAACCAGTGATAAGGTGTTCAAAACAGGGACAACACAAGTTAGTGAAGCGAAACGAGTTCATAAAGCTCATGGTTATAGGTATAAATGGCGCCGATATTGGGAGCCAGAAGTATTTATGACGCCTTCCATAGAAGAGCAAAATATACAACCCATTGGTACAATACAGGAACATGCTGAGGATACCATCGCTGAGGCCAATAAACGTAAAGTAAATGATAGTCTTGATCCGTTTGGCACAGGTAATCAAGGAAAGTCTAGTATTGGAAATGTAACGATTGAAGGATTGAAATTACCAACACAGGCAATTTATAATATTCATCCTGATATAACAGCAAATGCATTAATTGAAACAGATAGTGCTTTTACAAATCGTAAGAAATTTGTATCCTCTGAATTCATGCTAAATGCATTGGCTAATGACCCAGACCGAAGAATGAAGCGCCTAGGTGATGGATTCTATGAACAAGGACTGATTAATTCACAAATCCTATCTGCTACTGGTAAACCATATTTAGAGGGTTATACAGATAACGAAAGCGAATATAAAGCATTACTCGAAGCTGGTATTTCATATGGTAAAAAATATAAGTTGACGCCTGGCATTACCTTATCAGAAGAACAAATGAAAGCCATTACAACAGATATGGTATGGCTTGAAACAAAAACTATTGTTGTAAATGGACAACCTCAACAAGTATTGTATCCTAAGGTGTATTTAGCTAAACAATCGGCTAATCAAATCGATGCTATGGGCGCTGTTGTAAGTGGTAAATCCATTATAGCTAATACGGATAGTGCATTTAAGAATAGTGGTAATATGATGGCTGATTCTATTGTAGTACAGGCAAATACAGTGGATAATACGGGTCGATTTAATGCGAATACTGTAGCTATTGGTGCTACGGATTCTATTCGAAATACTGGTGCTATTCACGGTAATGATAGTGTTATATTACGTGCTAATAATGACATAAACGTTGAGGCTGAAACACATCAATTAGCTAATCAAGATGTACTTATGCAACAAGGACGTATTGGCGTATCAAATCCTAAAGGAACCATAGACATTCATAGCAATAAGGATGTACATCTAACTGGCGCTATTATTACAGGTGGAGATGAGGGTAATATCTCTATTACTAGTGCCAATACGGTTAATGTGGATACTAAAAAATTAAGTGCCAAGAAAGATATGACATTAAATGCTGCAAATTATCTACGAACAGATAGAGGTACTGAAATTGGCACACAAATTTTAGGTGATGGCAATGTAACAGTCGCAGCTAAGAATGATGTCAATATTCGTCAAGGTGTAATAAATAGTGAACATGGTGTAACAACTGTAGCTGCTGGTAATGATGTAAATATTGAAAATGGCAATACCTATAGTCGTGATCAATATGGACTACAGTACAAGGAAAAAGGGCTATTATCTCGTACAGTCAATACGATTCGTAAAGATTACGAGCATACGGGTGTGGTAGCATCCACTATTGGTGGCAATACAATTCAAGTAGGAGCTAACCATGATGTAAATATAACCGGATCTAATGTGTTGGGTACAGGTGACGTAGCTATTAGTGCTGGTAATAAGGTACGCACAAATTCTGCAGAAGATAGCAGTCACAATGATACATATCAACATAGTAAGAAAAAAGGTCTTATGGGGGCTGGCTTAGGATTTACTATTGGTAGTAAAAAAATTACTGATACATATGATGGTCGTTATACTACACAAGAAGCGAGTAATATTGCCTCTACTAATGGGGTGATTAATGTTACTGCTGGCGATACTATACATAGCACAACGACTAACTATTTTAGCAATAGTCCGGTATCCTTAACTGCTACGGATGTTGACATTGATGGTAAACATAACTCATCACATGTAGTACAAACGCATGAAGAAAAACGATCTGGATTAACGGTTAGTGTTGGTGGGCAAGTAGTATCTGCTTTGAACACAGCTCAACAACTTGGCAAACGTGCTAACAGTAGAAAAACTAGTGCGCTATCAGCATTTGAATATGGTGAAGCAGCCAATAGCATAAAACATGCTTATAATGATGCCAAGGCTTATAGTAAGATTAAACCTGTTAATTTATTAGATAAAGAAAGAGAGGTTTTAAGTAAAGCTAATGAATTAAATAAGAGTTATCAATTAGAACATCCAGAAATTGAAAATGCTGTACATCCAGATGTTCAAAATGCAATAGATAAAGAACAAAAATATAAACAAGAACAAGCTCGAAAAGATCGTCTCCTAAATATCAACGTATCTATAGGTTCTAGTAAATACAAACAACGAAATGAGTTAAATGAAGAACAATATATTGGTAGTTCTATAGGTAGTAAAACAAAAGTAGATATTACTGCTAATAGTAATGATATGGCTAAGGGGAATATACACATTACGGGAAGTAGAGTAGAAGCTCCGGTTGTTAATGTAAGTGCATCTAATAATCTTCGAATGGATGCCGGGACTAATACAGTAGTTCAACGCGATGATTATACATCTTCTGGTTGGTCAATAGGCGCAACTGTAAGCCCGCATGGAAGTGGTGTTATTGGTTTAGATGCTAATGTGTATAAAGGTAAAGAAAATGCATTAGAGACAACTAAGACACATACAGGAACCGTTATTCTTGGTAAACAAGTAAATACTGTTTCTGGAAATAATACAGAAATTATTGGTTCTAAGGTTATCGGTGAAAGTGTAACTACAAAAGTTGGACATGATTTGAAAATTGAAAGTTTACAAGATACAAATGATTACCATAAAATAAGTAAAAATAAAGGTATATCTGTATCTTATGGAATGAGTGGATCTGCGAGAGTTGGATTTGATAATTCGAGAGGAACTACAGACAGTCACTATGCAAGTGTTACAAACCAGGCTGGTATATACGCAGGTGATGGCGGATATAATGTACAGGTAAATCATGCAACTACACTTACAGGTGGTATAATTAAAGGTAGTCCTGATAAATCCAAAAACAGATTATCCTCTAACTCTTTAAAAATGAATGATATTCAAAATGAAGCATCTTATTCTGCCAAGACTTCTGGCTATAGTTTATCTACGACCAAACGCACTAAAAATAATCCAATAGGCATTACAGGTAGTCCTAAAATGGGGATTCCTGTAAAAGGTAGCTCAAAGTCTACTACGCATTCAGCTATTAGTGAAGGTATTATCGAAATTGCTGAGAAAGAATCCTTAGAAAAGATTAATCATGATACGGAACAGGCTCTTAATAAACTCGCACCTATTTTTGATAAGAAAACAATAGAGGAAAAACAAATTTTATTAAATAAGATATCTGACCATGGATATAAGTTAATTGGGGATATTGCATTAAAAAAATCTCATGATTTAACTATTAAAGCAATTGAAGCTAGTAAAGATGGAAAAGAAAAATTAGCACAAGAATATATTAAAGAAGCAAAAAAATGGGGCGAAAATGGAATATATAGAATTTCTTTGCATGCTGGTTTTGCAGGAGTGATTTCATCATTATCGGGAGATAGTATTCTTACTGGTATAAAAGGTGTAACTGTTAATGATACAATTAGTAATACATTAAAGGGTATTAAGGATCCAGGAATTAGAAAATTAGCTAGTATTGCATTATTAAGAACTATCTCGATCAACGAAACTGGACAAAGTATTGTTTTATCAGCAACGGATAATAATTGGTTAACACATGAAGAACAACAAGAAATGTTATCAGAATTGCAGTCAGCATTTTCATATGAAGAAGGATACTCTCGAAACCATAGAATATCTGAAATTATAGGTAAATGGGCTGGATTGAGTAATTATAGAGCAGTACACCATTATGGTAATGAGAATGATCGGAATGAAGCGATAGATGGAAGCCTTGCCGATGCATTAGCTTCATGGCTTCCTGATAAGAGTATATTAAATGGTGGCATGAATTATACATTAATGTATTTAGCTCGTTTAAATAGCACTTCTTCAGATATTGCTTATTCTACACGCTCAAATTTAGAATTAGGAAACTATACTTGGAAACCTAATGCATGGATAGCTACTATTTATGAGACTGGTAATCCTGAATATTCAGATACTTATCCATATGCTAGAATCTATGAAAATTATGGAGATGAATTAGTTGATAATGGACATAAAGCTATTACTTTAGCTGATGGCAATAATGCAGTATATGATGTGAATACTGGCGCATTTGAATATACTATTAAACCAGCATCCTATACTTATTCAGAGTTCGGGGATTATATGGCTGATAATGGGTATACGGTACATCCTGCTAATGGTATTATGACTATGAATTATATTGTGTTTGAAGGAAAAGCTTTTGCTGCTAATAGGGCGGCATCCTATGAGCTAGCAACACCAATGTATAATCGTTCTACCAGTTTTGAAGGAAAAACATCTTCAGAACTTCCACAAGGAACTGAGGTCGGTATAAGTCTTATAGGGTATGGCGCTCTTAGAAATGATTCTGTAGATGGTGTAACAGGAGCATTGGGTGTTGATATAGGATTAAGAGATATAGTTAAAAATCCTTTTGAGAAAACCTCTAAAAAAGATGGAGGAGATAATCTCCTTACTACACCTAAGAAGCCTTCTTTGTCTACTTCAGATAATAATTCGTTTTTATCTGATTTTTCTCAGCCGCATATAAAGTTATATTATAAAACGCTTACGGTTGATAAAGAACCATTACATACTGGAACCTTAGATGCAGTAGATTATAGTGTTAATAAATCATTTTTTAGAGATTTACTGAATCTTAATATTCCTAAAAACAATATTAAGCAAAGGGAATTTAATTATGGTGAGGGCGCTACTGATTTAAGACTACGTATCTCTCAGGATTTTAAGGTTCCAAGTGTCAATACTGGGGAAGTAAATGAAATGATTAATGAACGTTATGGTTATCAACCAAGATTAAATCAAATGGCAATAGCATATCACCAATTACACCCTACAGAAGGACGCTTATACTATTCGAATAACAGTCCAGGTTTTATTTATTTTGTTCGTGAGCGAAAAACAGGAGGAAAAGAGTTATTAATTGATAAAGATAAGTTTATTCCCGTTTCAAATGATATAATTAATCAGTATTTTAATGAGATTCAGAGGTCCTATTAGTGAGTTTATCAAAAGAGTGGCAATTATTTAAAGAAAATATATATTGTTTAGTTATAAATAAACGAATGGGACGGGTACCGTATATTTTTGCAGTTCTTGGAACCATAATAAATATATACATATATTTATTTCTTATAGCATTATTAGGAAGTGCTACGAGTAGTTTCTTTGTGAAAATACTTCCATATCTTTTGGTTATAATTGGTATGTTTGTTATAATCGGATCTTTAGTTAGAAGAGTGAATGATATAGGATTATCACGCTGGGGAATAGTTTTAGTTTTAGTTATTTCTAGTATTTTAAAATTATTATTTAATAGCTATGAGTTAGATGTAACTTCGATTTTTCAAATTTTTTCAATTTTCGACATAACCTTAGAAAATCTCTTTATAACTCTTCTATTATTGTTATTTTCTTTACCATTAGGTGAAGAAAATAACAATAATTATGGATATGCTCATGGTATTAATAAATTTGATGATTACTTTATTGCTTATGGTAATAGTACTTTGATAAATAGTGGAGTAAGTAAAGATAAAGAGAGTTTTTTTGATAACGTATATAAAGTATATTTTTCTAAATTGCTTTATATAAGTGGTCGAGCAAATAGGGGAGAATATATTGTAGGTGTGATTGGGGCAAATTTTGTTGTATTTATTTTGATTTTCTTAATCACTTCAATTTCTAAGTTTAGTATTGATTTTTTTGATGTATCATTAATAAGCGGTGTCAATTTTTTGATAGTATATATATGGCCAAGCATTGGGATTATTACATTATCAATAAGACGTCTTCATGATTGCCTATTAAGTTCATTATGGATTGTTGGCTTGATACTACCATTTATTAATCTATTTGTAATTTATCATTTAGTTTTTAAAAAGTCTTGGTATCTAACCATAAATCCTAATGGAAGATAAGGGGCCAAAGTAGTATTTTTTATATTAGCTGCTCTATATACGTTGTATACTAATTATTTAAATTATTCCCCTCCTATATTAGTCGTATCATATACGGAAGGTATGTTGTCTAGGGCTATGTCAGTTGATTTGAATATATGGGTAGTAGGGCTATTAATATTATCTTTGTTCCCTAGCAATGAATATGATAATGCCTATGGCCTGTCAAATTGTATTGAAAAAGTTGGTTCTAATTTCATTAGAATTGACTTTGGTGGATTTGAGAAATTTTTAGATGAGTTTTCCTTTAATGTTAATTTATTCATTAGGAAGTATTTTACCTACAATAATACTAAAAAGTATATTCTTAGTTTTTATGGTAGCTATTTTTTTGATTTGGTGTTTTCTATATGTATTAAAAGTACTAATTCAGCGGTTACATGATTCTTATAGTAGTGCGTTTTGGATTTTTGGTCTATTTATACCTTATGTAAATGTCTATGTAATATATTTATTACTAGTAAAAGGATCCTGGCAATATATAGAATCTTCAAAATAATTATATGATAATATTTCTCATTGACTTTCATGCATCAATCTTGTATGATTAGTACATGGTAGTTGATAACAATTTTCATTTATGAAAATTGTTTCATATATATGGGTATATGGAGGTCACATATGAAAGGTATAATCATTGCATCCTTTGGATCAATTTATAAAGAAGCAGTGGAAACATCCATTGGCACTATAGAGTCTAAAGTTCGTTCCTTATACAGAGATGTAGAGGTACGACGTGTATTTTTGTCTGATGCATTAGTGGAAAAGTGGAATGAAAAATATGATGATACGATTGCTTCTTTCACCGACGTCATGCAAGAATTTAGCCGCAAGGGAATTGATGAGGTATATATTCAGCCGATTACTCTCGTAGCGGATCAATGCTATCAACAAATGCGTAAGCAAGCACTTAAGTTCTTACATAGCAGTGAATATAATTTCTCTCAAGTTAATATCGGTAAACCCTTATTAACATCATTAGGTGTTAAAAATTACGCTGATGATTATGAAGCTACATTAGATGGCATCATGCGTCATATTAATACTAAATCTCTCAATAAATCGGTTTTATTGATGGCAAATGGACAAAATCAATTGGAATTCTCTACATTACAATTGAAAGCCATGTATGGTTCTGCTCCTAATGTAGCAGTATTTACCACAAATGGGTTCCCTACATTTAAGCAAGCCTTAACATTGGTAGATAGAATGGGGCATAAAGATGTACTCGTTGTACCATTGGCTTTGATTGGTTCTACTCATTTAATGGATTATCTTGGCGGTGATCGTTCCGATTCTATTTATGCACTTTTGACAGAACAAGGGTACAACGTAGATATTTGGAATGAAGGCCTAGGTGAAAATCCATATGTACAAGATTTATTCTTGAAACATTTAGGTCAAGCGATTCGTATGTCTGATAGAAAACGTAGCTCTCAACGCGAATCATATCAAACTGTTATTCGACCTTCCCGTATAGAAGCACAAGGAATGATTTCTTAATACTTCTGGTAAGGTTGTATATAAACTCTCTCATAAATACACACTATCTTCAAAAAGCATCCACCTTTAGGGGCGGATGCTTTTTGTTATCCATCAATATGGGTATGAAAGTTAATTATAATATTACCTTTATACGGGGTATGGTATCCAACTATGGCAATGCGTGTGGTATGATGAATAGTGAATTATATTTGATAAGGAGACCGTTATGAAACAAGCTATATTAGTAGTGGCCTTTGGCTCAACAGTTGATTCCGCTCGTGAACATCAAATTGATGCTGTTGTAAACCGTATTAAAGAGAGATATACAGATTATGAAGTGCGTTTAGCCTTTTCATCGCGTATCATTGTAAAACGTTTACGAGACCGTGGTATTGAAATTCCTACAGAGCAAGGCGCATTAGATGCTCTCATTGGTGAAGGATATACAGATATTTATGTACAACCATTGCACTTCACTGGTGGTGAAGAATTTGATAAGTTGAAACATAATATTTTAAATCACGAACGGGCACAAGAACTGAATACATTGCGAGTAGGCAGACCATTGGTATACTATATGGGCCAAGAAGAACACCCGAATGATTATCAAATTTTAATCGACACATTTGTTACATCCTTATCCGTCAGCAATGAAGATGGTTTATTATTAGTTGGTCACGGTGGTTTAGGCTCTGGTAATTCTGCATATGGTTATTTGCAATACCAATTGATTCGCAGTGGCCTTAATCATGTTCGTGTAGCCACTTTGGAAAATGCTCCTTATGTAGAGGATGTGGCCGTACCTTGGGAATGGCTTGATGGTAAGAAACCTAATAAGATTTATGTGCACCCATTGCTCCTTGTACTTGGCGATCATGCGCTTAATGATTTATTTGGCGATGAAGAGGATAGTGTAGTCAATGTATTGAAAGAGGCTGGTTATGAAGTAGAAGAAATGCATCATGCCCTCGGTGAATATACAGAAATTCAAGATATCTATTGCCAACATATTCAAGATTGTATCGATGATATATACGGTAAGCGCAGCAGTCATCGACCAGCGATTCCGAATGTGAAATAAGAGTAGACTTTCACAAACATTTTGAATATATTTAATAAATTAGGTATAATAGTAATGTTAATCATATTGAAATATAGAATAGGAGAATCATCATGAAAGGTAAATTATATGGCATAGGTGTTGGTCCTGGGGACTCTGAATTAATGACTGTGAAAGCTGCGCGTATTGTAGGCGAAGCAGACGTTATCATTACACCTAAAACAGAAAAGAAAGATGGTTCTGTAGCCCTTAATATTGCGAAACCATACATTCAAGAACATACTGAAATCGTTCCAGTTGTATTCCCAATGGTGCTCGATGATGCTACACAACAAGAAGGTTGGGAAGAGGCTAAGCGCGTTATCGTATCTTATTTAGAACAAGGTAAAAATGTTGTTTTCTTAACACTTGGCGATCCAATGTTCTATAGTACATATATGTACGTATATCGTTTGATTGAAAATACAGGCTTTGAAATTGAAACAATTCCTGGTATCACTGCATTCTGTGCCATTGGTTCCCATCTTGGCTATCCAATCGTAGAAAAAGAAGAGGTTTTGGCTATCGTTCCAGCCACTGCACCTAAGGAAAAAATTGATGCTGTTATGGCTGTTGCCGATGATGCAGTTATCATGAAGGTGTATAAAAACTTTGATGAAGTGCAAGAAGTATTGTTGAAACACAATATGGCTGACGACGCGGTTATGATTTCTCGCGTTGGCTTGCCGGATGAACAAGTTTTCGTAGGTCTTGATAATATGCCTAAGGACAAGAAATTAAACTATTTGTCCACAATTTTGGCAAAACGTAAAGATCGTTAATTGACTATACTCTGATATCTGAATGCTTTTAGTGAAAGCCGTATAGATAGTATTAATAAGAGGTAATACATATGAATACTGTACCCATTCCACGTGTTGTTATAGCTGGTACCAATTCCGGTGTCGGCAAAACGACTATTGTTGCGGGCCTTCTCGCAGCGTATCGAGCAAGTGGCCATGGGGTGCAATCCTTTAAAGTGGGCCCGGATTATATCGATCCGGGCTTTCATAAAATTGCATCGGGCCGTGAAAGTTATAATTTAGATTCTTGGTTAGTTCCACCGGATACATTGCCAACATTTTTTGCATCCATGGCGGGCGATGCAGATCTGGCCATTATTGAAGGCGTTATGGGGCTGTATGATGGTGGCCGAGAGGGTGTGAGCAGTACGGCTCAAATTGCTAAGCAATTAGGTGCTCCTGTTGTGCTCGTTATCGATTGTAAGGCCATGGGTGAAAGCGCGGCAGCCATTGCCATGGGCTTTAGAGAGTATGATAAAGATGTGGATTTTAAAGGCGTCATTTTGAATCGTTTAGGTTCCGATAATCATGAACGCATGGTCCGTGAAGGTATGGAGAAAATTGGCGTTCCTGTTATTGGTGCTATACGCCGTGATGATCGCATGCATTCTCCTGAACGTCATCTTGGTTTGACACCGGTTACAGAAGTTGACCCTACAGAGGCTATTGCAACGATTCAGCATGCCGTGGAATCTATGGTAGATTTAGAGGCACTCTATAAGGTAGCGGCCAGTGCAGCACCTATGCCGGCACCGATTGATATAACCAAGGGGGTTACCAAACGAACAAAAATTGGCGTTGCTTATGATGAAGCCTTTTCGTTCTACTATCCAGCCAGCTTATCTGCCCTTGAAGCTCAAGGCGCTGAGCTAGTTTACTTTAGCCCTTTAAAAGATAGCGCTATTCCTGATGTAGATGGCCTTGTATTTGGCGGTGGTTTCCCTGAAATGTTCTTGCAGGCTTTATCCGAAAATACGGCCATGAAGGAATCAATCCGTAAAGCTAATCAATGTAGTATGCCTATCTATGCTGAATGTGGTGGCCTTATGTACCTTTGTGAACATATTCACGATTTTGATGGTAATGTGTTTGATACAGTTGGTGTTGTGCCTGCCAATTGTGTAATGCAACAAAAACTGCAAAAGGTAGGATATGTAACGGCAACGGCTAAACGCAATACATTACTTGGCAATACAGGAACAGCTTTGCATGGTCATGAATTCCATTTCTCCACCATGGAACCAACCATTGAAGATTTCCCATGGGCCTTTCATTTAGAAGGGGGGCGTAAACCGCAGTCCTATGATGGCGGGTATGCTACCGATAATGTGTTGGCATCCTATCTACATCTTAACTTTGCTGGTTCTCTTGAAGGAGCTAAGCATTTTGTAGATATGTGTGAAGCCTTTGGTCATACTAAATAAATCTATTATATTAGTATTTAATTGTTATATTAACTATAGATGCAGCCCTACATAGTGTGACATAGATAATAGGAGTATAGAAATGAGTGAACGTGGTTTAATTCTCGTAAATACAGGTAATGGTAAAGGAAAGACAACAGCCGCTTTAGGTGTTGTTTTACGCGCCGTAGGACAAGGCTTGAAAGTTTTGATTCTACAATTCATCAAAAGCGGTCATGGTTATGGTGAACTAGAAGGTCTGAAAAAACTGGGAGATGCGGTTACCATTAAATCCATGGGCAAAGGATTTATCTACTACAACCGAGATAAAGTTACTGTAGAAGAATTAGAAAAACATAAAGTAGCAGCTCAAGAAGCGTGGAAAACACTAGTAGAAGAAGTCAACTCCGACAAATGGGATCTCATCGTTATGGACGAAATCAACAATGCCATTAACTATGAACTCATCGATGTTAACTCCGTTGTAGATATGCTTAAACAAAAACCAGAACGACTACATGTTATCCTAACAGGCCGCTATGCAAAACCTGAAATCATCGACATCGCTGATACAGTGACCGAAATGAACGTAGTAAAACACGCTTATGAAAAAGGCATAAAAGCGGCAAAAGGAATTGAGTTTTAAGAGAAAGAGTGTGCTAGGCTTGGCCGACGCACACTCTTTTTTTGTGATACTAGAAAGTTTTATATGATGTAGCAATAGTAGGCCTCCGGAGGCGACTTTGGCCCTGTCCCTATGGGACAGACCCGGCCGGTGTTTCCCTCTCACCATGGAGTTTTCCGAAAATTTCCTAGAGTGCTGTGAAGTGATGTGGGCGGTGGCGACTTTTGGCCCTTCCGTTAGGAAGACCCGGCCGATGGAGCCACCGCCCACATCACTTCACAAATAAATAGAAAATTTTCGAAAAAGTCCTTGATTAAACTATATCGAAAATGTATAATATAGTCATAAGCACAAGGTGCTAATATTCTTAGACATTAAGTATGTATATAACTATAACCAGGAGGTTAACTATGGCTGTACATGATTACATTAAATCTGGCGATTTCGCTACTGAAAAACACGTTCCTGTTATCGAAGCTGCTGATAAAGTAAAAGCAGGTGAAGCATTCGACGTAAAATTATCTGTTGGTAAAGACATTGCTCATCCAAACACTGTAGAACATCACATTGAATGGATTAAATTGTACTTCGTAGCTGAAGGTACTCAATTGCCTTACGAAGTTGGCGAATTATCTTTCAACGTTCATGGTGACGGTGCAACAGCAAACGAAGGTCCTGTACATGCAGTTTCCGCAGGTACATTGGCAGTATCCTTGAATAAATCTGGTAAATTGATTGCTGTATCTTACTGCAACATCCATGGTTTATGGGAATCTGAAAAAGCTATCGTAGTTGAATAATAGATTGTATTTGACTGTAAAAGGCCAGCCTTAGGGCTGGTCTTTTTTGTATAGAGAATATGACACATCACGAACATTAACTATTGATTATAAATATAATGTATGTCCGCTATAAAAAGAAATTTGTTCTTTTATGGTGGAAAAATACCTGTATATCCCTTTACAGTGCGGTTTGTTTTGTGGTAAAGTATATGCATGTTATTTTTTAGTACAATGATAAATGAGGGATAATAGTGGCATTAATCGTCAAAAAGTTTGGTGGCAGTTCTGTTGCAACACCTGAAAAAATATTTAATATCGTTGATCGTGTCCTTCATGAAAAGAAAGAGGACGATCGCATTGTAATAGTTGTATCCGCTATGGGGGATACAACAGATGACTTGGTATCTTTGGCAAAACAAGTAACATCTAAACCATATGGTCGTGAAATGGACCGCTTGTTGTCTACTGGCGAACAAGTAACGATTGCATTGATGGCTATGGCGTTTAATGAACGCGGTCAAAAGGCTATTTCTTTAACTGGTGATCAAGCAGGTATTACAAGTAGTGATAACTTTAATAAGGGTCGTATTTTAGGTGTAGATCCTAATCGTGTATTCGAAGCATTGGATGCAGGCAATATCGTTGTTGTTGCCGGTTTCCAAGGTATTACCGAATACGGTGACATGGTAACATTAGGCCGTGGTGGTTCTGATACAACAGCGGTTGCTTTAGCAGGCGCTATGAACGCCGATGTATGTGAAATCTTTACAGATGTAGAAGGTGTATACTCTACTGACCCTCGCGTAGCAAAGGAAGCTTTTAAACTAGAAGAAGTTACGTATGGCGAAATGCTTGAAATGGCACGTTTAGGTGCAGGCGTAATGCAACCGCGTGCTGTTGAAATGGGTTTCCGTTATGGTGTACCAATTCATGTTCGTTCTACATTCAGTAATAATACAGGCACAATTATTCGGGAGGATTATACCGTGGAATCTAATAAACACGTAATTACAGGCGTAGCCGATGATACAAATACAGCAAAAGTAGCTCTTGTGGGCGTTGAAAATAAACCTGGTATTGCAGCAAAAGTATTCAAAGCATTAGCAGAAAAAAATGTTGATGTGGATATGATTGTTCAATCTATTCGTTCCGTAGGTGAACCTAAAACTGACCTTATCTTTACAATTGCTCTTGATGATGTGGTATTGGCACGTGAAGTGTTGAAAGAATTACAACAAACTGTTGATATCGAAGCTGTTAATATTGACGAAAATATGGCAAAAGTATCTATCATTGGCGCTGGTATGTTGGGGCAACCTGGCGTAGCTGCTCAAATGTTTGATATCCTTAGTAAAGAAGGTATCAATATTGAAATCATCAGTACTTCTGAAATCAGTATTTCTTGCTTGGTTGCACAAAACCGCGTAAAAGATGCAGTTCGTGTTATTCATAATGGTCTTTTGTTAAACGAACGAGGCTAACATACATGATGGATAGTCTACGCACATTTATGGATGAAATGCTCGATGATCAAGGGCGTAAGGAAGGTTTTATTAGCGATTTATTAGCGAATTTAAAAACACAACCTATTCCCACATTAGAGCAAGCACAGACAGGCTATACAACAGTGAGCAATTTACATGGTATATTTTATAATTATGATGCGTCAGAGGTGACCATATCTTATAAGGTAGTACCAGATATGTATGCTCCCTATACAATGAGTTTTCGCCAATTTGAGGTTGTTCTCGAAGGGCTTTTGACAAGTCGACGCAATCAAAAGTGGCAAATCAAACAAGATAAATAATAAAATCAGGACACTCCTATAAGGGTGTCCTGATTTATTTTGTTATTATATGCGATATTTATATCTCATAAATAAGAATAAGTTATAGATAATCCTTGTAATTTGATAATAATTCTTGAAAATTCGTGTAAATCTTCGTAATGTGGTATAATAGATAGTCAATAATAGATTAAGATTTTACATATATATATACATTATAAACAAATTAGAAAGAAGGGTATCTATGGAACTGAATAAAATATATTCTGGTTTTCGCCTTGATCGCATAGAACGTATTGATGAAATCAATGGTACAGCCTATGAAATGAAACATGAAAAATCTGGTGCTCGTCTTATTTATATTGACTCACCAGACACTAATAAAGTATTTAATATTGCCTTTAGAACAACTCCTCAAGATAGCACAGGTGTCGCTCATATCATGGAGCACTCTGTGCTTTGTGGTTCTCGTAAATTTCCATTAAAAGAACCATTTGTAGAACTTGTAAAAGGTTCTTTGAATACATTCTTGAATGCTATGACCTATCCGGATAAAACGATGTATCCTGTAGCAAGCAAGAATGACAAGGATTTCCACAATTTAATGGATGTATACCTCGATGCTGTTTTCTATCCACGGGCAGCAAAGGATCCAGAAATTATGATGCAAGAAGGTTGGCATTATGAGCTTGATTCTGTTGATGATGAGTTAACGTATAAGGGCGTTGTATTCAACGAGATGAAAGGGGTTTACTCCTCTCCTGATTCAGTACTAGAACGCGAATTGATGCATTCCTTGTTCCCTGATACAACATATGGCGTGGACTCCGGTGGTAATCCAGATAATATTACGGACTTGACTTACGAAAAATTCAAGAAATTCTACGATGTGTACTATCACCCATCCAACAGCTATATTTTCCTATATGGCACAATGAATATCGAAGAACAATTGCGCTTTATCAACGATGAATATTTGAGCCATTTCGATGCTATTGAAATCGATACTGAGGTGACTGAGCAGGCTCCGTTTAAGAAAGGTAAAGTGATTACATATCCTTATAGTGTAGGTTCTGATGAAAGTACGGATAATCGTACATTACATGCATTCTCCTATGTATTGCTCGATGTAACACCGGAACAAAGCCTTGCTTTTGAGGTGTTAACACATGCTTTATTAACATCTCCTGCAGCACCTTTAAAACAAGCATTGGTGAAAGCCGGCATTGGTTCTGATGTATCTGGTTATTACCTAGATAGCATCCGTCAACCAATTTGGGTTGTTCAAGCTAGCGGTTCTAATATGGATAAACAAGGCCAATTACAAGAGATTGTTGAATCTACATTACAACAATTTTGTAAGGATGGCATCGATAAGGAATTATTAGAGGCTTCTCTTAATAGCATTGAGTTTACCCTTCGTGAAAGCGACTTTGGTGGTCGTCCAATCGGTTTAGCTTATGTTATCCGCATGATGGACAATTGGTTATACGGTAAGGATCCAATTGAGTTGTTGCATTATGAAGAAGCATTAGTTAATATTCGCAAAGGCCTTCAAGGTTCTTACTTTGAGGATTTGATTCGTCATTCTATATTAGATAATCATCATAAGTCTCTCGTATCCTTGTATCCTGAACAAGGATTGCAAGATAAAAAGGATGCAGATGTTAAGGAACAATTAGCAGCTATCAAAGCTTCTATGTCACAAGATGAGCTAGAAGGTATCGTTGAACAAACAAAACGCCTTAAACTTCGTCAAGAGACACCAGATAGTGAAGAAGCGCTAGCTACTATTCCACTTTTAGAATTATCTGATTTGAGTCCAGAAGTGGAAGATGTGGAACGTCGTGAAAGTACGATTGGTCATACAAAACTTCATTTTGTTCCTACTTTCACAAAGGGCATCAACTATGTGGCTTACTATTTTAAGCTAGATTGCCTCACTGAGGACGAATTATTCTATGCAGATATCTTAAGTGATATCATCGGCCGCGTAGATACATCCAAACGTTCTTATGAAGATTTGGCAAAATTAATCAATCTAAATCTTGGTGGTTTGAGTGCTGATATTACAGGCATTAGTAAAGCAGGACAACGAGATGAATTCGTACCGCTCATGGTTGTACGTAGTAAGGTATTGCATGCTAAATTACCTGAATTGTGTAATATCGTAAATGAAGTTATTCACGATGCTCAATACACCGATGTAACGCGTTTAACAGAACTTGTACAAGAAGGCAAAGCTATTTGGGATAATGAGGCGTTCCGTAGAGGAAACACCATCGTTAGTCAACGCGTAATGGCTAAGGTATCAAAGGTTGGTAAATTCCGCGATGACGGTAACTTAGGGTATTATCAAAAAATCAGCGAATTAGCTACTAATCCTGCAGCATTACCATTATTGCCAGAAAAATTAGCTGATGTAGCTCGCAAGATTTTCCGTTCTAACAATGTAGAAATCATGTTCGTAGGTAAAGAACAAGAATTAGTACCATTTACAGAGTTAATGGAACCATTGCTCAGTACTTGGAATGCGGAGGAATTGCCAAATAATGTGTTAACCATAGAACATACAACGAGCAATGAAGGTATTGTCACAGCTGGTAAGGTTCAATATGTGGCACAAGGTGGTAATTTCATCGATCATGGATTTACTCATGTTGGTGCTATGAGCGTATTAGAAACAATCTTGCGTTATGAATACTTATGGATTCGCATTCGTGTCCAAGGTGGGGCCTATGGCGCATTTGCTAACTTCTACGACGATGGTAATATGATTTTCTGTAGCTATCGAGATCCAAATCTTGTGGAAACACTTAATGTATATAAAGTGTTACCTGAATACTTACGTCAATTTACATTAACAGATCGAGAAATGCGTAAATATATTATCGGCACTATGAGTGGTCTTGATTTACCAATGACACCTGCATTGCGTGGCCCTCGTGCCATGGGGCTATACTTTAGTGGTGCCAATATCCAAGATAAGGTAGCATTTAGAAAACAAGTCATTGCCTGTAAGCCAGAAGATATCGTAGCTCTTGCAGATGTGGTAGAACCTGTGTTAAAGGATAATCATATTTGCTCTATGGGTAACGAACAAAAAATCAAAGATGCTGGTGTCTTTGATAGCATTGTATCCCTTGGCTAATGTATAGTTTGTAAACTGAGGCTATCCTCACCATGTGTTAATATAATATTGTATTAATATATAGTATATTATTAGAGTGCATATAAGGAGATACTATTTATGAAAGGACGATTCGCACCTAGCCCAACGGGGTATATCCACCTAGGGAATGTGTGGATCGCCCTTTTGTCGTATATATCGACCCGTAACCAACATGGTACCTATGTGGTACGCATGGAAGATATCGATATGCAGCGCTCTAAGAGTTCTTTTGGCGAAGCCTTGCTAGATGATTTAGAATGGCTTGGCTTTGAATGGGATGAGGGCCCTCGTGTGGGTGGACCGGAACTATCGTATTGGCAAAGTGAACGGTTGCCAATGTATGATGAGGTCTTACAACGATTAGAGAATACAGGTCTAATCTATCCATGTTTTTGTAATCGTACTCGCTTGCAATCCATTGCTTCTGCACCTCATCGAGGTGAAGTCGTTCATCATTATGATGGACATTGTCGTAGTTTAAATAGTGCCACAGTGAAATTGAAAAGATTAGAAAAAAATCCGTCAATGCGTATTAAGGTGACTGATTCTACTATGGATTTCAACGATATATACCAAGGTCTGCAGCATTTTGTATTGCGCCATGGTGTTGATGATTTTGTATTGCGCCGTGGGGATGGCATGTATGCCTATAATTTAGCGGTCGTACTAGATGATATAGCAATGGGGATTACTGAAATCATTCGGGGGCACGATTTACTGGAAACTACGGCTCAACAAATGTATTTGTACCGCACGTTACATGCTGAGCCTCCTTGCTATGGCCATGCACCGCTGCTCATAGATAACGATGGACATAGGCTTTCAAAACGGCAGAAAAGTATAACTGTAAAAGAATTGAGAGATATGGGGTGGACTGCAGAACGCATTTTGGGAGAATTAGCTGTATTGGCAGGATTTATACCTAAATGTGATGCGCCAAGTGTTTCGTTAGAATCATTACTAACATATACAGCGCGAACCGAAGAGTTAGGCTGTAAACATATTGTTTTAAAAAAATCGATATAATATATTGACAATTTTCGATATTGATATATAATAGTATATAAGAGGTGGTAAGAATGACTATTAAAGATGCATTAGCTGAAAAAGTTTGGGCTGTAATAGGTGCCACTCATAAAACCGATAAGTTTGGGTATAAGATTTATAAGTGCTTAAAAGAGCATGGATATGAAGTCTATCCGGTTAATCCAAATGTAACGAGTATCGATGGCGATACTTGTTATCCAAGTCTATCTTCGTTGCCAGTTGTTCCTAGCGTTGTTGATTTTGTTGTACCAGAAGCAGCTGGGCTTGCAGCAATTGATGAATGTAAACAATTGGGCATTAAGATGATTTGGTTACAACCAGGTGCGGATAAACCAGCAGTTTTAGCTAAGGCTAAAGAGGTAGGTTTGGATTACATTCAAGATTGTGTATTAGTTCAATTGCCTTAGGAGGAAATAATGAGCGAATTAAAAGAGTTAAAAACAGCAGAATATCAAGATCTTCTTAATCAAGGTGGCGTAACAGTTATTGATTTCTGGGCACCATGGTGCGGTTACTGTGTACGTATGATGCCAGTTATTGAAGAAATCGCTGGTGAACTAGAAGGTAAAGCAAACTTTGTAAAAGTAAATGCTGATGAAGAACCAAGCTTGGCACGTGATTTACAAGTAGAAGTATTACCTACATTTGTAATTTTGAAAGATGGCGAAGTAGTAGATCGTAAAATTGGTTTCTTACCAAAAGGTGATTTGCAAGGTGCTATCGAATCTAAATTCTAATTAGATTAATAAACGGTAAAATATATAAGGCCTATTAATGTATACATATACATTGATAGGCCTTTTTTATCTGTGTAAATAAAAATACAAGTAAAAATATTAATTAAATATAAAATGAAGAGGAAAATTTCTATATCGGAAAAATTTGATAAACAAGGCTTTTTCAAGATTATTGCCATATAAAACGATGAGTAAAATATGAAGCATAAGTTTAACTTATTAAAAAAACGCTTTAATTTTAAAATATCTTGTGCTAGTATTTAATTAGATATTGTGAATATTTAGTGAAGTATATTCCGGTATTTTTCATTTATTTCATCTGTGCGGGGTGAGAGCCGCATAAGTTGGGAGGGAACTTAATATGAATAAGGTATTCAAAGTAGTATGGAGTGCGACTAAGAATGCATATGTAGTAACATCTGAGTTAGCTAAGTCGCATCAAAAAACAGCAACTACAATTGTAGCTGCAATTTTGTTAAGTGCCAGTTTGGGTGGAGGCATTGCTTCTGCATCCACACCTGCAGATTGGTATAGAACTGATCTTATTGGTAGTCAAAAATGGTTAACACCTGGCCAAGGTAGTCAAGCAGTTGAACAACAACCAATTGATTTACATCAACAAGATCAACAAGATCAACAACAATGGCAACAAAGCCAACAAAATCAACAACAAGGTCAACAATGGCAACAACAAGACCAACAACAATGGGGCCAACAATCTCAAAAACAAGGCTCTGGTAAGGTTATTGTTGATTTAACTAATATTAAAAATCAAGTTAACCAAAATACTTACAATATTAGCGTATTGAAAGGTAATGTTAACTGCCTTAATAGTAAATTCTATTGTTTAGCTGATAAGGTATCTAAAAATACATTAGCGATTAATAATCTTAATGTAAAAGTTGATACACTTAATAACAGTGTGAAAAACATTGAAAACAAAGTTACAAATAATGTAACTAAAAATGTTATCAACAAGGTTACTAACAATGTTATTAATCAAGTAAACAATACTGTAAACGCAAAAATTGATGTTAAAATTGAAGAAAATAATAAGAATATTATTAATCAAGTAAATAACAACATCAAAAAAGAAATTCAAAATAATAACACTACTATCATCAATCAAGTAAATCAAAATATTGATCAAACGATTAATAATAAGATTGAAAATAACAATACAACGATTATTAATCAAGTAAATCAAAATATTGATGCTAAGATTGAAAATAACAATACAACAATCATTAATAAAGTAGACCAAAATATTGATGCTAAGATTGAAAAGAATAATACGTCTATCATCAATACAGTAAACAAAACTATTAATGAAAGTATTCAAAACAACAATACTGTTATTAATAACAACATTAAAAATGAAATCAATGCTAACAATGTAGAAATCAACAAGACTATTAAGAATGAAATTAATGCTAATAACACTGTTATTAACAATAATATCAAAAATAGCATTGAAGCGAATAATGTTGAAATTAACAAAACAATTGTTAATAAGATTGACGAAAATAATGTAAAAATCAATCAAAATATTGCTAATGTTAAAAACGAATTACAAGCGAATATTAACAAGGTAGATGTTAAGGTAGATGCTAATAGTAAAGCTATCAATAACTTGACTGTTAACGTTAACAATAACAGCAAGTCTATTGCTGACTTGTCTAAACAAGTTAACGAAAACACTAAAAATATCACTTTCAACAATACTATTGCGATAGAAAACCGTAAACTTATCGGCGATAACAAAAAAGACATCAATGATAATAAAAAAGCTATCGAAGAGTTGAAAGGTAAAGTTGGTACTACTATCAACAACATCAACACAACAATTGATAATAAGATTAATGAAAACAACACTAAGATTATTAATCAAATCAATAAAGATGTAGACATTAAAATTGATAATAGTAAAACAAATATTATCAATACAGTAAATACTAATATTGATAATAAAATCAACGCTAATAACACAGTTATTAACGCTAACATTGATAATAGCATTAAACAAAATAATGTCGAAATCAATAAGACAATCAAAAATGAAATTAATGCTAACAACACAACTATTATCAATAAAGTGAATGCTGATGTTGATGCTAAGATTAATAATGTTAACACTACAATTAACAATGTAAACACTAAGGTTGATGGCAATACAACTAAAATTGTAGATAATAGCAAACGCATTGCTGCTAATGAAGTAAATATTGCGAATAATACTACAAACATTAATAAAAATGCGACAGCTATTACAAACTTAACTAATACAGTTAATAGTAATAACAACCGTATTAACAACGTACTTGAAGCTATGAGCAACCATGAAGGTCGTTTACAAGCTGTAGAAAATGATGTTAAGAATATCAAGACTGATTTGAGCAATACTACAAATCAAGTCAATATCAATACAAAGGATATTGCTGATTTGAAGGGTAAAGTTGGTCAAAATATTGGCAACGTTCAAGTAGATATTAACAATATTAAAAATGATATTACAAACATCAATAAAAAGATTGATCAAAATGACATTGCTATCAATACAAAAGTAGATAATAAAGTTAATGAAATCAATACTAAGATTGATAATAAGGTTACAGAAATCAATACTAAGATTGACAATAAAGTAATTGCTATTGATCAAAAAATTGATAACAAAGTAACTGAAATCAATGCAAATATTGATAATAATGTAAATATTATTAACAAGAAAATCGATAACAATGTAAATGTTATCAATACAAAAATTGATAATAATAATATTACTATCAACAAAAAAGTTGATAATAAAGTAAACGAAATCAATACTAAGATTGATAACAAGGTTAACGAAATTAATGCTAAGATTGATAAGAATGATGTAACTATCAATACAAAGGTAGATAATAAAGTTAATGAAATCAATACTAAGATTGATAACAAAGTAACTGAAATCAACACAAAGATTGATAATAATGTTATCGACTTGAGTAAGAAAATCGATGCTAATATCGTTGATGTTAACAAGAAAATTGATGCTAATACAACAGCAATCAATAATGTTAATGTCCGTGTAGATGGTGTTAAAGGTGATGTAGCTGGTCTTACTAAACGCGTAGATCGTCATGACGAACGTTTAGACTACTTGCAAGGCAATATTGAAGATAACTCCACACGTATTAGTGCTAATGAAGATGATATCAAGAAATTAAAAGGTCAAATTGGCACTACAATCACTAATGTGGAAAATACAATCAATGCTAAGATTGAAGCTAACAATACGGTGATTAGAAATGATATCAATACTGCAATCACTAACAACAATACTACAATTCTTAATAAAGTTGATAAAAATATCGATGTTAAAATCAATGAAAATAACACAACAATCCTTAATAAGGTTGACAAAAACATCGATGTAAAAATCAACGAAAATAACAAACAAATCAACAATACAATCAATACTAAGATTGGGGAAGTAAATGTTAAGATTGATGGTGTTAAAGGTGATTTAAATGGTCTTAAAGGCGACTTGGATGGTCTCAAAGGTCGTGTAGATCGTCATGATCAACGTTTAGATTACTTAGAAGGCAATATTGTATATCACTCTACCCGCATTAGTGCTGTTGAAGATAATGTAAAGGTTAATACTACTAACATTGCAAGCAATACTAAGAATATCAATATCAATGCTAAAGCTATCGATGAATTGAAAGGTCAAGTAGGTCAATCCTCTACTGTTATCAACGATATTAAAAAACAAATCACTAATATCAATGATAAGGTAGAAAATAACACTACTAACATTACAAATAATACTAAGAACATCGCTGTTAATGCACAAGCTATCGTAGATAATAGCAAACGCATCAATGAAACAAATGTTAAGGTAGAAAATAACACTACTAACATTGCGAACAATTCTAAGAACATCGCTGTTAATGCACAAGCTATCGTAGATAATAGTAAACGTATCAACGAAACAAACGTTAAAGTAGATGCTAATGCAGCGGCTATCGTAGATAATAGTAAACGTATCAATGAAATAAATGTTAAAGTAGATGCTAATACAACAGCTATTAATAATGTGAATGTAAAAGTTGATGGTATTAAAGGCGATTTAGATGGCTTAACTAAACGGGTAGATCAAAATACAAAAGATATTAATGTAGCTGGCACAATTGCTCTTGAAAACCGTAAGTTTATCGGCGACAACAAGGTTGCTATTGAAAATAATACTAAGAATATCAATATCAACGCTAAAGCTATTGATGAATTGAAAGGCAAAGTAGGTCAATCCTCTACAGTTATCAACGATATTAAAACTCAAATCACTAATATCAATGGTAAGGTAGAAAATAATACTACTAACATCACAAACAATACTAAGAACATCGCCGTTAATGCACAAGCTATTGTAGAGAATAGCAAACGCATCAATGAAACAAATATTAAGGTAGAAAATAATACTACTAACATTGCAAACAATACTAAGAACATCGCAGTTAATGCACAAGCTATCGTAGATAATAGCAAACGTATTGATGCAACAAATGTAAAAGTTGATGCAAATGCAACTAATATTGCAAAGAATACAACAGCTATTAACAATGTAAATGTTAAAGTTGATGGTGTTAAAGGTGATGTAGCAGGTCTTACTAAACGTGTAGACCATCATGATCAACGTTTGGATTACTTACAAGATAACATCGCAGATCATTCTACACGTATCAGTGTTGTAGAAGATGGTGTGAAATCCAATACTAAAGCTATTGATGAATTAAAAGGCCATATTGGTACTCAAATCACAAATATCGAAAACACTATTACTAACAAAATTAATGAAAATAATGTAGTTATTAATAAGTCTATCGATAACAAGATTACTGAAAATAACACTACAATTCTTAACAAGGTTGATAAAAATATTGATGTAAAAATCAATGAAAACAACAAACAAATTAACAACACAATTAATACGAAGATTGGTGATGTAAATGTTAAGATTGATGGCGTTAAAGGTGATGTAGCAGGTCTTAAAGCTCGCGTAGATCGTCATGATCAACGTCTTGATTACATTGATGGCAACATTATTCATCATTCTGAACGTATCTCTGCTAATGAAGATGCTATCAAGAAATTGAATGGTAAAATTGGTACAACAATCACAAATGTAGAAAATACAATCAATACTAAGATTGAAGCCAATAATACAGTGATTAGAAACGATATCAAGACCGCAATTTCTAATAACAACACAACTATTATTAACAAAGTTGATAAAAATATCGATGCGAAGATTGTTGAAAACAATACGAAGATTGATAGTAAGATCAATAATGTAAATGTAAAAGTTGATGCGAATGCAAAAGCTATTGAAAACAATAGCAAATCTATTACAGCTATTCAAAATAATGTAGCTAATATTAATAGTAAAGTTGATGTGAATACAGCAGATATTAAAGCAATTCGCACTGATGTAACTAATAATACAACAGCTATTGCTAGTGTAACTAAACAAGTAGCAGGTAACACAGCAAACATTGCAGATGTTTCTGCTAAGGTAAATGCTAACTCCACTCGTATCGATGCAAATGCAGCAGCTATTGGTAACTTGAATGGTAAAGTTGATTCTAATGCGAAAGCTATTGAATCCTTGAAAGGTCAAGTAGGTAAAGGCAACACTACAATCGTTAATGTTGAAAAGAAAGTTGAAAATATTACAAACAACATTAAAGCTCAAAATAGTGTAATCAATGCTAATACTGTAAATATTCAAAATAACACTTCTAACATTAACAATATTAAAGCTAATGTAGTAAACGTTGAAAAGAATGTTAACAATATCAAAGCTGATGTAACTATCGTGAAGAATGATATTACTAACATCAATGCGAAGATTGATGCGAAGATTAATATTGTGAACAACAATGTTGAAAACATCAAGAATGATGTGAAGACTATCAATAATCAAGTTACAAATATTAAGACTGATGTAACAAGCATCAAATCTGATGTAACAAATATTAAATCTGATGTAACAACTGTGAATGCAAAAGTTGAAAACAATATTAAGATTATCAACGGTATTCAAACAGATGTATCTGGCTTGAAAGATCAAGTTGGCAAAAATACACAAGCAATTAAAGACTTGCAAAATGTAAGTGCTGATGTATCTAAGGTGAAAGAACAAGTTAATGCGAATACAATCAAAGCTAACGCTAACGAAGAACGCATTAAAAATGTTCAAAGCCAAGTAGAAGTTAATACTGATAGAATTAAACACAATACTGAAAATATCAATATTAACAAAGCTGCTATCAAACAAAATGCTGAAGCAATTCAAAATACTAATGTAACAGTTCAAAAAGTAATCAACAAGGTTGATGAACATACTGCAGCAATTAATAGTGTATCTGCTCAAGTTAACAAAAATACTAACAATATTGCCTCTATCAATTCATCCGTTATTGAAAATACAAACAATATTACAAAAGTAAATAATCAAGTAACAGCAAATACTACTAACATTGCTAAAGTATCCAATCAAGTTACTACGAATATCAATAATATCAATGTAAATGCTAAGAATATTAGCGTGAATACAGAAAATATTAAAAACATTGATAGCCGTGTAACCACTAATGCAAATGCTATTGTTGGTATTACTGAATCTGTGAAAGCAAATGCTACTAATATTAACACTGTTAATAACCGTGTAACAGAAGTATCTAAACAAGTTAATACAAATACACAAAGCATTGCTACTGTAACAAATCAAGTTAATGACAATACTAAATTAACTAAGGCAGTAGGTGCGATTGCATTGGAAAACAATGAACGTATCAATGTAATGGGCTTACAAGTTAACAAGAATACTGCAGATATTAGTACATTAGCTGAAGCTGCAAATTACAGCTTGCGTGCAAGTGCATTAACAATGCAAGATCATGAAACTATTGAACAACATACAGCACAAATTCAAGATAACTCTCGTCGCATTAGCAGTGTAGAACGTGAAGTTAAAACAGTAGGTGCATCTGCAGCCGCATTGGCAGCATTGAAACCTATTGAATACCATGAAGGCCAAAAAGCTCAAATCATGGCAGCTGTTGGTACATACAAAGGTAAAACAGCAACTGCATTAGGTGTTGCTCATTATGCAAATCCTGATTTGTTATTCCACGCTGGTGCTGCTTATGATGGTGATAATGGTGTAATGGCAAATGCTGGTGTAACTATCGGTATTGGCTCCGCTCCTACAGCACCTTCCAAACCAGCATCTCCTGCAACTGTAAAAGTTCTAGAAGATAAGGTTGCTAGCTTAGAAGCACAAAATAAAGAAATTAAAGAAGTGCTTGAAAAAGTATTAGCTGCTAATCCTCAAGTAGCTAAAAAGACAACTAAATAAGATACCTCCCAAAAGGTAGGCACTGAATACCTGTCTATCTAAGGTATGTATAACCGCGTAGTACACTCGTGCTACGCGGTTTTCTTTTGATTTGAAGATGAAGGAAAATTCATAATTTCACCAATTTTTATGTTTTATTTATTGTAACGAGTGGGGGATTGTGGTAAAATTTACCATATAGTGGTGTATGAGGATTGTAAGGCGGTGATGTTAGATGTTCATGGGTGAATATAATCACACTATAGATGCAAAAGGACGGTTGATTATACCTGCCAAAATACGTGAACAACTAGGTGATCACTGTGTACTTTCAAAAGGCCTCGATAACTGCATCGCTATATATACTGCCGAAAGTTGGGAGCAACTTTCAAAAACATTACAATCATTACCATCTAATAAAGCAAATGCACGTGCTATCAAACGGTTTTACTTTGGTAGTGCCGCAGAACTTGAATTTGATAAACAAGGTCGAATCTTGGTGCCAAGCGCCCTTCGTGAGCATGCTGAGCTACAAAAGGATGCGGTTATTATTGGTACTGGTGATAAGGTTGAAATTTGGAGCCGCGAACGCTTTGATGCATATGATGCGGAAGTGGCTGACAGCGTAGAGTCCTTGGCTGAAGGATTAGAAGGCATTGTGTTGTAGGAGGCTATCGTGGAATTTAATCATGTCAGTGTGCTGTTGAATGAAACGGTGGATTCTGTTGTTACCAATCCTGATGGTATCTATGTTGACTGTACCTTAGGTGGCGCTGGTCACGCTCATGCTGTAGGTGAACGATTGAGTTCACAAGGCATGATTATCGGTTTAGATCAAGATGAAGATGCCTTAGCGGTAGCGAGACAACGCTTGTCTGATTTAACTTGTCAGGTTATGACGATACCTACGAATTTTTCAGATTTAAAACAAGCTTTAGAAGAGCAAGGTATTTATGAAGTTGATGGATTTATATTCGATTTAGGAGTTTCTAGTTATCAGCTGGATACACCGGAACGCGTTTTTTCGTATATGAATGATGGACCTCTTGATATGCGTATGGATAAAGAGGCACCTATTACTGCGGAAATCGTCGTGAATGAATATGAATCTGATAAATTATTACAGATTATCCGTGATTACGGTGAAGAACGCTGGGCTAAACGTATTGTTGAATTTATCGTGGCAGCCCGTAATGAAAAGAGAATTACTACTACTGGCGAACTGGTGTCAATTATAAAAAAAGCTATACCAGCAAAAGCAAGACAGGATGGTCCACATCCTGCAAAACGTACATTTCAAGCGATACGCATTGAAGTGAATCGAGAACTTGCTATTTTGCATGATAGTTTTGTAGATGCTGTGAGTATGTTGAAGCCAAAGGGGAGAATTGGTGTTATTACATTCCATTCCTTAGAGGATCGCATCACAAAACAAACATTTAAAGAGCTAAGTACAGCTTGTATTTGTCCGCCAGAATTACCAGTATGTGTATGTCATCATAAGGCTGTTCTTAAGGCTAAAAATAAGGCCATTGAGCCTAGTGCAGGGGAAGTAGAAATGAATCCTCGTTCTAGAAGTGCAAAACTTAGAGTAGGGATTAAATTGTAGTATTGGAAGGGGTTATTTTAATGTTAGCGAGAAAGGCTGTTGTGGGCCACGTTAAACGTGATGTGTTGCTAGGTGTACAAGCGAGAAAAGCGAAAGCTAGTGTTGTTTTTGATATTAGTCCATTGATGAGACAAATCATTCAAGGTATAGCAATCCTTGTTGGTTTTTTGATGATTATGATGGCTATGAACGCATATACTACAAAATTAGGTTATGAAGTAGTTAAAACACAACAAACTGTAGTACAATTAGCAAAGGATAATGATACCCTTGATGTAGAGGTGGCATCCTTAAAATCTCCAGTACGCATTCAAAAAATTGCGGAAGAACAATTAGGGATGGTTTTGCCTGATTCCTTTGTGTATAGCACTAAAAGTACGACTTCAGAACGCAATGTACAAACGAAACAGCAAATTATAGATTAGCAGGCAAAAGCAGCTCTTATGGGCTGCTTTAATTTGCGTATATAGAGGAGAATGTAGTATGAAAACCTTAAAAGATATTATAAGTACGTTAGATGCACAACAAGTACAAGGTGATCAAAATGTATCTATTCAAGATATAACAGCTGATTCCAGAGCAGTAAAACCAAATAGCTTGTTCATCGCTCTTGATGGGGCTACAGTTGATGGTCACAATTACATCGATAAAGCGGTTGCTGCTGGTGCTGTTGCCGTTATCGTATCAAAACCGGTTACTGTACCTGATGATGTGTGTGTTATCACCGTTTCTGATACACGTCAAGCTATGATGGCGTGTGTTCCATACTTCTTTGATTACCCAGCTAATCGCATGCGTATGGTCGGTGTTACAGGCACAAATGGTAAGACGACTACGACCCATATGATTCGTCATATCCTTAAGGCTCAAGGTCACAAGGTGGGGGTTATTGGTACTGTCCATATTATGATTGGTGATACGAGTTATCCAATTCATAATACGACACCAGATGTTGTTGATTTACAGCATATTTTGCATCAAATGGTTCAAGAAAATGTGGAATACTGTGTAATGGAAGTATCTTCTCATGCATTGGCGCTCGGCCGTGTTAGCGGTGTTGAATTTGATACGGCCGTATTTACGAATTTGACGCAAGATCATTTGGATTTCCACAAAACATTTGAAAATTACTTGGCTGCTAAATGTAAATTGTTTGAACAAGTTAGTGCAGCTAATCAAGAAAAAGATAATAAAGGTGCTGTTATTAATATCGATGATTCCTATGGTCATCGCGTTATGGAAAAAACTACGGCCCCAACGATTACGTATAGTACATTAGGCAAGGGCACATTGAATGCATCAGATGTTCATATGTCTACTAAGAATAGCCAGTATACTGTGAATTATAAGGGTGAAAGCTACCCTGTATCGATGAATACAACAGGACTATTTAATGTGTATAATACATTGGCTGCTATTGGAGCTTGTTTACAAGAAGGCATCTCCATGGAAGCGATTGATACGGCGTTAAAAACCTTTAGTTCCGTTCCTGGACGTTTTGAATTAATCGAAGAAGGGCAAGATTTTGCCGTTGTTGTCGATTATGCTCATACACCGGATGGGTTGCAAAATATTTTAGAAACTGCAAAGGTAATTAAAGAAAATCGTATCATCATCGTATTTGGCTGCGGTGGCGACCGCGATGCTACAAAACGTCCAATTATGGGCCGTATTGCAGCAGAGTACGGTGATAAGATTTATGTAACATCCGATAATCCGCGTACCGAAGATCCTGTACAAATTGTTAAGGATGTTGAAGTGGGTGTAAAAGAAGCACTTCGCGATGGTACTTCTTATGAGGTAATTGTCGATCGTAGAGAAGCAATTAATCATGCAATTCATGATGCAAAAGCAGGTGATATCGTTATTATCGCTGGTAAGGGTCATGAAAATTATCAAATATTAAAAAATGAAACAATTCATTTTGATGACCGAGAAGAGGCTCGAAAAGCTCTTAAGGAGATCTAATATGGCAGAATTTACATTACAAGAAATAATTGATGCTACTAGTGGCACATGTAAGGGCGATGTAAGTTTACAATTTAAAGATATATCTACAGATACGCGTACGATTGAGGCGGGATATGTATTTGTAGCCTTGCGAGGCGATACATTTGATGGTCATGATTTTATTAATACGGCCATTGAAAAAGGGGCAACAGCAGCAATCGTTGAAAAGGGACGCAGTGTAGACGGTATTATTTGTGTTGAAGTGGAAAACACGCTAAAGGCATACCAAGACTTGGCGAACTTTCACAGACGACGCTTTCAAATTCCTGTAGTAGCCATTACTGGCTCATCAGGTAAGACGACGACAAAAGAAATGGTAGCCGCGGTTCTTAGTACTGAGTTTAATGTATTAAAAACAGAAAAGAATTTTAATAATGAAATTGGTTTACCAAAAACATTGTTGCAACTTTCACCAGAACACGAAGCCTGTGTTGTAGAAATGGGGATGCGTGGATTAGGTCAAATTGAAGAATTAGCCCTTATTGCAGAACCGACAATTGGCATCATTACAAATGTAGGAACTAGTCATATTGAATTGTTGGGCTCTCAAGAAGCCATTGCTGAGGCAAAGGGTGAATTGATTAGATGTTTAGGCCCCGATAGTGTGGCCATTCTAAATGAAGATGATTATTTCGTAAAGGCCATGAGTTCCATTGCAAAAGGAAAAACTGTTACTTACGGTATTCATAGCAATGCTACGGTAATTGGCAGTCATTTACACTATAAAAAGGATGGCATTAAGTTTACCTGCAAATGTTATGACGAAGTATTTGACGTATTTTTGCCTATGATTGGTGAGCATAATGTGTATGATGCGTTAGCTGCTATTGCTGCAGGTCGTGTGTTAGGCGTTAAATCTAGTAAGATTAAAAAAGGTCTTAGTGATTTTACAGGCACACCTATGCGTCAAGAAATTGTGGCATTTGAAGACATTGTTATTCTCAATGATGCGTATAATGCCAATCCTTCTTCTATGAGTGAGTCCATCAAAGCATTGGGTCAATTAGAAGGTAAACGTAAAATTGCTATGCTCGGCGATATGCTTGAACTAGGTGATTTTACGGAGGAAGGCCATCGACAAGTTGGCAGATTATTGGCCGAAGAAGGATATAGCGTTGTATTTACCTTTGGTGAGGCGGCAAATTTCATTGCTAAAGAAGCGAAATTAGCAGGTTTAGAGGTACATCGTTGTAATAGTCATCTCGAAATGGCAAATGCCTACAATGATATTCGTGAAAAAGGCGATGTTATTTTGGTAAAAGGTTCCAGAGGTCTTCGAATGGAACGTGTTGTAGAGGAATTAAAAGAACGTGAATAGAGGTTATAACGGCTAGATTCTTCTAGCCGTATTGGCCGTTATTAGAGAATAGGGGAGTAATATGATTTACCACATTCTATTAGCATTTGTAGTGACATTTATAATTACATTAGTATTGGGCAAAATTGGTATTCCTATGCTTAAATCATTGCATGCTCAACAAAGTATACGTGAGGAAGGTCCTGAAAGCCATCAAGCTAAGGCTGGCACACCGACTATGGGTGGTGCATTTATGATGGTAGCTCTTACAATCGGTGTGGCTATTTTTGCACCATGGAATGTGGCTACAGGTATGTTGTTATTCCTTACACTTGGTCATTGTTTACTCGGATTCTTTGATGACTTTGTAAAAGCTGTTAAAAAACGTAATCTTGGCTTAACTGCAAAACAAAAATTATTAGGTCAATTTATTTTAGCGGCTATATTCTGTTACTTTATTACTGAAATTATGGTCATTCCTACAACATTATGGATTCCTGTTGTAGATGCACATATCCAATTAGGCTTTGCCTATTATATTTTAGCTTTCTTGATCATTGTAGGCGCTACTAATGCGGTTAATCTTACAGATGGTCTCGATGGTTTAGCATCCGGTACATCCGCTGTAGCAGCGATTGCGTTTTCTGTAATCGGTTTGATGATATACTCCACTGAAAGTTCTGTGGCTGCTGAAAGCGTAGCCTTTTTTGGGTCCATTGTAACAGCCGTATGTTTAGGCTTTTTGGTATTTAATATTAATCCAGCTAAGGTATTTATGGGCGATACAGGCTCATTGGCTCTTGGCGGCGCCTTTGCAGGCATGGCTATTTTAACTAAAACAGAATTATTACTCGTAGTGATTGGCGGTATTTTCGTAATGGAAGCCTTATCTGTTATCATTCAAGTCATTTCCTTTAAAACACGAGGCGTGCGCGTATTTAAGATGAGTCCAATTCATCATCATTTTGAGTTATCCGGTTGGTCTGAACAAACTGTAGTTAATCGCTTCTGGTTCGGTGGTGCTGTTCTAGCCATTTTAGGGGTTATACTTGCAACTGTAACAATTTGATATCAGAAACGTATCTTTGCAAATTGATAGTTAAGTACGTGAAAATACTTAACTTGAACGGCGTTTAATGGTATTCTTATAAGATGAGATAAAAATTTTTCGTGCTTAGTGATTTAGGTGATACAAATGGATTATGGAGAGAAAAATATTCTTGTTCTTGGTGCTGGTTCCAGTGGAATTGGTGCCGCATGGGTATTGGCACAGTTACATGCAAATGTAGTTTTAAATGATTATAAACCAGTAGAGTTTGAACCATCTACGCGCAAACGACTGGAAGACGCTGGTGTAACTATCATTACGGGGCGACAAGATAATAACTTGCTTGATGGTGTAGATCGTATCATCATTTCTCCGGGCATTGCTTTATCCATTCCAATCGTACAAGAGGCGTTGCATCGTAAGATTGATGTAGTAAGTGAAGTAGAGCTTGCTTATGATGTTTGCAAATCTCCTATTTTAGGTGTTACTGGCACAAATGGTAAAACCACTACAACAACTCTGTTAACGCAAGTTATGGAATCTACTGGACTTCCTGTTAAAGTGGGCGGAAATATTGGTGACTCCCTAAGTGAAGCCGCGTATCATATGCCAGAAGGTGGCTATCTAGTAGCTGAACTCTCTAGTTATCAATTAGAAACGATTAAATCCTTTTGCCCATTAGGCGCTATTGTATTAAATGTAACGCCTGATCATTTAGCACGTCATAAGACGATGGAAAACTATGCAGCTGCGAAGGCTCGTATTTTTATGAATCAAAATCCTGAGAATTTTGTTGTCCTCAATGATGATGATCCTATTGTTCGGGCTATGAAAAAAGGTGCACATAGTAAGGTTCTCAGCATTAGCCAACATCATAAGGTTGATAGCGGTGCGTATTTTGAAGGGAATACATGCTATGCCGTTTTAGATGGTAAAGCTACTCCGGTTATTGATACAGAACATATCCACATTAAGGGATCTCACAATATTGAAAATATATTGGCTGTAATTGCCTTAACATATGCTTTAGGTGTAAAGGTAGAGCATATTAAACATACCATTGAACAGTTTCATGGTGTAGAACACAGATTGGAACGGGTTACAACATTCCATGATGTTACATTTTATAATGATTCTAAGGCTACTAATACAGACTCTGTAGTAAAAGCTTTAGATGCCTTTGATAAACCAGTCATTTTATTGGCTGGTGGTCATGATAAGATGACGCCTTTAGAAGACTTTATGAATATTGTGAAAGCATATACTAAAGAGGTCATTTTTATGGGGGAAGCAGCAGATCGATTTGAATCCGTTGCTGTAAAAATGGGTGTTCAACATATTCATCGTGCACAGTCTATGAAAGAGGCTGTTGCATTGGGTTATCAATTAGCAAAAGCTGGAGATATTGTATTGCTTTCACCAGCATGTTCCAGCTTTGATTGGTATAGTTGCTTTGAAGAGCGAGGCGAAGATTTTAAAAACTGTGTTAGAGAATTAGAGGAAAGGGGCTAAGGGCGTGAAACGAATCATCATTTCTGGCGGTGGTACGGGTGGTCATATTTACCCGGCTATTACGATATATAAGGAAATCATGAAACAGCAACCTGATGCTAAGGTCCTCTATGTGGGAACAGAACATGGTTTAGAAGCTGATTTGGTACCGAAGGAGAACATTGATTTTGTTACATTACCTGTACAAGGTCTGCAACGGAAACTTTCATTAGGTACGTTGGTAACAATGGGGAAAACGGCATTTTCTCTTATAAAGGCCAATTTAATTATTTCAGACTTTAAACCAGATGTTGTTATTGGCACAGGTGGTTATGTATGTGGTCCTATTTTAATGGCTGCAGCATTACGCAACATTCCTACATTAATTCAAGAGCAAAATGTTATTGCTGGTATTACGAATAAAATCTTGAGCCGTTTTGTTGATATAGTCGCCGTTGGTTATAATGAAGCAGCCAAATCGTTTGGTAAGGCGAAACGTGTCGTATATACGGGCAATCCAGTGCGCCCTGATGTACTTGTAGATTCTCGTGCAGAAGGCCGCCAATTTTTTGGACTGTCTGATGATATTTTTACAGTCCTCATCGCTGGTGGTTCTCGTGGGGCACGTACGATTAATACGGCTATGATAGATGTACATAAATATTTTCAAGGTAAATCGGGCATTAAGTTGGTGCACATTACAGGGAATGGGGAATATAACACTGTATTAGAGCAACTAGGTATTGACGATGGTACTGGTTTGGGAGAATCATCGTTGATTTTGCCATATTTACATGATATGCCAAAGGCGCTAGCCGCTACGGATTTGGCTGTATTTAGATCTGGTGCTATCGGACTGGCTGAATTGGCAGTACGTGGTATTCCATCTATATTGGTGCCATATCCTTATGCTGCAGAAGATCATCAAACGTATAATGCGCGCATTTTTGTACAAGAAGGGGCTGCGCATATGATTGTAGATAAGGTTTTGACGAGCCATGATTTAATTGGTGAAATCGAAATGTTTATGGCAAATCGTGAATTGTTGGCTCAAATGGGGGCCAGTGCGTTGCGTTTAGGGAAACCGAATGCAGCTCATGATATTGCTGAATTAGCGTTATCTATTGCGAAATAGTTAAGGAGAGTAATTATGTTAGAAGGTATCCATAAGATTCATCTCATCGGTATAGGTGGATCTGGTATGCGCGCTATTGCGAATATTTTAATTCAAAAAGGATATGAAGTATCTGGTTCTGATGTTAAAGAATCTGATGTAATTGAACGTTTTAGACAAATGGGGGCTACCGTTCATATCGGTCATAATGCTGATTATGTACAAGGTGTAGATGCTGTAGTTCGTTCCACAGCTATTCGTGAAGATAATCCGGAAATCGTAGCAGCAAAGGAACAAGGTATCACTATTTTACATCGTTCTGACATTGTAAAAGCGGTATTGGATGTTACGAATGGTATTGCCGTAGCCGGTGCTCATGGTAAAACATCTACTACATCAATGATTGGTCAAATTCTCGTAGAAGGACAAATGGAACCAACTGTTATTATCGGTGGCGAAGTTGATTACCTCAAGGGGAGTAGTTGTTTAGGTAAGGGTGAATACTCTGTTGTTGAAGCCGATGAAAGTGATGGTTCATTCTTAAAATTAAGACCTAAGACGATTGTTATTACGAATATCGAAGATGATCATATGGATCATTATAAGACGATGGAAAATCTATTGAATGCATTCTGTCAATTCGTTGAAACATTACCTGTTGATGGTAAAGCAGTTGTTTGCGGCGACAATGATAACATTCGTTATGTTATGAGCAAAGTGGAACGTCAATTTATCACATATGGTTTAGAAGAGTCTAATGATTATGTAGCAAAAAATATCCACTATGAAGATAGTTCTTTAGTTTACGATGTAGTTCGTAAAGGTGAAACATTGAGCAGAGTGTCCTTACGTGTGCCAGGTAATCATAATGTGCTAAATTCTTTAGCATCTTTTATTGTGGCCCACGAATGTTGTCACGTTCCGGTTCCATCCATTGTGAAAGCATTAGGTAAATTTATCGGCGCTAAACGTCGTTTTGAAACAAAGGGCCACGTAGCTGGTGTATGGGTAGTCGATGATTATGCTCATCATCCAACAGAAATCAAAGCAACTTTAAAAGCCGCTAAGGAATTAGAAAAACATCGTGTTATCTGTGTGTTCCAACCTCATCGCTATTCTCGTACATCCTTATTGAAAGACGAGTTTGCTACGGCTTTCACCAGTGCAGACGAAATTTATATGACAGATATATATAGCTCTGGAGAAGATCCAATTAGCGGCATTGATGGTCATACAATTCCGAATATTATTAGTGAAGTAACGCATCAACATGTAAATTATGTGGAAGATGTAAATGATTTGCCAGCAGTCCTTGCGAAGGTGGTACGACCAAATGATTTGGTTATTACTATGGGGGCAGGTTCGATTAATCAATATGGTCCAAAGTTATTAGCGTTATTGGAAGAAGGTTTACAATGAAAGATAAACATATCATCGTATTAATGGGTGGTCCATCTGCTGAGGCTGAAGTATCTCGTAGAACTGGCGCAGCTATCGCAGAGGCTTTGATTAGCAAGGGGTATCACGTTTCCACATTAGAACTAAATCCTCGTACTGTATTACAAGACATTGAAAACCTTAAGGGCGATGTTGTATTTAATGCGATTCACGGACGTTATGGTGAAGATGGTGCCTTGCAAGGTGCATTAGAGATGGCTGAAATCCCATATACTGGATCCGGTATCATGGCTCATTCTGTAGGAATGAATAAAAAAGTAAGTAAAGATGTGTTCAAAGGCGCTCACATTCCTACGGCGGAATCTATTTCCTACAATGGCAATCTACAGTCTAAAGAAGATATCATTAAAGATATTGAATCTAAATTCTCTTTGCCGGTTGTATTGAAACCAGCAACACAAGGTTCAAGTATTGGCGTTACCATTGTAAAAGAAGAAGATCAATTGGCTAAAGCTGTTACAGAGGCGCTTACATATGACCCAATTCTTGTGGTGGAACAATATTTAAATGGTCGTGAATTTACCGTTTCTGTATTAGACGGTAAGGCATTGGCTATTATCGAAATTAGACCTCATTCTGGTGAATATGATTATGCTAGTAAATATACAGCAGGTGCTACTGATTATTTAGTACCGGCTCCAATCAGTGCAGATATGACAAAAGAGATGCAAGCTATTGGTGAACTTGTATATTGTGAAGTACAAGCGAGTGGGGCTATTCGCGTTGATGTCATGACTGATGATAAAGATAATATGTATGTATTGGAATACAATACTATTCCAGGTATGACGGCTACTTCTTTGGTGCCAAAGGCCGCTAAAGAGGTGGGCATAGATTTTCCTGAATTATGTGAAAAAATCTTATTAACAGCAGGTTATGGGAAGTTTTAAATGCTGTAGTATGTAAGGAGAGTAGTTATGGATGATTTTAAGCAACATCCACCCAACTCAAATCAGATAGATACGGAGCATCATAGACCCGACTTTCTTCATCCTGAGACTGAGCCAATCCACAAGGATGATGGAGATTCAATACATAACAGTGAGCGTGAATTAGCTCGTAAACGTAAACAAGAGAAAGCGGAGGTTAGAAAGAAATTTCTAAAAATAGGTGGTGTTGTAGCCATAGTGTTGTTAGGCTTATTTAATCTACCTATTCCGCTTGGTTCTATTAAAGTTATTGGATCTGATAAGGTTACTGTACAGGATGTAGAGGTTGCTGGTGATATTGGGGAACCAGTCAATGTACTTCGTATCAATAGAGAAAACTTGCGACACCGATTATCAAAGGATCTTCGTATTGAAGATGCTCAAATTGGTTACGAATTGCCGTTAACAATGGTGGTTCGTGTAGTCGAGCGTAAGGCTATTGCTGTGATATCAGCTCAATTTGGGTATTTAACCTTGGATAAGAATGGGCAAGTGATTGCATCTGATAGTGTCATTGAAGACACGACGGTGCCTATGATTTCTGGTGTTAAGGGTGGTAATATACTGCTAGGTGATATGGTTACCGATAAGCCGATTGTACAGGCTCTTGATTATCTGCGTGCTTTAGATGATGATACATTTAAGCAAATTGCAGAAATTAATATTGGTGATCCTAATAATATGATGGCGTATACCGTATCAGGTATACAGATTCGACTAGGCGATGGCGAAGATTTGAAAAGCAAAGCTGATTTAACAGCGTCTATGCTAAAAGATTTACCTAAGAGTCAAGGTAATGTTCAATATATAGATGTTAATCCGTCATCTCCTTTCATTAAAACCGATAAGGTAACGGTGCAACCAAAATCTAATAAATCTAAGTCAGACACTAGCCAATCTGAGAAAAAAGATACATCAAAACAAAGTGCTAATGTATCAAAATCAAAACAAGATTAATTATAAGCACAAAAAGGGTGGATGATGTTGTGAAACACGAACGATGGGCTATTGGTCTTGTCAGCTTTGTATTGGGATTTATGGTGATTACTCAGTACAAGATGACACAAGATAATATTCAAGAGAATATACGGCTACAACGAACTGGTGATTTGGTGGCTCAGTTAAAAGATGCAGAACATGAAAAGGATGCTTTACTAAAGCAAATTGAGCAATTAAAAGCCAGTGGTTCTGGTTCCAGTGCAGATGAAACATTACTTCGCAAAGCCGCATTGACTAATGTCAAAGGACCTGGTGTAACCGTTCTGATAGAAGATAGTACTAAACCAATTCAAGGGGGCGAAAATCCTAACCTATATGTAATTCATGATGAAGATATTTTACGTATCGTCAATGAATTACGAGCTGGTGGTGCTGAAGCATTGGCAATCAATGATCAACGTTTGATTGGTACATCTGAAATCCGTTGTTCAGGTCCTACGATTACCGTGAATGGTAAGGTGTATGGCGCTCCATTTACAGTTAAGGCCATAGGGGATCCTAAAACATTGAATTCAGCCCTCACTATGCGTGGAGGTATTGTAGACTCTTTAAAACATTGGGGCATTAAGGTGACCATAAAAGAGGAGCCATCCATTGCCATTCCGGCATTTACCGGTTCTTATAGAGAAGAGCATTTACAATCAAATGAGTTAGGAGGTAAAGAATGAATATTTATATCTTTGCTATCATTGGACTCATAGTAGGTGTTGTTGTAGGATGGTTTACACCATTACATATTCCAGCAAGCTATGCTAATTATACTTCTGTAGCTGTGCTAGCTGCATTAGATGCGGTATTTGGTGGCAGTCGTGCCGCATTAGAGAGACTATTTGATTTAAGTAATTTTATCAGTGGATTCTTCTCCAATGTAATACTTGCTGTTGTATTAGTATATATTGGCGACTTAATTGGGATTAATTTATACTACGTTGCCTTGATTGGTTTTGGGTTACGGGTTTTTATTAATTTAGCTGCTATTCGAAAGAACATTATGACTAAACGTTTCTAATTATCAAGATTCGATTATAGTTGTAGTGGAAAGTTTTTAAATTTTAGTGTAAAATAAATGTAATTGTTATAATTAACTCAGTATATAAATAGATGTATTCGTATTTATATTGACAGAAATAGATAACGATAAGAGGAGGAAGTTCGATGTCTGATTTTGCAAATATTAAAGTTATCGGTGTCGGTGGTGGCGGTAATAACGCTGTTAACCGCATGGTTGAAAGTGAACTAAATGGGGTTCAATTCTTATCCGTTAACACTGAAAGCCAAGTACTTGAATTGTCCAAGGCTGATGTAACTATTCAAATCGGTGAAAAAGTTACTAAAGGTCTTGGTGCTGGTGCTAACCCACAAATCGGTGAAGCAGCTGCTCAAGAAAGTCGCGAAGATATCATCAAAGCTCTTGAAGGTGCTGATATGGTATTCGTAACTGCTGGTATGGGTGGTGGTACAGGTACTGGTGCTGCTCCTGTAGTTGCTGAATGCGCTAAAGAAGTAGGTGCATTGACTGTAGGCGTTGTAACAAAACCTTTTGCATTTGAAGGTAAACGTCGTCGTGCTGCAGCAGAAAAAGGCATTGAATTCTTGACTCAAAAAGTTGATACAATTATCGTTATTCCTAATGACAAATTGTTACAAGTTGTAGATAAAAAATGCTCCTTGTCTGATGCATTTGGTAAAGCTGATGATGTTCTTCGCCAAGGTATCAAAGGCATTTCCGATTTGATCCAAATTCCTGGTTTAATCAACCTTGACTTTGCAGACGTTAAGACTATCATGACTGAACAAGGCGAAGCTTTGATGGGTATTGGTTTAGCTACTGGTGAAAACCGCGCTGCAGACGCTGCTAAGATGGCTATCAACAGCCCATTGTTGGAAACTTCCATCGATGGTGCTAAAGGCATCTTGCTTAATATTTCCGGTAGTGCAAACTTGAGCTTGTTCGAAATTAACGAAGCAGCTGAAATTATTTCTGATGCAGCAGATCCTGATGCAAATATCATCTTCGGTTCTGTTATTGATGAAAGCTTAGGCGATAGCGTTCAAGTTACAGTTGTTGCAACTGGTTTTAACTCCAGTACTAAGAATGTTCCAGAATTCGGTAAAACAACAACTGCTGCACGTCCAGCAACAAACACATCTGCTCCTACAAGCAGCATCCCTGATATCCCTGTATTCATGAAACGCTAATATTTAATATATATACTTATACAATATTAGAATAAAAGTAACTTATTAAGACACATATCTATGTGTGTATAGGAGGTACAAATGAAAAAATTAGTATTATTATCTTTAGCTGCAACAGTGATTACTGGCAGTGCATTCGCTGCATCCGTGCCTGTAACTAAAATCAGTGATAATTCCACAAAAATTCAAGCTGATTATGCGTTCAATCAACGCGTATCTAATAGCGGTGGCACTAACAATGATGGCTTTGGTGTATCTTTAGAACATGATTTAAGCAATAAATCTGCTCTTCAATACTCTTATAACAAAGTAAATGCTAAAAATGGCGATATTAAAGATCACCAATTGGCTTATGTTTACAAAGTACATCCAAATGTAAATATTTACGGTGCTGGTACAGCTATCCGTACACATGACACTGAGTTAGGTGTTCAAGCTGGTGTAATTGGTCACGTGCCTTTGACTGACAAAGTTAACGGCTTTGCTAAAGCTGGTTGGGGCAACGATATTAAACAATCCTATCAAGTAGGTGCTCAATATGAAGTTAAACCTAACATTGATTTGAATGTTTATTATGGTTATGACAAATATAGCGTAAACGATAATGACAAGACTTCCAAAGGCTTACATGCTGGTGTAGGTTATACATTCTAATCGTCATATATGCAATTGAAACCACTCATCTTTGATGGGTGGTTTTTTGTATTCACTCATGTATACAATATTTTTCATGAATACTCATTGTATAAATGCTTAACTTTAGGTATGATATTGATGTAATAGTTCTTTTTAGTTAGGATGGTGTATGCGATGACAAGTGTAGCAGCGAAACACGCAAGAGGAAAAAAATTAAAAGATGTAATCTTTGTAACTGCAGGACAGGCGGCGGAAGATACAAAATTAAATGGTCGTGAAAATGTAGTAAATGGTACTTTGGGTGCTATTTATGATGAAGAAGGTAATTTAGTATTCTTAAAAACTGTAAAAGAAGAATATTTAAATTTATCTGACACCGAACATATTGGATATGCCCCTATTGCAGGGATTCCACAATATTTGGAATGTGCTGAAAAAGAATGCTTTGGTGATTCTCGTCCTGACGGCTTTATTCGTAGCATCGCAACCACTGGTGGTACAGGCGGTATTCATCATTTGGTACATAACTATACTGAACCTGGTGATGAAGTATTAACTGCAGATTGGTACTGGGGTGCATATCGTATTATTTGTAGTGATAATGGACGTACACTTGTTACATACTCTTTATTTGATGAACATAATAACTTTAATCATGATGCATTCCAACATCGTGTTAAGGAATTAGCTGCTAAACAAACAAATGTTGTTATCTTATTTAATACACCAGGTAATAATCCTACAGGATATTCTGTAGAGGATAAGGACTGGGATTCTATTCTTAGTTTCTTGAAAGAATTAGTTGCTATTGGTCGCAATAACGTCATCATTGGTATCGATGTGGCTTATTTGGATTATTCTGGTGAAAAAGAAGAAGTCCGCGCATTCTTTAAAAAGATGGGGCACTTACCAAAGGAAATCCTAGTTTGTGTATGTTATAGCTTATCTAAGGGCTTTACAATGTATGGTCAACGTGTTGGCGCTATGATTGGTATTTCTTCTGATGAAGAAATCGCCGATGAATTCTTAGAAGTGAATAAATCGACTAGTCGTGCAACCTGGTCTAATATTTGTCGTCCAGCAATGCGCGCTATGGCGAATATCGTTTCTGACCCTGATAAATTTAAGGCTTATGAGGACGAACGTAATTGTTATTATCAATTGATTCGCGATCGTGCAGATATCTTTAAACAAGAGGCAGCACAAGTGGGCTTACCTATGTTGCCATATCGAGGTGGTTTCTTTATTACTATACCAACTGATTCTGGTACCGCTATTTGTGAAGAACTAAAAAAAGAACATATTTATTGCATTGCCTTAGGCAATGGTATTCGTATCGCTGCATGTGGTATTCCTAAATTCCAAATGAAGGGATTAGCTGGAAAAATCTATGATGCAATGAAACGATTAGGCAAATTATAAAGAAATGAATTTAAAAAGGCACTTCAATTTGAAGTGCCTTTTAGTGTTAGTGAATGTCCTTACGTTCTTTAATTTCTTTATCTGCCTCTAACGCTAAGTTTTCAAGCGCTTTTTTAGGTGCTGTTCGTTCACCTGTTTTAGGATCAACAAATTCAACGCGATCTAAGGTATCTGTGATTTGTCCTTTAATAAAGCCTAAATAGATGTTATATAGCTCTTTCTTTTCGGCTAATTCTTCAGGTGTTAGTTCTTGACCTGATTTTTTCTTAGCTGCTAGTTCATTTATACGTTTTAATGTATCGTTAATATTGGTCATAATTGCCTCCTGTATTCTATATTAGAATAACATAATTTATTATAACATAGAACTTAATGAATACGTATGGTAAGATATAAATTGTACGAGTTCGTACTTTCACAGGTGAGAAAGGAGTTTATCGTGCGTGTTACGAAAGCAATTAAGGCAGAACAATTAGCATTATTAGAAGAGCATTATTTTGATGCCAAACCTGCTCTTAAATACACAAATGAATTTGAATTATTAGTCGCTGTTGTGTTATCTGCACAGTGCACAGATGAGAGGGTTAACATTGTTACAAAACGATTGTTCCCTGCATTAAATCATCCGGCTAAGATGCTAGAGGTTGGTGTTACAAAACTAGAAGCTCTTATCAAGGATTGTGGTTTGTATAAATCAAAGGCGAAGAATTTGATTGCCACTTGTCATATATTGGTAGAACAATATCATGGAGAAGTGCCACGTGAATTTGATCAGCTCGTTGAATTACCCGGTGTAGGTCGAAAAACGGCAAACGTTGTGGTATCCGTATTATTCGGAACACCAGCTATTGCGGTGGATACACATGTATTCCGTGTAGCAAACCGATTGAAATTAGGTATTGCAAAGACGCCAGAAGAAATGGAACAAAAATTGCAAAAGGCTATACCAAAAGAGAAGTGGTCTGCAGCTCATCATTGGCTGATTTATCATGGACGACGTGTTTGTAAAGCTCGTAAGCCTCTATGTGAAACTTGTTTTTTACATCATCTTTGTCCGTCAGCAGGAAAGGTTTAATATGAAAAAGAATAATGAAGAACTAATTGCCCTTTGTGCTCAATATGGCATAGAAGGTATTGATATCGTCAACGAATTAATGCGTTTTAAAGTATTAGATCAATTGCTTTCTAGCAATGCGAATTCTCGTGAATGGGGTGTTACACCAGAGGACTTATATGGATTAGCTGAGAAATCTACGGTGGAATCCTTTGGACCTATTCCATATGATGTAAATACATTTCGTGCATTGTACGGCCCTTCATTTACGGTAGAACTCTTTGATTTTATTAGTGATACTGGAATTCTAGATGGTCTTGATGTAGGAACTATATGGGAAACGCCTGTTCGTGAAAGTATAGAAAGTCATAGTAAAACTGGAGAGCTCGTCCTTTATGCTTATGTAGAAGAATACGCTGGCATGATAGATGAAATTTTACAATCTTATGAGGATAAAAAGGTTGTCCTCTATACAGCATCTTCCGTATGTTATAGCATTATCTCTCGATTGTATCCAATGGCTCAGATTATTAATCAATGGCCTCATCGTAGCTATTTTGACCATATCTTTACAGGTACGGTTGGTATGTTCCAATCCTCTGAAGATATTGTAGAAGAGGTAGCTAATGGTTTGCATAATTTGGTTCCAGAAGGGACGGCTCAATTATTCTTACCAGCAACGATGGCACAAAATCAATTGGGATTGAATAATATGGCATTACAATTCTTTTTGAACCAAAAACGTGTAGAATCTATTCGTGAATGGACTCCCCTTGGGGCTTATGAAATCATTTATGGTAAATATGATGTTAAAAAGATGCGTGTAGGCCTTCGTGAACGAGTTGGTGATGACTGGAAAGCTATTAATTATATTCCATTGCCTCATGGCGTCTTTGCTCAATTACCGGTATTTACTGTATTAAACTACGGTTTGTCTTTACGTTCTATTTTATTGCCTGGCGGTCAAACTGATGTAGCTTTAGGTCAGGATGGCATTTATTGTATAGATAGTCGTGTTTCAGAACTAGGACGTGCGGCACTTCGTGAAAATGGAGCGTATTACTTAGCTTTTACCCGCTATAGTGACCATGTAGAGGTGTCTATGGGTACAGAAGCACCTAGTACGGGTGTATATTGGATGTTCCCTGATGTAGAATTGGCATATATGTGGTATACATATTTCTCTAGCACAATTGGGCAAACCTTAATGCAAGAGATTTCTATGCTCGTTCAAACAGAAGAATCCTTCGGCTATATGCTTAGCAGCGTACGTCGCCGTGTACTCGATGTAAATGATGAATCGCTACTAGTTAATGCGGCCAAAAATATTGATGAAGCGTATAAAGAGACTATCAAATCTGCACGAGCATCATGGCAAGAAAATATGAATTCTTTGGGTGCTGACGTAATGCCTCCGACGACATCCATCGATATTGAAGACTACAGTGACTATAAAAAATAATTGTCAATATAGGTAATTTGGTTTACAATATATCGTATCGATTTAGAACTACATAATTTGACAAATAGTGTACACTGTAATTAGGTGAGGAGGGAGGTAACAATGGCTGTTATTAATTTCGAAATTTTCAAAGTTATCGGCACATTATCAGAAGATAAAGATGGCTGGAAAAAACAACTTACATGCACAAGCTGGGGGAAATATAATCCTAAATTTGATCTTCGTGCTTGGGATAGCGAATATACAAGTATGAAAAAAGGGATTACTCTTTCCTTGGAAGAATTGATTGCATTACGCGATCTTTTGAATGAAAGTGATTTAGAAACTATCTTAGCGGAAGCAATTGAAGAAAAACAGGCTTCTAAAGAGTAGTTTCTTGATTTGTACGCATTATCGTGCTATAATCTATAAGAATAATATTGATTGCTGGAAAGAGGTGTATAGAATGAAACAAGGTATTCATCCAGACTATAAAGAAGCTACAGTTACTTGCGGTTGTGGTAACACATTCAAAACTGGCTCTGTAAAAGAAGACCTTCGTGTAGACGTTTGCTCCAAATGCCATCCGTTCTTCACTGGTCAACAACGTGCGGCTCAAGCTCGTGGTCGTATCGAACAATTTAACAAACGTTACGGTAAATAATAGTTTATGTAGCGAAACAACTATTGGCAGGGCTTTGGGCTCTGCCTCTATTTGTTTATGAAAGGAAATCCTTTGGCAAAAGAACGTATTAAGAAGTTCGTTGGTGGACAAGCTGTCATTGAAGGCGTCATGATGCGTGGCCCAGGATATACGGCGACAGCTGTACGTGAGCCTTCCGGTTCTATCGTGGTGCAAAAGGAAGCCACCACGTCCATTCAAGAGCGATATCCTATATTAAAGAAACCTTTTTTACGAGGCTGTATAGCCTTATATGAATCTCTTGTTATCGGTATGAAGGCCTTGTCCTTCTCTGCGAAAGCGGCTGGTGATGAAGAGGAAGAAATGTCGAATAGTGAAATTGCCATTACCATAGTATTTTCCACACTATTTGCAATCGCTTTATTTGTGGCCCTTCCTACATTTGTAGTTAAATTTATTCCTGGTATTCAAGATAATCACTTTATTTTGAACCTGGTTGAAGGTGCTATTCGATTGGCTTTGTTTTTGCTCTATATATGGGGTATTGGTCAAACTAAGGATATACAACGTGTATTCCAATACCATGGAGCAGAGCATAAAACCATTCATGCTTATGAAAATGATCTACCTTTGACCGTAGAAAATGTGCGTGCTCAATCTCGTTTACATCCGAGATGCGGGACTAATTTTCTACTCATTGTAATGGTAGTTAGTATATTTGTATTTGCCTTTTTAGGTTGGCCTAATTTGCTAGAGCGCATTGTGTCACGTGTTTTACTGATGCCCGTCGTAGCAGGTATTGCCTATGAATTTATTCGTTTTGCAGGACGTAGTGAAAGCTCCTTTGTAAAATCTCTCGTTAAACCGGGCTTGGCGTTGCAATATATGACGACCCGTGAACCAGAAGCAGATCAAATCGAAGTGGCTATTCGTGCTCTAGAAGAGGTGCGTCCTCCAGAAGAAGATGCTTATGAAGATGAAACATATTAAGATTGAGGTTATATATGTTAGTAGATAAATTACAAGTTATTGAAGATAAATTTATGGATCTAGAGCAACGCATCAGTGACCCTGAAGTCATTGCGCGTCAAGATGAATGGCGTAAACTAACACGTCAACATGCCCAATTATCTGAAACTGTAGAAGCTTTTAGAGAATATAAAAAGGTGTTAGCTGGTATTGATGAAGCCATGGAAGTCATTGAAGACAAAACAATGGATGAAGAATTCCGTGAAATGGCTCAAGAAGAATTGAAAGAATTAAAACCTCAAAAAGAGGAATTAGAAGAAAAATTACAAATTCTTTTATTACCAAAAGACCCTAACGATGATAAAAATATTATCATCGAAATTCGCGGTGGCGCTGGTGGCGATGAAGCGGCATTGTTTGCAGGCGACTTATTCCGTATGTATACAAAATATGCTGAAAGCCAAGGGTGGCGTTGTGAAATTATCGATGCTAATGAACCTGAACTAGGCGGTTTTAAAGAGGTTGTATTCTCTGTAGATGGTGAGAATGTATATTCCAAGATGAAATTTGAATCTGGTGTACATCGTGTACAACGGGTTCCAGCTACAGAAACACAAGGCCGTGTACATACATCTACGGTTACTGTGGCAGTACTTCCTGAAATGGAAGATGTTGATATTGAAATCAATGATAAGGATTTGAAAATCGATACATATCGCGCCAGTGGTGCCGGTGGTCAGCATATTAATAAAACAGAATCTGCTGTCCGTATTACCCACTTACCAACAGGTATTGTCGTAGCTTGTCAGGATCAACGTTCTCAGCTACAAAACAGAGAAAAAGCGATGCGCGTATTGCGTGCAAAATTGCAAGATAAAGCCGAACAAGAGGCTACAGCTAGCATGGCTGCAGACCGCAAGAGCCAAGTTGGTACAGGTGATCGTAGTGAACGTATTCGTACCTATAACTATCCACAAGGTCGCGTAACAGATCATCGTATCAATTTAACATTGTATAAATTGGATGCCATTTTAAATGGTGATCTCGATGAAATTATTCAAGCCTTAAATGCCGCTGATCAAGCAGCTAAAATGCAGGAGGCTAATACAAATGTATAAGGAGATTTGGACGATTGGTCGTATTCTCCAGTGGACAGAGCAGTACTTTCAAAGCAAGGGGATGGATACACCTCGTCTTGATGGGGAAGTACTGCTTTCTCACGTTTTAGGGAAGAATCGTATATATCTATATACGAATTATGATCAACCATTAGAGCAAGAAGAGCTGGATAGATTTAGACCGCTTGTCATTGAACGGGCTAAAGGACATTCTGTAGCATCTTTAACGGGAACAAAAGACTTTATGGGATTGACATTTGCTGTAAATGATAAGGTCCTCATTCCTCGTCCCGATACAGAAACATTAGTAGAATATGTATTAAGTTCCTATCATCAACAAGACTCTATTCGAATCCTTGATATGTGTACGGGCCCTGGTACTATTTTACTAAGCCTCTTGCATTATCTGCCTACAGCAACGGGGATGGGCCTTGATATTTCTCGTGATGCACTTGAAATAGCCACAAAGAATCAAGAAGCATTTAAGCTAGAGAATCGTAGCGAATTTCACGAATCGGATATGTTTTCTTATTTAGAACATCATAATGAGTTGTTTGATGTGATTGTATCTAATCCGCCGTATATTCGATTAGAGGATAAGAAAATCCTGTCTCCTGATGTACTTAATGAGCCTCATATTGCATTATTTGGTGGTGAAGATGGCCTTGATTTCTATCGTCAGTTAGCTATGGAGTGCGTAAAATATCTTAAACCTTATGGACTTGTGGCCTTTGAGGTAGGATATGATCAGGCTGAAGATGTAAAATCTTTACTGGAGTCTGTTGGCTCCTATGTAGATATATCTTTTGCAGCAGATTTAGCGGGCATTAATCGAGTTGTAACGGCTCGCGTGAAGGGGTGAGAATGTGGAGACTAAAATCATTACCGAACTTACAAGAGATAATCTTCAATTAGTTGCACATGCGTTGCGTCATGGTGATGTTGTAGCAATTCCTACGGAAACCGTATATGGCCTTGGTGCTAATGGCCTCGATGCAGATGCAATGGATAAAATCTATGCTGCTAAAGGTCGTCCTTCAGATAATCCATTGATATTACATGTACCCAATGCGGAAAGCATTAAACCGCTTGTGAAAGAAATACCTGAAACAGCAAGGGCCTTGATTGAGGCTTTTTGGCCGGGTCCTTTAACAATTACATTGCCTAAATCCGATCTCGTGCCTGACCGTGCAACTGGTGGGTTAGCTCGCGTGGCATTACGATGTCCAGATCATGCTGTATGCCGTAACATATTAGAATTGGCCGGTGTGCCAATCGCAGCGCCTAGTGCTAATATTTCAGGCCGTCCAAGCCCGACTACGGCACAATCCGTTTATGATGATATGAATGGACGTATTCCGTATATTGTGGATGCTGGAATCTGTACGATTGGTGTGGAATCAACGGTTGTAGAGGTGAGAGATGATGGAGTGACCATCTTACGGCCCGGTGGAATTACAAAAGAAATGTTAGAACAAGTTGTAGATAATGTGTCCTATGATCCGTTTTTATCGTCTCAAAATGAAGCGCCAAAGGCTCCTGGTATGAAGTATAAGCATTATGCTCCCGATGCACCTATGCGTGCATTTATAGGAAATCCAAAGGATGTGGCGGAAGCTTTCAGTAATGTGATTCGTGAACAGGACACTAAACGTGGTGCATTCTTGGTTAGTCAAGAAACATATGATTTGTTAAAAGATAGTGTACACGGTGAATTTCATGTATATGGACATAGTGGTGATGCGGTTGCCTTAGCTCACGATTTTTATAAGACATTACATCATTTTAATGAATGTGATGTAGACTATATTTTAGCAGAAGGTGTTGTGAATACAGGCCTCGGCGTAGCGGTCATGAATCGCATGGAAAAGGCGTGTGCCGGTCATATTATCTATTTATAAGCAGTTAGGTAATATTTATTATGTCCATTCATAATAGAAAAATGTCTTTACATATTGGATGTATTTGCTATAATGTATAAATAGCCACAGAAATTGTGGCGGTAAGGATGTCATTATGAATATTTTGTATGTATGTACTGGTAATACCTGTCGTAGCCCAATGGCAGAAGGTATTACGCGAACCTTGGCAACAGAGCTTGGTCTAGATGTGAATGTAGTTTCTGCTGGATTATTTGCTGCTTATGGTGCCAAGCCTACAGAAGAAGCTGTGATTGCGATTCAATCTATTGCCGATATTTCTGGCCATGAATCAAGACCTCTTACAATGGAGCTTGTCAATTCAGCGGATTTGATTATTGGTATGACACAAGATCATAAATCTGTGTTACTTCGTCAATTTCCTTTTGAAGTAGCTAAAATTCAAACCCTTGCTGAATGGGGGCATGGTACAGGAGATGTGGTAGATCCTTTCGGTTCAAATCAAGACGTGTATAATCAATGTGCTGAGCAAATTTATAATTTGGTGAAAGCTGGATTAGTAGCATCAAAAGAATAGGAGATAGAGCTATGAAAATTGCTATTGGTTGTGATCATGGTGGATTACATTTAAAACAAGAAATTAAGGAATTATTGTCTACATTAGGTCATGAAGTGGAAGATTTTGGTACACATAGTACAGAATCTTGTGATTATCCGGATATTGCCGAACCAGTGGCACATGCCGTTGTAGATGGTGCAGCAGATCGCGGCATCTTAATCTGTGGTACAGGCATTGGGATTGGTATTGCAGCCAACAAAATTGCAGGTGTACGTGCAGCGCTTTGTCACGATACATTTTCCGCACATGCAAGTCGCGAACATAATAATGCCAATATTCTTACGATGGGGGAACGCGTTATTGGACCGGGACTTGCAAAGGATATTGTTACGATTTGGCTTAATACAGAATTTGAAGGCGGACGTCACGCGCGTCGCGTAGAAAAAATTTCTGCTCTTGAAAAATAATACATCTTTATTCAATTAGTTATCACATTATATTTACATATGTTTCAAGGAGGATTCCCATGAGTTTCTTAGCAAAACAAGACCCTAATGTTAAAGCAGTTATCGATCAAGAATTAATGCGTCAACGCGATAAATTAGAAATGATCGCTTCTGAAAATATCGTATCCCAAGCCGTTATGGAAGCTCAAGGTAGTGTATTGACTAATAAATACGCTGAAGGCTACCCTGGCAAACGTTATTATGGTGGTTGCGAACATGTGGACGTAGTAGAAACATTGGCTATTGAACGCGCTAAACGTTTATTTGGTGCTGAACATGCAAATGTACAACCACATTCTGGGTCTCAAGCTAACTTTGCTGTATATTTTGCTATGTTAAAACCTGGTGACACTATTGTTGGTATGAACTTGTCCCATGGTGGTCACTTAACACATGGTTCTCCTGTAAACGTATCTGGCACATATTTCAATGTTGTTTCTTACGGTGTTAATGCAGAAACTCAACAAATCGACTATGATGAATTCCGCAAAATCGTTTTAGAAGCAAAACCTAAATTGATCATTGCTGGGGGCAGTGCTTACAGCCGTCAAATCGACTTCAAGAAAATGGCTGATGTAGCTCATGAAGTAGGCGCGATTTTCATGGTAGATATGGCTCACTTTGCTGGCCTTGTAGCTGCTGGTTTACATCCAAATCCAGTAGAATATGCAGATATCGTTACAACTACAACACATAAAACATTGCGTGGCCCTCGTGGCGGTATGATTTTGTGCAAAGAAGAATATGCAAAAGCTATTGATAAAGCTGTATTCCCTGGTATCCAAGGTGGTCCTTTGATGCATGTTATCGCTGCAAAAGCTGTTGCATTAGGTGAAGCATTACAACCAGAATTTAAAGTATACGCTGAACAAGTTATTAAAAATGCAAAAGTATTGGCTGCTGAATTAATAGCTAAAGGTTTGACTATCGTTTCTGGTGGTACGGATACACATGTTATGCTTGTAGATGTGCGCAATACAGGTTTGACTGGTAAAGAAGCAGAACATCTTCTTGATGAAATCGGTATCACAGCTAATAAAAATACAATTCCATTTGATCCAGCTAGTCCATTTGTAACTAGTGGTGTTCGTTTAGGTACACCTGCATTGACTACACGTGGTCTTAAAGAAGACGATATGAAAGAAATTGCAGATATTATTGCTACAGTACTTCAGAACCCAGAAGATGCAGCAAAACATCAAGATGCTGCAAAACGCGTAGCTGCATTATGTGAAAAATATCCTTTATATCCTAACTTATAATTTATAGGTATCGGTATAGTAAGAACCCAAAAGGGTGAGTAAGAGTTTTTCTTGCTCACCCTTTTTATGTTGTAGTGGTCATATTTATATGGCAGGATTTGTAAATATGTGATAGAGTATGTATGAATAGTAAAAGGCCGAAATAATGATTTCGGATCCGGATTGTTTTTATAGGGGGCATAATCATGAACGTTAATGTTATGACACATCCATTGATTCATCATAAGGTTACATTGATGCGTGATGTACAAACAGGTTCAAAAGATTTCCGCGAATTATTAGATGAAATTACATTGTTGATGGGCTATGAAATTACACGTAATTTGCCATTAGAAGATGTAGAAGTGCAAACACCATTGACTAAGATGACAGGTAAACGCATTGCGGGCAAAAAATTAGGCATTATTCCGATTCTTCGTGCTGGTCTTGGCATGGTAAATGGCATGCTTAGCTTGATTCCAACAGCTAAGGTTGGTCATGTCGGTTTATATCGTGATCCAGAAACATTAAAACCAGTAGAATATTATTGTAAATTACCTAGTGACGTAGGCGAACGCGATTTCATCGTTACAGATCCAATGTTAGCTACTGGTGGTAGTGCATCTGCAGCGATTACGTTATTGAAAGAGAAAGGTGCAAAGAGCATTAAATTGATGTGCCTTGTAGCAGCTCCTGAAGGTGTAGAAGTTGTTAATAAGGAACATCCTGATGTACCTATTTATGTAGCCGCTCTTGATGAAACATTGAATGAACATGGCTATATCTTGCCTGGTTTAGGTGATGCAGGGGACCGTATTTTCGGTACAAAATAATCACGACATATATCTATAAATACGATGTAAAAGACGCCCGAAAGGGCGTTTTTTACTTGAATAAAGTTGTAATAAGGTATAAAATAATTGTGTAGAAGTATTTTTTTATTCTAGGTGGGACTAATTTTGTTTGTCTGGGACGAATATCGTTATCCTTATCAAAGGGTAAAGGAGGAACCCTATGAATGAGTTGTTAATGGTATGCGAGCGTATAGCACCGGAATTAATGACCGTCTTAAAGGATCGCTACAAATTATTGAGTCATCTAGCCTATGAAGAACCTCTCGGCCGTAGGAGTTTAGCACTAGCTACGGATATATCAGAACGTGCAGTACGATCTCATGTTGATGCATTACGTGGTAACGGATTAGTTGAAATCTCAAAACCTGGTATCTATCTAAGTGCTGAAGGACGAGAACTAGTTCCCAAATTAAGGAGTATTCTTTATGAATATGAGCGTGTTGGCGAATTAGAGCAACGGTTGAAAGCTGCATTACATATTGATGATGTTATTATCACACCAAGTGAAGGATCATTAATGTTAAAACGCTTAGGTTTTACTGCTGCGAAAGTGGTTCAACGTATGGTAACCGATGAGTCTGTTATAGCCGTTAGTGGCGGTAGTACCATGGCGGCAATGGCTGATGAAATGCCTAGTAGTGTGTTGCATCCCGTGGTTGTACCAGCCCGTGGTGGTGTTGGTGAAGTCGTCGAATATCAAGCGAATGTAATCGCCTCTGTATTAGCAGAACGTTGGCATGGCTCGTATAAGATGCTTCATTTACCAGATGGGCTATCTAAAGATTCCCTAGATATGCTTGTAACATTAGAACCACAAATCAAGGAGATTAGCGAATTAATCCATAGAACTGATATATTAGTTTTTGGTATTGGTCAAGCACTCCATATGGCCGATGTACGACATATACCGGAGGATGTACGCCGTCAACTCGTTGATGGCGATGCCGTAGGTGAAGCATTAGGTCAGTATTGCTCTATGGATGGTTCTATCGTCTATGCGACGAACAACATAGGGCTTTCATTAAGGGATATAGTAAATATACCGCATGTCGTAGCTGTAGCAGGTGGCTTTGATAAAGCTGGTGCTATTATCAGTGTTATGAGGTCTTGTAAAAAGGGAATCCTCATAATAGATGACCAAGCAGCAGAAGGTATGCGCCAATTACTAAATATTCCTGCGTTATAATTTAGTTTATTATTTTTAGTATTATATAGTTCTTTTGAGGAGGACAAAACAATGGCAGTTAAAGTTGGTATTAATGGTTTCGGTCGTATTGGTAAATGTGTAGTACGTGCGGCAATTAATAATCCAGATGTTGAAGTAGTAGCTATTAATGCGACTGGTGATAATGAGGGTACTGCATTATTGTTAAAATACGATTCCGTACATGGCACAATCCCTAATGAAGTAACATTTGACGATGAAAATATTTATGTAGATGGCAAAAAAATCCGCGTATTCCATGACCGTGATGCTTCTAAATTGCCTTGGTCTGAAGAAGGCGTAGAAATCGTTATGGAATGTACTGGTAAATACCGCGATGCAGAAGAAGCAAAGGTTCATTTGAATCAACCTACTGTTAAGAAAGTATTGATTTCTGCACCTGGTAAAAATGAAGACTTAACAATGGTTATGGGCGTTAACCAAGATATGTACGATCCTGCAAAACATCACATTATCTCTAATGCATCTTGTACAACTAACTGCTTGGCTCCATTTGCTAAAGTATTATGCGATGAATTTGGTATCAAACGTGGTATGATGACTACAATTCATTCTTATACAAATGACCAAAAAATTCTTGATGCACGTCATAAAGACCCACGCCGTGCTCGTGCAGCAGCTATGTCTATCATTCCTACAACAACTGGTGCAGCAAAGGCTGTTGCTAAAGTATTGCCTCAATTAAAAGGTAAATTAGATGGTTTTGCATTGCGCGTTCCTACACCAGATGTATCCGCTACAGATCTTGTTTGCGAACTTGAAAAACCTGCTACAAAAGAAGAAATCAATGAAGCATTCCGCAAAGCAGCATCTGGTGAATTAAAAGGTATTCTTGGTGTATCCGATGTGCCGTTGGTATCCTGTGATTTTAGTTCTGATCCTCGTAGTTCCATTGTTGATGCTGATTTGACAATGGTTATGGATGGTAACATGGTGAAAGTTGTTTCTTGGTACGATAACGAATGGGGCTATTCTGAACGCCTTATCGATATGGCAGCTTTCGTAGCTAGTAAAGGTCTATAATGGGAGGAAATTCTAGGATGAAATTAACCATTTTAGATATGAATGTAGATAATAAACGCGTTTTTGTACGCGTAGATTTCAATGTGCCTATGAAGGATGGTGTCATCACTGATGACACTCGCATTCGTGGTGCACTAGATACAATCAAATATTTAATCGACCACAATGCTAAGGTAATTCTTGCATCTCACTTTGGTCGTCCAAAGGGTGAACGTAAACCGGATATGACATTGGCTCCTTGTGCTAAACGTTTATCTGAGCTTATCAATAAACCAGTTGCATTTGTCGATGATTGCGTTGGTCCTAAGGTTGAGGCAGCTGTTGAAGCATTACAACCTGGCGATGTATTGATGCTTGAAAACTTGCGTTACCACAATGAAGAAACTAAAAACGATCCTGAGTTTGCTAAACAATTAGCCTCTCTTGCTGATGTAGCTATCAATGATGCATTTGGTGTATCTCATCGTAATGCAGCATCTGTAGTTGGCATTGCTGATTACATCCCTATGGGTGCAGGTTTCTTACTTAAAAAAGAAATTGATGCACTAAGTGCAGCTGTAGTACATCCAAAAACACCTATGGCTGCCATTATCGGTGGTGCTAAGGTAACAGATAAGATTTCTGTTATTTCCAATCTATTACCTAAGGTAGATGTTATGATTATCGGCGGCGGTATGGCGAATGCTTTCATTAAGGCTCAAGGCTGTAACATCGGTAGTTCCTTATATGAAGATGGTCAAGATGCTATCGCTACAGATTTAGTTATGGAGGCACGCGTTGCAGGTGCTAGATTATTGACACCTATCGATGCTGTAGTAGCAGATGCTTTCAGCAATGATGCAAACACAAAAATCGTGGATGTCGATAACATCGAAGATGGCTGGATGATTTTGGATATCGGTCCTAAAACACGTGACTTATATACAGAAGCATTGGCTAATATGAAAACTATTATTTGGAATGGCCCAATGGGCGTATTTGAAATGGATAAATTTGCAGCTGGTACGAATGCAGTAGCTAAAGCCGTTGCAGAATCTGATGCTATGACTATCGTTGGTGGTGGTGATTCTGTAGCTGCTATTGAAAAAAGCGGCTTAGCAGATAAAATTAGCCATATTTCGACTGGTGGCGGTGCATCCCTTGAATTATTAGAAGGTAAGGTTTTGCCAGGTATTGCTGCTTTAACAGAGGCCTAATATGAGAAAACAAATTATTGCAGGAAACTGGAAGATGAACGGAACCATTGCATCTGGTTCTATCTTGATTGAAGCATTTACTAGTTTTCTAGGTGATAAAAACTTGGATTGTGAAGTAGTAGTTTGTCCACCCTTTACTGCGCTTGAGAGAGCTGTGTCCTTAACACGAGATACACAGGTTGGCGTAGGGGCTCAAAATATGGATTATCATGATGCCGGTGCATTTACTGGCGAAGTTTCTCCGTTGATGTTAACGGAACTCGGTGTGTCCTATGTCATTATTGGCCATTCCGAACGCCGTGAGTACTATGGTGAAACAGATGCTATGGTTAATGAAAAGATTAAGAGTGCATTTCATCATAATTTGCAACCTATTGTCTGTGTTGGTGAAAGCCTTGCTCAGAGAGAGGCAAATGAAACGATTTCTTTCATTCACGGACAATTACAATGTGCATTACAAGATATTCCAGCGGATCAAGTGGAACAATTGATTATCGCTTATGAACCGATTTGGGCTATTGGTACGGGCAAGACTGCGACTGCTGGTCAAGCAGAGGAAGTATGTAAATCTATACGTGATTATATAGCGGAACTATATACCTCTGCTGTAGCTGAATCAGTTCGAATTCAATATGGTGGTAGTGTAAAGGCTAATAATGCGCGTGAAATTTTAAGTGAGCCTAATATTGATGGAGCCCTCGTTGGAGGCGCTTCGTTAATCGTGGATGAATTTAATGAAATCATTATGGCGGCTCAAGACGTAAGTAAATAATATACTAGAGGTATAAATATGGCAAAATTACAGGCACCCGTAATGCTAGTCATCCTAGATGGCTTTGGTATGGGGGACCAAACAGATACGACGAATGCCGTAGTACAAGCAAAACCAAGTTATTTTAATTATTTGTGGGATACGTATCCTCATACAACATTACAAGCTTCAGGTCTTGCAGTCGGTTTGCCAGAAGGGCAAATGGGTAATTCAGAAGTTGGGCATCTCAACCTTGGTTCCGGCCGTATTGTATATCAAGACTTAACGCGTATTACAAAGGATGTAGAGAGTGGCGAGTTTTTTCAAAAGCCTGTAATACAAGAGTTATACAAGCATGCTAAGCATGGTAAATTACAAATTATTGGCCTTGTATCTGATGGCAATGTACATTGTTCTTTAGAGCATATTAAGGCCGTAATTGCTGGTGCTAAACATGAAGGCATTAAAGAGGTATATGTGCATGCGCTTCTCGATGGACGCGATGTGCCACCACAATCAGCATTAACCTATCTTAAGGATTTAGAATCCTTTATGTCCGATATAAACTGTGGGAAAATTGCTACTGTAAGTGGCCGTTACTATGGGATGGATCGCGATAACCGGTGGGACCGTGAGGAATTAGCCTATAATGCTATTGTCAATGGTGTTGGTAATAAGGCTAATTCTGCGTGTGACGCCGTTACACAATCCTATAATGATGGTGTGAATGATGAATTTGTAGTGCCTACAGTTATCGAGCCAGAAGGTATGATTTCTGATGGAGATGCCGTAATCTTCTGTAACTTTAGACCTGATAGAGCTCGTGAATTGACGAGGGCTTTAATATTACCTGACTTTGAAGGTTTTAAACGAGAACCTATATCTATCTTTATGGCGACAATGACTAAGTATGAGGATGGATTGCCTGTTCATATTGTCTATGAAAAGGATACGTTGCATCATACATTAGGTGAAGTCCTTGCTAAGGGTGGCTATCGTCAATTACGTATTGCTGAAACAGAGAAGTACGCACATGTAACATATTTCTTTAATGGCGGTAATGAGGTTCCCTTTGAAGGTGAAGACCGTATTCTTGTGCCTTCTCCAGCAGTGGCAACCTACGATTTACAACCTGAAATGAGTGCTCCTGAGGTGACAGCTAAGGTAGTTGATGCCATTCATAGTGGTCAATACGATATGATTATCCTAAATTACGCAAATCCAGATATGGTAGGGCATACAGGAGATTTTAAAGCTGCAGTGAAAGCAATTCAAACTGTGGATGCAGGATTAGAACGTATTGCAAAGGCTATATTAGAGGTTGGAGGACAGCTTTTAGTTACCGCCGATCATGGTAATGCAGAGCAAATGGTCAATCATGAGACTGGAAAACCTCATACAGCCCATACAACGAATGTTGTGCCATTGATTTTAGTGGGAGCTCAGGATATACATAAACAACTTAAATCAGGTAAATTATGTGATATTGCACCGACAATGTTAGCGTTGGCTCATATTGATAAGCCAAGTAATATGACCGGTGAAAGTTTGTTATTAGATTAATTTAGTATATAAATAAGAGGTAGTATTATGGCAGTAATTGAACAAGTCGTAGCTCGTGAAATTTTGGATTCTCGTGGTAATCCTACAGTAGAAGTAGAAGTTTGTTTGGAAGATGGTACAATTGCAACAGCTGCAGTTCCTTCTGGTGCATCTACGGGGATGTTTGAAGCAGTAGAACTTCGCGATGGCGATAAAAAACGCTATGGTGGCAAAGGTGTTTTACAAGCTGTAGACAATGTAAATGCTAAAATTGGCCCAGCTATTATCGGCTATGATGCGACTGAACAAGTGGCGATTGATAATTTAATGCTTAAACTTGATGGCACAGATAACAAAGCTAACTTGGGTGCCAATGCAATTTTAGGTGTATCTATGGCTGTAGCACGTGCTGCTGCTGAATCTTTAGATTTGCCTTTGTTCTTATATCTAGGTGGTTTTAATGCTAAAGAACTTCCTGTTCCTATGATGAACATTCTAAATGGTGGTGCTCATGCTGATAATAATGTAGACCTCCAAGAGTTTATGATTATGCCAGTAGGGGCTAAAACATTTAGCGATGCATTGCGTAGCTGTGCAGAAGTATATCACACATTGAAATCCGTACTTCACGATAAAGGTCTTAGCACTGCTGTAGGTGATGAAGGTGGTTTTGCGCCAAACTTAGCTTCCAATGAAGAAGCTTTGGAAGTAATCTGCGAAGCTATTCAACGTGCCGGTTATGAACTTGGTACAGATTTTAAATTAGCTCTCGATGTGGCTTCCAGTGAAATCTATAAAGATGGTAAATATCATCTTGAAGGCGAAGGCAAAGTATTGAGCGCTAGCGAAATGGTTGACTTCTATGAATACTTAGTCGATAAATATCCTATCGTATCTATCGAAGATGGCCTTGCAGAAGAAGATTGGGATGGATGGAAAGTATTAACCGAACGCCTTGGTAAGCGCGTTCAACTCGTAGGTGATGATTTATTCGTTACTAATACAAAACGCCTTGAAAAGGGTATCGACCTTGGCGTAGCTAATTCCATTCTTGTCAAAGTAAATCAAATTGGCACATTAACAGAAGCCTTTGACGCTATGGAAACAGCAAAACGCGCTGGTTACACATGTGTAGTATCTCATCGCTCAGGCGAAACAGAAGATACATTTATTGCAGATATTGCAGTGGCTGTTAATGCGGGTCAAATTAAAACAGGTGCTCCTGCTCGTTCTGAACGTGTTGCTAAATATAATCAATTGCTTCGCATTGAAGAAATGTTATATGAAACTGCACAATATAAAGGTGATGCAGTATTCTATAATTTGAAAAAATAGAATAACACATTTTATTTTAGAATCACATACTAGATAAGAGACTCTTTTGAGTAGTGAAAACTCAAGAGAGTCTCTTTTTTTGTTGTTTTTTTGCGTACCTATACACGCATTGTGGATTTTTTAGAAATAAAGAGGAGTTTTTCTTATTATACAGAATTACATAGTGCAATGAGCAGAGGTGATGTATAAACACACCGCAAGGTATGAAGGAGGGGGTGACATTGTATGTAGATGTTGCATTGGATTCAATCATCACGTATGCTATTACGATTAGTGCTAGTGATATACATTTTGATCCTATTCCGGATGGTGTACAAGTGCGATTGAGAATTGATGGATTATTAACGGATTATATGTTTATCGATGCTACTGATGCGGAAATGATTGTGAACCGCATCAAGGTATTCAGTGGCATGGATATTAGCGAAAAGAGATTGCCTCAAGATGGGCGATGGGAATGGACAGCTAAATCGTATGCTGTCACCATGCGTGTATCTAGTTTGCCTAGTCTATATGGTGAGGCCATTGTGTGTCGTCTAATGGGAAATGAAGGAGTGCATAAAAATTTATTAGAACTGGGTATGTCAGTCGATTTACAGGAGAAGATTACCGCATTACTAAAACGTCCTTATGGGCTCATTACCATTTGTGGACCTACGGGAAGTGGTAAAACGGCTACCTTATATGCCATGTTACGCATGTTGAATTTAAAAGAAACAAAACTTATATGTTTAGAGGATCCTGTAGAAGCGGCCATTGATGGAGCTATTCAAATAGGGATTAATGAAAAGATTGGATTTACCTTTTCGAAAGGGTTACGCACTGTATTACGGCAAGATCCTGACTCTATTATGATTGGTGAAATACGAGACCATGAGACGGCACAGCTAGCTGTAAAAGCCGCTTTAACCGGACATCGTGTAATTACCACGGTTCATACGAATACCGCACTAGGTGTTATTGGACGCCTTATTGATATGGGGGTCGAACCGTATTTACTGCATGCTACATTAATTGGTTCACTATCTCAGCGTCTTGTAAGACGTATTAATAGCACTACAAATTCTTATCAAGGACGATTAGGTTTGTTTGAATATGTAGAGATACCATCTAGTGATATTGATTGGAATCATGTTGATACATATCTATATGTTTCATTGCAAGATTCGGCGCAGACTGCTATTAATTCGGGCATTACAACAGTAGAGGAGGTACATCGTGCAGGCATCTTATTGTGATTGTGTAGTGACAACCGACTCGATGATAACAATAGAAGATGTAATTTCCCTATCGTTAGAGCATAGTGCTACTGATATACATTTAGAGGTGGGAACACCGATTTATATTCGAGCTGCTAATGGGTTGGAATCTATTTCAAGCATTTGCAGTGTGGATATGATTAAAGATGTATTACAACGATGTGGCGTCACACATGATGAATGGCACTCTGTAGATAATGCTTTCACCAGCAATGGCATTCGAATTCGGGCTCATATTTATAGGGCTAATCATAGAATTTGTGGAACATTGAGATTACTCTGTCATGCTAATTTATCGCTTGATACATCTAAAGATAGTGATGTATTAAAACAAATTTGTGAATATCATGATGGGTTAGTCCTTGTTACAGGCCCTACAGGTAGTGGCAAATCATATACCTTAGCTTGTTGCATAGAATATATAAATAAAACTATGAATAAACACATAATAACGCTAGAAGATCCTGTGGAATATGAGTTCATACCATTGCAGTCAATTATTCATCAGCGCCAACTCGGAATTGATGTGGATTCGATGGCGCATGGGATACGTGATGCCTTACGAGAGGATCCAGATGTCATTATGGTAGGAGAGTTGAGAGACCGAGATACGTTAGAGGCCGCATTACATGCTGCGGAAACAGGTCATCTTGTGCTTGCAACCATGCATACACAACGAGCAGTTATGGCCGTGCAACGCATGATATCTCTATTTCCTGGAGAACAACAAGATGAAGTGCGCAGTCAAGTATCACAAGTATTGCGTGCGGTTATATGTCAACGTTTGTTACGATGGGAAACCTCGTTTATAACAATACGGGATATTCTGTTAAATACGAATGCAGTGGCAAATCTAATTAGAAATCGAAAGGAACCTCAAATTGTTTCAATCCAAGAAACGCAGGCCCCCATGAAGACATTAGAAATGGCAGTGCGTGATGTAAAAACGCAATATGGATCAGTTCACCAATTACATGCTTTATTGGAACAACAATTATCATAGAGGAATTACATGAATGCTTATGAATATACAGTGATAACAACAGACAAGAAAAGAATACAAGGCTTATTATGGGCCGATTCTGAGGATGAGGTTAGCACTAAACTCAAGTTAGAAGGATATGTCATTTGTAGTATAGCTAGATCCTCTAGCAAATCGGTACGTTGGAATCATAAACAAGTGAGCACCACAGCATATCAACTGGGATTACTGCTACAATCAGGTATTTCCCTTAGGCGTTCGCTAGAACTTTTAATGGATGGCTCAAAATCGATGTTATATCGCTCTTTATACGAGGGTATTCAACGAGGCCAACCTTTATCAGAGACTCTTCGAGAAAAGGGCTTTCCTCCTATAGCCTTGGCATTGCTTGAAAGTGGTGAAATGTCAGGGAATGTTGGGGAAGCTTTGCAGTATATAGCTTCTTATTATGAACGAGAACGAAAATACCAACAAAAGATAGTAAGTGCTATTTCATATCCTTTATTCTTACTGGTGCTTATGAATGTATTTTTCTTGGTTACTATATTATTTATTATTCCATCGTTCACCCGCGTATTTGCTACTATGCATATAGAATTACCATGGATGACAAAAGGTTTATTTGTATTAGGAACTTCCCTTCGAGAACATCCATTACTGTATGTTAGTGGGCATGTGGTTTTTATTGGAATACTCATATATGCTTTTAAACAATCTGCAATTAGATATAGATTTGATAGATGGTTATGGCAATTGGCTCAACATAATACATTTTTAACATCTCTATATTACACGAATATTCTACATATTTGGTCATTATTGCTAGATTCGGGAATTTCAATTATCAATACTATAGATATTACAAAGCATATATGGCGAAATTCGTATGGTGAATCATGTAGTAATCAAGTTTATGACATGCTTTGTAAAGGACATTCTTTTTGTGAAAGTTTAAAATCATCGTCTGTAGGGAACCCATTTATATGGCAAATGGTCGCTGTTGGAGAAGAAAGTGGTGAATTGGTAGCCATGTTGAATCATTGTAGTCACTATTATGAATCGTTGTTAACACAATATATAGCAAGAATGGAGCGCCTTATGGAACCTATACTCCTCACCATTATGGGCGTTGGCATTGCAATCCTCGTTATATCCGTCATGTATCCATTATTTACATCAATATCATCTCTAGGTGGTCAATGAAAGGAGACTTTTTAGAATGCTTATGTATTGTAGAGAACTACTAACTCAATTAGAACAATCGTTTTTTAGATATATTAGTTTGCGTCGCATGCAACGAACTAAACAAGGTGGATTTACATTGGTAGAACTTATGGTGGTAGTAGCTGTTATTGCTATTTTGGCAGCTATTGCAATGCCTCAATTTATGTCCGCTGCCGATAAGGCAAAGAATGCTAAACAAGTGGCAGATATGCAAATCATACGTAATGCGACACAACTTTACATGATTGATAAAAGTTTAGATACGCCACCAACAGTAGAAAAATTATATCAAGAAGGTTACTTAACAGAGCATGTTAAAACTACAAAAGGTAAGGAATACGTTATTACCTATGAACAAGTTGCTGGTAATGCCGGTAAGTCTGTAGTCGTTACGGCCCCTGAAACATAAAGGATTTTGCAATGAAAGGGAGAAAGGAATATATCTGTTTAGTTATATGGATATTGTCCATTGTAATTCCATTAATGTATAGGCATTACACACTATTTGAAATTATATGTTATAGCTTCTTTTCACTATTTCTCGTAATAGGTGCTACCATTGATAAGCTATATTTCATATTACCCGATGAGGGTGCTATCGCTCTTACGATTATAGGTATCCTTTATAGCATCGTTGAACAGCATGCAGTTTTCGACACCTGTGTACATGTTTTGATCGTTGCTAGTATCAGTATTGCATTACGCATATTGAGTCGAGGTGGTCTTGGTTGGGGCGATATTAAATGGATGAGTGCTATATCCATATGGCTAACAAATATACAAATTATTGTTATGATTTACGTTTCTTGTTTTGCTAGTGTCCTCTATCTCGCCAGCTTATATAGTATTCGTAATACAGGTAGACGGTATATTCCTTTTGGCCCTTTCTTGTGCATTGGTGCATGGAGTGCTTTGCATTTTGCTAATGTATGGGAGGCGATATATTGGTCGGTGATAAAACACATTATTGTAATGGCTCTATATTAGTAGAGTGGCTTGTGGCGATTACCATTCTACTATCCTTGATTGGTATAGGCCTAAGTAGTATCGTTACCATACCATCACGTCATGAGTTGAATAGAAGTACTGAAGAAGTTGTATTAGCTATTAAGAAGACTCAACTGTGGGCTATGCTAGGACACCGGGATGATCGGATGGCACAGGGGGAGTTTATTTTAAAGAAACATTCTTATTCAATTCAAGAAGGGCTTATGCAGCATCATGTAGAGATAGAATTACCAGAACATATAGAAAGTGCTCATACTATGAAGCGCGTTTATTTTTCTGCTTATGGATTGCCTTATGATGGGACAGAATTTATTTTACAAGACTTACAAACCGGTGCGACAAATCGCATATGGATCTCTGTACAAACAGGGCGTATTCGGTGGGAATCATTGTGATTATGACATGTGTACAAATAAGAATGTATCCAAAAAACAAGCATAGATTACGAACAGAACAATCTGGATTTTTATATGGTGATGCACTTATGGCAGTAACCTTAGTATTACTCATATTGCCAATCATACTTTATGTCTTGAGTAGTACCTTATCGATAGTAAAGACTACGTATACTCATGACTATATATTGCAGGATTCATTATCTTATATAGAAGCAGGGAAAGCGGTATATGATTCTGGTGGTATACCAACAACAGGTACTATCTCATCATCGAATGGACATAATTTATCCAATATAACATTTAAACAAAGTGTTACAGAAGAAGTGGTAAATGGTGTATCTATACTACGATTTATCGTACAAGCTGTTGATAATGGAGTTACTGTTTATGAGATATCTACGTTTCTTGGATCGAGTCATCATTGAAAATCATAGGACAAAATCATTCAATGGATTTATATTACCATCTCTACTTATTAGCGTTTTGATTAGTTCTTTCGTGATTCTCGTAATCATGACAATATGTATGACGTGTTATATATGGACCGAGCGAATTGATGATAGCTTGGCCATGTTAGAGGATGGCCGTTATACAAGACGCGCTATCGTATCTCATATTATTTGGAATCATTCTATGGTATCCATCAATGATCAGGGAGACCTGTTATCTATCAATGATACAAGCCGTACCGCGTTTACCGTTACTAGAAGGGCCTTATATAGAAAATTAAGTGATGGTAGCTTACAACCCTTGAGTGGAAGCCGCATCATAGGCACTGATGATAAGCGTAAACTGGATGCTACCAAACCATTTTCTATGAATCCTAATAGACTAGTGACTCTTAAGTGGTCTATAAATAACCGGTTTAATAGTCAAACAGAATATGCAAAAGGGTATGGAGGCATAGCAAATTATGAGGTGGCAACGGCGGTATCAACACATTCAAATTGGTTTAAAAAAACGAAGCATCTCTGACTATTCTTCTGGCATGGTTAGCTATGTAGCCATATATATTATGCTCATTTTATTAGTACTTATTTTAGGAATGAATAGGCTTGCGACCCTGTCACTAAGTAATACAACAGATGAAATGAGACTTATTGCATCTCATTATGCAGCAGAGCGTGGTGCACGATGGTTCGTTACGTATTGCAATAACGGTGGCCGTTGGGATTATAGCGAGGCTATTGATGTGGAAAAAAACGATACTATCCATATATATATTAAGGCAGATCCAAAGGTTACTAATCCAAAACATGTGATGAGCTGTGCTGTATTAGATGGTGTATCAAGTCGTGTTCATATATATGTAAAAGAAAAAGAAAATCATACATTAGAGGTTATTAGTGTAAAACCATATTGAGGAGGACATCGCTATGAAAGAGAAAAAACAGATACATACAGGGCTTTGTATTACGGATGATAGAATTGTTGCCACTACAGCACATATTGAAAATAAAACAATGATTATTACTGATGCAATGGAGATGAAACGGTCTAGCACAATTGATGAAGATATAGCTGAATTTATTAATACCTATGATCTAGAAGAGGGTGAATATAGTATTGTTGCTTGTATACCTACGGAAATGACGATGGCTAGTTTTGATCCTCATGATTTTGATGTAAAGGAATTTATAAAGTGGAATATAGAAGATACATTTAATTTTGGCGAACATGAATTTGAACTTGATGCTTGTCGTAGAGAGTATCCACGACATAATTATTATTTGTTTTTAGCCGCCGTAGACCGGCATGAACTTGAATTACTACGCCAAGGTATACGCGATACATGTGCACCTGTCGATACTATTGATTGTTGGCCATTACCAGTTACGTATGGATTGATGCATAGAACAGGAACGGTTACAGGTATCGTAGAACCAGCTGGTATGCATTTATGGGCTTGGTGGAAGGATACTTGTGTGAAAGAATGTATTGTAAAGATCAATGGTGCAGATATTAGTTCCGCATTGATTGAAATGGAAGAAATGTTGCAGCGATTTGGCGTAGAAGAAATTCAAGGTATACATTTTTATAATACTGATGATTTAAATGAAGAGCAGCGTATCGATATAAGCGCATTACAAGAGGTATACGGAAATACTGAATATATACCTATGATGTTTCTTGGACGAGGTCGCACGCGTTGCACATTAGGTGAATTAGATTGGGATATGGCGATTGGAATGGCTACGCGGGGGTTACGGTGGATTGGACAAGGATGGTAATGAAAGATTAATAAATTTTATGCCCCGTTCATTACGATGGTATATTTGGCTATGTAAATATAAGTTGTATATATACGCTACTGCAGGAGTGATTATATTACTCAGTGCTTTTTGTCTTGGTATGGGGGTCTATTCTTATAAAACTTATACTGAACAGGTAGCGAAGTACGAACAAATACAGATGGATGAACAATCCAAGCAAATACGGGATCAATATCATGCTATGGAGGATACCATGTCGCGGTTATTACAACATGGCGCACAATTAGACAATCAATATTGTCTTGTTACATTATTGGATGGAGCTATGTCAACAAGAGGAACCATTACGTTACGACATATAGAATTTTCTGAAGGAGGGTTTACTGTTGATGGTGATGCAACAAATGATGAAGCTTATCATTCGTATGTTCAATATGTTCAAGCTCATATGAAACAGGTGATTTGTGATGGGAAACAACAAGTGGAAAAAGCAGATGGACCTTGTTCATTCCATTTGGATGGACATACAAAACAGCATGACACCAAACCTAAGGAGGATATTCCTAGCGTGTAGTATAAGCATTATAATTGCTTTTTCTTCGTTATGGATATCTAGATACTATACAGAGCAATATGAAGCGGTGGTAGAGAACATTGAATATTACCAATTGGAAACAACAGTAAAAGAGCAATTTTTATCTTCTCATACATATGAGTTGATTTCATCCTTATTGCTGCATGAATATTGGGTAGATGATATATATCAAAGTATAAATATAGAACCTCTAATTATAACGAGTAGTTCTCATCATGATGATGTATTAGATTTGACTCTGGTTGGAACCAGTCAGTCCTTTTTATCTTGGTATAATATGGTGCAACAGAAGATAAAGTATTGTCATATACAAATTATTTCTATTGATACAAAAGGAGATAGTATATTCTTTACATGCAAGGTTACACCATTAGTGATGTAAAGAAAATGAACATACAATAATGAGTAATAATTCTCATTATTGTATGTTCATTTTTGTTTTTATGCCAATTTTATAGTAAAATAAATTTTAACGTAAGAATAAGGGGCAATAGTAACATGATAGTAAAACGAAATATTATTCTCATTGGGTCCATGGGAAGTGGAAAAAGCCATTTTGGACGTAATCTAGCAGATTTAAAAGGATGGCAATTCGTGGATACCGATCGAGTATTGGAAGGTCGTTTTGGGTTGCCCATTGCAGAAATTTATAAAAAGATTGGCGAAAAAGCATTTCGTCGTGCTGAATTAGAGGTTCTAAAAAAAGTTTCCCTATATCACGAGGCGGTTATTAGTGTAGGTGGAAATTTTCCTATAGAGCATAGAACGCTTAGATCGCTTAAGAAATTTTCTTTTATTATAGGTATACGAGCGGCACAATACCGAATTGTAAGCCGCGTCAATCGTCGTGTGGGCAAACGACCAACGATGGATTATACCAATGTTTCTGCCTTTGTTCATAATATGATTCAGGCATGGAAGCCAGTATATAAACAGTGTGATTATGTATTGGATACGACTAATGGACGTACCTATGATTTTATGAAAGCAATTGAGCGTCAATTGGATGCTATAGGTGTTCAATTTAAGGCGCGAAGACAACCCAAAACAACTGAAATTGTGTCTAAAGACATACAAGCTGAACCAAAGCAGCAGAAGGGAAATAGACATGAAAAAAATAGCATTACTAACAAGCGGCGGAGACGCACCAGGAATGAACGCAGCCATTCGCGCCATTACAAGAAAAGCAATCCATGAGGGCTTTAGCGTATATGGTATAGAACGAGGATTTGAGGGCATTATTAATAGTGAAATAAGACCCTTACACGCTCGTGATGTGGGCGGTATTATTACCACAGGCGGTACAATTCTTAGAACGGCTCGCTATCCAGAGTTTAAAAATTTAGATGTGCAGCAACGAGCCTATCGAATATTACAAGATTTTGGTATCAATCATTTAATCGTTATTGGCGGTGATGGATCACAAGCTGGTGCAGAGGCTCTGATGCGGCTCGGTCAATCTACGATAACCATTCCTTGTACCATAGATAACGATATGAATGGTACTCAATATACGATTGGTTTTGACACCGCACTTAATACTGTAGTTGATGCGGTAGGACGTATTCGCGATACATCAAACTCTCATGAACGAGTGGCTATAATCGAAGTTATGGGGCGTCATGCGGGACACATTGCATTACAAGCTGGCTTGGCGAGTGGTGCAGAGCTTGTATTAGTACCTGAATACCCAATGCCATTAGATGAGGTATGTGAACATATTAATAAGACTCATCAGTTAGGTAAAGAATATAGTATTATACTCGTTGCTGAAGGGGCCTACTCTAGTGGTGAGGTTAAAGAGTATATTAAACAACATACATACTTTGATCCAAGTTTAACAGTTCTTGGCTATTTACAACGCGGCGGTGCACCATCCGCATTAGATGCCATTTTAGCTGCTCGTATGAGTGAGTTGGCAGTGGATTGCTTAGTACGTGGAGAGCATAATTGTATTACTGGGTATGTTGATGGTCAGATTCGAGCTATACCCTATGAAAACGCTAAAACAATGAAGTTTGGCATTGATAAAAGTCAGTATGAATTAATCTCTATATTGAGTCATTAATGTAAAATTATATTGTATAAACGATAATTTTTTAGTACAATGTAATGCAAGAAAATGGAATGACTCATTTATTAAGGAGTATATATGAAAGAATTATTTCAGAAGCACCGTAAACGTATTATTGGTGGTGTTATTGCTATCTGTTTATTAGGTGGTGGTGGCTATTATTATGTTCATACAAATGATAGTGCACAGACCCAGCAGAAATATACCACAGGTAGGGTTGAAAAGGGCGATGTAAAAACGAGCATCAGTGCTACAGGTACTATTAATCCTGTTAATTATGTGGACGTATCTACTAATGTAGCGGGTAAACTTGAAAAGGTATTGGTCAAGGAAAATGATCATGTTACGCAAGGTCAAATTATCGCCTATATTGATACACGACAATTACAAGCTCAGGTCGATAATGCAAAGGCTGCTCTTGATAAAGCACGCTTAGATATGAATCGTTATAAAGCGCTAATCGATCAAAATGCCGTAGCAGCGCAAACTTATGATGATGCTGTGACCGCATATGAACAAGCTCAATCTACATATGATAGAGTATCTGCTGACTTAAGTGATGCTACTATTACTGCACCCATGTCGGGTACCGTAGTAGGGACACCTCTTAAGGCGGGACAAACAATTAGTACCGGTATTTCTACACAAATGATCATTGCGACCATTGCAGATTTGTCTGATTTAGAAATTTATTTGACGGTTGATGAAACTGATATTGGTAATGTAAAAAATGGCTCTAAGGTAGAATTTACTGTTGACTCTAAGCCAGGTCAAACTTTCACAGGCTATGTATCTGAAATTGCAAAAGGTACTAAAGGGAATATGGGTGTTACAAGTAATAGCGTAGTGTATTATACTGTGAAAGTATCGATTCCAGCTGATATTTCCTCGAATTTCTTGCCATCTATGACTGCACGTGCCACAATCTTTGGCGATGATATTAAGAATACTCTTGTTGTACCATTAACAGCGGTACGTACTGATAAACAAGGTGAATATGTATATGTCATCAAAGATGGTCAACCTGTTAGAACTGCTGTATCTACAGGTGTAACGGGTGATACAAATGTTCAAATCTTAAGCGGCGTTTCTGAAGGTGATGAAATTATTGTTAGTGGTGATGTAACGAGCCCTAAGAATAACTCTCATGGACCATTTTAAGCGTAGGTGAACTATGAATCAGTCAGTTATTGATATTCAAGGTATTACAAAGATCTATGTAAATGGTAAGTTAACGGTTCCCGTTCTACATGGTATAGATTTACAGGTACAAAAAGGTGATTTCGTGTCTATCATGGGGCCTTCTGGTTCTGGTAAGTCTACCTTTATGAACATTTTAGGTTGCTTAGATAGACCTACATCGGGATCCTATCGCTTGAATGGTAATGAAGTAGCTAATCTCAGTGATGATGAGTTAGCGTACGTACGTAACAAAGAAATTGGCTTTGTGTTTCAAAGCTTCAATCTATTAACGAAATTAACGGCTATTGAAAATGTGGCTTTGCCCATGGTTTATGCAGGCATCGATAAAAAAACACGGACTGCTCGTGCAGAGGCGTTGCTTACATCTGTAGGCTTGGGTGACCGTATGGATCATTTACCAGCAGAATTATCTGGTGGTCAACGTCAACGTGTGGCGATTGCTCGTGCATTAGCGAATGACCCTGCTATCATCATGGCCGATGAACCGACAGGGAATTTGGATTCTAAATCGACTATAGATGTTATGAATATCTTTAGAGGCCTCTATGACGAAGGCCGTACCATAATTCTTGTTACCCATGAACCTGAAATTGCAACCTATGCAAGTCGAAACGTTGTATTGCGTGATGGCTTAATTGTGGAGGATAAGAAAAATGTAAATATGACTCCTGTTCAGGAGGTGACACATGTATAAAGAAAGTTTCTTAATGGCCTGGGCATCGTTGATTGCCAATAAAATGAGATCTATTTTAACGATGCTAGGTATTATTATTGGTGTAGCTGCTGTTATTGCCCTTGTGTCAATCGGTAATGGTGTTAAACAAGATATTCAGAATTCCATTTCTAGTTTAGGTTCCAATCTATTGATGGTTATGCCTGGTGCTCCGCGTACACCGGGTGTGCGTCCATCACAGGGGTCTATGAAATCTTTGAAGGTTTCTGATTATCAAGCTATTAGCAAATTAGATGGCGTCAAGGCAGCAAGTCCATATACAGCTAATTCTTATGTAACTATATACCAAAGTAAGAACTGGACTACTACTGTTAGTGGTGTAAGTAGTAACTTTCAAGATGTAAATAATTGGACCATGGCTGAAGGTCGATTTATATCTAGCAAGAATGTAGAAAATCGTGAACGCGTAGCTGTTGTGGGACAAACCGTAGTTAAGAACTTATTTGCTGGTGAGGACCCAGTGGGTAAGGAAATTCGTGTTAAAAATATTCCGTTCCGAGTTATCGGTGTTCTTAACAGTAAAGGGAATGGTACTATGGGGAATGACCAAGATGATGTCATTTTTATTCCCTATACAACGGCTATGGAACGTGTAGAAGGTGTTGACTATCTTCGTATGGTCTACGTCGTTGCTAGTGACGATAATGGTATTGACCGTTTACAATCGGATATAGAAAATCTATTGCGCGTTCGTCATAGCATTAAGGATACAAACCTTGATGACTTCAACATTCAGAATATGAAATCGATTATGGAAACGATGGAGCAAACCACAGGAACCTTGACCTTGTTCTTAGGTGCTGTAGCTGCTATTTCTCTTGTTGTAGGCGGCATTGGGATTATGAATATCATGCTCGTTTCCGTTACCGAACGGACTCGTGAAATTGGTATTCGTAAGGCCTTAGGTGCTACATACTTTGTCATTGTTACACAATTCTTAATCGAAGCTGTTGTAATCAGTCTCATGGGGGGGCTCATAGGCATTGCTCTCGGTATAGGTGCGTCAAAACTGATAGGATTGGCATCTGGTATGAGTACGGTTATTTCGGTACCGACTATCGTGTTATCCTTTGCATTCTCCATGGCTATCGGTTTGGTTTTTGGCATTTATCCTGCTCGAAAAGCGGCTAAATTAAATCCAATTGATGCGTTGCACTATGAATAGTATTGGTAGATGCGGATATTTGGGAGATCTCATATTTATATAATGTAATAGACATATTCGCATATAGTGCGTTGCATGATACAATTAAGTATGATGTAACGCACTATTTTTAATTTAGTGAGGAAATTATGGCAACAACATTATTGGAATATTTTAATGAATTACGTACACAGAATCCTTTTTCCTGGGTAAAAGATTCTGAGGTGACAACTGTAGAACCTGGTCATGCAGAAATGACGTTGCAAACAAATGAAACAGAGTACTGCAATTTTAGGGGCCATTTACATGGTGCCGTTTGTATCGGCTTTGCTGATAGTGTGATGGGTTCTGCATGCTTTACCTTAGGAAAATCGGTAAATACCATCGATATTAGTGGTAATTATGTGAAAGCTGTTAAGGGTGGAACTATGTTGCGTGGTGTAGCAAATGTAGAACATAATGGACGAACTACTATGGTGGCTACGGCACGTATTTACAATGAACTAGGTGAACTTGTTCATCTTGCAAGAGGAACCTTTTTTGTATTAGAAGAGCGTCCTTTGCCTGATTTACCTTGGCGATTCATTGAAGAAGACGACCCAAATTTGATATAATGAGGGATGAACTTTGAAATTTAGGAGGACTGTTGTATGGAACAAGAATTACAACGCATAAAAGAGGTAGCGTTAACAGCTATCAAAGCTGCCACTGATCAACAAGCGTTGCAAGATGTACGCGTAAAATATTTAGGCAAAAAAGGTGAAGTAACAGCTTTATTAAAAGGCTTGGGTAAACTATCCCCAGAGGAACGCCCTAAGATGGGTGCTTTTGTGAATGCTGTACGAGAAGCATTAGAAGCAGAACTCGATAAAATCAAGTCCTCTATGGAAACAGCAGCTATGAACGCTCGTTTAGAAGAGGAAAAAATCGATATCACTCTACCTGGTAGAGCTCCAAAAACAGGTCATATTCATCCTTTGACTACTGTTAATGAAATGATTGAAGATTTCTTTATGAAAATGGGCTACACCGTAGAAGAAGGTCCTGAAGTGGAACAAGACTATTACAATTTCGAATGTCTTAATCTACCAAAAGACCATCCTGCACGCGACATGCAAGACTCTTTCTATATTACAGAAAATTTCTTGCTTAGAACTCATACATCTCCTGTACAAGCACGTACCATGCAGCGTCATGAACCTAATAGTCCAATTCGCATGATTGCACCTGGTAAGGTATATCGTTGGGACTATGATGCTACGCATTCTCCTGTGTTCCATCAAGTAGAAGGCTTGATTATTGATGAACACATTACGTTCGCCGATTTGAAAGGTACAATTGAAACATTCTTACGTCATATGTTTGGCGATGACACAAAGGTACGTTTCCGTACAAGCTTTTTCCCATTTACAGAACCTTCTGCAGAGGTAGATATTTCTTGTGTAATGTGTGGTGGCGAAGGCTGCCGCGTATGCTCTCATACAGGTTGGTTAGAAATTCTTGGTTGTGGTATGGTACATCCTCGTGTGCTTGAGCTCAATGGCTATGATCCTAATAAGGTGAAAGGCTTTGCCTTTGGTATGGGCGTAGAACGTATTGCTATGTTGTTATACGGCATTGGTGACTTGCGTCTATTCTTTGAAGATGATATCCGTTTCTTGGAACAGTTTTAGGAGGTAGAAATGAAAGCAAGCTTACAATGGATGAATGAATATGTACCTCTTGATCTAAATCGTCCTGCCCAAGAATTAGCGGATGAATTGACACAAGCAGGTATTCCTGTAGAAGAAGTACTTTCTATGGATCCAGGTTTGAAAAAAATCTATACTGGTAAAATCGTAGAAATTACAAAACACCCAGATGCAGATAAATTACAAGTATGCCAAGTACAATGCTTATCTGAAGATGGGGAAGAAATTACAAAACAAATCGTTACCGCTGCTACGAATGTGGCTGTTGGTCAAATCGTACCAGTTGCGTATCATAAATCTCGTTTGGCAGATGGTACAGAAATCAAAAAAGGTAAATTACGTGGCGTTGTATCAGAAGGCATGTTCTGCTCCGTTGCTGAATTCGGTATTTCCTCTGATTTGGTAAGACCAGAAGAAGCACAAGGCATTTATATTTTTCCTGAAGGTACACCAATTGGTTTAGATATTAAAGAAGCACTTATGCTTGATGATACTGTATATGAATTTGAATTAACAGCTAATCGTGCAGACTGCTTCTCTATGGTAGGTTTATCCCGTGAATTCGGTATCATGACAAATCAAAAGGCTTTGTTCCCAGTTATTATGGTGAATGAAACTGGTGAGTCCATCGAAGGTAAAGCATCTGTAGCTATCGAAGCACATGATCTTTGCACGCGATTTACATCCCGTCTTGTTACGAATGTTACCATCGAACCATCTCCATTGTGGATGCAAAATCGTTTGCGTAACAGCGGCATTCGCCCTATTAACAATGTAGTGGACGTAACAAACTACGTTATGCTTGAATTAGGTCAACCAATGCATGCTTATGATTATGATTGTGTAGCTGATAATACCCTTATTGCACGTCGTGCAAAAGCCGGTGAAACACTTACTACATTAGATGGCAATGAACGTGAACTCGATGAGTCCATGCTCATTATTGCGGATACAAAGGGTCCAATCGGCGTAGCTGGTGTGATGGGTGGTCTTACTAGTGAAGTAACAGATAAAACTACGAACGTCTTGTTTGAAGCTGCTGTATTTAATGGTCCATCCATTCGTCGTACATCTAAAGTTTTAGGTATGCGTTCCGAAGCATCTGGTCGTTTTGAACGCGGTGTAAACCATAAATATACAGCATATGCTATCGATCGTGCTGCACAATTGTTACAACAAATCTGTCCTTCTTGTAAGGTGAGTGTTGGCGTTATTGATGTATATCCAGAACCAGTAGAACAACGCACTGTAACTTTCACAGCAGAACAAATCAATGACTATCTTGGCACTTCTATTGAAAAAGATAGAATGATAGATATTTTAACAAAACTTGAATTCGGTATTACTGAATCTGGTGATACCATCGAGGCACTTGTACCAACATGGCGCGATGATGTAACAGGTATGCCTGATATTGCAGAAGAAGTAGCGCGTATTGTAAGCTATGACAATATTGCTCCAACAATTCCAGTGGCTGTATTATCCTCTGGCGGTATGACACCTAAAAAAGCATTGACTAAAGAGGTAACTCATTACTTAGCACATGCAGGTCTTAGCCAAATCATTACATTTAGTTTCATGCACAAAGATGGCCTTACGAATATGATGTTACCAGAAGGTGACGGTCGTTATACGGCTATTCCAATCTTAAATCCTATTTCCGAAGAGTTCCCATATATGAGAACTACGTTGGTGCCAGCTGTTATTGAAGCTGCTAAACGCAATATTGCTCAACAAAATAAGGATTTGTGGTTATTTGAAACGGCTAATGTGTATGAACCAAAAGCATTGCCATTAACAGAAGTACCGCATGAACGTCCTATGGCATGTGGTATTATGATGGGTAAGGTTACAGAGGCCGCATGGAACCAAGCGCAACGCGACACTGATTTCTATGATGTAAAAGGTGTAGTTGACGGTTTACTAGCTAAATTAGGATTGACTCAATATGATATTCAACCATCTAGTGAAAGCTATTACCATCCAGGCGTAAGTGCACATTATACAGTCAATGGTGTAACGATTGCAAACTATGGTGAATTACATCCACAAGTGGTTAAAAACTTCGATTTGTCTGGTAAAGTATATATGTTTGAAATTGACTTGGAAGCTGTATTATCTATTATAGTACCGCCATTTAGATATCAATCATTCAGTAAATTCCCAGGTACAAGTCGTGACTTGGCTATTGTAGCACCAGTATCTGTTACAAGTGGTGACATTGTAGCGCTTATTAAGGAACATGGCGGAGAATACTTAGAATCTGTATCTATCTTCGACGTTTACGAAGGGGAACATATTGAAGCAGGCTATCGTAGCTTAGCTTATAATTTACAATTTAGATCGATGGAAGGCACATTAAATGATGAAGACATTGATGGTGCAATTCAAGCGATTATTGATGCATTAGCAACTAAAAATTGTAAATTACGATAAATCATCGTGAAAGGGTTTACCTTATGGTAAACCCTTTTATGTCTATCTATCCCCTGTTGTATAATAGAAGGTATAGGTAATGAGTCAGAAAGGATTTATTATGGAATTATTAGCACCAGCGGGTACGATGGAAAATTTTATGGCCGCCTTAGAATCGGGGGCAGATGCTATATACTTAGGGGGCAAGGTCTTTAATGCACGGGCTCATGCAGCCAATTTTGGTATTGATGAATTGCGTGAGGCTGTACGGTTAGCACATATTTTGGATGTGTCTGTGTATGTAACCGTTAATATTTTGATTGGCGATACGGAACTGAAGGACCTTGAACAGTATATTAAGGATTTAGATTCCATTGGTGTAGATGCCATCATCGTGCAGGACTTAGCTGTTGCAGAAATTGCAAAACGTGTTGCACCAAACATCCATCTTCATGGGAGTACACAAATGACGGCTGCTACACTTGATGCGGTTCGTTTTTATGAAAGCCTAGGCTTTACACGTGTTGTTTTGGCTCGTGAATTAAGTCTTAAGGAAATTCAACATATATGCAAACATTGTAAGGCAGAAATTGAAGTATTTGTACATGGTGCATTATGTGTATGCTACTCAGGTCAATGTTTGATGAGTTCTTTCATCGGTGGACGCAGTGGCAACCGAGGTGCTTGTGCACAACCTTGTCGCTTACCTTATGAATTATTAGATTCTAAGGGTGAAAGTGTGTTACCTAAACATGAAGCTTATTTGCTAAGTCCAAAGGACCTCAATTATAGTGAGCATATGAACGAACTCGTAGCGGCGGGTGTTACATCCTTTAAGGTAGAAGGTCGTATGAAAAAGGTATCCTATGTTCGTCAAGTGATAGGTACTTATAGAGAGATATTGGATGAGGCATCAATTCACGAAAATCAACGTAAAGCCCTAGCCTCTGGATTTAATCGTGGCTTTTCCACAGCCTATTTAGAAGATACGGTAGGTCGACAAATGATGACCGTAGTGGCGCCAAATCACCAGGGTAAGCCAATCGGCGAATCGTATACGAAAAAAGGGGAAGTTTACTTATCCTTAACAGAACCTATTGAACAAGGTTCATTAGTTAAAATATTACAATCTAATGGCAGTGTTACCTATTATACGGTAGATGACGAATGGACATGTGTATCCGATACGCTGTATAAAGGGCGACCTGCAGAGGGCTTAGCAGTAGGTCAATTATATTTAGCATCTACACCAAAGAATACAAAGTCACGAGGCTTACAAGAGTTTACCCGTAAATATGATATGTCTGTATATCTCAGTGTTGGCTCTAATGGTGAAACAAATTATACTGAATTAACTGCCATCCTAGACTCTGGTCTTAGTGTGACTGTTACAAATGAGTATGTGCCAGCTATTGCTAATAAAGTGCCCACATCGTTAGAGAAGGTAACAGAACAGTTAGGTCGGTTGGGTAATACGTTATTTAGGCTATCTTATGTAGATATTCCTGATGGCCCTTATATGTGGCCTGCTAGCGTTCTTAATGCACTACGTCGTGATGCCGTAACTGCATTAGAAACAGCGTTAATTACACATCATGTAGAATCATGGCAAGCATTGCAAGTAACAGGCGATGTAGATTATGATTTCAAGGCGCAACACGAGTTATCCTATGATACTTGTCCTATGATTTCAGCTCGTGTCGATGAAATAGAAGGTGTGAAAGCAGCAATTTCTGGTGGAGCACAGAAAATCGTTTTTGGTGGTGATAGACTGAGTCGTACACCATATGAGTTATCTGTATATGATGAGGTAGCCCGTTTATGTGCTCAATCTGATGTGATTTGTACCTTTGCTACACCACGAGTTGTGAAAGATGATGAAGTAGAAGCATATAAACATACATTAGAGGCAATCGTACAGGCTCATCCAGATAGTATTTCCATTCACGTGCCACAAGCATTATTATGGCTCCGTGAATTAGGATATACAGGTGCCATTGAGGCTGATACAGGCCTTAATATTTTCAATACACCTACATTGCATTTCTGGGAACAGTTACATATAAGTTGCGTAAATCCATCGCAAGAGTTGACCTTAAAACAAATTACGGAACTAGCTAAACATAGTCACGTTCCTATTGAGACGATGATACATGGCTATACGGAAATGATGATTTCCGAATATTGTGCTATTGCAAGTTTTGTTGGCACAGGTAGTAAAGTAAATTGTCCTATGCCATGTGTTAAGGAATCGTATTCGTTAAAGGATAGAAAAGGTGAAATATTCCCAATTCGTACGGATCCATACTGTCGTATGCACATCATGAATAGTCATGAAATGGATATGCGTGCCTATGTACCTATGTTATTACAAAAAGGAATTTCCATATTACGCGTAGATGGTCGTCATATGAAACCAAGTTATGTGAAAGATATTGTATCCCAATATGTTGGCATAGCAACGGGTACGATGGAGGCACCACCTAAGAAAATAGATTCCCAAGGCGAATCTATTACACGGGGACATTATTTTAGAGGTATTTTATAGAACGAGGTAGTACATTGTTTAATGAAGATGTATTAGATTTTATAAAAATTAAAGAAGAGTTGGCTAGTCATTGTAGCTCTATTATTGCTAAAGAAATGGCTTTAGCATTGGAACCTATGACGAGTCGAGAAAAGATTCAAGAGGCTTTAGATGAAACAGCAGAAGCACTGCGCTCTTGGCAAACAGAAATCGAGCAACCTTTAGGGGGGACTCGAGATATACGTGAATCTTGTAAAAAGAGTCGTAAGGATTTTGTGCTTTCACGAGAAGCCATATGGGATGTCTATATAACTATAGGTGCCTATAAACGTATGGTGAAGTTCTTTAGAGCGAAGTATATGGAATACCCATTATTGTCTTTATGGATGCAAGACATGCCAAATATGGACCGTGTGGAACAACGGTTAAAACGTGTATTTGATGAAAAAGGGGAACTGCTCGATACAGCATCTCCTAAATTGGCGAGCCTACGGAATACGATTAGTAAGACGCGAGATCGTATTAAACACGATATTCAAGCCATATTGCATGACAAGGATAATCAGAAATATTTCCAAGAAGCGATTATTACGCAACGCAACAATCGTTATGTAATTCCTGTTAAGCAAGAATATCGTCAATATTTTGATGGTTTAATACACGACCGATCTGCAACAGGGCAAACATTATATATTGAACCGATGCGACTTGTAGAGCTAAACAATGATTTGCAAGAAGCTTTAATTGGTGAGGAGCAAGAGGTATTACGCATTTATAAGGAACTTTCAGCTCTTATCAAACAACATAGTAATGATCTGATGGATGCCTGTGAAAAGGTATCCCATATTGAATTTGTCTATGGTAAAGCAAAACTCGCTATAGCTCAAAAGGCAGTACAAGCCACATTGAGCGAAGGGCGTGACGTCAATTTGATGCGTGCTCGCCATCCGTTGATTCCTGCCAATACAGTTGCACCTACAGATATTCGTTTGGGCACGGACTATCGAATTTTATTGATTACTGGCTCCAACACGGGTGGTAAAACGGTGTCATTAAAAACACTTGGCTTATTATCCCTTATGAACCAAAGCGGTTTATTTATTCCTGCTGAACATGGTTCTATATTGCCGATTTTTCATAATATTTTTGCAGATATTGGGGATGAACAAAGCATTGAAGCTAGCTTGTCTACATTCTCTGCACACATGACACAAGTGATTTCTATTATTAAACATTGTGGTCCTAATGATCTTGTGCTACTCGATGAACTCGGCTCTGGCACAGATCCGGAGGAAGGTAGTGCTTTAGCTGTATCCATACTTGAGTTCTTCCGACAAAAGGGAACTCTCATGATGGTTAGTACTCACTATAATGAGTTAAAGAACTATGCGTACCATACGGCAGGTATCGAGAATGGTCACGTTGAATTTGATGAGCGTACATTAAAGCCTACCTATCGATTACATATTGGCGTAGCTGGTAGTAGTCATGCATTGAGCATTGCAGCGCGCTTGGGGCTACCAAAGGACATCGTTAATCGTGCACGCGATTACAAATCTAAATTTGGCAGTAGTGAAATGGAAAATGTTCTAACCGATTTGAATGAACAATTACGTAAATCATCGGAACGCGAACGGGCACTCAAAAAAGAATTAGATGAAACACGTCGTATGCGCGGTCAATTAGAAAGAGAAAAGAAACAGTTTAATGAAAAACGTAAACAGATGTTAGCGAAGGCTCAAGATGATGCGGAATCGATGAAACGTAGTCTCCGCGTAGAAGGGGAAGCCATCATTAAACAGTTAAAGGCTCAATTCTCTGAGACAAATAAGGATAAGCGCCTATCCGCCATCAATGCAGCTCGTAAAGGAATCTCTAATGTTCACGTGCCAGAGGCACCGGTGAACGATGATCGTAAGACATTATCTATTGATGCAGTTGCTATTGGTCAAGTCGTATATGTCACATCTTTACGCTCGTTAGGGACGGTTTTATCCATTAAGGGCAATCGTGTTACTGTAGATATCAATGGTTTATCTGCTACTGTGAAAGTAAATGAATTGCAATCTACTACGAGAGAAGAATCCAATAAGATTCAACGAGATAATCTTAAGGCCCAACCTAAAACACGCAAGAAAGCAGGTGGCTCTGCCGTACAACGTCAAAAAGAAGTGCGTACAGAGATTAATATTCTCGGTCAAACCGTAGATGAAGCTGTTGTTTCTGTAGGTCGATTTATTGATCAAGCCCTATTAGGCGGCATCAACCAAGTTCGTATCATTCATGGTAAAGGGACTGGTGCATTGCGCGAAGGCGTACATCAGTATTTACGAACCTTGCCACAAGTAGCACATTTTGAAACTGCTGGCTATGATGAAGGTGGCGCAGGTGCTACAAATGTAGTGTTAAAATAATATACAATCCTTACGATAGTGCTAGATAAGAAGCAGACAACTATGAGTCTGCTTCTTTTTTTGTAATAGAAAAGAGGCAAAACCATGTGGTTTTGCCTCTTTGTATGTTGCTTCGCTAGTGGTTAGCGATCTTTTTTCTTCTCTTTTTTAGACTTCGATTGACTTGGTTTGGAATCTGTAGATTCTACCTTGGATGATGAGTCATCGTCTTTTGAGATTGCATCATTCTTATCCTTACCATCCTTTTTATCTTTGTCATCTTTTTTGTCTTTGTCGTCCTTTTTCGGAGCTTCTTTTACTGGATTATAATGGCCCTCGCTGACAGCCGCTTGAGCACTAGCAGGTACATTAAAGTCAGAAGCAGGGGTATTAGCTAATGCGGCCGACATAAATTGTCTCCACATTACTGCTGGCGTTGAACCACCGGTAATACCTAATGTTTCAGATCCGTAGTCATCGCCTATCCAAACCGCAGCAACTAAATCAGGTGTATATCCAACGAACCAAGCATCTTTTTCATCATCTGTTGTACCTGTTTTACCAGCTGCAGGTCTACCGATAGCAGCATTGCCACCAGTACCACCAGTGATAACAGACTCTAACATATCTGTGATGATAGCCGCATCTTTTTCTTCAACGACGCGTTTTTCTTGGATGGAATTTTCTTCCACCACTTGTCCGTTGCGATCCACAATTTTTATGATTGCTGTAGGTTGAACCTTGACGCCACCATTAGCCAGTACGCCATAGGCTTCTGCCATTTCTAATGGTGAAACACCATGAGTTAAACCACCGAGTGCTGTTGATAAGTTGTTATCTTCATCAGTTAAGGTAGTAATACCCATCTTTTTAGCTAAGTCGATAATCTTAGACATGCCCACTTCATCAGCAATTTTTACAGCTGGTACGTTACGAGAATGTTGTAATGCATAACGGTAAGTAATATTGCCTTCATAGTTTCGTTCATAGTTTTGAGGACGCCATCCATTAAAATCAACAGGACTGTCATCAACAATGGAACCTGGAGTTTTACCAGATTGAATAGCAGCTAAGTAAACAAATGGTTTCATAGCAGAGCCTGGTTGACGTTCCGCTTGTGATGCACGGTTAAAGGCATCATCTCCACGACCACCGACCATGGCAACAATATAACCGTTATGTGGATTCATTGCTACAATAGCACCTTGTGGTTGGTGTAGACCATTTTGGTCAGTATACATAGTTGGTAGATTTTGCATTGCTGCAACTGCAGCATTTTGAGCATCCATATCGAGAGTGGTATAAATTTTTAGACCATCTTTATAGATTGCATCATCACCATATTTTTCAGAAATTTGAGCAATTACGTAATTGATAAAATAAGATGCATTGTTGTTTTCGTGAGTTTGCTCTTGCTTAGCAACTAAACCTAAATCTGCTTCGCGAGCTGCATCGGCTTTATCTTGTGTGAGATAACCATACTTAACCATTTGGCCCAATACAACAGCCTGGCGTTTTTTACCGGCTTCTAAGTTGTTGAATGGGGAGTAGTAGTTAGGACTTTGAGGTAACCCAGCAAGCATAGCACATTGAGCTAATGTTAAATCGCGTACATCTTTACCAAAGTAAACATGAGCTGCTGATTGAACACCATAAGCACCTTGACCAAAATAAATTTGGTTCATATACATTTCAAGAATTTCTTGTTTGGTATAGTGCTGTTCGATTTTAAGTGCTAATAAAGCTTCGGAAATCTTACGTTTAAGAGTTCTGTCTTGGGAAAGAAATGCATTACGAGCCAATTGTTGTGTGATTGTAGAACCACCTTCGGATACACCACTATGTACAACATTAACCCAAATAGCACGTAAAATACCGATAGGGTCGATACCGTGATGGCTATAAAAACGGGAGTCTTCAGTAGCTACAAAAGCATCTTGTAATTCTTTTGGTACTTCATTAATTGGGACTGGCAAACGATTCTCTGTGGAGTGAACCGTAGTAATTAAATTGCCATGTACGTCATAAATCTGAGACGATGCAGATGGTCGTACGTTAGATACATCTGGAAGATTAGACATGGTAGCGCTTATAAAACCACAACCGCCACCGGCTACAATAAGAACAAGTAATAATACAATCATCCAAATCGTCTTTTTAGTTGATGCCTTTGGATTGCTCGGGCTAGGAGCTGGTTTACGACGAGCTCTTATATTTGAGTTATTACCCATAGAGTCACCTCTTTTTTAAAGTAAATATAACGTAAAATATATTACGCAGTTATAAATAGTATACCATAAAAGACATAAAACAAACACTATATATAATTGTGAAAGCCTATTTATAATGGTATACTATAAAGAACAGATTTTATGTAGGAGGATTTCCATGATTACAGCACAAGAACAAGTGCGCCAAATTACACATGGCGTATCTGGAATAATTAATGAAGAAGACTTAGTCAAAAAAATAGAACGTTCCATTAAAGAGAATAAACCATTGATCGTAAAATTGGGCCTCGATCCTACGGCTCCTGACATTCATTTAGGTCATACCGTACCACTTCGTAAGCTTCGCTTGTTCCAAGAGTTTGGCCATCAAGTGGTTATTGTAATCGGCGGTTTTACGGCTCGTATTGGTGACCCTACTGGTAAAAGCGTAACACGCCCACCACTTACTAAGGAAGAAGTATTAAAAAATGCGGAAACCTATAAGACCCAAATCTTTAAGGTATTAGACCCTGAAAAAACAATTGTACGCGATAATAGTGAATGGCTTGAATCCATGAACTTCGCTGATGTACTTCGCTTGGCAAGTTCTTATACAGTAGCACGTATGATGGAGCGCGATGATTTTGATAAACGTTACAAAGAAGGTCGTCCTATTGGTGTACATGAATTTATGTATCCATTGATGCAAGGTCAAGACTCTGTAGCATTGCATGCAGATGTTGAATTTGGTGGTACAGATCAAACTTTCAACTTACTTATGGGTCGTCATCTACAAGAATTGGCAGGACAAGAGCCTCAAGTAGTTATTACTATGCCATTGCTTGAAGGCCTTGACGGCGTTCAAAAGATGAGTAAATCCTTGGGAAACTACATCGGTATCGATGAAGCACCAAAAGATATGTATGGTAAAGCCATGTCTATTCCTGATGAATTGATGATGCGTTATTTCATGCTTGTTACGGATATGTCTATCGAAGATCAAGACGACATGGAAGAACGTTTAGAAAATGGCACATTGCACCCACGTGATGCAAAAATGCAATTGGCAAAAACTATCGTTCGTTTATATCATGGTGAACAAGCAGCGCAAGAAGCGGAAGATGAATTTAAACGCGTATTCCAACAACATGCATTGCCAACAGATATCCCTGAATATGCTATTGATAAACCTAGCGAAGCTATTTTCGTACCACAATTCTGTACGGATGCTGGTTTGACTGCTTCTAATGGTGAAGCTCGCCGCTCCATTAAAGCTGGTGCATTCAAAGTAAACGGTGAAAAATACGGTGAAGAAAACTTAGTTCTTGAAGATGGTATGATTGTTCAAGTAGGTAAGCGTAAATTTGTAAAAATTAAATTTAATTAGTTGATATTTTTTGAGTCAATAATATTAATATAAAAACAATGGGGAGCTAATATAATTAGCTCCCTATTGTTTTAACTGAAGATAATTTTTAATATTTTTAATCCCAAATCTTATAATTAAAGGCTGTTTAGTATAAAGTGGAGTATAGTATTGGAGAAAAATTATACATGAAGAAATCGTTAGAATTATTGCTATTTAAACCTATATCTTCTGGTGCCACATATCTAATAAAAAATGAAACTATAAAATCAGCACTAACGTTATTTTGTATCGGTTGGATTATAGTGCGTGGATTGTATTTAATAAATGGAATTCATGTTAAAGCTTGGCAAAGTATTCATATTTCATATCTAGATACATTTGTTGGTTTTAATTTATCATCCTATTTAATTGATTTTACTTATCGATTATTTCTTTCTATTTTGATTGCATTTATATGTTGGATTGTTATGCGAATTTGGGTTAAAGTAGACTTTTTAAAAGTTTTCATGGTAACCCTAGTAATATCTGCATTAAATTTTTTTGTTACTATTCCTAATATTTTAGTTTTTAATTTGGTTAAGAAAATTTCTATTGATAGTCTTTTTTGGGGGAAAACTATATATGATTTTGTTCATTTTCTAGTAGGGCTATTTGAAATTTATGTATACTTTCTATTTACTGTACTCTTATACAGATTAACTAATTTAAACAAATGGGGCATAGCAATATTCTTATCGTTATTGCTAGTAGGTATATCAATCATTTTCGAGCCTTTGGAAGCTTTTTTCAGTTGACTATTAAATAAAGAGGAATTTAATGTTTCGAGATTCAATAAGATTATTAGTATATCCTAATAAAAAGACGATACTAGATATAATTCAAGGTATTACATTTAAAGGTGCAATATGTTTATATACGCTGGCTTGGGTTATCTTGCGAATAGTTATGGGGGATGCTGGTATTGATGTTCTTCATATTTTACCAATTCTTGATCATAAGCTAGTTTATGTTAATTACATAATAGTTTTTGTTGTAGATTATATTTATATAATGTTTAAAACTATAATATTAGCATTCTTGTTATGGTTATTATTAAAATGGTGGCATTCAACCTCATTAAAGCGTTTTATAATAATGACAATATATTCAATGGGGCTTTGCTTTTTATTTGCTAGTATAAAATTTTATCTTCAGTATTATTTTTTGAGTCTGAATTACTTAGATGATAATTGGAGTTTTATAATGTGGAATATTGCCGGTCTATTGGGCAATATTTTAATTTTCTATTCTTGGATAGTATACTTAATGATATTGTATCGATTAACCAATATTAATAAGTATTTATTAATCGTTTGCACTGCATTAATATGTTATGCATTCTATGCAACGCAAATAACTATATCCATATAGTAGTTTTTAGAGATGGCCGTTTATAATTTATATGGTCATCTTCTTGTTTTGGTGATATATATTTGAAAATATGCCCATAAAAAGGGAATTGCGATTGCAGTGATTTTGGATGCAGGAATTAATGTTATTGATGTATGGGTAGAAAATAATGTTCCTATGCTTATAATAGAATAAAAAATGATTTATTCCATAAGAAGGCTATATAGGATTTGGAGGTTACGTAGATGACTTTAATAATGGTTTTGATAATATATATTGGGTCATTATGCTTATTAAGTTGTTATAATTTTTTTAAGATCGGACATTTTTGGAGAACTAATTATAGTGCTTTAAATAGAAAGTGGTTTTTTCTATATTCTCTTATTATTGAAGGTGTTGTACTAATTCTATTGCCTCATATTAGATATTTATTTAATGAACCTTATGTAAATACTACATTAGGAACTATAGTATTTGTGTTTATACTAATAATTTGTAATACTATTACACAATTTATTGGTATTAAACGTTTACTTGATATTGGTGTCACAGATCCAAAATGGTATTTAGCAGTTAATTTTCTCCTTTTGGGATCTGCACTATTTCCAAGTGATATAAAAAATGTTATTGTAAATGCTATTAATATGGTTATATTACTTATGCCGAGACAAACGATTAAGAACAATAAATCAAATTAATATTTTATAATAATATTGAGATAGTACTATTTCCGCCTAATATAGCAGTTTCATCTTTTATGGGATATTTAAATGATAAACTTTTTAGCATTGTTATATTTTGTATCTTAATGCCAATATGAATTGACATAATTTTAATTAAGTTATACTATTTATATGTAAAAGGTTTAATGTGTTGCACTAATTACAAACAGGAGGTTCTCACATGAATCGCGAAACAGCTTATGTATTATGGTTTGATGAATTAAAACGTGAAGACGTAAATTTAGTAGGTGGTAAATCCTCATCCTTAGGTGAATTAACTTCCTCTACAAATGTACCTGTACCTTATGGTTTTGCAACAACCGCATATGGGTATCGTGAATTTATGAAAGAAACTGGTCTTGAAGATCGTATTCGTCAAGAGTTAGATGATTTAGATGATGTAGAAAACTCTGCATTGCTTCGCGAAGTTTGTACAAAAATTCGCCGCATGATTTGCCAAGAAGAAATGCCTTCTGCATTGGCTGAAGCTATTCGCAAATCCTATGAAGAACTAGGTGAAAAGGTAGGCGAAAAAGATCCTTTCGTAGCTGTTCGTTCTAGTGCAACTGCAGAAGACTTACCAGATGCTAGTTTTGCTGGTCAACAAGATACGTATTTAAATGTTCGTGGTGCCGATACAATTATTGAAAAAGTAAAAGAATGTTATGCATCTACATTTACTGATCGTGCAACATATTACCGTGTAAAACAAGGCTTTGACCATATGACAGTAGCATTGAGTGCAGCTGTTCAAATGATGGTATTCTCCAAAGCTGCTGGTGTTATGTTTACAGTTGACCTTGTAACAGGTAATGACAATAATATCTTAATCGAAGGTTCTTGGGGCCTTGGTGAATATGTAGTACAAGGTACAGTTACACCAGATAACTTCCGTGTAGATAAACAAAAAATGGTTATCACTGATCGTATGATTAATGATAAAAATATTCGCCTTGTACGTAAAGCTGATGGCGATTGTATAGAAGAAATCGTACCTGCTGATGAAGCTAATAAACAAGTTATTTCCGATGAACAAGTATTGGAATTAGCTGAATATGCTAAAGCTATTGAAAAACATTATGGTTGCTACATGGATATGGAATGGGGCGTAGATGAAAGAAATGGTAAAATCTGGATTCTTCAAGCTCGTCCAGAAACAGTATGGTCCAGAAAAGATAAATCTGAACAAACTGCAGATACAAGCGTAGCAACTACTACAGATCGTGAAATCGTAGTTAAAGGTTTACCAGCATCTCCAGGTAAAGCTGCTGGTAAGGCACATGTTATCATTAATCCTGAAGATATTGATGAGTTCAAAGAAGGCGAAATCCTTGTTACAGCTATGACAGCACCTGACTGGGTTCCAGCTATGAAAAAAGCCAAAGCTATCGTTACAGATGCTGGCGGTATGACTTGCCATGCGTCCATCGTTAGCCGTGAACTTGGTATTCCTTGTATCGTTGGTACTAAGAGCCGTAGCCATGAAGCTACAACTTCTATTAAAGAAGGCCAAATGATTACGGTTGATGCAACAAATGGTATTGTTTACGATGGTGTGTTAGAAGATGTTGTTAAACCAGCTGCGCCACAAGAACAAGCTGTTGTAGCGAGTGAATATATCCCTGTAACGGGTACTAAGATTTACATGAACTTAGGCGATCCAGACTTGGCTGAAAAATACGGTGTATTGCCTTGTGATGGTATCGGTTTGATGCGTGAAGAGTTCATTTGGACTACTTTCATTCATGAACATCCATTACACCTTATTGAAACAGGTCGCAGTGATGTAGCTGTTAATACATTGGCTGAAGGTATGCGTAAAGTGTGTCAAGCGCTAGCACCTCGTCAAGTAGTAGTTCGTTTAAGCGATTTTAAATCTAGTGAATACCGCGATCTTAAAGGTGGCGATAAATTTGAACCACATGAATCCAGTGCATTACTTGGCTGGCGTGGTGCTTCCCGTTACTATGATCCTAAATACACACCTGCTTTCAAATTAGAATTAGAAGCAATCAAAAAGGTGCGTAATGAATTTGGTTTCAAAAACTTACAAGTTATGATTCCATTCTGCCGTACTGTTGAAGAAGCTGAACTTGTAACTAACTTGATGGCTCAAGAAGGACTTGTACGCGGTAAAGATTTCAAAATCTGGCTCATGGCTGAAATTCCAGCAAATATTATTCTAGCTGACCAATTCAACAAATACGTAGATGGTTACTCCATTGGTTCTAACGATTTGACAATGCTTGTTCTAGGTTGTGACCGCGATAATGAAACAGTCCAACACATTTATGATGAACGTAATTTAGCCGTTCGTAGAGCTATTCGTCATCTTATTGAAGTGGCTCATAAAGATGGTAAAACTGTATCCATCTGTGGCCAAGCACCAAGTGTTTACCCTGAACTTTGTGAATTCTTAGTTAAGAGTGGTATTGATTCCATCTCTGTTAACCCAGATGCGGTTAAAAATACTAAGAAAATGGTGGCTCAAATCGAGCAACGCATGATGATGGATGCACTTACAGGTCGTGGTCGTCAAGATGTAGAAGACCTTGAATGGTAATAAAGATATACTTTATTTGATGATGTAAAGAGGAGGCGAGAGCGCCTCCTCTTTTTCTAAAATGATACATAGGATATAATATTTATATGCGAAAGGAGGGACGGGTGTGAAACTTTCAAAACGACAAGAAGCAATAGCCCATATTGTACGTGAAAAAGGACCTGTTACGGGAAGTGCTATAGCGGAACATTTGGATGTGACACGATCTGCATTGCGTTCGGATTTAGCCGTGCTAACCATGATTGGCGTTCTCGAAGCAAGGCCTAATGTAGGATATTACTATGTTGGCTTGTCGCCAAAGGACCAAACTGCTGAAATTTTAAGGTCTTATAGTGTACATGATGTGCTTTCACAAGCCGTTATCGTATCGCCAGAGACCAATCTATATGATACAATCGTGACTATTTTTACAGAGGACGTGGGTACGATTTTGGTTTGCGAAGGTTCCTATTTACAAGGTGTTGTATCACGCAAGGATTTATTGCGTGCCTCCATAGGTCAAACCGATGCACATACAATGCCTATCTCAATGATTATGACACCCGTTAGCAAAGTTATCACCGTAGAACCATCAGATTCGTTGGCTGTGGCGGCGCAAAAAATGATTGACTATGAAGTCGATTGTTTACCTGTTATAGTTAGAGAAGACGATGAATCACAAGACAGTCCTAAGAAACGATTAAAGGTGGTAGGACGTGTATCTAAAACAACTGTGACTAAGGCGTTTTTAGAATGTAGTACACAAGAGGTATAAAGAATGGCAGAAAAAATTATTTATGCGATATCTGACTCCTTAGGCGAAACTGCAGAGGCTGTTGCGAGAGCAACAGCAAGTCAGTACGATAAGGAACAAATTGAAATTGTTCGCATCCCATATATTGAAGATAAGGCTCAAATTGATGAAATTATACAAGATGCCAAAAATGGTAATCACGTAATTTGTCATACAATTGTGTCGTTAGAATTGCGGAACTATTTACACGAAAAAGCGGCAGAGAATAATATTCCTGCTGTTGATATTATGGGCCCTGTATTGGATGCTGTAGGTACAGTGGCATCTACCAAGCCACGTATGACAGCTGGTATGGTTCATAAGCTAGACCAAGAATATTTCAAAAAGGTAGAAGCTATTGAGTTTGCAGTTAAATACGATGATGGTAAAAATCCATCAGGCTTCGAAAAGGCTGATGTTGTGATTATCGGTGTATCTCGTACAAGTAAAACGCCGTTATCCATGTTTTTAGCGTATAAAAAAATTAAAGCGGCTAACTTACCACTAGTTCCTGAGGTGCCATTGCCAGAGGAATTATTTAAGATTCCGCCTAAGAAAATTGTAGGGTTGATTATTGACCCATATAAATTGAATAATATCCGAAGTGAACGTTTGCGTGCTATAGGCTTAGAAGATGAGGCTAATTATGCCTCTATTGAGCGCATTAATTCTGAATTAGAATATGCAAAAGCTATTATGCGTCGTCTACATTGCCAAGTGCTTGATGTTTCTAACAAATCCATTGAAGAAACAGCATCTCTTGTTATGCAATTAGTAGATAAAAACCGTATGACTGCCGGGAAATAAATAGGGGAGGCGCAAGCCTCCCTATTATTAAATATTATATTGTTAACATGTTTGATAAAGAGGTACTATGAATATTAGAGAACGTATAGAAGAACGAGAAGATATGATCTTATCTCCCTATGCGGCGAGAAGCAGTATGGCATTGCGCGATATTGATGAAGAACCAGATCCACTACGTACCGCATTTCAACGGGATCGGGATAGAATTATACACAGTAAGTGTTTTCGTCGCTTAAAACACAAGACACAAGTATATATTGCACCTGGTGACCATTATAGAACAAGAATGACGCATACCCTTGAAGTAGGACAAATCGGTCGTACTGTTGCGCGTGCTCTTAGACTTAATGAAGATTTAGTGGAAGCCATTGCGATGGGACATGATGTGGGGCACACCCCATTTGGTCATGTCGGAGAATATGCATTACGCGATATGGTGGGCCATTTTAACCATAATGAACAAAGTTTGCGCATGGTCGAAGTATTAGAGAAACATGGTAACAGACAAGGCCTTAATCTTACAAAAGAAGTACGGGATGGCATTTTAGGCCATACGGGACCAACCATACCATCTACATTAGAAGGGCAGATTATACGAATTGTAGATCGTATTGCGTACTTGTGTCACGATTATGATGATGCACAACGGGCTGGTATGCTAGAAGCTAACGATTTACCAGAAGAAGTGCGATTTTATTTTGGCGATACTCCGTCTAGTATGATTACGGCCATGGTGAAAGATATGGTTGAACAATCGTTGGATAAGCCAGCGATTCAGATGTCTGCTGATATTGAAAGCACGATGAATGTGTTTAGACAGTTTATGTTTAAAAATGTATATCTAGCACCTGCATTAATTCCTGATCGTAAGAAGGCAGCTCATGTAGTAAAAAATTTATTTACATACTTTATGGAGCATCCAGGTGATATAGAAACCTATGTAGAACGAAATGGTGTGTATTCCACTGTTGATATTGTCGATTATGTGGCAGGATTAACAGATCAATATGCTATAAAATTATTTAAAGATTACTTTATTCCAAATATTACGCTGTAATAGGGCGACAAAAAGACCGTTACCATTGGGTAACGGTCTTTTTGTTTAAGAGTACATGTACTATTTATTTTACGCGCGTGTAATTTTATTAGAACGAAGGCAGCGTGTGCATACATTTACTTTTTTTGTAGCACCGTCTACAACCGCCCGTACTCTTTGAATGTTCGGTTTCCAAGTTTTTCTTGTGCGAATGTGAGAGTGACTCACGTTCATACCGCTAGATGTGGATTTGCCACATACTTCGCAAAGGTTTGCCATAGTTTCCACCTCCAAGCTTAATCTATAACATAACAAAAGTATATTATCATAAAGACAAGGTTTAAGCAAGTGTTTTTACTACATGCATTGATATTTTATGAAATATACTACAATATTTGGTATACTATAGCTAATATTGTAGTCGAAATCTATGAGATATGGCAAGAGAAATATAAAAATGGATATATTTTCACTATATTCATTAAGTATGTTATATGTGAGGCATTATAATGAACGAAGCACTGACCTCTATTAAGGGAATTGGACCAGGTCGAGAAAAACAACTTCATAAATTAGGCATTGATACTGTATCCAATTTATTGGCTTATTTTCCACGCTCCTATGAAGATAGACGTAAAATTTATTCCATAAAAGAATTGGAAACTGGTATTACTGCGGGGGTTGTAGGTACTGTCGTATCCATTACGGAAAAACGGCCACGGCCTCGCTTATCTATTTTAGAAGTTATCATCACAGATGGAACTGGTCCAATGAAGATTGTATTATTCAATCAAGGATATAAAAAGAACTTTTACAAAAAAGGTCAACGCCTCTATGCGTACGGTAAGGCCGAATTTCAATATGGTTCTATGCAGATGAATTCTCCGCAAATAGAAAATCTCGGGCCAGATGCTATGCCAGATACGGGCATTGTTCCTATTTATCCCTTGGTGGATGGCGTTTCTCAATATGTGGTGCGCGCATCGATTCGAAATTGGTTCGAAGCGCATCATGCAATGGATGAAATTTTACCGCCTGAAATCATGAATTATCATGCGAGTATGAAGCGATATGATGCATTTAAAGAAATGCATTTTCCTTCAAGTAGTGAACGTCATGAAAAAGCACGGTATCAATTAGCCTATGAAGAACTATTTATCATGCAGTCTGGATTGGCTCTGCTTAGAAATAAAGAGCAATGTCATGTAGGGCCTAAGATGAATCTAGATGGTACATTGATGGAACAATGTAGGACGAATTTACCCTTTCAGCTAACGGGGGATCAAGAACGGGCGGTAACAGAAATTTCACAGGACATGCAAGATGAACGGCCCATGCAACGATTATTACAAGGTGATGTGGGCTCTGGCAAAACTGTTGTAGCTACATTGAGCCTTGTAAAAGCCGTAGAAAATGGATACCAAGCTGTTATCATGGCACCTACAGAAATCTTAGCGACTCAACATTATGAAGGGATAACTGAATTTTGTAAAACTTTGCCTATTAATATTGCATTGCTTACAGGATCCACACCTAAAAAAGAAAAGGATAGAATCTATGAGGAATTAGCAAATGGAACCATTCAATTGATTATCGGTACCCATGCGCTTATTCAAGATAAGGTTCAATTTAAGAACCTGGGATTGGTTATTATCGATGAACAACATCGTTTTGGTGTTAATCAGCGTGCCGCATTACAACATAAAGGGGTGTATCCTCATGTTTTAATTATGACGGCTACACCGATTCCGAGAACAATGACCCTATCTGTGTATGGTGATTTAGCGGTATCCCTCATTAAGGAAATGCCTCCAGGACGTAAACCGGTCAAGACGTATGTTGTAGATAGCTCATATAAAGAACGATTGCGCGTGTTCTTTGGTAAGGAAATGGCGGCAGGTCATCAAGTATATGTGGTTTGTCCTCTAGTAGAGGAGTCTGAAAAACTAGATTTGCAAGCTGCAGAAGAACTCTTTTTGGAATTGAAAGACTATTTTTATAAAAGTTTTGAAGTGGGCCTTGTTCATGGGCGTATGAACCCGAAAGAAAAGGATGAGGTGATGCAAGCCTTTCATGATGGTCGTATTCAATTGCTCGTGTCTACAACCGTCATAGAGGTTGGCGTTAATGTTCCTAATGCGACGATTATGTGCATAGAAGGGGCTGAGCGTTTTGGATTATCCCAATTACACCAATTACGAGGTCGCGTTGGACGTGGTGACATTCAGGCGTATTGCATATTAGTTAGCGATTCTAAGGGGGATGTCAGTCAAGAACGATTGCGGTTGATGGAATCCACGCAAGATGGATTTGAATTAGCCGAACAAGATTTATTACTGCGTGGATCTGGCCAATTGTTTGGACTTGCGCAATCAGGGTTACCTGATTTACGGGTCGCTAATATCATAAAAGATATAGATACACTAGTGGCAGCGCGTAATGATGTGCTGTTATATATTCGAGAATTTGGCATCAATCAACTAGAAATTCAAATGAAAGAAGAATTATCAAAAAGATTTGGTGAAAAATTTCTTAGAATATTGTATAATTAAGAGGTAGGGCTAATAATTCTATAAGGTGCGATAATACTAGGTTTTATCTAGGTTTTCCCCTTGTATATAACGGCCTATTCTCGTATAATATAAAAAACAATATTTTTGTATCTATGGAGGTGCCATATGCCATTAATTCATGTTGAACTCGTTGAAGGTCGTACAAAAGAACAAAAGAAACAATTAGGTGAAGCTATCACTAAGGCTACTGTAGACATCGTAAAGGTTCCTGCAGAAGCAGTTAAGGTTATTTTTGTTGATATGAAAAAAGATGATTTTATGGAAGGCGGCATTTTGCGGTCTGAACGCTAATGAAAGCTACGATTATCCGTTCTAGCCCACTGGGCTAGAATGGGTCGTAGTTTTGTTTTTTATTATACGAGAAAGGAAAAACAAATGAGAGACGATAAATTCGGTATGCGTGGATTGACTTTTGATGATGTATTGTTAGTGCCGGCAGCATCTGATGTATTACCATATCAAGTAGATTTAAAGACACAATTAACACGTGATATTTCACTAAATATCCCAATGATTAGTTCTGGTATGGATACTGTTACTGAGTCCCGTATGGCCATTGCCATGGCTCGTGAAGGCGGTATGGGTGTTATTCATAAAAATATGTCCATCGAGGAACAAGCTCATGAAGTTGATACAGTTAAACGTTCTGAGCATGGTGTTATCGTTGATCCGATTTTCCTAAGCCCTCAGAACCTTCTCTCTGATGCAGAAGAGTTGATGCGTAAATATAAAATCTCTGGTGTACCTATTACAGAACATGGTAAACTAGTAGGGATCATTACAAATCGCGATATGCGTTTTGAAACTGATTTATCCCGTCAAATTGGCGAATGTATGACTAGTGAAGGTTTAGTTACAGCTCCTGAAGGTACTTCCTTGGAAATGGCTAAATCTATTTTGAGCAAACATCGTATTGAAAAATTACCATTAGTTGATAAAGATAGTAATTTAAAGGGTTTAATTACTATTAAAGATATTGAAAAAGCTACAAAATATCCTAATTCTGCAAAGGATGCTAGCGGCCGTCTATTAGTTGGTGCTGCTGTTGGTGTTTCTAAAGATATGTATGATCGTCTAGATGCTCTCGTAGCAGCTAAAGCCGATGTTATCATCGTCGATACTGCTCATGGTCATTCTGCAGGTGTATTGCGTACATTAAAAGAGATTAAACAAGCATATCCACATATTCCGGTTATTGCTGGTAATGTGGCAACGGCAGCTGGTACAGAGGCTCTTATTGAAGCTGGTGCAGATGCTGTTAAAATTGGTATTGGACCTGGCTCTATTTGTACAACACGTGTCATTGCTGGTATTGGTGTACCTCAAATCACTGCTGTCTATGAGTCCGCTCAAATCGCAAGACGTTATGGTATTCCAATCATCGCTGATGGTGGTATTAAATACTCTGGCGACATTGCGAAAGCGATTGCAGCTGGTGCCAATGTTGTTATGATGGGTAATATTCTTGCTGGTACTGATGAAAGCCCAGGAGAAACTGTTATTTACCAAGGCCGTTCCTATAAAGTATACCGTGGTATGGGTAGCTTAGGGGCTATGAAGCTTGGTAGTAAAGATCGTTATTTCCAATCAGAAGCTAAAAAATTAGTTCCTGAAGGTATCGAAGGTCGTGTACCTTATAAAGGTATGTTGGCAGATACTATTTTCCAAATGGTTGGTGGTTTACGTGCAAGTATGGGATACTGTGGTTGCCATAATATTAAAGAAATGATTGAAAACACTCAATTTATTCAAATTACGGCAGCAGGCTTGAAAGAAAGTCATCCACATGATGTAAGTATCACCGTAGAAGCACCGAACTATAGTGGTTTATAATGGAGTATTATTTTGAGTAAACGTATTTCGGTATTATCCGTCCCTATTGATTGCATCACTATGGACGAAGCAGTTTCAAAAATTATAGAGATGACGAAGCAATCAGGGCTACATCTTGTAGCAACTGCCAATGCTGAAATGGTTATGCTAGCCAATCAGGATCCCGTGTTACACGGGATCTTGAATTCCGCTAGTCTTGTTGTTCCTGATGGAGCTGGTATATTATGGGCAGCGGAACGCATGGGTGAAAGAGTGCCTGAACGCGTTACTGGTGTTGATATTACCAAAGAATTGTTTAAACAAGCTGTAAGCAATCAAATCCCCATATATTGTTTAGGTGCTGCGCCTGGTGTAGCACAACAAGCAGTTTCTAATTTACAAGCAATGTATGGTACTATTAATATAGCTGGCATCCATGATGGGTTCTTTGATGAAGCAGAGGAACAACGTATTATTAACGATATTAAAACTTCGGGTGCTAAGCTGGTATTTGTTGCATTAGGTGTGCCAAAACAGGAACAATGGATTTCAGAAAAACTATCCTCTTTACAAGGCGTTGTAGCCATTGGTATAGGAGGGTCTTTTGATGTATTGGCTGGAAATATTCCACGCGCACCTCATTGGATGCAACGTAATCGTTTAGAATGGTTATATAGATTATATCTGGAACCTAAACGTATAGGCCGAATGTTGGCTATACCAAAGTTTATGTGGACTGTTATTAAGAATAAATAGGGGAGTTTAGTTGTGCCTACAGGACCAATAATAAAAGAAGGATTTCCTTTAATCGGAGTGATGCTCTTCATTACGATTATAGCGGTGTATTTTGGATATTATAGTATCGCAATCATTACATTTATTTTGGCATTATTTTTTGTGAACTTTTTTAGAAATCCAAAACGCAACATTCCTACTGACCCAGATGCTATTTTATCTCCAGCTGATGGCAAGGTAATGGAAATTGAAGATGTATATGAAGATTTGTATTTACATCGAGAATGTAAAAAGGTAACAATCTTTTTATCTGTTTTTGATGTGCATGCCAATCGAGCTCCTATTGAAGGCAAAATTACATATCGTCATTATACGATGGGGAGTTTTTTACCTGCTTTCAAAGAAGATGTGGGGTTTGAAAATGAACGTCATACAATTTGTATAGAAAACGATAAAACAGAAGTACTCGTCACACAAATTGCAGGTTTATTAGCTCGTCGTATTGTTTCTTGGACAGATCTTGATAGTGTATTAAAACGTGGCCAGTTATATGGTATGATTAAGTTTGGTTCATGTACTGAAATTTACATGGATAAAAATGTAGAGATTTGCATTGAAAAAGGTCAACATATTACTGGTGGGGATACGATTATCGGGAGGCTTCGTCATGAATAAATCAGTTATTCCAAATTTATTTACTAGTTCTAATTTAGCATTTGGTGTTATCGGCATTACATTGTCTGCTACGGGCAATACCTTTGGGGCGGCTATTTGTGTGATACTATCACTGATTGCAGATGGTTTAGATGGGCGTGTGGCACGTGCATTAGGCGTAGCAGGTCCTATGGGGCGTGAATTAGATTCTTTATCCGATGTAGTCGGATTTGGCGTTGCCCCTGCTTATATGCTGTATGTTAATGATTTGCAAGGACTAGGCTGGCTCGGTTATATTCCGTTATTAGCCTTTGCTGTTTTAGGCGCTTTTCGTTTAGCTCGTTTTAATATTAAAACTGATGAAGTTTACGGCTATTTTGAAGGTCTTCCTATTCCAGCAGCAGGTTGTTTAGCGGCTACCTATATTTTATGTGGTGTGCAAGTCCCACAGCTAGTTTTGTTTGTGTCCATGATTCTTGTTGGTATCCTAATGGTTAGTGAAGTAAAATATCCTGACTTTAAAGGTCACAGTGCAGTTCGCATTAGCAAAATTGCTATCGCATTGGTTGCTCTCATCATCATTGCTGCATTGGTATATGATTGGCATACATGGGCTGTTATGATTTTTACTGGTTATGTGTTGTTTGGTCTGTTTAATACGGCGTTGAATATAGTGCGCAAATAGACTGTGGAGGTTTGTCTTATGGATTACCTACTGAATCTGATATTGATCCCTATGCAGGTAATAATCGTAATTTATATGGTTTATTATTTCGTACTTGCCGTTATAGGTATGTGGCGGTCTCGAGTTCATAAAAACTATACGCCCAAAAATTCATTCGCCATTGTTGTGTGTGCTCATAATGAAGAGGCTGTAGTAGGAGAGCTCGTAAAAAACTTAAAAGGTTTAGATTATCCAGACGATTTGTATGATATTTTTGTTGTAGCAGATAACTGTACTGATAAAACGGCTGAGGTGGCCAGTGCCGCAGGAGCTAATGTACACGAACGTTTCAACAAAGAAGAGGTTGGTAAAGGGTATGCCATGGGGTGGATGTTTGACCGCGTGGATAAAATGGATAGGAAATATGATGCATTCCTCATCTTTGATGCTGACAACTTGGTACATCCTCAATTTATGTTAGAGATGAATGATCACCTCGAAAAAGGTGAATCTGTTATTCAAGGGTATCTTAACTCTAAAAACCCTACAGATTCATGGGTTGCGGGTACTTTTTCAATCATGTTCTGGATGGTTAACCATATGTGGCATTTAGCCAAATATCGTATTGGTTTATCAACGGCACTTGGCGGTACGGGTATGTGTATTCGTACATCTATTATTAAAGAATACGGATGGGATTGTACAAGCTTAACGGAGGACATGGAGTTCTCTATGAAGTTATTAACACATGGTATTAAGACGACATGGGCTCATGATGCTATCGTGTATGATGAAAAAGTAACAACTATGATGGCTTCTTGTAAACAACGTTTGCGTTGGGCACAAGGTCAATTTGATTGTGCAGATCGTTATATTCCTAAATTATTTGCAGCGGGTATTAAGCAAGGTAATATTGTCATTTTAGATGGTATTTTGCAAGTGAGTCAGCCTTATTTCTTATTGTTGACGACCGTATATTTGGTATTTTCTTATATCAATGCATATGTGCCAATTTACACCAATATTTTGTACCAAATTATGCCTATGTCCGTATGGCAAATTATTGGTATTGGACAATATCTATTCCCATTAATTGTATTGTTGAAAATTAAGGTACCACCTAAAATTTGGTTTTACTACTTGTTATATCCAATTTTTGTATATTCATGGGTTCCAGTAAATATTTTAGGATGGTTCCGTCGTCATAATAAGGAATGGTCTCATACGGTGCATACAAGAGCTGTTGGCTTGGAGGATGTTAAATTAACTCGTATGGGAGATATGAATAAGAATAAAAAATAGAATCTATAGGAGTGACTATGCATATCTTAATGTGTAACGATGATGGCATTTTAGCTGATGGCTTACGCCAATTAGCGACGTATTTAAGTCAATATTATCGTGTTACCGTTGTAGCACCAGCTACTGAACAAAGTGCTAAATCCCATGCATTGACGACTGAGATTCCTTTAAAATTAGATGCGTACAATGGCGAGGATGAAAATCCTCGCCTTTATGCACTTACAGGAACTCCATCTGATTGTATGAAATTTGGCCTCAGTTATTTATTAGCCGATGACATGCCTGATCTTGTTATTTCAGGTATTAATCATGGCTTTAATTTAGGTTCTGATGTATTGTATTCAGGAACCGTATCTGCAGCCATGGAAAGTGCTTTTTATGGAATCCCTGGCCTTGCTTTATCTGTAGAGCGATATTCGATTGAGCGTGGTCATGAAATGCATCCGTTTATTCATGAATTAATTGAGAATATTTATGTAAATGGTAATTTTGAAGGCTTATTAAATGTTAATTTTCCATTGCGCGGCATTTGTGATTGGGATCATTTTAAATTGGTGAGCCAAGGACTTCAAACCTATAGTAATATAATTGATGCTAGAATTAATTCACGAGGTCAAGATTATTATTGGTTGGCTGGAGACTTGGATTGTGGAAAGGAAGACGTACCAACAGATGTTGAATACGCTCGAAAAGGTTATATTACAGGTGTTACTTTGACCTGGAAACAGCAAGATGATGAGGCGATGCATACACTCACAAATATTTTAGAAAAAATATAAAAAATTTGTTGACAGACCTTTGTTATTCCTATATAATTACAAATGTTCCGAGACGCCGGAGTGGCGGAATGGCAGACGCACTTGACTCAAAATCAAGCGGGTAACACCGTGTGGGTTCAAGTCCCACCTCCGGCACCAACTACAAGCGGAAACGCTTGAACAGGTGATAAGAGTAATCTTATCACCTGTTTTTTGTTTATACGATTCAAGTAAAATGATAGAGGTCTCTATGGACACACAACAAATTATGGATTATCTACCAATAACATATGCACTGCAGCAACAAGATGTTAGCAAGACAATGGTTGATTTAAAACTGTTAAAAGAGATACCCATTGATAGTTCCGTCAATCAATGTCAAGGATTCTGCTATAACTCAAAAAAAGATGTATTTGTACTAGCTTGTATTAATTCTGAAAATACGCGACAAGTTATATATGAGATAGATCCAAGGACATTTGATATTGTTGGAACCTATAAGTTTCGTGATGCTAATGTATTAGCACATATGAATACGCTTACCTATAATCCAGACACTAATTTGTTATACACTACGAATGCTATGATTGATGGCCATCGCATTACTACAATAGATGCAGATACTATGAGTATTGGCAATACGATTACGATTCCTGAACGGGTATTTAATTTAGCTTATGATAAAAAAACGAATCAGTTTATATCGATTGTTCCTATAAATGCTACTATGAGACGTATTAATTACTATACATCACAGTTTCAACTCGTTCAGTCTAAAGATATAGATGCTAATTATGATGATTATAATAATAATGGTGCCTTTGCTAATGATGGTAAAACTATATTTGCAACGTTATCCACCGTTATTACTGTAGATAAAACAGGAAACGTTTCTAAGATTGCTTCTTTTCCAAAAAATCTTGAAATTGAAGATATGGATATGCGTCATAACATAATGTACGCTGCTGTAAATATGAATCATAAAGTTTTTATTTATACTATGCTTAACTATTAATAGACTGTACTTTCATCAATGATTAATCTAACAAAATTGTGTATAATAAAAAGATAGATAATCGACATATAAGAGGTTATGATATGAGATTAGGCACAGATATAATAGAAATTGATCGAATTAAAAAAGCCATAGACCGTTCAGATCGCTTTCGACAGCGCGTATATACGGAACGTGAAATTGCTTATTGTGAAAGTAAACGCACAGGAATCTATCAATCCTATGCAGGTATTTACGCAGCAAAAGAGGCTTTTTTGAAAGCATTGGGGACTGGATTGCGTTACGGCTCATGGCAAGATATTGAGGTGTGTCATGATGAATTCGGGGCTCCATCTCTTAGCATAACGGGGGCTTTCAAAAAAATTATGCAAGAACGAATGTATACAGAATCTATAGTTTCTATTAGTCACTGTCGGTCGTACGCTATGAGTACGGTCATCATAAAGAGGTAATTTATGTACAGTTTAACGAGAGAAGCATCACAACATATTGATGCCTATGTACCGCGTCATCTACACGTGCCTTTGGAGTTGCTCATGGAAAATGCAGGTCGAGGTATAGCCGATGCGTTGGTAGATGTAGAAGGAGAACGTTTTCGCGAGGATCCTTTTACAGGTATGGTTCTATTTGTATGTGGTGTTGGTAACAATGGAGCCGATGGACTGGTAGCGGCTCGTCATTTAATAGAACAAAGAATTCCCGTTACCATTGCATTAGTAGGCAATGTATCACATGGTAGTGAGCTATTTAATAAACAACTGACCATGGTGCGCGCCATGGGAATTGATATTGTTCCTTTTGAAAGTTTTAGTGATTGGTCTCGTGTTCATGTTGTCGTAGAAGGTTTAATGGGAACAGGTTTTCAAGGTGAATTACGAGAATCTGTGACTTCTGTATTACATGATATCGATGTGGAACGCAACCAATATGGTTTTTCTCTATGGGCTATCGATGTGCCCGCTGGTGTTGATGCCACTACGGGGCAGGCTTCGGATTATACATTATCCTATGATGCGACAGTGACATTTGGATCTATTAAAGAGGGGCTATTGTTATATCCAGGCAAATCCTTGGCAGGCACAGTAATCATCGCACCGTTAGGGGTGCCTTGGGAATTAGCATTAGAATCAGAGGCGCCGTTTAACACATCTCATTATGTTTTATATGACCGTTTAGCTTCATTGGAACTTAGTGATCGAATGCCACAGGCCCATAAGGGTGTTAATGGTAATGCTTTAATTGTGGGCGGTTCTGAATCAATGGTAGGAGCACCTATCATAAGCGCAGAGGCGGCTGTACACGGTGGGGCCGGTAAGGTTTCATTAGCCGTTCTTAATAGTGTGCGATCTATCGTACAGTCTAAATGCATACCAGAAGTCATGGTATTGCCATTAGAAAATATAGGTTCCACCAATTTACAATCGTATGATGTCGTTGCCGTTGGCCCTGGATTAGGACGCACAGAGGACGCCAAAGTATTGGTAAATTCTTTGTTAGAACGACAATCGGGACATATGGTTATCGATGCTGATGGATTATATGCTCTTGGCACCATAGGACATGTTTATGCACATGGGGATAAGACTATTACTTATGAAGGCAATATGCAGTTTAAAAATTGTATTATGACACCTCATTTAGGCGAGTTTAGCCGTCTTATTGATACATCCATTAATTTTATAGAGAAGCATTATGTAGAGTTAGCGATTCAATTTGCTGTAGCTCATAATGTAGTGCTCGTTTTAAAAGGAATTCCTAGTTTAGTTGCCTTTCCTACCGGTGAAGTATATATCAATATGATAGGCAATCCTGGTATGGGAACAGGAGGAATGGGTGATAGTTTAACGGGGATTATAGCTGCCTTTGTAGCACAAGGTTATTCTTTACAGTCTGCGGCCTTATTAGGTGTCTATGTACATAGTCGAAGCGCTGATATATTGGCTAAAGAAAAACCTTGGGGCTATACACCAAGTGATGTAAGCCAATCCGTTGGTTTGGTACTACAAGAGTTATTGAAAGGATAGGTAGATGACGAGATTACAACGAATACTACTATGCTTCATAGCTTTATTAGTGCCACTGTTTGTACTAGCAGGTTGTTCGAATTCAGATGTATCCAAAGCGGCTACACAAGCCGTGTCAGCATCATCTAATTATTCTATTGATACAAAGCAAACCAATGCAGAAGGTCATGTTGACATCTATATGCTAGATATCGGCCAAGGGGATGCAATACTTCTTAAAGTTGGTGATGAGTATAGCATGATTGATACGGGAGATATAGAACATCGTGAAAATATTGTAGCCCAACTACATAACCTCGGTGTTACAAAGCTTAAAAATGCCATCATCACACATCCTCATGCAGATCATATGGGTGGTTTTTTAGCTATTGCAAAAGCAATGCCTATAGAACATGTATATGATGATGGTATTTCTGTTGACAATAATATGTATAAAACATATGAAAAATGGATTGAGAAAAAGAATATTCAACGCACTACGTTAAAAAAAGGTGGTACTGTTGATTTTGGTTATGGTGCAGTATTTGTAGTATATGCGCCTTGGGATGATATATTAGTAGATAAAAAAGGGCAACCGGATTTAAATAATAATTCTATTGTTGGTAAATTTATATTTGGTAAATTTTCTATGCTCTTTACAGGTGATGCAGAATTACAAGAAGAACAACGGCTTATAAAAGAGCAAAATAGTAAGCTCTTTGCTCGTATTTTGAAGGTGGGGCATCACGGATCACGAACAAGTAGTTCTGAAGATTTCCTAAAATCCGTCAAACCAGAGAGTGCATTAATCTCTTGTGGGTTATATAATAAATATGGTCATCCTCATGATGTGACATTACGTCATTTGAATGAACACAATATCGCCATTTATCGTACAGATACGATGGGACGTATTCACATTAGTACGGATGGGAATGAATGGCAAATTTCTACAGAACGATGATAGATATGTATAATCGGTATACTTATCTTCATGTTTGTATGAAATAATCTATCTATAATCTAACATTAGTTTATGGATAGATTGGAACGATGAGACGAAACATTAGTATCATCGGCTCATCTCTATGGTTTGGACAAAAAGTATGTCAGTTAGATTGGAGTGAATGTATTGCGTAAACTATTTTTAATTTGCTTTGCTTTTCTCATGGCTGTACCACTGATGTTAAGTCAAGCAAAGGCTGCTAATTTACAGGATGCTCGTTGGGTAACGAGAACTGATGCACCTGTTCCATATGTACGTATGGTTATGGATTTATCTACTCCTGTAAACGCAGCAGCATCCATCAGTAAAGATGGAAAAACGACAACGGTTACTTTGAAGAATACGAAGCTAAAAACGACGAAGAATACTATTTATATGGATTCTTCCATTGCTAGCGTAGCTCAACTTTCACAAGTAGGCAAAGATGTGGCAGTTACGATTAAAACTCCATCCGCATTGGATACTAATGATGTGAAGGTTTTCTCTTTGAAGAAGGATACAGTCAATCAAAAGCCGTATCGAATTGTTGTAGATGTACAGAAAAAAGGCGTGGCTCCAAAACCTATCAATTATGGTAAGAAACCATCCCCAGCTACAGCGCCAGCAAGTAGCAAAGGGTCCGGTATATACTCTGTATCAGGAGGATTATCCGGTAAGGTGATTACTATTGATCCAGGTCATGGTGGTAGCGACCCAGGTGCTATCGGCCCTACAGGGTTCCAAGAAAAAAGTGCAACATTACCGATTGCTAAATATTTGAAATCAGCTTTAGAAGCTCGCGGTGCTAAGGTATTCCTGACTCGTACTACAGATGCTGATGTATATGGTCCTAATGCGAGTGGTGTTGATGAGTTGGGTGCTCGCGTTAATATAGCAAACTCCCATAATTCAGATGCCTTTGTAAGTGTTCATATTAACTCTTTCAACAACCCAAGTGTAGGTGGCATTGCTACATACTACTATTCTAAAACTGGTAATGACGCTCGCTTAGCACAAAAAGTACAAAATCAAATTGCTAATGTACCAGGCTTCAATGGTGACAGAGGTATCCAAGAAGGTAATTTGTATGTATTAAGACATACAAATATGCCGGCTATTCTCGTAGAATTAGGCTTTATTTCTAACCCTAATGAAGAACGTGCTTTGAAGAGCGACCAAACAAAACAAGACTTTGCTAATCGCATTGCTGCTGGTATTGCTAGTTACTTTGGAGGCTAAGGATGAATATTCGAAATCAAATAACAGTGATTGCTTGTATCGGCATCCTAGCTTTTACAGCGGGCTGTAATTCCAATCAAATGCAAAACACAGGTTCTACAAACGTAAGCCAAGAGGTCAAGGTCAATAAAGATGCTGAAACTGCTAAGACTTCTAGTGAATCCGTTAAAATGGTATTCTTTGTTCCTACTGAAGATGGTTCCGGTGTTAAACAACAATCCGTGGATATCGCAGCAGATAAGGTGACGCCGAAGGCGGCATTGCTTGCCATGTTAAAAGCTGATCGCCAACAAAAGTATCCTATCTTTGATAAAGCGATAAAAATCAACTCTGTAACAGTTAAAGATGGAGTTGCTTCTGTAGAGGTGAATAAAGCTTTTGTTGATGGTAAAGGTGGCGACTTAACTGTTAAGTTGCAAATGGCTGCTATTGTTAATACATTGACCTCTTTTGATAATATCAATGGAGTGCTCTTTGTATGTGATGGCAAAAAGGTTCCTATTGTAGGTGCATTTGATACGAATAGCCCTATTAAACGGATGGAACAACTCATAAAAAAATAATGTACGAATCGACCTCATCAGTATGATGAGGTCGATTTTTTTTGCATTCTTATATATGTTACAATACATATAGTGTATAAGATAAAAAAGGTGATATAGTGGAACTTAAAACTCTTGGTGAATTTAATTTCATACATAGTATTGAATCGGATACAATATATGACAATAAGACAGTGGTGCAAGGCATTGGCGATGATTGTGCCATTTATAAAGCTAGTGAAGGGTATGATCAGCTCATAAGTACGGATACCATGGTGGAAGGTGTTCATTTTATCTTTCATTATATGGCGCCCTATGATGTAGGATATCGTTTGATGACGGCTAATTTGAGTGATATTGCTGCTATGGGAGGTATACCACGTCAGGTTGTATTATCTGTATCTGCACCAGGTCATATTGACACGCAAATTTTAGATGAAATTTATAGAGGGATTAAGGATCAGTGCCAACGATATCATGTAAATCTTATTGGCGGTGACACGGTCAGTATAGATGGCCCCATGGTGTGGACCATTACTATCATAGGCGAAGTGCCTAAAGGTAAAGCGATACTACGAAGTGGTGCTCGACCTGGGGATGTGGTGGGCGTCACTAATTATATTGGTTATGCTGCAACAGGGTTAGGATCCTTATCGTATAATCTAGATGGCTATCCAATGACGAGAATTGGACATCAGCGTCCAGAACCACAGATTGAATTAGGCCAAAAATTGCGAGATATAGGCATTCACAGTATGAATGATATTAGCGATGGCCTTAGTAGTGAGTTGAATGAAATTGCAAAGGCATCACATGTTTCAATCGTCATTGATGAAGCACTTATCCCATTGCATGAAGAAACATATAAACTAGCTGCTGTATTACATACTAATCCTGTTGATTATGCCTTGTTGGGCGGCGAAGATTTTCAGCTCGTATTTACAGCGCCTAAGGAACTTTCACAGGCATTAGAACAGTTAGGTTCTATCACGCTTATTGGTGAGGTTATAGAGGGAAAACCGATGGTACAATTGGTGACTAAGGATAAAGAGATACGCTTATTAGAAGCGAAAGGATATAATCATTTTCATGAGTAAAAATAAAGTTACATTAGAAACATATTCTGTAGAGGATACACAATGCTTTGGTGAACGCCTAGGGCAGTGGGTCAAAGCGTCTGCTAGTCCACTATGCATAGCATTAATCGGTGATTTAGGGACTGGTAAGACTCATATGTCTCAGGGCATAGCAAAGGGTCTTGGCGTGTCGGAGGATATTACAAGTCCTACATTTTCTCTTATGAATACCTATATGACATTGGCCGGTGAAATATACCATTTTGATTTATATCGCATGGATGATGTAAGTGAATTAGAAAATATTGGATTTTATGAATTTACAGAGGATCAAGTTGCCATTGTAGAGTGGGCGGATAAGTTTGAAGCTGAATTGCCCGATGAAACGTTATGGATACATATTGATTCGATTGATACTCACTCTAGACGGATTACATTAGAGAGCGATGTACTTGACGCTGAAACATTGAATACTTTAGGAGGTATGTATGTGGTTGGGAATTGAAACGAGTTCTGTCGTTTCTAGTGTTGCTGTGATGAATGAAAGTCAGTTACTTGGTGAAATTACTATACAAGCAGGATTGACTCATTCTGAGCAGTTGGTACCACATATTCAATCATTGCTAGAGATGACGAGGGTAGAAAAATCTGATTTAAAAGGAATCGTTGTTGATAGTGGTCCCGGTTCCTTTACGGGTTTGCGCATAGGAATGGGGACGGCAAAGGCTATGGCTTATGCATTACATATACCTTTATATGGGGTTATGACTATGGATGGATTAGCGCGTAATATTCCGTATATTACGGATACGATTTGCACGGTTATTGATGCGCAAAAGAAACATGTCTATGCTGCTCTGTATGCATATGATGGAGAGCGTTTACGGGTTAAAGAAGAGCCATTCGTAGTAGAGGCTGTTTCATTAGTAGAACGATTACGAAATCAACATAAACGCGTCGTATTTGTGGGCGATGGTATTAAGCGGATTGCTCCACTAGTAGAAGATGATGAGTTATTAATCATTGGTGATCCTATCTATCGCATACCTAAGGCTAGCTCTTTATTATTAAGCGCCCGCTCTATGATTGAACGAGGTGAAAGTGCTGATCCTATGGATATGGTACCGTACTATATTAGACGGTCTGAAGCAGAAGTATTGTGGGAAGAAAAGCATAAAGATAACCCTGCTATGTTAAAGGAGAATCCTACAGTCACTGTAATCGAAGCGGCAGGTGAAAAATAGACATGACAGTCCGTAGAGCAACGATTGAGGATGCAAAGGAAATTTTTGCTATTGAAATGGAATGCTTTTCTGTTCCTTGGAGTTTAGATTCCATAGAAACAGAATTACTGAATGAAGATAAGAAACTCTATTATGTCGTAGAAGATGCCAATGGTGTTGTAGGTTATGCAGGGGCGTGGCTCGTATATGATGAAGGGCAAATTACGAATATTGCGATACGTCCATCTGCAAGACGCCAAGGATTTGGTGCTAAACTTACGTGTGCATTGATAGAGGAATGTTTTAAACGAGGCATGCATGAAATCTTTTTAGAAGTTCGTATATCTAATTTGTCTGCTTTATCCCTATACCGACAATTGGGGTTTACTGTAAAAGGTATGCGAAAAAATTATTACTCGGAGCCTAAAGAAGATGCGTATATCATGTCTCTTATTAAAGAGGAAGGAAAATGAGTGTATATACATTAGCATTAGAAAGTAGCTGTGATGAAACATCGGCAGCTGTACTTAAGGATGGCCGTACAGTACTTTCTAATGTCATATCGAGTCAGGTGCCAATTCACCGAAAATTTGGTGGTGTAGTGCCAGAAATTGCATCCCGTCATCATATAGAACAAGTTATCCCTGTTATTGATAAGGCTTTAGCGGATGCTCATGTCACATTGGATGACATCGATCATATAGGGGTTACCTATGGTCCTGGATTAGTAGGGGCCCTATTAGTTGGTGTAGCGGCTGCAAAAGGATTATCCTTTGCTACGGGGATTCCTTTAGTACCTGTTCATCATATGGAAGGTCATATTTTTGCTAATTTCTTAGCTAATCCTACATTAGAACCACCATTTTTAAGCCTTGTTGTATCAGGTGGTCATACTATGTTAGTTCATGTGAAAGGCTATGAAGAATTCGAGATTTTAGGACAAACACGGGATGATGCGGCAGGAGAAGCTTTTGACAAAATTGCCCGTGTTATGGGGTTTCCATATCCAGGAGGACCTCATATTGATGCATTAGCAACAGAGGGCAATCCAGATGCTATTGAGTTTCCGAAGGCCCTTAGTGAGTCGGGAAATTTTGAATTTAGCTTTAGTGGCTTAAAATCAGCTGTTCTAAATTATTTAAATAGTAAATCACAAAAGGGTGAAGACATACATAAGGCTGATGTGGCGGCGTCCTTTCAAAAGGCTATCGTAGATGTCCTCGTAGAAAAAACTAAGGATGCAGCTCATACACTAGGGGAAACTAAAATAACCATTGCTGGTGGTGTATCTGCTAACCAAGGCTTACAAGTAGCATTAGAGAATATGTGTAATGAAGAAGGATTTACGTACTATAAACCAGGTAAAATTTTAGCTACTGATAATGCGGCTATGATTGGATGCCGTGCTTACTATATGGCACAAGCCGGAAAATTCTGCGATTTACATTTAAATGCTAAGCCTAGTGTGCCAATTGGTACCGTTGCATGGGTAGAAGGTAACTAGTATGACTGTACATATATATGATGAACTTGTTAAGGAAACAAATCTATCTAGTTTGCAAGCAGCCCTACTAGTTCATATTAGTCATATGATTCGCTTTGGCCAATCGGTGAGTAAACATAAGATTGTTTTGTTTACAGAGATTGCGAATGATGACATGATGTGTATATATGAGTATAATGACTCATTAGTTACATCACGCATACCTAGTTCTGATATGTGGAAAAAACTAATCACTACTGGTGAAAGCTTTCAACAATCCACACAAAATGGATTTGAATATCTATTTCCCATTGTCGATAATGGCGGTAAGACTATAGGAGGCATTTCCTTCTCGTATATAGCACCTGCCAATGGTGTGGAAGGGAAACGAGGATTTATCGTAGCCGATACAATGAACCGATTGATGTTGACGGCCACGGATGAACAAATTAAAGAATATGAGCCTATATCGTATTTGGATGGGCTCATCATTTTTGACCAAAATGGGACTATCCTGTACGGCAATGATACGGCGTTACACTTGGCGGATATAGTCGGTGTTGATCGGCGGTTGGTGGGCACATCTATTTTTGGTAGTTCTTTAAAAATATCTGCTATTCATCGTGTTATAGATGAACGAAATGATTTTGTATCCGAAGAAATCTATCATAATATGGTATTAAGACAGCATTTGATTCCTATTCCGATGGGACGCAATGAATGTCGTTGCTTTTTAATTCTTCACGATTGTACCCGTGAAAGTAAACAGCAACAAGAACTACTAGTTAAAAATTCCATTATTAAAGAGATACATCACCGTGTTAAAAATAACTTACAAACAGTAGCAGGTTTACTACGGATGGAAGCGCGGCGCTCTGATTTACCAGAGGTAAAATCGGCATTACAAGAGGGTATTTCCCGTATTGAAAGTATGGCCCTTGTCCATGATTTAGTATCTCACTATGATGAAGACTATATTTCTATACGATCCATATATGATGAATTGTGCCGATTATTACGCCAGAGCATGGTAAATCGTAATCAACATGTAGAATTTCGCTATCACGGAGACGATTGTATTATTTCATCTCATCAAGCCAGTTATATTTCTCTTGTATTCAATGAACTGATTTCTAATAGTATTGTGCATGGGTTGGATGGGACTGATGGTATAATTTCATTATCTGTATCCAGTATGAATGATACTATTGCACTAGTATTTACAGATTCAGGTAAAGGTTTGCCTCGTGATTTTGATATGGCTAAAAGTAAGCGATTAGGCATGCAAATTATTAATAATTTGGTGACTCACGAGCTACAAGGTCATATGACGATTGAAAATGGTGATGTTGGGGTTATTGTTACAATTCATATTCATAAGGAGCAATAAATGCGTATTTTAATCGTTGATGATGAATCTTTAATCCGCATGGATTTGCGAGATATTCTAGAATCTGAACAACATGAAGTGGTTGGGGAAGCATCGAATGGTGTTGAAGCTATTACGATGTGTAAAGAACTAAAACCTGATGCGGTGTTAATGGATGTGAAAATGCCTGAGCTAGATGGTATAGAAGCAGCTCGTCAAATTGGATTTAACCACTTGGCACCTGTTGTACTTTTAACTAGTTATAGTCAACAGGATTTAGTGACAAAAGCTCGTGAATCTGGTGTATATGGATATTTAATAAAACCTGTCAGAGAAGAGCAGCTGATTCCAACATTAGAAATGGCATGTGGTCGATTTTTAGATGATTTAGAATCACGTCAACAAATGGCTGATTTAGAGAAAACTCTAGAAGAACGAAAAATAATACAAAAAGCGACAGGCATTCTTATGGATTTATATAAAATTCCGGAGGACGAAGCATATAATCGAATTCGGCAATTAAGTATGAAGAAACGAGAGTCTATTGTCAATATATGTAAACTAATCATTCAACAAGCATCGACTAATTAATAAAAATTATAGGGCGATACATATAACCTTCTATATAAGATATAAAAGCTTATATAGAAGGTTATTTTATATGAATTAGTACTTGTAAAAACTAAAAAGTCAAAAAATCAAAATTAGTACTTGCAATTATTTTGACATAGGTTATAATAATACATGTGATTAGCACTCGATAAGTTAGAGTGCTAATGAATTATGAATAATACATAGTAAATAAGGAGTGACATCATATGTTAAAACCATTAGCTGACCGCGTTCTTATCCGTTTAGAAGCAAAAGAAGAAAAAACTAAAAGTGGTATCTTCCTTCCTGATACAGCAAAAGAAAAACCTCAAGAAGGTGTTGTTGTAGCAGTAGGTGCTGGTAAAGTATATGACAATGGTCAACGTGTAGCTCCAGAAGTTAAAGTTGGCGATACTGTTATGTTTGCAAAATACGCTGGTAGCGAATTAGAAATCGATGGCGCTACTCACTTGATTATTAGCGAACGCGATATCTTAGCAGTATTATAATAGCTTTCAAGGCTATACATATTAATGATACATTCTATATTGCCTTAGGGCATATATTTCTTTACATTGGATAGTGTTACTATCTAGGAGGTAATACATATGGCAAAAGAAATCTTGTTTAATGAAGAAGCTCGTCGCGCATTAGGTCGTGGCGTTGATCAATTGGCAAATGCTGTAAAAGTTACATTAGGACCAAAAGGCCGTAATGTCGTATTGGATAAAAAATTTGGTTCCCCAACAATCACAAATGATGGTGTAACTATTGCTCGTGATATCGAACTTCCAGATCCATTTGAAAACATGGGCGCTCAATTAGTTAAAGAAGTTGCTACTAAAACTAACGACGTAGCAGGTGATGGTACTACTACTGCAACAGTATTGGCACAAGCTATGATTCAAGAAGGTATGCGCAACGTCGCAGCTGGTGCTAACCCAATGATCTTGAAAAAAGGTATTGAAACAGCCGTTAAAACTTTGGTTGAAGAAATTAAAAAACGCTCCATTAAAGTTTCTGGTAAATCTGAAATCGCTCAAGTTGCAAGTGTATCTGCTGCTGACGAAGAAATTGGTGGCTTAATTGCTGAAGCTATGGAAAAAGTAGGTAACGATGGCGTTATCACTGTAGAAGAATCTAAAGGCTTGCAAACTGCATTAAACGTAGTAGAAGGTATGCAATTCGACCGCGGTTACATTTCCCCTTACATGGTAACTGACCCTGATCGTATGGAAGCTGTTATGGATAACCCATACATCTTGATTACTGACCGTAAAATCAGTGCTATCGCAGATATGTTGCCAACACTTGAAAAAGTGGTAAAAGTAGGTAAAGAACTTCTTATCATCGCTGAAGATGTAGAAGGCGAAGCATTGGCTACATTGGTAGTAAACCGCTTGCGTGGTACTTTCAAAGCAGTAGCTGTTAAAGCTCCTGGCTTCGGCGACCGTCGTAAAGCTATGCTTGAAGATATCGCTATTTTGACTGGTGGTACTGTAATTACTGAAGATATGGGCCGTAAACTTGATTCTGTAGAACTTACTGATCTTGGTACAGCTCGTCAAGTTCGCATCACTAAAGATGAAACTACAATCATCGATGGTGTAGGCGATAAAGACGTAATTGCTAAACGCGTTAGCCAAATTCGTGCACAAGTAGAAGAAACAACTTCTGAATTCGACCGTGAAAAATTACAAGAACGTCTTGCTAAATTATCTGGTGGTGTTGCAGTTATCGAAGTAGGCGCTGCTACAGAAGTTGAAATGAAAGATAAAAAACTTCGTATCGAAGACGCATTGAACGCAACTCGTGCTGCTGTTGAAGAAGGTATCGTAGCTGGTGGTGGTACTACATTCATCGATATCATCCCTGCATTGAACACATTGGAAGCTACTGGTGATGTTCAAACTGGTATTAACCTTGTTAAACGTGCAGTAGAAGAACCTCTTCGTCAAATTGCTTACAATGCTGGTCTTGAAGGTTCCGTTGTAGTAGAAAAAGTTAAAAATACAGAAGCTGGTGTTGGTTTCAACGCATTGACTGAAGAATATATCGATATGGTAAAAGCTGGTATCGTGGATCCTGCAAAAGTAACACGTTCTGCTCTTCAAAATGCTGCATCCATCGCTTCTCTTGTATTGACTACTGAAACAATCGTAGCTGATAAAGTAGAAGAAAATGCTGCTGCTCCTGCAATGCCTCCAATGGGTGGCATGGGCGGTATGATGTAATCAACTGCTTTAGCGATACATAGATAATATATTAAAATCCTAATGAATGTAGATTGCTACATTCATTAGGATTTTTTATTCTTAGAATGAATCTTGATAAATTGATTTCATAAACAATTTATGATATAATTCTATAGAATTTCATATAAGAGTCTTGGTTTGACAGACACTAGTATATAGCATATAATTTTTATATCTAAAAATATCTATATAATAAAGAGGTGTTACTATGTTGAACTTTTTATTTAAAAGTAAACCTGATTATATTAATTTTGGGCTTTTATTCTATCGCCTTGCATTAGGTATTTCCATGTTCTATCATGGATACTTAAAATATGTAAGTGGTGAACAAGGTCTTTATAAGGTAGGGGCCATGTTGTCCGCCTTAGGTGTGCCAAGTGGCTTTGAGGTTATATTAGGTACCATCGCATCTTATGCAGAAATGGTCGGTGGTATTCTTCTTATTATAGGCCTGTTTACACGTATTGGCACGCTTCTAGTTGTAGGTACCTTGGCGGTAGCGACCATATTGAATCTTAACGGCAATTTCTTTAGTTGGGATTATCCGTCCCAAATGGCCTTTGGCGCCATTATGTTGTTCTTTGCTGGTGCAGGTCGCTATAGTTTAGATAAGGCATTATTTAAATAATCAGTTAATTAGAAGACTCATCATAGATGAGTCTTTTACTATGTAGAGAGGTTATTATGAATCAAAAAACAGTTCCATTTACATCTGAACAATTAGAAGCAATTATTGCTAACTATCCGACTCCATTTCATATTTATGACGAAGAAGGTATCGTTAATAATATGAAGAGATTTATCTCCGCATTCTCTTGGAATAAGGGATTTAAACAATATTTTGCTGTGAAAGCTACTCCAAATCCATATATTATGCGTGTGTTGCAAAAACTAGGGGTAGGCGCTGATTGTTCCTCCTTAGCTGAATTACTTCTATGCGAAAAGGTGGGCATTACAGGCCATGACATTATGTTCACATCCAATGACACACCTTATGTAGAGTATAAAAAGGCTTTGGATATGGGGGCTATCATCAATTTAGATGATATTACTCATATTGAATACTTAGAAAAACATCACGGATCTCTACCAGATACATTCTGCGTACGTTATAATCCAGGTCCTTTGAAAGAAGGGGGCAATACGATTATCGGTCTTCCAGAGGAAGCAAAATACGGTATGACTCGTGAGCAAGTATTTGAGGCATATAAGCAATTACAAGCAAAGGGTGTAAAACATTTTGGTTTACATACTATGGTTGTATCCAATGAACTTGATATTGATGGATTGGTAGGTACAGCTGAAATCTGCTTTAACCTAGCTGTAGAAATTAAAGAAAAATTAGGCATCGATGTTGAATTTATCGATCTTGGTGGTGGTGTAGGCGTAGCATATAAACCAGAACAAACGCCTGTTGACTTTGAAAAATTGGGCGAACGTGTTCATGAAGCTTATGATCGAATCATTAAAGACAATGGTCTTAAGGATATTGCTTTGGCCTACGAATGTGGTCGTATGGTAACAGGCCCATTTGGATATCTTGTTTCCACAGCTATTCACAAAAAGGACATCTATCGTCACTACATCGGTTTAGATTCTTGTATGGCTAATTTAATGCGTCCAGCATTGTATGGTTCTTATCATCATATTACAGTAATGGGTAAAGAAAATGCTCCTAAAGATCATGTGTATGATGTAACTGGTTCCTTGTGTGAAAATAATGATAAATTTGCTATTCAACGAGAATTGCCAAAAATTGATATTGGTGACCGTATCATCATTCATGATGCAGGTGCACATGGTCATTCGATGGGCTTTAACTACAATGGTAAATTACGTTCTGCTGAATTGTTGTTGCACAAAGATGGATCTGTTACACAAATTCGTCGCGCTGAAACATACGATGATTTGTTTGGTACATTAGACTTCTCTAATTTATAATATTGAGAATTAAATAGAGTTGAGAACTACTATTAATAAACTATAAGATATACGGATATATAGGGATTTTTTCTAATTCCTGTATATTTTAGTAGGAATATCTTGCTATCATTTAGATAAGAATGTATAATGAGTATAGATTGTTATGCACATACTTGCTAAAGTGGCGAGAGAATACGGCGGTATCACCCTTGTGCGTACCGCCGTTTTTCTATGTGACTATAAAGTTTTAATCATATAATCAGATTATCTGATACGAAGGAGTGAAATATTTTGGCTGAATTACTTCAGATTAAAGATTTGGAAGTGTCTGTAGAAGAGAAGAAAATTCTTAAAGGCATTAATTTAACAATAAATAAAGGTGAGATTCACGTCGTAATGGGTACGAATGGTGCTGGTAAATCCACATTGGCAAATGCTATTATGGGTAACCCATTGTATACAGTCGATAAAGGTTCTATCGTATTTGATGGCAAGGATATTACAGAAGATGCTGTAAATGATCGTGCAAAAGCAGGCATCTTTATGTCATTCCAAAGCCCGATTTCCGTTCCTGGTATTACTGTAGAAAACTTCATCCGTACTGCAAAATCTACAATTACAGGTGAAAATGTACGCGCGTTGGCTTTCAAAAAAGAATTGAAAGAAAAAATGGATGCATTGTCCTTTGATACATCCTATGCACAACGTTATGTAAACGAAGGTTTCTCCGGCGGGGAACGCAAGAAAAATGAAATTCTTCAAATGTCTATTTTAAATCCAAAATTGGCTATCCTTGACGAAACTGACTCTGGTCTTGACGTTGATGCTGTTCGCATTGTATCCGAAGGTGTTAATCGTTTCCATAATGAAGATAATGCAGTATTAATCATCACTCACCACAATCAAATTTTACAAAAATTAAAACCTGATTTTGTACATGTTTTGATCAATGGTAAAATCGTTAAGACTGGTGATGCTTCATTGGTTCGTGAAATTGAAGAAAAAGGTTACGACGCATACAAAGCATTAGCATAGGAGGCAACATGGAAGAAAGAAAGAAAACCCAAGTTGCGGATATGGACCGTGGTGTCTATGATATAAAGAATAATTTTGAGTATTCCTATATTGCTGATGCTGGGTTAACAGAAGATATTATCCGTGAAATTTGGTCTAATAAAAATGAACCGGAATGGATGCTTGACTTCCGTTTGAAATCCTTAGAAATTTACAATCGTATGGAAATTCCTAATTGGATTCCTGATATTTCTGGCTTAGATATGGAACATATTTACACATATGTAAAGCCTAAAGTAGATATGAAGGGCGATTGGAATGAAGTACCTGACGATATTAAGAGCACATTTGATCGCCTCGGTATTCCAGAAGCAGAAAAAACATCTCTTGCAGGCGTAGGTGCCCAATATGACTCCGAAGTCGTATATCACAGCATTCAAGAAGATCTTGTAAAACAAGGCGTAATTTATACTGATATTGAAACAGCACTTCATGAACATGAAGAAATCGTAAAAAAATACTGGATGACATTGATTCCTCCTACAGATCATAAATGGGCAGCTCTTCATGGTGCCGTTTGGTCTGGCGGTTCCTTTGTATATGTTCCTGCAGGCGTGCAAGTGGATATTCCATTGCAATCCTATTTCCGTTTGAATGCACCAGGTGCTGGTCAGTTCGAACACACGATGATCATCGTAGAAGAAGGTGCTAAGGTACACTTTATCGAAGGTTGTTCTGCTCCTAAATACGATGTATCCAATCTTCATGCAGGCGCAGTAGAATTGTTCGTTAAGGATAACGCTACGTTGCGTTATTCCACAATTGAAAACTGGTCTAAGAATATGTACAACCTCAATACCAAACGTTGTGTTGTAGGTAAAGGCGGTACTATTGAATGGGTATCTGGTTCCTTTGGTTCTCACGTATCCTGTTTGTACCCAATGAGTATCCTTAATGGCGAAGGTGCTCATGCTGAGTTTACAGGCGTAACATTTGCCGGTGAAGGTCAATTCCTTGATACTGGTTGTAAGGTGGTTCACAATGCACCATATACGACAAGTAATGTAAACTCTAAATCTATCTCCAAATCCGGTGGTGCTGCTATTTATCGTGGCCTGTTGAAAATTGGTCCTAATGCAGAACATGCAAAAGCAACTGTATCCTGTGAATCTTTGATGTTGGATGAAATTTCTCAATCCGATACAATTCCAGCTATTATTGTAGAAAATGATAATGTCGATTTAGGTCATGAAGCTAAGATTGGCCGTATTTCTGATGAAGCTATTTTCTACCTTATGACGCGTGGTATTAGTGAAGAAGAAGCTCGTGCAATGCTTGTTCGTGGTTTCGTAGAACCAATTTCTAAAGAATTGCCATTGGAATATGCTGTTGAAATGAATAATCTAATCAATCTTGAATTAGAAGGTTCTATCGGTTAAGGAGGTACTATGAGCGAATTACTATTTAATGAACTTCCTAGACCTACCTTTAGATGGTTGCGTGTTAACCATACTCCAGCAAGTCTTTGGGGAGAATCAGACAAAACTACAGCTGTATTGGTAAAAGGTAATGATGCCATTATAAGCCCATTGCCAGCTGGTACAGCTTTGATGAATACAAACTATAAAGGTGCTAATGGTGAGGCTGTAGCTAAGCTTGTAAGCGAAGCTGAAGGCTATCGTATCCATGTGCCTGCTAAGGCAAAAGAAGTGGTAGGTATTCGCATTGATGCGAGTGCACGTATTGCCAGTCGTTTCCAATTTATCGTTGAAGAAGGCGCCGACGTAGAAGTACAATTCTTCTTAGATGGTGGTACAAAAGAGGCGACTAATATTCAATATCTTAATGAATACGATGTAAAATCTAATGCCAAGATTGTCGTTAAAAAAGTAAATCTTTTAGATGAAACTGTACAGCATATCGAACATCGCTATACAAAACTAGAGGATAATGCCGATGTGGAATACATCAATGTAGAAATTGGTGGCAAAGAAAACTTCTTAAACTATGAACATGATTTACAAGGTGAATCTAGTAAAATCGTTCATGACATTGCTTATTTAGGCAATAAGGAACAAAAATTTGATATTGCTATGCTCATGACACATGGTGGTAAAAAATCTTTTAGTGATATTCATACATTAGGCGCCTTAAGCGATACATCTAAAAAATCCTTCCGTGGTACATTGGATTTCCTTCGCGGTGCCGTTGCCTCTGAAGGTGCTGAAGAAGATACATGTTTATTGTTAGATCCTACTGTTAAATCTATTTCTCTACCATTGTTATTGTGTAAAGAAGATAATGTAGTAGGTAATCATGCAGCTAGTGCAGGACAAATTGATCAAAATAAATTGTTCTACCTCATGAGCCGTGGTTTTAGTGAAGTAGAAGCTAAACATATTATTGTAGAATCAATGATTCGACCAATCATCGATCGCATTGGTGATGACGTGATTGAAGAAGCTGCTTTGATTGCAGTACGTAATAAGATTTAAGAGGATTGACTATGAGACCTATTACAGAAGCATATAAGGATTTTCCTATTTTACATAAAGAGCATAATGGTCATCGCCTTATCTACTTAGATAGTGGTGCAACGGCGCAAATTCCTCAAATGGTAATGGATCGCCTTACAGACCATATGCTTCACCATAATGGTAATCCACATCGCGGTTCTCATATCCTCGCTATTGAAGCGTCGGAAGCGTATGAAAATGCACGTGACCGCGTTGTTGAGTTTATCAATGCCCGTGAGCGAGAAGAGGTTGTCTTTACCCGTAATAGTACGGAATCGATGAACCTAATCGCTCATAGCTATGGCGCTAATTTTGTTACAAAAGGTGATAAGATTGTCATTACTGTTGCAGAACATCATGCCAATCTTGTTACATGGCAATATGTTGCTGAGAAAACAGGTTCTACATTAGAGTATATGTACTTAGATGAATCAGGCCATTTGAAAGATGGTGAAATCAATAAGATTGATGAAAGTACTAAAATTGTGGCATTTGCCCATGTGAGCAATGTTCTTGGCATGGAATTTCCTGTGAAAGAATTGACTGAAAAAGCTCATTCTGTAGGGGCTATTGTCGTTCTTGACGGAGCTCAATCTACACCTCATATGAAGGTAGATGTACAAGCCTTGGACTGTGATTTCTTCGTATTCTCTGGTCATAAAATGTGTGCTTCTCAAGGTATTGGTGTGCTCTATGGGAAACGAGAATTACTTGAAAAAATGCCACCATTCTTACTCGGTGGTGATATGATTGAATATGTAAAAGAACAATCTACTACATTCAATGAATTACCATATAAATTCGAAGCTGGTACACCAAATGCTCATGGTGCTGTAACATTACATGCCGCTATTGATTATCTCGAATCTTTCGGCATGGATGCTATTGATGCACATGAAGAAGAATTGGTATCCTATGTATTGCCTAAGATGCTTGAAATCCCTCATGTTCACGTATTGGGATCTCAAAACCCTCGTGAAAAACATGGCGTTATCGCTTTTACAATAGATGATGTACATCCTCATGATGTAGCGACTATCCTTGATTCTAAAGGTATCTGTGTACGCTCTGGACATCATTGTGCACAACCTTTGGGCGCATTCTTTCACGTAGCTGCATCTACACGCCTCAGCATGTATTTATACACGCGTAAAGAAGATTTAGATGCATTCTTAGAAGTATTAAAAACTGTCCGTTCGGTAATGGGCTTTAAAGATTAGGAGACATTCACATGGAAATGGATCAATTGTATACGGAACTTATTTTGGAACATAATCAAGATAAGCGTAATAAACGTGAGTTAAGTGAATTTACTGCTTCCGAACATGGGCACAATCCAAGTTGTGGTGATGATTTGACGCTACAAATTGATGTACAAGATGGCATTATTAAAGATGCAGCTTACACAGGCTCTGGTTGTGCTATCAGCCAAGCTTCAGCATCCATGATGATTGATATTATCAAGGGTAAATCTGTAGAAGAAGCATTGCGTTTGGTAGAATTATTCTTGGGTATGATAAAAAAAGAGGTTACCGACGAATCTAAGCTTGAAGATTTGGAAGATGCTATGGCCTTACAAAATATTTCTAATATGCCTGCTCGTGTAAAATGTGCTGTATTAGCATGGCATACATTAAAAGAGGCTTTAAAGAAATAATTATGAATAAGACCATTATTTTTGACTTGGATGGAACCTTAACAGATTCAGAAGAAGGAATTTTGAAGAGTGTCACATATGCACTCGAATCTTTTGGATATGAAATTCCACCTCATGAAACATTGTTATTATTCTTAGGCCCTCCACTTGTAGATTCATTTCAAGAACACTGTGGCATGGTATTAGAAGAAGCAGAAAAAGTATATAAAAAGTTTGGTGAACGCTATGGTACCATTGGTAAATTCGAAAATCAATTGTATCCTAACATCATCGACCTATTGGACAAGGTTAAAAATGAACATTATACTGTGGCCTTGGCTACGGCTAAGCCAGAAGTTTATGCACGCGAGATTTTAGATCATTTTTCTATTACACAATACTTTGATGTCATTGTAGGTGCCAATTACAAAGAAGGCTTGGTTCATAAGAAAGAGATTCTACAAAAGGCTATCGAATTGTGTGGTAATCCATTAACTGATGATACGGGACGTCGTCTAGTATACATGGTAGGGGATAGAAAATACGATGTTGAGTCAGGCAATGAATTAGGTTGTATATCTATAGGTGTTACCTATGGATATGGTACCGAAACAGAGTTAAACGATGCAAATGCAGAATATCTTTGCGATGATGTAGATGATATTGTTATGACCTTGGACTTAGAGGAAATGCTTGTTCGTAGATAAGACTATTAACGTTCATATTAAAAGGCTAGAGATTTGTCTCTAGCCTTTTTGACGCAGTAAAAAGACCTTGTTCGTATTGAGCAAGGTCTTTTAGATTTTTCTTATGTTATTTTTTTAGGCCACTTTTTTTAGCTAATGATTTAATAACCTTAGCGCTTTGTTTTTTGAGTTTGCCCCCAGTTTGTTTTAATTGGATACGTGTACGGAATACACGACCAAGCGTTGTAATTTTGGTTTTGCGACGCGGTTTCATATCGCGTTCGTTACCAAAATCGCCACGTTGGACAGTGGTTGCTTTTACTTTTTCAGATCCAAATGATTGACGTAAGGATTTCATAAATTGTGTAAGTGGTAGAGTACGATTGAAGGCGAATAAATCAACTGCTACATAACCCAATTCTGGATACGCATGTAATGTGAAATGAAATTGTTTTGCAATAGCAAGAACGACAATTTCATCATCCATAACTTGATAGTTAATTTCGTCTAATTCAATATCTGCTAACTCAAATGCAGCAGCTACACTTTCTTGTACGGCTGCAGCGGAAGAGAGGGATTCTTCATTGCAAGAATATAAATCTAGTAATAATTGATGACCTAATGCATCTGCCATTGTAGCACCTTCTTTCGTACATACATTATTATATCTTTAATATTATACATTGAATTCTTATATTAGTCTATTCGTAGAAATATTTACGTACATACATTGATTTGTTGGACAATTCATGTAATAAATTTAGGTAATTCGGTAATAGTCAAATAATAATTTATAAAAATTTGACTTTATATTTGACAATAGTCAAATAATCAAATATAATAAAGCTATATTAAAAGAACAAAAAGACAAATTAAGAGATAAATTTATAAAGAGGTGTTATTATGAGCGTTATAGCTGATAAAATAGAAAAATTTATACTTAATAAATTAACAGAAGAACAAGAAAGATTGATTTTAAAGAGAAATGAGTTGGCCGATGAATTAGATTGTGCACCATCTCAGATTAGCTATGTATTGAGTACGCGTTTTTCTAATGAACGAGGATTTGATGTTGAATCTAGACGTGGATTAGGTGGATATATTAGAATTCGTAAGTTGCAACCAGAATCTTCTAATATGGTACCAGCAGTGACAACCTATCATATCTATGAAGGTCTAAATCGCGTGGAACGGTTAATCGATTTACGCGATGTTGATCAATCTTTATTTCAATTGTTACAAGATAATAAAATTACAAAGCGCGAGGCTCAAATGATGCATAATTCATTTGCCAGCATCATTGAACATGTAGATTATGAATCTAGAAATGATGCAATTCGCAATCTTTATGCATCCATGATAGAGACATTGCGGAAGGAGTGATGTCATATGAAATGCGATCATTGCCATACAAACGAAGCAACAGTGCATATGACAAATATCGTTAATAATCAAAAAACAGAACAACATTTATGTTCGTCCTGTGCTAATAAATTACAAAAAGATGGTAAGTTATCTCCCTTTAGTTCTTTCGTAAATGATATTTGGGACAATGACTTTTTCTCCAATGATTTTTTCAAAAATATGGTGTACCCAGACCATATGTTGCAATCACAGCAGATGAAACGCTGTCCAAATTGTGGAAATACATTTGAAGATTTTAATCGATTTGGGAAATTTGGATGTCCTAGTTGTTACGAAACTTTTAAAAATCAGATTGCATCATTGGTTCAACGCATTCAAGGGTCAGTTGAATATGAAGGACGCGTACCAAACCAAGGGCATAATGTGTTTAAAGCACAATATGAAATTAAGCAATTACGACGTCAATTAGAAACGGCTATCGGTGATGAAAACTTTGAAGAAGCAGCTCAAATTAGAGATAAAATCAAAGCTTTAGAATCGAAGGTCGATAGTAAAGAAAATTGAGGAGGATAGTATGTTTGATAATATATTAGATGCAGCCCTTAGTAAATGGCTCCAACATACGCCATCCGATTCAGATCATATCGTTATTTCTAGTCGTATACGATTAGCTCGGAATTTCAGAGACACATTATTTACCAATAAAAATGATGGAGCCGCTCTACATCATGTTGATTCCATTGCACGTGGTTTGGTTACTACGTTAAAAAATTCCGATAATCAAGATTATTACTGTATTAGTCTTGATAAATTATCCGATACAGAGCGTGCTATTCTTGTGGAAAAACATTTGATTAGTCCTGTTATGGCTGAAAAAATGCCATATCGTAGCTTACTTGTATCCGATGACGCATCGGTAGCAATTATGGTTAATGAAGAGGACCATTTGCGCATACAAACTATGGAGGCGGGCCTGAATTTAATAGATGCTTTTCACCATGCAGAACGCATTGATGATGCTATTGATGAGAAGCAACCATTTGCATTTAATGAATCTTTTGGCTATTTAACTGCATGCCCAACGAATGTGGGTACCGGTTTACGCGCCTCTGTTATGCTTCATCTTCCTGCATTAGCAATGACTGGACGCATTAATCGTCTTGTTCGGAGTATTGTTCAGCTTGGCTATTCTGTGCGCGGTTTATATGGCGAAGGTTCTGACGCATTAGGTCATATGTATCAGGTGTCTAATCAACGTACGATGGGCATTAGCGAAGCCGATACCATTGAGCAATTGACGAAAATTGTAGAAGGTATCATAGCAGAAGAGCGAAAATGTCGTCAAACATTGGTGCACAATGATAAAGATGGTCTTGAAGATCATTTGTGGCGGTCCTATGGTATATTGCGATATGCAAGGTCTATAAGTGGTCAGGAGTCCTTAGAAAAATTAAGCGATATCCAATTAGGTGTAGATTTAAATATCTTACCAGCATGGTCGAACGATAGTTTTAATGAGTTGGTGGCTATTACAAGACCTAATTTTTTACTTAAATATATGGGAAAAGAAGAGATAAGTCCTCAAGAATGTGATAATTATAGAGCAACAGTTATTAGAGAAAAACTTTCACAAAAATAATAAGTGATTTTCCTGTTTTCTATGATATTTAAGAATACTATTCATGGAGATATTCAAGAAATTCCATTTTATATAGATTGATAAAATGTACCTTCATTTTATGAATGAAGTTTATATAAAGAGCGCAAACTGATGTTTGCGAACGAGGTAATACATATGATGCAACGATTTACAGATGATGCACAACGAGTGTTATCCTTCGCCCAAGAAGCGGCCTTAGAACTAGGGCATGACTATGTGGGAACGGAGCATGTACTCATCGGGCTCATAAAGGTTAAAAATGGTGTTGCCGCAAAGGCTCTTAATGAGCTTGGTCTCAGTGCAGAGACTATTATTGAAGATGTTGAAGAGCATATAGGACGAGGTAATAAGAAGGCTAGTTCCGTCTATATGACTCCCCGTGTAAAACATGTGCTGGAGTTAGCTGTTGAAGTGGCTAATCATATGAACCACAATTATGTGGGGACAGAACATATTCTATTAGGTCTGTTGAGCGATGGTGGTGGCATAGCAGTAGGTATATTGCGCAATCATAATATTCGTGCAAATGATATTGTGGATACGATTCGAACAATTCTCGGATCTTCTGACAGCGCTAGTCATAGTGGGGAAGATAGAAAAGACAATAGTTCATTAGGTGAACTTGCTGATTTTAGCACAGATTTAAATGAATCGGCTAAGCAAGGTAAAATTGACCCCGTTATTGGTCGAGATAAGGAGATTGCGAGGGTCATTCAAATATTGAGTCGCCGCACTAAAAATAATCCGGTGCTTATCGGTGAACCAGGTGTAGGTAAAACCGCTATTGCAGAAGGGTTGGCTCAGCGCATCGTAAATGGTAATGTACCAGAAATTTTGCGTAATAAGCGAATTATTTCATTGAGCATCAGTTCCATGCTAGCCGGTGCAAAATATCGTGGTGAATTTGAAGAACGATTAAAAAAAGCAATCGATGAGGTTCAAAAACATGACGATATGATTATATTCATCGATGAAATTCATACATTAGTTGGCGCTGGTGCTACTGAGGGCGCTATGGATGCTGCGAATATTTTAAAACCTGCATTGGCTCGTGGTGAGTTTCAAGTGATTGGCGCTACAACCTTGGATGAATATAAAAAACATATAGAAAAAGATGCTGCTTTAGAACGCAGATTTCAACCTGTTCTTGTTGGTGAGCCATCCGAGGAAGACGCACTTGAAATTTTAAAAGGATTACGTGATCGGTATGAGGCCTTCCATAAGGCAAAGATTACCGACGAAGCATTGGCAGCCGCGGTTTCACTATCCAGTCGTTATATTACGGATCGGTTCTTGCCGGATAAGGCTATTGATGTTGTCGATGAGGCAGCATCTAAGGTGCGGATGAAAGTGTTTTCTGCCGCACCCGATGTGAAAGCATTGGAGACACAATTAGCAGATGTAAAAAAGGAAAAAGAAGCTGCTGTAACAGCTCAAGAATTTGAGAAGGCGGCTGAGATGCGCGATGAAGAAAAGCGCATTGAAAAGGAAATCAACGATAAGAAAAAAGTAGCTAAGGAAAATAGCGACGCTAAGTTAGTTGTGACTGACGAAGATATCGCCTCTGTTGTAGCACAATGGACGGGGATTCCTGTTTCTAAAATCGCACAGGAAGAATCTGAATCATTATTACATCTAGAAGAAGAGCTTCATAAACGTGTCATTGGTCAAGATGAGGCTGTTGTGGCCGTTTCTAAGGCTGTTCGCCGTGCTAGAGCTGGTTTAAAAGATCCTAAACGTCCTATTGGGTCATTCTTATTCTTAGGACCTACTGGGGTTGGGAAAACCGAATTGGCTCGTGCCCTAGCTGTTGCCTTATTTGGTGATGAGACGGCGATGATTCGCCTAGATATGTCCGAATATATGGAAAAGCATACTGTATCGCGTTTAGTTGGGGCGCCTCCAGGCTATGTTGGCTATGAAGAAGGGGGCCAATTAACTGATGCAGTTCGCCGAAAACCATATAGCGTAATTCTACTTGACGAAGTAGAAAAGGCTCATGCAGATTTCTTTAATATCTTATTGCAGGTTCTTGATGATGGTCGATTAACAGATAGTCAAGGTCGCACTGTTGATTTTAGAAATACTGTTATCATCATGACGAGTAATCTAGGTGCTAAAGCTCTGCGCAAGGATTCACCTGAACTAGGATTTTTAGCAGCTAAAAAGGCTGATAGCAACACTGAAGATACTAATGGGGTTAATTTTAAGGAAGCAAAAAAATCTGTTATGGATTCGGTAAAACGCCATTTCCGTCCTGAATTTTTGAATCGTATCGATGAAATGATTGTATTCCATGCTTTAACGTCAAACGATTTAAAACAAATTGTTACAATTTTAATGGATACTGTAGTAAAACGTCTTGGTGATATGGGATTATCACTAGAAATTTCACCAGCTGCTATGGATTTGCTTGTGAAAGAAGGATCTGATTTCTCAATGGGCGCACGTCCATTGAAACGAGCTATTCAACGGTTAATTGAAGATCCTATATCAGATCTTATTTTACAAGGTAATGCTCCTGAAGGAGCTATCATCAAGGCTGATGTAGAAGATGAACACATTGTGGTAAAAGCTTCTAAATAATTGGGAATAGATATTGTTTTCATACAGTCTTTTATGTAAAATTTAATGTCAAAATGGTATACTATTAGTGATAATAGTTGACCGTAGTATAAATTATGCACAAAAGGTCATGAGTGAATTATCATTCATGACCTTTTACTTTTCATGGGGGTTGTATGGCAAAGGTAAAAACAGTTTTCTTTTGTAATAATTGTGGTGCTGAATCTGCCAAGTGGATGGGAAAATGCCCTCAATGCGGTGAATGGAATACACTGGTTGAAGAAGTGGTGAAAGATACTAAACATAGTCGTACACCATCTGTGCGTGGTGTGGGCACCAATACGACTAAACCTGTGGCATTACCAGATATTGAAATGTCCGCTGTATCAAGAATTCCTACAACATATAAGGAAATAGATAGAGTGCTTGGTGGCGGTATTGTGCCCGGTGCATTAATGTTATTAGGTGGTGACCCTGGTATTGGTAAATCAACACTGCTTTTACAAGTGTCTCAAAAAGTGGCCGATACAGTTGGTACTGTTTTATATGCATCTGGTGAAGAATCACAATTACAATTAAAATTGCGAGCGGAACGATTACATATTAATAGCGAACGATTACATGTGATAGCCGATACAGATTTAGACCATATTCTTGAGGTCGCATTAGATCAAAAACCATCATTACTGGTCATCGACTCCATACAAACAATGTTTACTGCAGATATCGAAGCCGCTCCTGGTAGTGTTAGTCAAGTTCGTGAGTGTACATCGCGTTTATTACGGTTTTGTAAAGAACAGAATATTCCCACCATTATCATTGGTCATGTAACAAAGGAAGGCAATATTGCAGGCCCTCGTATGCTTGAACATATGGTGGATGTAGTACTCTATTTTGAAGGGGAACGTTCCTATCAGTTTCGTATATTACGAGCCATCAAAAATCGTTTTGGTTCCACATCGGAAACCGGTATTTTTACCATGATTGAAGATGGTTTAGCAGAGCTGGCTAATCCGTCGGCGTCCTTGTTAGCTGAACGAGCAGATGATGAAAGTGGTAGTGCGGTCATGATTTATCTAGAAGGGGTTCGTCCCATTCTGGTAGAGGTTCAAAGTTTGGTAGCTACAACAGCCTTTGGAATGCCAAGGCGTACGGCTATTGGCTATGATTTGAATCGTCTAATTGTGCTACTAGCAGTATTGGAAAAACGCTGCGGCTTTACGTTGGGCAATAAGGATGTCTACGTCAATGTAATCGGTGGGTTAAAGGTTAATGAACCGGCTTGCGATTTATCGATGGCCGTTGCCATTGTATCCAATTTAAAAAATCGCGTAGTGCCTCATGACATGGTGATTCTTGGAGAGGTTGGATTGACCGGTAATGTTCGTAGTATCCCACGCATAGAACAACGTATTAATGAAGCTAAGAAATTGGGCTTTACAAAGTTTATTATCCCAGAAGGGAACTATAAGCAAATTAAGCACGATGATAAGTCTATTCAAATCCGTGGGGTTACGTCAATTGCACAAGCGATGCAACTCGCATTTTCTTAATACATGTTATAGTTCATAGAAGGCTAATACATTGAGTATAAACTCTATGGTATTTGAAGGAGGTGATGCCATGATTTATGGCATTTTACGGTATGTGATTGCTATCCTTATCGGTACGGCCGCATACGTAGGTATGGACAATTTAGCCCCTATTATTGATCCTTATTTAGTATCTCAATTTGCAAGCTTTGGAGATATGTCGCTCACTGTAGCACGTATTTCAGTTATTGTGCTTGGTACGATAATTGGTATTTTAATAGGCTATTTTATTTCGTCCTTTATTTTAAAACAAGGTTTAGTCATTGCTAGACGATTGGAACGGGTATTAACACATATTCCTAACCAAGAATTGATTGCAGGCACCATCGGTTTATTATTTGGTCTTATTATTGCTAATTTAATTGGTGCAGCATTCAATCAGGTTCCTATTATTGGACCGTATATTTCAATCATCTTAAGTGCCATTTTTGGCTATAGCGGTGTACGTTTGATGGCCCGTAAGGGACCTGAAATGTATCTTAACTATTTAAAGCAATGGAAACGCAGTGAAGCGGGGACTAAAAAAAGTAGAGGCTTCAACATGTTTGGATCTCACAAGTCCAGTGACTCAAATTCAACTGCAAAGTTATTAGATACTTCTGTTATTATTGATGGGCGTATTAAGGAGTTGTGCGCTACTGGGTTTATTGATGGCCCATTGGTAGTTCCTGTCTTTGTTTTAAATGAGTTACAAATTATTTCCGACTCCGCAGATGCGATGAAACGAAATCGTGGTCGTCGTGGGTTAGATATTTTAAAAGAAATGCAGGATGCAAAACTTGTATCTATTGAAATTGTAGAAGATGACTATGATGATCTACACGAAGTTGATTCTAAATTGATGCGATTAGCTTTAGAGAAACAATGGAAGCTTATGACCAATGATTTTAATCTTAATAAGGTGGCTCGTGTACAAGGCATTAAGGTTTTAAATTTAAATGAATTAGCCAATGTGTTGAAACCGGCCCTTATTGCAGGCGAATGGATTCGTGTGCAAGTAATGAAGGAAGGCAAAGAGGTTCAACAAGGTGTTGCTTATTTAGATGATGGAACTATGATTGTTGTAGAAGACGGTCGTCCATATGTAGGTCAAGAGGTTGAGGTTATGGTTACATCCATTTTACAAACCAGTGCAGGGCGTATGATTTTTGCGCGTGTAGATGGAGGTAAGCATGAGTAAGGTTAGCTGTATTGTATTAGCTGCTGGCGCAGGTCGCCGGATGGGTCATGATGAGAACAAAATTTTCATTAAACTTGGCAATAAATCAATTATTCAATGGACGTTAAGTAATATTGAACAAGTTAAAGCAGTGAGTGAAGTCATTCTCGTTGTTGCTGACGGCGAAGCAGAGTATATGAAGCAGCATATTGCATCATTAGGGCTTTCAAAATCAATTAAAATTATTACAGGTGACAAAGAGCGTCAAGATTCTGTGTATGCAGGTTTACAAGCGGTTAGCGATGATATGGATATTGTCCTCGTTCACGATGGAGCTAGACCTTTAGCAAAGCCAGAGTTATTTAAAAGTGTTATTGAAGGCGCCAAGACTCATGGTGCTGTGACTATAGGTGTGCCATCTACAGATACGATTAAGCGTGTTGATATCGATGGACAGGTTTTAGAAACATTGAATCGTAACGAGTTGATGAATATTCAAACGCCACAAGGTTTCCTAAAAAATATATTCAAAGAAGCTCAAGAAACGGCTAAGCGTGATGCTTATTTGGGGACGGACGACGTGTCCTTAGTTGAATATATCGGTAAAGATGTGTACATTTTAGATGGCGATTATGAGAACATCAAGGTTACTACACCAAACGATATAGCGGTGGCTAAACGGTATTTAGGAATCAAGGAGCAACAGATGCGCGTAGGTTTTGGATATGATATTCATCGATTGAAGGAAGAAAGACCTTGTATTTTGGGCGGTGTTCATATCGAATCGCCTGTTGGCCCCGATGGTCATTCCGATGCAGATGTATTGATTCATGCGCTGATGGATGCCTTACTTGGTGCTGCTGGTTTAAAGGATATAGGCTACTATTTTCCACCAGAAGATGATGCATATAAAGGAATTTCTAGCATGATTTTATTAAAACATGTGAATTCCTTGTTGAAAGAAAGAGGCTTAGAAGCCTATAATATAGATATTATGGTTATTTCTGAAACACCAAAATTAAAGCCACACATCGATACGATGAAGGCTAATTTACAGTCTGTTTTAGAAATTCCATTAGATCGCATTAGTATTAAAGCTACTACCAACGAAATGCTTGGCGCCATCGGTCGTCGTGAAGGCATTGCAGCACAGGCAGTAGTTTCCGTATATGAAGGAGAGGTTTAATTATGAAGGTACGTTTTGCGCCAAGTCCAACAGGTCCATTTCATATTGGCGGTGCTCGATCCGCTTTGTTCAACTGGCTATTAGCACGTAAGGAAAAAGGTACGTTTGTACTTCGCATTGAGGATACAGATTTATCTCGTTCTACTCGTGAAAGTGAAGAAAATATTAAAGCATCTTTGCAATGGCTCGGTATGAATTGGGATGAAGGCATCGACGTAGGTGGTGAAAATGGCCCTTATCGTCAAACAGAACGTCTTGATTTGTATAATGAAGTAACACAACGCTTACTTGATGAAGATAAAGCTTATGAATGCTTCTGTACAGCTGAAGAGCTTGATGAAGTACGTCAGGCGCAAATGGAACGCGGTGAAACCCCTAAATATAATGGTCATTGTTGCCATCTTACAGAAGAAGAAAAAGAAAAATATCGTGCAGAAGGTAGAAAACCAACTATCCGTCTTCGCGTACCTTTGAATAAAACCTATGCATTCGATGATATGGTTCGTGGTCATGTATCCTTCGAGTCCAATGGTGTAGGTGACTTTGTAATCGTAAAATCCGATGGTATCCCTGTATATAACTTTGCCGTTGTAATGGATGACCACATGATGAAAATCACTCACGTTATTCGTGCGGAAGAACATTTATCCAACACACCTCGTCAAATGGCTATCTACGAAGCACTTGGTTGGGAAATTCCTACATTTGGTCATATCTCCTTGATTCTTGGCAAAGATTATAAGAAGATGTCTAAACGTCATGGTGCTACATCTGTTGATCAATATAAGCAATTGGGCTACTTGCCAGAAGCATTAGTAAACTTCTTGGCACTTCTTGGTTGGGCTCCAGAAGGTGAAGAAGAATTCTTTACACAAGATGAATTGATTCAAGCCTTCTCCATGGATCGCGTTGCTAAGAACCCAGCTGTATTTGATATCGATAAATTAAACCACATCAATTTCCATTACATGAAAAACTTGAGCGATGAAGAATTATTCCGCCTTTGCTTGCCACATTTAAAAGAAGTTGGTTTAGCTCCAGATAGCTTGAATCAATCTGATATTGATTGGTTAACATTACTTTGTTCTACATTCCGTGACCATATTAGCTTTGGTGCTCAAATTAAAGATTATGTAGGCATGTTCATGGGGGAAACAGTATTCCTCGAAGAAGGTCATGAAGAAGAGTTAGAGGCAGTGCTTAACGAAGAATCTGCGCCAACTGTATTGAATGCTTTCAAAGAAAAATTAGCAGACATGGAAGAAGTTACACCAGAAGCCGTTAAAAAGGCTATCAAGGCTGTTATGAAAGAAACTGCTTTAAAAGGTAAATTTGTATTCATGCCATTGCGTGTTGCCTTGACTGGTCAAATGCATGGTCCTGACTTAAACAATATCGTTACATTACTTGGTAAAGAAAAATGCTTACATCATTTAGACAATGTAGGTGCTTTAACTAAATAATAGAACTATTGAAAGGCTCTCATACCTATGGTGTGAGGGCCTTTGTTGTATATAATGTACAGATTTGCTATAATTATCGACGTATTAATATTGATGTGACCTCTCGTCGTGCTATGCAAATTGAAGTGGCTATGCAAAACTCTGCATTATCCGTTTCACTAGCGATGAAACATTTCACACCTCAAGCAGCGGTAGCTGGTGCTGTTTTCTCGATTATTCATAATTTTACAGGCTCTATTTTTGCCGGTATTTGCCGCAAACATGATGATAAAGAAAAATTAGAACAAGCTTAGTCATTAACTTATTAAGTTAATCGTTCTAATAGCTTATAATTGATAATATATTTCAATAAAATATACAGTTAAACCTCCATTTTCATAATCCTTAATATGTTTAATTCCCTTGATAAAGGGACATATTCAATGGTTTTGAAGATGGAGGTTTTTCTTGTAATTATTGACATTATATAGCATTATTGGTAAAATTATTTTATATCTTAATATAGGTATACATTAAAAGCTAAGATTGAAAGAAGTACTCTACAACTAACTTTTTAGCGAGAACCGATGGTGCGAGGGTTTAAGGATAGGTAGACGAAATGCATTCATGAGCTGACATTCCGATTATAGGTAGGTTTGTCCGGTGACGCGCCGTTATGCGATGAGTGGGTACCACATTGGTGCCTAACAGAGTGGAACCGCGGACCATCGTCTCTGTATGAGATGAGGGTTCTTTTTTATTTTTCGAATATGGAGGCATCAGTATCGATGAGAGAAATTACAGTTTATAATACAATGACGCGCCAAAAAGAGGTATTTACTCCTGTAACACCAGGTGAAGCAAAGATGTATGTTTGTGGTGTAACACCATATAATCATCCTCATATTGGTAATGCTCGTCCTTTTGTAACGTGGGATGTAATTCGTCGCTACATGAAACATGTAGGATATAAAGTAACATATGTACAAAACTTCACTGATGTAGACGACAAGATTATTAATACATCTAATGGTGAAGGCGTAGCATGGGACGTAATTGCTAATCGTTATATCGATAGCTATTTTGAAGTAATGGATGCACTCGGCGTAGAACGTGCCGATGTATACCCACGCGTATCTACTCATATCCCTGATATCCTTAAGATGATTGAGACTCTTATCGATAAGGGTTATGCTTATGAGCTAGATGGCGATGTGTATTTTAGCGTAGAAAAATTTGATCATTATGGTGAATTGTCTGGTCGTACATTAGATGATATGGAAGCAGGCGCTCGTATTGAAGTAGATGGTCGTAAAAAGAACCCTATGGACTTTGCACTTTGGAAAGCTGCCAAGCCAGGTGAACCATTCTGGGAAAGCCCTTGGGGCAACGGTCGTCCAGGTTGGCATATTGAATGTTCCGCTATGAGCCAAAAATATTTAGGCGAAGAATTTGATTTCCATGGTGGTGGTAGTGATTTGATTTTCCCTCATCATGAGAATGAAATTGCTCAATCTGAAGGCTGTTCTGGTCATCATCCTTCTGTAAAATACTGGTTGCATAATGGATTCATTACGATTAATTCCGAAAAAATGTCTAAATCCTTGAACAATTTCTTCTTGGTGAAAGATATTTTGGAACAATATAGTCCAGATGCTTTGCGTTACTTCTTACTTAGCACACATTATCGTAGCCCATTGGATTTCTCCGATGAACGCTTAGAAGAAGCAAATAAATCTTTGGAACGATTAGGTACTGCTATCGAAAATCTTTTATATCTTGAAAAATGTGAAGCTGGCCCTTGTGACGATGCCCAACGTTTATTAGAAAAAGCTAAAGAATATGAAGAAGAATTCGAAGCCGCTATGAGTGATGATTTCAATACTGCATTAGCTACATCTAGTATGTTTGGTCTTGCTAAGGAAATTAATATTTACTATCAAGTTGTAACAGGTAGAGAAGGCGTTGTTTGCCAAGATGCTATCGCAGAGGTAAAACGTATCTTCAAATTTATGACAGAGGTCATTGGCGTATTAGAAAAAGCTTGGGAAGGTAATACTGGTGCTGACGCAGTAGAATACGAACAATTGATGGATGTTATTCTCTCTGTTCGTCAAGCATGCCGTGAACAAAAGCAATGGGCTCTTGCCGATTGCATTCGCGACCGATTAGCTGAAATTGGCATTACTATTGAAGATTCTCCTGCAGGAGCACGGTGGAAAAAGCGTGAAATTTAAGCAATTTCAATTTCTGAAACAAGAAGCTATTAAAAAATTAATACTCTTAGATACGGAGGACCATTCTTTTGTATCTAAACCAGCATCTGAAGTATTAGCTTCAGATGCTGTTATGTTGGCCTATATTGGTGATGCTGTGTATTCTATGTACATTAGACAACGTGTTGTAGAAATGAGTATTTCAAAGGTTCAGGTTCTACATACATTGGTAACCGAATTTATTTGTGCAAAATCTCAGTCAAAAGTATTGGATCAATTAGAATCAGTGCTTACAGAGAATGAACAAATTATTGCTAGACGAGCTCGAAATAGTAATGTCAATGTACCTAAGAGTAGTTCTGTACGGGAATATCGAAATAGTACCGCCTTTGAAGCAGTCCTTGGTTTCCTATATGAAACAGGTCAGCAGGACCGACTTAATGAATTGATGAAAGAGGCCTATTCTATTACATTAAGAGGACTTTCACATGGATAATTATATTGTAGGCAGAAATGCCGTAAAGGAAGCATTAAAAGCAGGCCGTTCTATACAACGCATTTTAGTGAGTGACGATAAAATTAAAACGGGTTTATCTGACATCGTGGGTCTAGCGAAATCCAAGGGGGTAGAGGTTCGTCCCACACCTGTTAAACAGATGAATCGATATGAAACGGATGTACCTCATCAAGGTGTTATTGCATTTGTTAATGCTGTAGAATTCAAAGATCTTGGAGAAGTACTGCAAGAGTCGAATCATGAGAATCCATTGCTTATCTTAACGGATGGTGTAGAGGATCCTCATAATATGGGGGCTATTATCCGGACCGCTGAATGTGTGGGAGCTACTGCGGTTTTAATTCCTAAACGTCATAATGCACCTATTAACGCAACGGTGGCCAAAACATCTGCTGGTGCAGTGGAACAAATTCCCCTTGTTCAAGTTGGCAATGTTACACAAACGATTAAACAGCTTCAAAAGCAAGGTTTTTGGGTTCTTGGTGCTCATATGGAAGGTGACCGTACCTTGTATGAAACCGATTTAACGATACCTACCGTCCTTGTTATTGGAAATGAAGGTAAGGGGATTAGTCGTGTCGTAAAAGAAGCTTGTGATTTCTTAGTTACCATCCCTATGTATGGTAATTTAAATTCTTTAAATGCATCTGTAGCAGCTGCTATTCTCATGTATGAAGCAGTTCGACAACGGACTATGAAGGTAAAATAGAGGTGCTACATGTTAAAGGATATTTTAATCGTCGATGGGTATAATGTTATCTTCGCATGGCAAAGTTTAAAAAAACTGGCTAATGAATCCTTGGAACACGCTCGAATGGAATTACGTAATCAGCTTTTAAACTATGGTAAATTTAAAGGCTATGAGGTTATACTCGTGTTTGATGGTAAATATACTAAGTCGATAGCGAGTATCGAAGAAATCACTAAAGGGTTTATAGAAGTATATACCGATGATGGTGAAACGGCAGATTCTTTTATTGAACGAGAAGTATTCTTGCGTCAAGGTAAGTATACTAATGTATACGTCGTTACTTCTGACGGGGCTGAACAAAATCAAATATTAGGCTCTGGTGGACTTCGGATTCCAGCAAGAGAATTGCAAAATGATATGCGTCTTGCCAAGCAAGAGGAACGCTTGCAATATACACATAAACATCATCGTGACCAAATGGTACTCAGGAGAAATGAGGTATATGACCACTTAGATCCCGATGTAGCTAAAAAATTAGAAGCTATACGGAGAGGTACAAAGTAAGCACAACAGATAGACCTGCTGTAGTAGTATGAAGTATATTCTATTTCATAAATATTGCAGAACATATATAATTCAAGTATAATAACATATATTGGTATTTCTACAATATGTGATTGTATGGAGGACCTATGAACAATTTTCATATGCAACAGTCCGATTACAATTTCAAAGAAATGACTGATGAGCAAGTTGTGGTCATAGCTCAACAAGAGCAAAATGAGTTTGCAATCGACTATATAGTCAATAAATATAAAAATTTTGTGCGCGCTAAGGCGCGTACCTATTTTCTTGTAGGTGCCGATCGAGATGATATCATTCAAGAAGGCATGATTGGCTTGTATAAGGCTACTCGTGATTTTAGACATGATAAATTAGCCTCTTTTCGGGCCTTTGCAGAACTATGTATTACACGGCAAATTATTACGGCCATAAAATCTGCGACGCGTCAAAAACACGCACCACTCAATTCTTATATTTCTTTAAATAAACCTGTGTATACAGAAGAGTCTGAACGGACCTTGTTAGAAATGCTTTCATCAGCACGAAGTACAAATCCAGAGGACCTCATTATTAGCCAAGAAGAGCTAGATGATATAGAAAAAAACATAGGACATATTTTAAGTGATTTAGAGTGGCAAGTGTTAGAAGGCTATTTAGATGGTAAATCATATCAGGAGATGGCAAAAGGTACTGATCGTAGCATCAAGTCGATTGATAATGCTTTACAAAGGGTTAAACGTAAATTAGAGAAGTTTTTGGAACATCGTGTATTAGATGCTCCTACACAGGAAGGATGACTATTGTGACAAATTTTTTGATGGTTTTAGAAATCATTGTGTCCATTTTATTGATTGTTGTTGTAATTGCTCAAACTAGTAAGAGTTCTGGTATGGGCGGCGCCGTTTCTGGTGCGGCAGATTCTACATTCGGCGGTAAAGAACGCGGCTTAGATGGGTTCTTATCTCGCTGTACAATCATTTTAGGTATTATCTTTGCTGTGTTGAGCTTAGTTCTAGGGGCAATGATTAACCAATTCTAATTTGAAAGCCTGCCTAGCAGGCTTTTCTTTTTTTCAGCATATATAAATATTATGCAAAGGAGGTGTTTATATGAAAGAAAAAGTGTTAGCGTTTTATAAATCTATTTATCCCCATACGTATCATATCGATGATGCTGCTATGGATTGTCATATTAAGGGCGGCCGTGAATTGGATGCCTTTATGGATGCTGCTAGAGAACTATTAAAAGAGGGGCGCTTAAGTTTTATACGAAAAGATGTATATGCCTATAATAATGATACAGAATTTATTGAAGGTATTTACAAGGGATATAGAAAATCCTTTGGATTTGTTATTACTGCTCCTGATGAAGAGGATGTGTATATAGTAGAACAAAATAAGGGCACTGCTATGCACAATGATAAGGTTCGTGTACGTATTATCACATCCCGAGATTCACGCCATAAACGAGAAGGCGTTATAACTGAAGTCATAGAACGAGCTAATGAAACTGTTGTAGGTACCTATGACAGACAGCATTCCTTTGGATTTGTCATCCCTGATGATGAACGATTGGGAACAGATATTTACGTTGACTTACATAATACCTTAGATGCTCGTAGTGGTGCTAAGGTGCTTGTAAAAATTATCAAATGGCCAGAAGGCGATAAGAAACCAGAAGGTGTCATTACAGAAGTATTGGGCTATAAAGGTGACGTAGGTCTTGATATTAACTGTATTATGGCTAATTATGACTTGCCATTTTCCTTCCCTGAGGATGTTGTGAAAGCAAGCCAACATATCAACACGACCATTACAGATGATCCTAAACGTTGGGATTTACGCGACGTGCCAATGGTTACCATCGATGGTGAAGATGCAAAGGACCTTGATGATGCTGTGAGTGGTCGTAAACTCGATAATGGTAACTATGAACTAGGTGTACATATTGCCGACGTAAGCCACTATGTAGTGTCGCAAAAGGCTATCGATAGAGAGGCCTATAAACGCGGTACATCTGTCTATCTAGTAGACAGAGTTATCCCCATGTTACCAGAGGTACTATCCAATGGTATCTGTAGCTTAAATGCTGGCGAAGATCGGTATGCCATGACCTGTATGATGGAAATTGATACACAAGGCAAGGTTGTTAATTATCGGATTCAACCATCTATCATCCATGTGAATCGCCGTTGCAGTTATAAAGAGATTTATAAAGCATTAACCGAAGATATTATTTCTGATGACTTGGCATCTCTTATGCCCATGATTCACAATTTATCCGACATCGCAAAAACTTTAAATGATATGCGTCGTCGTCGTGGTGCACTGGATTTTGATTTCCCTGAATATAAGGTGCTTTTAGATACAGAAGGCACACCATTGCGCATTGTACGTCGCGACCGGACATTAGCGGAACGACTTATTGAAGAATGTATGCTTATTGCAAACGAAACGGTAGCTACTCATCTAAAGAATACAAATCGTACGAGTGTATATCGTATCCATGAAGCACCAAGCGAAGAAAAGATGAGTATGTATCAAAAGGTACTCAATTATTTAGGTCAAGATATTCGATTACATCTTGATGAATTAGAGCCACACGTGTTCCAACATATTTTAGATGCTGTTAAGGGCACGGATATTGAGCAAGTGGCTCAAATCATGACATTGCGTTCCATGCAACAAGCTAAATATAGCATCGATAATGCAGGTCATTTTGGGTTGGCGTCGAAATGCTACACACACTTTACATCGCCTATTAGACGATATCCAGATCTCATGGTACATCGCTTATTAAAAGCAGATATGGGATGGCCTGATGGATATGCAAACCGCGATACTAAAACAGAATTTTTAGAACGTGCTGCTGTGCATTCTTCAGAACGTGAACAAGTGGCTGTAGCTGCTGAGCGCGACACAGTCGATTTAAAGAAAACCCAATATATGGTTCCATTTATTGGCGAAGTCTTTGAGGGTAAAATATCTAGCATCACATCCTTTGGTATGTTTGTAGAGTTAGATAATGGTATTGATGGTCTTGTTCATATGAATATGATGACTGATGATTACTATTTTTACGATGAAGAACATTTCCTATTAGTTGGCAAGCGCACGGGTCAAATCTATCATTTAGGTGATACGGTAACGGTGACATTGGTGAAAGCTGATGTAGAAAAACGTCAAATCGATTTCGTACTTGGCGAAGTGGATAATCTTATGAGAATTCAAGAAATGATGAAGAATTCCGAAGGTTATGTAGGGGTAAGAGAAAAGAAACCGTTTGGGCGTTCTGGTATCTCTAAACAATCTAAACGAAAAGGCAAGGGATATAGCAAGTCTTCTAAACGAAGAGAACTGTATTCTGGCTTATCTAGTGTTACAAAGCATAAAAAGTGACGAAAAGACCATAAAGCGTCTAAGAAAAATGTAAAGAAACGTAAACGATAATAAAAATATTAATACCTATTGTGAGGTGACTATGGCAAAGAAAGATGCACCATCATTAATTGCAGATAACCGTAAGGCACGTCATGATTTTAATATTCATGAAACCTATGAAGCGGGTATCGCATTGACGGGAACAGAGATTAAATCAATTCGCCAAGGTAAATTAAATCTTAAGGATAGCTTTATCCGCATTGATAAGGGCGAAATGCTTCTCTACGGTGTTCATATCAGTCCTTATGAACAGGGCAATCGCTTTAATCATGAGCCTGAGCGAACACGTAAACTATTGATGCATAAATCAGAAATAAAAAAATTATTCCAACAAGTGAAAGAAAAGGGATTCTCCTTGATTCCGTTGAACTTTCATTTTAGCCGTGGCTATGTGAAGGTAACCGTTGGTCTTGTAACAGGCAAAAAATTGTACGATAAACGCCAAGATATGGCAGAACGGGATGCAAAGCGTGACATTGCTAAGCGTTTAAAGGAACAACAAAAATACTGATATATAATAGGAGGATGTTTAGTGGAAGTTAATCAATACTTTTATAGTTTGGCAAAAATATCAGCTCAAAAAGCAGCTGAAAACGGAGTACATGTAGATCCTAAATTTATATATACTCAATGGTACATTGAAACAGGTGGGTTTACATCTCAACTACAAGCAACACATCATAATCTAGGTGGTGTTACAGCATCAGATGGCAGCTGGAGACATTTTACGGATTTTATTGATTTTGCAAACTATTTTGGCAATTACTTGACATACTATAGAGAAGATGGCATGACCAATGCTACATCTCTGTATTCATATATCAATGCCTTGTACAATGGCGGATACTTTACAGCGGATTTTAATTCTTATTATGGCTCTGTATTACAAGTGTTTAATACAATCAATTTCTAAATATAGTTAAGGGACTGTTTTTCAGTCCCTTATTTTTATGCATATTGTTAACTTAATAAAAAAATATAAGTTGATAAAAATCACACATTTTCTTATAATGTAAACAAAGTGTGATTTATATAGTTGACAATGTAAGTACATGAAGAGGTGAATACTATGAGTCAAATTCGTCAAATCACAGAAATCGGTATTTTAACTGCTATGATTACAATCTTGGGAGCTATCAAGATTCCTAATCTTGTGCCGGGCATTGAGTTCCAGTTATCGGCACCATTAGCGGTGGCAATTTGTGCGGCTTTTGGGTTTAAAAAGTATATCATCAGTGGTTGTTTATCCAGCCTTATTGGGTTGGCATTGGGAACACAAAATTTTCTAAGTGTTGCTATTGCTATGCAATTTAGATTAGTTGTGGGTTTCTTATTGTGGATTTGCAAAAATCATATGCTTGGTGTAATCCTAAGCGGTCCTATTGCTTCAACAGTAGCTCGATTAACTCTATCCGTCTATGTTGGTAAAGGAGCTCTAGCTATGGTTATGCTCGCAGTACCTGGCATGATTTTTACTGCTGTTGTAGCGCCAATTATGACTGCTGTATTTAAAAAGGTTATATCCGCTGCTACGCATAGCATACCTCGAAAGGTCGTGCGATGATGGGGTTATACAGTATTCGTATGCGTGGTGCAGAAGGGGGACCTCATGAAGAAGGGGGTCGCCATATTTCTGGAGCTGAACGCATTGTAGAGGAAAGTGATTTAGAATCCGTAGCATCTGCCTTGATTCATCGGGCGTTGCATCACAGTAAAGGTAAATCTGACTTTATTAATATTCGTATAGATGCGATTCACGATGATGATATTACTTATGTTAATTGTATCGATATCGATGAACATAAGACTGAATCAGTAAACGAATCACATGAATTAGCAAAAGAGTTATTACAGTCAGTAGTGGCGCATAAGGCCGTAGAAAATGCTTTCACAGAACTAGGCCAACTACCAGGTAATATGCGTGGTGCTATTCTGATGGATGCCAATACAGGTGTGCGATTGGATCAAGATACTATGCGCGGTGTTCGCGTAAGTCATATGGATGCGTGTGGCAACGAAACAAGATCTATGAATGTGCATATGCGTGAAGCACTAGTACTAGCCACAAAAGTACAGTCATGTCCTGGTATTGTAGGTGAACTTTGTTGGTCCGACGATCCAGATTATACAGTTGGGTATGTAGCATGTAATGGCATATATCATCGCATTCCGAATATGAAAGAAATGGGAAATCCTATCGGGGGCCGTGTATTTTTTGTAGATACAAATAGGCCTATTCGTGAAATTGTTGATTATTTAGAGAATACAACAGTATTGGTACGGTGGTAGCATGGATTATTATCAAGACTTTCAAAAAAAACTAGAGGCTAAGGAGCAAGAGCAAAATAAAAGAACGATTAAGACCTACGAGCCCTTAGATGCAGTGCGTGTAAAACGCAATGATAATGATAGTGAATATATCATGATGGCATCTAATAATTATTTGGGACTTACTCATGATGCTCGAGTACAACAAGCGGCTATGCAAGCAATTCAACGATATGGCACCGGTTCTGGTGGTGCTAGACTTACATCAGGATCGTTTCCATTGTTTAAGGAATTAGAAATCGCTATAGCCAATTTTAAAGGAACGGAACAGTCACTTGTGTTTAATACAGGCTATATGGCTAATGTTGGTACGATTACGGCCTTAATGAACAAGCATAGCGTCATCATTAGTGATGAATTAAACCATGCTAGTATCATCGATGGGTGTCGCCTCAGTGGAGCTCATATTGAGCGGTATAAACATAAAGATGTAGAACATGCTGAATATATTCTTAAGAATTATAAATCTGCGTATAAAATGATCATTACTGATGGTGTATTTAGTATGGATGGAGATATTGCACCATTAGATAGGCTGTATGAGTTAAGTAAGGAATATGATGCTCTTCTTATGGTAGATGATGCGCATGCGACCGGTGTCATCGGAAATGGGCGAGGTACGGCTCATCATTTTGGTCTTACCGATGTAGATGTACAGCTTGGTACCTTGAGCAAGGCCTTAGGTTCTGTTGGCGGCTATGTGGCGGGACGTAAGGAATTGATAGAATACCTGATTAATTATAGTCGTAGCTTTATATTTTCTACAGCTTTGTCCCCGGCGGATATCGGTGCGGCTTTAGAGGCCCTACGAATTATACGAAATGAACCATCTGTAGTTGATACATTACGTGATAATACTGTGTATATGGCACATAAATTACAGGCTATGGGCATTGATTGTGATGATGAAACACCGATATTCCCGATTGTGGTAGGCGAGAATGATCGAGCCTTAACATTGGCCCGTGAGTTAGAAGAACAAGGGATAATTATTACTGCTATTCGGCCTCCTACGGTTCCTGTTGGTGAAAGTCGCCTCCGCATGACGGTGACTGCTGCTCATAGCAAAGAGCAACTTGATTATGTCGCACAAACGCTGCATGAATTACTAGTTGACATGAATATATATTAGGGGTATGATAGATAAACCAACAAACCCATGGGGATGTAAAGGTTTCGACAGGGGCGAGTGTGGTATAGATAGCGAGTCGGCGTTCCATTGGGCCGTTAAACGGTGGGAAAACATTTAAACGCAGAAGAAAATTTTGCATTAGCTGCATAAGCTACGTCCCTCATACTTGTGCCTACCAAGTGTGAATGGACGTCAAACCGTAGGCTGGCTTAATTTAGTCGTTCATATGAATTAGGCGAGACAACATGAACTGGAGTACTGTAGTTTGTCTGTGAGCGATAGGTACTTGAGACTTAAATCATAGACTGTGCTCGGAGAGGTCTATATGGCAACGCTTTTGGACAGGAGTTCGACTCTCCTCATCTCCACCATGAGATGATTCATACCGAAGATTTAGTATCGTGTAGTGATACTAAATCTTCGGTATTTTTTGCTTTGTACACAAATTTTTATGAAAGTCAACAAAATATGGTGTGAAGTTGCACACAATTAAATGCATATAAACATAGATTTTATCTAGGTTTATAGGACATAGAAATCTTGACTATCTAATCGGAATAAAGTACAATATATTGAGATATTTATGAATTTGGATCTTATAAATTTAGTGTTATGAAAAGGAGTACATGTAATGAAGTCTCGATATTCACGCATGTTAGCAGTATTAGCAGTATCTGCTTTACTGGTGGCAGGCTGTGGTAGCCAACAACAGCAATCAGCTGATGTGGCGGTAAACTCGTATAAAATCGTATCGCAAAACGCACAAGTTGATCAAACCTATACGGGTACAGTTAAGGCAGAAAATTCTGTGGCTGTACATGCTCGTGTTACTGGTTATGTGGTGGAAAAATTTGTTAAAGGTGGGGATCAAGTAGTAGCCGGTCAACCTTTATATCGAATCGATTCTCGCCAATATGAATCAAATGTAGCAACAGCGGAAGCTAATGTGGCAAGAGCAAATGCAGATTATCAAAATGCAGAAACTGATTTAGGTCGTTATGAAACATTGGCAAGTCAAGATGCGATTGCACGCCAACGCGTAGATACACAACGTTCTGCCACGGAACAAGCTAAAGCAGCTGTAGAAGCACAACAAGCAGCATTGAAGATTGCTCAAGATAACTTAGGTGATACTATCATTTATGCACCATATTCAGGTACATTGAGCATGGATGCTGTCGATATAGGTACATTTGTTAATGCAGGATCCACAACATTGGTAACCATCGATTCTGTAGATCCTATTTTCGTTGAATTTAGTATGACTGAACAAGAGTATCTTGAATTTATGGCTACTCGTTCTGGTGATGAAAACAGCGGTCTTAATTTGAAATTACGCTTAGTTGATGGCAAGGAATATAATCAAGTAGGTTCTGTTGTTCAAGCAGCAAGAACGTTAGATCCTTCCACAGGCAAGCTCATTTTGAAAGCTTCATTCCCTAACCCTGATCATTTATTGTTACCTAATATGTTTGCTACCGTTATTTCTCCTGGTGAAAAATTAACGGATGCCATTTTGGTACCTACAAAAGCTATTTTACAAATTATGGATAAAAACTTTGTCTATGTCATCGGTCAAGATGGAACAGTATCTCAAAAGGCTGTTGAACTCGGTGGCACTACAGGGGCTTTCACAATCGTTAAATCTGGTCTTGTAAATGGTGATGAAATCGTTGTAGATGGTTTAACTAAGGTTAAGAATGGTGCAAAGGTACAAGCTACCGAATTATCTAAAACACAAATTGAAACAGCTAAACAATAGGAGGTAAGACGTGTCGAAATTCTTTATTAATCGACCTATCTTTGCCATTGTTATTGCCATCATGATTACATTGGCTGGCCTTATTTCAATGGTTAACCTTCCGATAGCTCGATATCCACAAATCTCTCCGCCATCGGTACAAGTTAGTACCGCCTATACTGGTGCTACTGCACAAGTTGTAAATGATACGGTGGCCAGTGTTATTGAAACACAAATCGTTGGGGTACAAGACTTAGACTTTATGACCTCTACAAGTTCTAGTAATGGTACATATTCTTTGTCACTCCAATTCAATCAAGGTAGTGATGCCGATATGGATACGGTTAATACACAAAACCGTGTACAAGCAGCGCTAGCCCAATTGCCAACCGAGGTTCAACAAGTTGGTGTAACAACTACAAAATCATCCGGTGATATGGCATATATTTTCACCTTGAACTCTCCAAATGGTACCTTTGATAGTACATTCCTTAAAAACTATGGTACTAACTATTTGATGGATGCCATTAAGGGCGTAAAGGGTGTAGGTTCCGTTCAGGAATTCGGTTCTGACTACGCAATGCGCATTTGGCTAGATCCTAGTAAGATGCAAAAATTAGGTGTTACTCTTTCAGAGGTAACAGCTGCTATTAAGAGTCAAAACGTACAAGCTGCAGCTGGTACAGTTGGTAAGAACCCTACAAATGGGGAACAAGCATTCCAGTATCCGATTAAAATTGATGGTCGTCTTGTAACAGAGCAACAATTTGGCAATATTGTTATCAAAAATTCTAATGGTACCGTATTACATTTAAAGGACATTGCTCGTATTGATGTAGGGGCTAAGGGTTATGATTTTACTCCGAAAGCTTCCTATCGTGATAAAAATGCAAAATCTGGTGAAGTTCTATTTGTTGAACATCGACCAACTGCTGGTTTTGCCGTTTCCTTACAAAATGATGCGAATGCGTTAGAAACGATTGCAAATGTTCAAAAAATCTTAGCAGAACAATCTAAATCGTTCCCACAAGATTTGGAATATCATGAAATTGTAGATAATACTAAATTCGTACGTGCTTCTATTAATGAAGTGGAACACACATTCTTTGAAGCATTATTGCTCGTACTCATCGTAGTATATGTATTCTTACAATCTTGGCGTTCTACATTGATACCTATGATTGCGGTTCCTGTATCTCTACTTGGTACATTCGGTGCGTTTGTATTGTTGGACTTCTCTATCAATACATTGACTCTATTTGCCATGGTATTGGCCATCGGTCTTGTCGTCGATGATGCTATCGTAGTAGTAGAGGCCGTTGAATATGAATTAAAATATAATGGCTTAGCCCCAAAAGAAGCTGCCATTGCGGCCATGAAAAATGTACAGGGTCCAGTTGTTGGTATCGCCTTTGTATTGGCTGCTGTATTCCTACCTGTTGCGTTTATGGGGGGTATGACTGGTATATTGTATAAGCAATTTGCTTTGACGATTGCTGTATCTGTAGCTATTTCTGCTATTGTAGCATTAGTGTTAACACCTGCACTTTGTGCGACTATGTTAAAATCACATGTACAAAAAGAACGTGAAGATTTCGTTCACCGTCAACTTAATAAATTCAATCGCGGTCTTGAACGCTTTAGTGATTGGTATGGTAAAGTATTAGCTCGTTTTAGTCATCGTTTGAGCTTAACTGTTATAACACTATTGGTCTTTGCAGCTGGTACAGGTATTGTATTCCATTTCTTGCCTACAAGTTTCGTACCTGCAGAAGATAGTGGATATTTCTTAATTGCAGTAAATGAACCACCAGGTGCAACGTCTGCTCGTACCGTAGAAACTCTTGATAAAATCAAAGATTTCTTAGAACAGACACCGGGTATTAAAGATAATGTAGAGCAAGTATTTACCCTTTCTGGTTTTGACCTTTTAGGTGGCGCTCAAAAATCAAGTGCTGGGGCTTCCTTTGCGGCCTTAAAAGATTGGGATCAACGTAAGTCTTCTGATCAATCTGTTAATGCCATGGTTGGTGCTGTATTTGGCTTTGCTGCTAAAAATATTCCAGAAGCGAGTGTGGTAGCATTGAATCCACCATCCATTCCAGGCCTTGGTAAAACTGGTGGTTTCCAAATGTACATTATCAATAAGGCAGGGGATAGTCCTGAGGTTATGGCAGAACGTGCACAAGCATTTATTGCTGAAGCTCGAACTAATCCGGCTATTCAAACAATTTATACAACCTTTGATACTGCTACTCCTTCCTTACAGTTCCAAATTAATCGAGAAAAAGCAGCTCAAGATGGCGTTGCTTTACCTGATATCTTTACAGCTTTACAAGGCTTCTACGGTAGTATTCAAGTCAACGATTATACATCGTATGGTAAAAACTACAAGGTTATCGTTCAAGCAGATGATGCATTCCGTCAAAATGCAGATAACTTGAATATGCTAGCTGTTCGTAATAGCAAGGGACAAATGGTTTCCATTGCTAACTATATTACGAAAGAAAAAACAGGTACGCCATCATCTATTACGCGTTTTGATAATGCGATGGCTGTACAAATCGGTGGTTCTCAAGCACGTGGTTATTCCTCAGGTGATGCTATTGCAGCATTGAAAGATGCAGCTGCTAAAACATTGCCACAAGGGTATACATATGATTGGGGCGGCCAAACCCGTGAAGAATTAAAAGCCGGCTCTCAAACACTCTTAATTCTAGGTCTTGGTTTGACATTTGTATTCTTAATTCTTGCTGCCTTGTATGAATCCTGGAAGGTTCCATTTGCCGTACTATTCTCTGTACCATCTGGTATGATTGGTGCTGCATTAGTACCATTCTTGTTGAATTTTACCGGTCGATTCCAATTAGCAAATGATATTTACATGCAAATTGGTTTGTTAACCTTGGTAGGCTTGGCTGCGAAGAATGCCATTCTGATTATCGAATATGCGAAAATTCGTGTTGATGAACGCGGTATGGATATCGTCGATGCGGCTATCGAAGCGGCTAAGATTCGTTTGCGTCCAATCTTGATGACTTCCTTTGCATTCATCTTTGGTGTATTGCCATTGGCAATTTCTACTGGTGCCGGTTCTGGTGCTCGTACATCAATGGGTATCACGGTAGTAGCAGGTATGACAACCGCTACATTCTTTGGTATCTTTATCATTCCAATGCTTTTCATCATCATTGAAAAGATTGGTCCTGGATTCTTTACAAAACGTAAAAAGAATCACTAAATCCAAATTTCATAACACAAATAAAACACGCTTATAACATGGCTTATAAGCGTGTTTTTTTGACTGTTTTATGGTATAATATGCTAGTTAAAACGATTTAATTATCGCCTGGGCGATATTGTGAAATATTTATATAAAAGAGGTATAAACATGAGTGATGTAAAAACATTTGTGGCTGGTCATAAAAGCCCTGATACTGATTCTATTTGTTCTGCTATTTCTTATGCTAATTTGTTAACACAAATGGGTACACCTGCAACGCCTGTATGTGCTGGTGATGCGAATAAGGAAACTAAATACGCATTGGAACATTTCGGTTTTGAACACCCACAAATCGTTACAAACTGGGAAGAGTTCGCTCCTAATGGTGGCGATTTATACTTAACTGACCACAATGAATCCAAGCAAATCATCGACGGTTACAAATCTATGAATATGTGTGGTGTTATCGACCATCACCGTATTGGTGATTTCGAAACTGATGGCCCTGTATTCATTCGCATGGAACCAGTAGGTTGTACAAATACAATTTTGACTAAACTTTATATTGAAAATAATCAAGAAATTCCTAAAAATATTGCAGGTTTAATGTTGTCTGCCATTATTTCTGATACTGTATTGTTCCGCTCTCCAACATGTACAGAAACAGACAAGAAAATGGCTCATAAACTAGCTGCCATCGCTGGTGTAGATATTGAATCTTATGGTTTAGAAATGTTGAAAGCTGGCGCAGATATTTCTGATTTAACAAACGATGAAATTGTTCGTACTGATATGAAGGAATTCTCTGAAGCAGGTCAAACGATTTCTATCGGCCAAATTTCCGTTATGGATACAACTGATGTATTGGCTAAACAAGCTGAATTAGTAGCAGCTCTAGAAGCTCTTCGTACAGCTAATGGCTATGCGGCATCCTATATTATGGTTACCAATATTCTTGATGAAAGCACAACATTGATCTATAGCGGTGATGTAGAATCCGTTGTAGTTAACGCATTTGGTAAAGATGTAAAAAATAATGCTGTATTCTTACCAAATACAATGTCCCGTAAGAAACAAATTGTACCTCCAATTTTAGGAGCTATGAAATAATAAAGGATATAGACCATATCATGGTAATAAAAACGTTGCTCTTGCAACGTTTTTATTATATGTGATGGTCATTTATAATTACTCATTTTATGTTATAGATAAGGAGATACCATGCAATCATTGTTAGATGGCTTGAATCGGGAGCAACAACAAGCCGTACAACATACCGAAGGCCCACTATTGATTTTAGCAGGTGCAGGATCAGGGAAAACAAAGGTATTAACTGTACGTATAGCATATTTACTAGCTCAAGGTGTAAATCCTTATGAAATCTTAGCCATTACATTTACCAATAAGGCGGCTAAGGAAATGAAAAGCCGTGTAGAAGGCCTTGTAGGCGATGTAGCTAATCGAATTTGGCTAAGTACATTCCACAGCTTTTGTGCTAAATTTTTACGCTTTGAATTAGATAATTTTTTAGGTTATAACAGTAATTTTACAATTTATGATACATCTGACTCTCAAGTAGTTATAAAAGCAGCGTTGAAGGCTCTCAATCTGGACGATAAATACTATCCTGTAGGTGCTATGATCAGTGCTATTTCTGATGCGAAAAATAAATTGATGTTTGCCTCTGATTATAGAAAACAAGCACGAGATTTTTACCAACAAAAGGTAGCTGATGTCTATGAGTACTACGAACGAGAGTTGCGTAAAAATAATGCATTAGACTTTGATGACCTTTTACTCGTAGCGGTTAAATTATTACAATCTAATGCAGCTGTGCTTGATAAATATAGCAAACGATTTAAGTATGTCATGATTGATGAATATCAAGATACGAACCATGCACAGTATTTATTGGCTTATTTGTTATCATCGCATTGGAAGAATATCGCCGTCGTAGGTGATGCTGACCAAAGTATTTATGCATGGCGTGGTGCAGATATTCAAAATATCCTCGATTTTGAAAAGGATTATCCAAATTGTACATCCATTAAATTGGAGCAAAACTATCGTTCTACAAAGATCATCTTGGATGCAGCCAATGCAGTTATCGATAATAATGAAGGGCGCCCAGAAAAGAATCTTTGGACCGATAAAGTAGAAGGGGCTAAAATCCAGCACTTTACGGCTCAATCGGAACATGAAGAGGCGGCTTTCATAGGCGATACAATAGTCAAAAAACACGATATTCACGGCGTACCTTATGGTGACATGGCCATCCTATATCGCACCAATGCACAATCTCGTGTGCTAGAAGAAGCGTTGATTAAACGTGCTTTGCCATACACAATGGTAGGTGGTACTAAGTTCTACGATAGAAAAGAAATTAAGGATGTGCTCGCCTATTTACGCGTATTATATAATCCGTTCGATGATTTAAGTTTGTTGCGTATTATCAATGTACCAAAACGCAGTATCGGTGCTACTACTGTTTCTAAATTACAAGATTATGCTCGTGAAAATGGTACATCCTTATTTATGACCTTAACACAATTGCACTTGGTCGATACCATTAAAGGAAAAACGAAAGAGAAACTTGAAGAATTTGGCATTTTAATTTTTACCCTTGTTGCAGAAATGGATGATAAATCCGTCCTTGATATTTTAGAGGCTATTCTTGATCGAACTGGCTACTTGGCTCAACTCGAGGAAAGTACAGACCCACAAGATCAAGCGCGGGCCGAAAATATCGGTGAATTATTATCTGTGGCAAAGGATTTCCAAGATACTAATCCAACAGGTACTGTTGAAGACTTCTTGGAACAAGTAGCATTAGTAAACGATGTCGATTCCTTTGAACAAGAGGAATCTAAGGTTACCTTGATGACATTGCATGCCGCTAAAGGTCTTGAATTCCCTATTGTATTCCTCGGTGGCTTAGAAGAGGGCTTATTCCCACATAGCCGTACCTTGATGAATCCAGAGGAAATCGAAGAAGAACGACGCCTCGCATACGTAGGGATTACGCGTGCTGAGAAGGAATTATATATTTCTAATGCTACAACCCGTACCGTATTCGGTCGTACTAGCAGTTATTTACCGTCTCGTTTCATCGATGAAATTCCAGCGGAACTCGTCGATAGTTTACGTGCAAAACGAAGAATTCCTGATGATATTAAACCAACGGTGCCAAGACATATGTCAGTCGCTAGTCGCCCTGTAACAAAACCGATTATTCGCAATGAAGTTATCGCTGATTGGAAAGTTGGGGATACTGCGATTCACAGTAAATGGGGAAATGGTAAGGTCGTCAATGTTTCCGGTGAAGGGGCTGGCATGAAGCTAACTATAGAATTCCCTACACAAGGTGTTCGTGTAGTTATGGCTAAGTTTGCACCGGTAAAAAAAGGTTAGAACAATCACTGTATGATATAGAGGATAATTATGAATCCTAAAGATAGAATAGAACAATTACAAAAAGAATTGACTCATGCTCAGTATCTATATTATGTAAAAGATAATCCGACGATGAGCGATTTTGAATATGATCAAAAATATCGTGAGCTCGTTGATTTAGAAACGGCACATCCTGAATATATTGTGCCATCGTCTCCGACACAGCGGGTTGGCATCAAAGTGGATGGTCCCTTTGAAAAAGTAGTCCATGGTAGACCTATGCTCAGCTTATCCAATGTGTTTAGTGCGGATGAAGTGCGTGCTTTTGACCAACGGGTAACGAAGGAATTGGGACATCAAACAAAGGCTTATGTGGTGGAGTTGAAAATTGACGGCTTAGCTGTTAATTTGCACTATGAAAATGGTATCTTTGTCCGTGCCGTCACACGCGGTGATGGTAAGGTAGGGGAAGATGTAACAGCCAATGTGCGTACCATCAAATCCATTCCTTTATATCTAGAAAATGCACCTGAGTTTATCGAAATTCGCGGTGAAGCGTACATGCCACATAGCGAATTTAAACGTATCAATGAGGAACGCGATGAAGAAGGGTTACCGACCTTTGTCAATCCTCGCAATGCAGCGGCAGGTTCCTTGCGTCAACAAGACCCTGCTATTACAGCAAGTCGTAATCTTGCGTTCTTTGCCTATGCTATCGGTTCTGAAAGCGGCGCTAATATTCATACGCAAGAGGCATTGTTACATACGTTGGAGAATTTCCATTTTTCCGTAAATCCTCATTATCGCGTTTGTAATACCGTAGATGAAGTTATTGAGGCTATTAATTATTGGGGCGAAAAACGTCATGAACTGCCATACGATACAGATGGTATGGTTATAAAGGTCAATGATTTTAATGATCAAGAGATGTTAGGCTCGACGGCAAAGGACCCTAAGTGGGCTACGGCTTATAAATATCCTCCTGAAGAGGTGGAAACAGTTGTCAAAAATATAACCATTAATGTAGGACGTACTGGTGTATTGACGCCAACTGGAGAATTAGAACCTGTGTTTGTATCGGGCACTAATGTGAGCCGTGTTACATTACATAATCAAGATTTCATCACTGAAAAAGATATTCGTATTGGTGACCATGTACTTATTCACAAGGCGGCTGAAATCATTCCAGAAGTCATTCGTGTATTGCCTGAAAAACGTACGGGCAGTGAGGTTCCTTTCACAATTCCTAATCGTTGTCCTGTTTGTGAAAGTCCAGCAGTACGTCGCGAAGGTGAAGCGGCCATTCGCTGTACCAATAAACATTGTCCTGCTATAGAAAAGGAACAAATCATTCACTTTGCATCTCGTGATGCGATGAATATCGATGGACTTGGCCCAAGTATTGTGGAAAATTTAATCAATGAAAAATTGATTACCAATGTAGTTGATTTATATCATTTGACTACGGAATCCATCATGGGTATGGACCGTATGGGTAAAAAATCGGCAGATAATCTTGTGAAAGCTATTGCAGATTCTAAATCTCGTGGATTAGACCGCGTACTATTTGGCCTTGGCATTCGCCTTATCGGTTCTAAAGCGGCCGGTACAATTGCTAATGTTGTGAAGTCTATGGATAGATTTTTAACGATTAGTAAAGACGAATTAGTGGCGGTAGAAGAAATTGGGCCTACCATGGCAGATAGCATTATCGAATATCGAGAGGACCCTCAACATATTAAAATCATCAATGGCTTAATCGAAGCCGGTTTAAAAATGGACGTAGATGTACAAGAAGCCGCTGGTAATGAAATGGAAGGTGAAATCGTTGTTCTTACTGGTAAACTCGAGGTCATGGGTCGTAGCGAAGCGGGTAAACTATTAGAAAAACACGGCGCTAAGGTGACTGGGTCCGTATCTAAGAAAACAACACTTGTTGTTGCTGGTGAAGATAGTGGTAGCAAATTGACAAAGGCGAATGAACTTGGTATTCGCGTTATCAATGAAGAAGAATTTATAGAATTACTTAAAGATTTAGGTGAAAACTAATCCTTTATTTTGAAAATATATGTCATATGCTTTATAATTAAAAGATATGAAAGGATGTGGACCGATGAAAATCAGCCAAGAGGAAATTAAAAAAATCGCTTTACTGTCCCGATTAGAAGTAAAAGAAGATAAAATGGCTAGCGTTGAGAAGGAATTATCCGATATCTTAACGTATGTAGCAGAATTAAATGAATTAGAATTAGATGATGTAGAAGTAATGGCTCATGCTGTTCCTTTGCATAATGTATTTAGAGAAGATGAGACTAAACCTTCTTTAGATCATGATTTAGCATTGTCTAATGCACCTGAAGAAGAAGACGGGTACTTTAAGGTGCCTCGCGTTGTACAAGAATAGGAGGTTTCACTGTGGCAACAATTCATGAATTACACACTAAATTAGTGAACAAAGAAATCAGTGCTGTAGAATTAACAAATGCAGTAATTAGTCACAAAGCAAAAGTGGAACCAGAGGTACATGCGTATTTATCTGATTCTCACGAATTAGCATTAGCATCTGCAAAAGCTGTAGATGAAGCAATTGCTAAAGGTGAAGCTATTTCCCCATTAGCAGGTATTCCTGGCGCTATTAAGGATAATATTTGTATTAAAGATCAACCTGCTACATGTGCATCTAAAATGTTGGAACATTTCATTCCTCCATATAATGCATCCGTTATTGAACGATTACATGCTAATCACTTGGTTAGCTTAGGTAAACTTAACATGGATGAATTCGCTATGGGCGGTTCCACAGAAAATTCCGCATTAGCTAAAACAGCTAATCCATGGAATTTGGAATGCGTACCAGGCGGTTCTTCCGGTGGTAGTGCAGCGGCAGTATCCAGTGGTTCTGCTATCTGGGCATTGGGCTCCGATACAGGTGGTTCTATCCGCCAACCAGCATCCTTCTGTGGTGTGGTAGGTATGAAGCCTACCTATGGTAATGTATCACGTTATGGGTTGATTGCCTTTGCATCCTCCTTGGATCAAATTGGACCTGTCACACGGGACGTAACTGATGCTGCATTGGTATTAAATGCCATTGCTGGCCATGACCCTAAGGATTCCACATCCATTCCTGGCGAACGTGTAGATTATACAAAAGCGCTTGTGAACGATGTTAAGAATTTAAAAATTGGTGTACCAAAAGAATTCTTTGGCGATGGTCTTAATGCAGAAGTACGCAAGGCTATTGATGAAGCTATTGAAACATATAAAAAATTAGGTGCTGAAATCGTTGAGGTTTCCTTGCCTAGCACAAAATATGCTTTGTCTGCGTACTATATTATCGCATTGGCAGAAGCAAGTTCCAACTTGGCTCGTTATGATGGTGTAAGTTATGGTTTGCGTGTGCCTGCAGATAATTTGGTAGAAATGTCTACTAAAACTCGTACAGAAGGCTTTGGACCAGAAGTACAACGTCGTATCTTGCTCGGTACCTATGTATTAAGCGCAGGTTATTACGATGCATATTATTTGAAAGCTCTTAAAGTACGTCGCGTTATCAAAAATGAATTTGATGCAGCCTTCTCCAAGGTTGATTTGTTATTGGCTCCAACAGCCCCTAACACAGCGTATAAGTTTGGTGAAAAAATCAATGACCCATTAGCAATGTACTTAGAAGATATTTGTACAGTTCCAGCTAACTTAGCAGGTATTCCTGGTATTAGCATTCCAGCGGGCATGAGTAGCGATAACTTGCCAATTGGCTTACAATTATTGGGCCCTGCAATGGGCGAAGAAACATTGTTACGTGCCGCTTTCACATTCGAACAAGCACGTCCAGATTGTCAATTAGTAGCACCAACTGGGGAGGTTTCTCTATGAGTAGTAAATACGAAACAGTCGTTGGTTTAGAGGTTCATACAGAGCTTAAGACTAAGTCTAAAATCTTCTGTGGTTGTACCACTGAATTCGGCGGTGATCAAAATACACATGTATGCCCAGTATGTCTCGGCTTACCTGGTGCTATGCCTGTGTTGAATAAACAAGTAGTAGAATTTGCCATCAAAGTAGGTTTAGCGTTGAATTGTGAAATTCTTAAATTCAACAAATTTGACCGTAAAAACTACTACTATCCTGATTTGCCTAAAAACTATCAAACATCTCAATACGATTTGCCGATCTGCTTGAATGGTCACTTAGACATTGAAGTAAATGGTGAAACTAAACGCATCGGTATCACACGTATTCACATGGAAGAAGACGCTGGTAAATTGGTTCATAGCGGTAATACGATTTCCGATTCTAATTCTTCTAATGTCGACTATAACCGTACAGGCGTACCTCTTCTTGAAATCGTATCTGAACCAGATATTCGATCCGGTAAAGAAGCGAGAGCATACGTTGAAAAATTGCGTTCCATTTTGCAATATTTAGAAGTATCTGACGGTCGTATGGAAGAAGGTTCCTTGCGTGGTGACTGTAACGTATCCGTACGCCTTCGTGGCTCCAAAGAATTTGGTACACGTACAGAAACTAAAAATGTTAACTCCTTAACAGCTATTCAAAAGGTTGTTGAATACGAAGCATTGCGTCAAGCTAAGCTTATCGAAGCAGGCGGCAAAGTAGACCAAGAAACACGTACATGGGACGATGCACAAGGCATCACTCTTGGCATGCGTAAGAAGGACGAAGAAAATGATTACCGTTACTTCCCAGAACCAGACTTGGTACCAATCGTAATTACGGACGAAAAAATCGAAGAAGTACGTCGTTCCTTGCCTGAGTTGCAAGACGCTAAAATTGCGCGCTTTGTATCCGAATATGGCTTGTCTCGTGAAGATGCAACCATCCTTACCATGGCTCGTAAGACGGCTGATTATTTAGATGCAGCTGTGAAAGCTGGCGCAGATCCTAAGACTGTGGCTAACTGGATGCTTGGTGACTTGTCTAAGATGATCAATGAAAGCGGCTTAACATTTGGTGAATCTAAGGTAAGTCCTGAAAACTTGGCTGGTATGATTGCTCTTATTGAAAAAGGCACCATTTCTGGTAAAATTGCGAAAAAAGTTATCGTATCCATGTGGGAATCCGGCAAGGATGCTGATGCTATCGTAAAAGAAGAAGGTCTTGTTCAAATTACAGATACTGGCGCTATTGAAGAAATCGTAAAACAAGTTATCGCTAATAACCCACAACCAGTGGCTGACTTTAAGGGCGGTAATGGCAAAGCTATCGGTTTCTTGGTAGGTCAAGTTATGAAAGAATCCAAAGGCCGTGCTAACCCTGGTATGGTTAACCAATTATTACAAAAATTCTTAAACGACTAAAACTGTCTTGACTTAGTTCGTCTTAATATTGTATAAACGAATTGTCCTCTATGGTATATTTACCATAGGGGATATTTTGTTTCCATGACTATTATGGTATAATAAATTGTATAAAATTGATTAACAGTTTTGTGATAAGGAATATATCATGAATAACCAAAATACAATGAATGAAAATAAAGAACAAGAAACTAAGACACGTGTCCTAAGCGATACAGAGCGCCGCGATTTTGATGGGGTTACCATTGATGAAGAAGGGGATACTGTACAAGTTGAATTTACACCTACTCAAAAAGAAGAAGACCGAAGTGGGTATGAGCAATTTCAAGACTATGGCCCTCGTGTGAAGGTATATCATTTTGGCGGTTCTAGTTGGCTAAGCCGTATCATTATGATTATTGTACTAGCTGCAATCTTAGCAGCTATCGTATTCTTTGGCGGCATCATCTTGTCCATCGTAGGCGTGGTCATCCTAGTAGGGGCTATTATCTCCTTTATCTTAGGCTTGTTTTAATGGTATAATATATCTATTACGACAAGACGGTGGCAAGTCCATTCGATGATGCTAAAGGGGTACTATGAACGTAGTTCTATCAACATTAAACTCAAAATTTATACATTCTTCTCTAGCCTTGAGATATCTCAAGGCTTATGGTGAAGCCCATGGACAGGCATACGATATAGTGGAATATACTATTAATATGCCTGTTTTGCATATTCTTAGCGATATTACAGAGCATGATATCGATGTCCTAGGTTTTGCCTGCTACATTTGGAATATTGAAATGACCTTGCATGTGGTGGACATGGTGAAAGCCGTACGACCAGATATTAAAATTGTATTGGGTGGACCAGAGGTTTCTTTCACAGCTGATGAATTATTAGAACGATGTCCGAATATCGATTATATTGTACAAGGTGAGGGCGAGGAAGCATTCCATGCCCTTGTAACAGCATTACAGCTTGGTAATGATGGATTACACCCTGTGATTCCCGGCGTGAGAGGACGTAGGAATGGTAGTATTTTAGGCTCGGCAGAGGCCGTAGAGGTTCGTGATTTATCTACCATACCATTCCCATATACAGAGGAAGATATGGACGATTTAGAGCATAAGATTATTTATTATGAATCCTCTCGTGGTTGTCCTTTTTCCTGTCAGTATTGTTTGTCGGGTAATAAGAATACTGTGCGATTCTTTCCTCAAGAGCGGACATTAGAAGAATTGCAATGGTTTATTGATCATGGAGTGAAGCAAGTAAAATTTGTAGACCGCACCTTTAACTGTGCACCTCATCATCATAGACCACTTATGGAGTTCATGAGAGATAGCGATACAGATATGAATTTCCACTTAGAAATGGAACCAGAGCTTATGACGGAGTGGGAAACTAACATTCTTTGTGAAACGCCGCCTGGACGCATTCAAATCGAGGTAGGCGTACAAAGTACGTATAAGAAAACATTAGATGCTATCAATCGCTATAATGATTGGCCATACATTCAAAAATCTATACGTCCTATTATTCAAGCAGAACGTACGCATGTTCACATGGATCTTATCGTAGGATTGCCTCACGAGGATTTTAAACGATTTGGACAATCTTTTAACGATTTGTTTAGCTTACAACCTCATGCATTACAAATTGGATTCTTAAAATTGCTAAAAGGATCTGGTGTACGACGGATGCGTGAATATAAGTATGTAGCAGATCCATTGGCTCCATATGAGGTTCTAAGCACGCATGTACTACCTTATGATGATGTACGTTTCTTGAAATATTTTGAAGATGTATTTGAGCGTTTTTATAATAGTGAACGATTTAGAACAACATTTGGCTATATCGGTCAACAATTGATTCACGGTGAATCGGATGCATTTAGTTATTTCTGTGATATGACGAGAGCATGGCTTAAGGAAGGTAATCATAAGGTAAATCTTAAGGATATAGACCAAATTGAATTCTTATATCGTTTCTTCCTTGCAAAAGGTGATACGATTGCTGCAGAGTTATTACAATACGATACATTGGTAAGCTATCGCGGTAAGGTGCGCAGCGACGCAGTAGGATTGCCTAAACAAACAAAGGAATTACTACAAGTAGGCGAAGCGTTTTGGCGCAATGAAGAGATTGCGTCTACATTTATTCCCAATTATACGTTTAAAGAATGGCGTAAAATTCGTCAGCAATATGTGGAAATGACCATGAGCCGTGAAACAGCAACATATTTAGGAATTCAACATATACCAGAAGGGGATTTCACAGTGATTATAGATGTGAATAAAGAGGTGACCCCATTCATTCGCCCTGAAAACATACAATGATATAGAGGAGTGTTATGTCAGATACAACGAGACCGAAACGGTACCTGATGGTGTCAAAATTTTATAAAGAAACATATGGTGAAAAGGTATATAAATTACCTGTTGCATTACCTTTAACCTGTCCTAATCGAGATGGATCAGCTGGTGTTGGAGGATGTACATTCTGTGGGGAAATCGGTGCTGGTTATGAAAATAGACCTGCATGGATGACGGTACGCATGCAATTAGAAGAAAATATTGCACACATCGGACCTAAATATAAGGCTAAAAAATTTATACCTTATTATCAAAACTTTAGTAATACCTATTTACCTCTTGAGGATTTTAAATCCTATATGGAACAAGGTTGTATTGATGAAGCCGTAGGGATTGCAATCGCTACGAGACCTGATTGTATTTCTAATGAGTATTTAGATGTATTACAGGACATACAACAACGATTTCATAAGGATATCTACATTGAATTAGGATTGCAAACCGTTAACTATCATACACTTGAGAAGATTAATCGAGGCCATGATTTAGCGCAATTTATCGATGCGGTTTTACGCATTAAGCGTTATGGATTTAATGTGACCACACATATGATTGTTAATTTGCCTTGGGATACGATGGAGGATACCATTGAAGGGGCCAAAATTTTATCATCCCTTGGCGTTGACCAAGTAAAGTTACATGCTCTATATATTGTGAAACATACACTGATGGCCAAATGGTATGAAGAAGGTCAAATCACCTTGATTAGCGCCGAAGAGTATGCGGAGCGTGTCGTTCAGTTTTTACGCCATCTCCATCCAGATATCGTATTACAACGATTAGTGGGTCGTGCCCCAGAGGATAATACATTATTTACCAATTGGTCTATGGGCTGGTGGCGTGTACAGGATTTAATCGACGATATGATGGATGAACTAGATGCACATCAAGGCGATTTATGTGATTATTTAAATGGTAAAGCAGTACGTAAATTTATAGATGGGGGACAAGCATGAGCGAACGGGTATTTACCTTTCCTACCTATGACTTAGCACAATCTATACTAGGTCAACACAATAGATATTTACAAATGATGAATGAAGTCATTCCTGCGGATATTGTATCTCGTGGTGATACAGTTGTCATAAAAGGAGACGAGCTTCAAGTAGAGGCGTTGTATCGGACATTAGAGGAACTGGTCTTCCTCTATAAAGAAGGTAGTACGATTACAGAATCTCAAGTTCGCATTGCGGCTAAGATGGTGATGAATGGCAAAGGGGATGCCCTTCACTCTATGTTCGAGGATACTTTGTCCGTAACGATGCGCGGTAAAAGCATTACGCCAAAGACGGAAGGTCAAAAGCAATATGTAGACAGTATTCGCAAGAATACTATCACCTTTGGCATTGGACCTGCCGGTACCGGTAAAACGTTCTTAGCTGTTGCATTAGCCGCATTTTACTTGAAGAACCGCAATGTAGATAAGATTATTTTGACGCGACCTGCTGTAGAGGCTGGTGAACGACTAGGGTTCTTACCTGGCGAATTACAAGATAAGGTAGATCCATATTTGCGTCCGCTTTATGATGCGTTGCACGAAATGTTTGGTATTGAACAAGTACAACGCTTTATGGAACGGGGCACAATCGAGGTGGCACCATTAGCGTACATGCGCGGTCGTACATTAGAAAATGCCTTCGTCATCTTGGATGAAGCACAGAATACGACGGCAGAGCAAATGAAGATGTTCTTAACTCGTTTAGGTAATAACTCTAAAATGGTCGTCAATGGTGATAAAACACAAATTGACTTGCCTCCGCGTGTGACATCTGGTCTTTATGAAGCAGAAAAAGTATTAAAACGCGTGTCTGGTATTCATATGGTGTATTTTACAGATCAAGATGTGGTGCGTCATGATTTGGTAGGTCGCATCGTTAAAGCCTATGATGCATACCATCAAAAGCTTTCAAAGGAAGAATAAGAATTATGCATATACAAATTAGTTATGATGATGGTATAACCCGAGATACTAAGATTGAAGAGGTTATACAAAAGGTTTGCGATGAAGTGAGCCGCGTGTATGGACTTGAAGATGATGAGTTAAGCATTCTACTATGCGACAATAAGAAAATTCATGAACTAAATAAGGAATATCGCGGTATTGACAGACCAACAGATGTATTGTCCTTTGCCCTTAATGAAGGGGACGATTACGAAGGTAGTGAAGAGGAACATCACCTATTGGGGGATATGATACTCTCCTTGGAACGAGCTCATGAACAAGCTGTCGAGTACGGACATAGTTTTGAACGGGAATTAGCCTATTTAACAACACATAGTTGTTTGCATATCTTAGGCTATGACCACATGACCGATGAAGATAAAAAAGAAATGCGCACAGAAGAAGAATTTGTGCTTTCTAATTTAGGGTATGTACGAGAGGATCAACCATATAATGAATAAAGCAGAACATTTTAAATCCGGCTTCGTAGCCGTTGTAGGGCGACCAAATGTAGGCAAGTCTACCATGATTAATGCCTTGATAGGCGACAAGATTGCCATTGTATCCGATAAGGCACAGACAACGCGTAACCGCATTATTTGTGTTTACACCGATGAAGAAAAACAAATCGTTTTCATGGATACACCTGGCGTACATAAGCCAAAACATAAATTAGGTGAATTCATGGTCGATGCAGCCATTGAATCTTTGAAGGAAACAGAGGCCGTTCTATTTGTTGTGGCAGGTAATGAAAAACGAGGTCCAGGAGATAATTTCATCATTGAACAATTAAAACGCGTGAAAGTACCGGTATTCCTCGTAGTCAATAAAATTGATACACTGCAAAAAGAACAGGTATTAGAAGCCATTGTATCCTATCAAGATGCGTATCCATTTGCTGGTGTCATTCCTATTTCGGCAAAGAATAAAGAAAATTTATCTGAACTTCTTAATGTGCTAGGTGAGCATTTGCCAGAAGGTCCTCAATACTTCCCAGAAGATATGATTACGGACCAACCAGAACGATTGATTATTTCTGATATTGTTCGCGAAAAGATTTTGTTGTCTACCCGTGATGAAATTCCTCATGCCATCGCTGTCGATGTAGATGAAATGAAAACTCGTGATGATGGAACCACATATATTCGTGCTACCATCTATTGTGAACGAGATTCTCAAAAGGGTATCATCATTGGTAACAAAGGTGCGCTATTACGCAAGATTGGTGCAGAAGCGCGCATGGATATTCAAAAGTTATTGGCTACAAAAGTATATCTTGATTTATGGGTTAAGGTTAAAAAGGATTGGCGTAATAAATCGGGTATGCTTTCAGAATTGGGATATAAAAAATAGATTATTTAGATTGATTATAGTTAGAAAGGATTGTTATGGACAGTATAGATGCCCTGTTACCGATTGGGTTCGGCATAGTATGTATTTTCTTAATTAACTTTTTGGTGGTAGCAAAATTCTCTTTTGCACGGTTGCGTAAGGAACACGTAGAAGATATGGAAATCCTACATGAAAAGGATCGCCAATTCTTGTTAAAGCTATACCAAAATCCTGAGTATTTCCTTAATACTACACAATTTCTAATACTCTTTTTCATTCTCACCTTAGCAGGTACTGGCACATATATCTTTAATAGTTTTGTGGTAGGTATCATGGATATTTTGAATATCCATGGTACATGGGTTCATCATATTTTAGACCTGATTTTGCTTATTATCATTAGTCTTATCGTCCTCATCTTTGGCGAAATTGTACCAAAAGCATTGGGTTTATCATTCCCTACAAAATATGTAAATATGCATAGTCGCATCGTTGTTGTCGTTGGTCGTATTGTATATCCTTTTGTCTGGTTAGCTAGTAAAATATCCAATTGCATCCTTAAGTTTTACCAAACAAAATACTTAACTGAACTAGACCTTGTATATACGGAAGAGGAACTACGCATGATGATTTCTCGAAGTCATGAAGAAGGTCAGTTAAATCAGGTAGAATCTGAGTTGATAGACAATGTTTTCAACTTTGTGGAACGTATGGCAAAAGAGGTTATGGTGCCTCGCCAAGATGTGGATTGTATTTTCGTGGAAGATGGTTATGATGAAGCCATGAAGGTTATTCGTTCTACATCACATACGAGATACCCATTGTGTGTGGAAGATAAGGATCATATTGTAGGCCTTGTACATATTAAGGATTTGATGGAACGTCAAAAGCAGGCTAGAAAAGATTTGCGCAACATCAAACGAGATATCTTGACGGTTCCTGAGGTTATGAAATTATCTACCTTATTGCAATACATGCGAACGCGTCGTATTTACCAAGCCGTTGTTGTCGATGAATACGGCGGTATGGTAGGCCTTGTGGGGTTAGAGGATATCATCGAAGAATTGGTAGGGGATATTCAAGACGAACATGAACCTCATTTGCCGGCTACGATGAGTTATTCTGATGGCTCCTTTGAGTTTGACGGCAAGGTTCTTGTGGATGAAGTGTCTGAAATGATGAATATTCACATTGAAGACTCCGATTCCGATACGATTGGTGGCTATATCTTCGGTCTATTAGGCCGTACTCCAATTGTGGGGGATACTGTTGATGCTTATGGTTATACATTTGAAGTAATTAAGATGCAAGGTTATCGTATTTCACGTTTGCGTGTAACACCTTTACCTGAGTCTGAAACTGTTACGGATGATGAACATGAACAAGATTAGTGGCGCTTTTAATACGCCGGCCATCGTGGTGAGCCGAAAAAAATACAAGCTCTATTCGGTGTTTACCTTTATCACACCGTCCTTAGGTATTATTAGGGCCTCTTTTCCGCATAAACGATTGCAAACATTGCGTAATGCATCCTATTTACGCCCCTTCAGTGCTATGTATATCACAGTTGTGCAGGATGGAGAATTTGTGAAAGTCACACAAATTGATGGGTCCTATGTAGTGGAATCGCTAGATACAAACCTTGATAACATTGCCTATGCAGCCGTAGCCAGTGAACTGATACAAGAACTATTTGCATCGTATGATGTTGAGCGTAATGTATTTAATGCTGTAGTCAATTATTCAAAATCGATACGTCAACGAAATGTACGATTAGGGACAATCATATTGGGATGGCAAATGCTGTCGTTAGCGGGGATAATGCCACAATATGAGGCTTTTACTACCGGAGATGGAATTGATTTATTCTGGAACGAACTACGGATACATACGCATATGAATCCATCCCTTTCATTACGCAACGCAATGCCAAATATTTTGGCCTATCAATGGGGCAATGTAGCACCTATTGAACTTCCTGGAACTGTATGGAAGGAACTAGAACGATTACTATTTTCTTATTGTGAACAGGAAATAGGTAAACAACTACAAAGTGTAAAATTTCTGATGAGCTTATAATATATACTAATAAATTGTTAGGTATCGATTCATAAGACTCCTTATCAAAAATTTTTATAAATTTTAAACCACTTATCTCGAATAGGTTAGATAAACCTATTTAAGATAAGTGGCTTTCTTATATAGAAAAAATATAATGTATTACCTGAACATATATCTCATTTATGAGTTAGAAAATGCGAACAAAAAGTTTTATACTAAATACATTAATGGTTGTTCTATATATAGTAGAGTGATAGTAGAGCCTATAGTGATGGCTCTATTTTATTTTTTTATTTTGAAACTATAGATTATAGAAATTTATTAAAGGATTGTATGGAATGGAATTAATCGAGTATATAAAGACATTAGGTAATGTAGGTGTGGCTTTATCTGGTGGTGTAGATTCATCCTATTTAGCATATGCTGTCAAACAATCTGGCATTCCATGCAAAGCATATACTGTTAAGTCCCAGTTTGTGCCACAGTTTGAATTAGATGATGCCAAGAAAATTGCAGAATGTATCGGTATTCCCTTAGAAATCATAGATATTGATGTACTCGAACATGATGATGTAACGAGCAACCCAAGTGATCGATGCTATTACTGTAAACATTATGTATTCACAACGATAAGTGAACAGGCTAAACGCGATGGATTTTCCATATTATGCGATGGAACCAATGCCAGTGATGAGGTAGATGATCGCCCTGGTATGAAAGCAATAGCTGAGCTATCTGTTAAGTCGCCACTAAGAGACTGTGGCTTAACAAAATCTATGATTCGCCAGTTGGCCAAACAGGCTAATTTATTTACCTGGGATAAACCATCCTATGCCTGTTTAGCTACGAGATTTCAAGCGGGACAGCACATAACAGGTTATGATTTAGAACATATCGAAAAAGCGGAAGGGTATTTATTTTCGTTAGGTTTATCAGATTTTAGAGTTCGTCTGATAGGAAATACTGCTAAAATTCAAGTCCCAGAGAATCAAATAGCTATTGTTATTAAGAATAGGATTGAGATTCTCATATGTTTTAAATCTATGTTTGATGAGGTTGTATTAGATTTAGAGGTGCGTTCATGAGCGATGATATTAGATCTCTTCTAGAGCAAGTAAAAAATGGTCAGGTAGATGTGGATGCAGCCTTATTAAAGCTAAAGATGAAACCGATTGAGGATTTAGGGTATGCAAACGTAGATTTACATCGTCAATTACGACAAGGTGTACCAGAGGTTATTTATGGTGCTGGTAAAACTAGTGAACAAATCGTGGGTATTATCTCCTCCATGCAGTCTAATGGGCAAGGTCATATATTGATTACACGATTAGCACCTGATGTGGCTACAGAGGTTCAAGAACACCATTCCTTGACTTATATCAATGATGCTCATATCGGCTACGTTGGTGATATGCCTACGAAGAAAACAGAGTCAAGTATAGCTATTGTTACCGGAGGTACAAGTGATTATAAAGTGGCTGAAGAATGTGCAATTACAGCTGAATTTTATGGTAATACGGTCAATCGAATTTATGACGTAGGTGTGGCGGGTATTCATCGTTTGTTACAACATTTGGATACTATCATGTCTGCTAAGGTTATCGTTGTCATTGCCGGCATGGAAGGGGCTTTAGCAAGTGTTGTTGGGGGCCTTGTGGATGTACCTGTTATCGCCGTACCAACTAGTGTTGGTTATGGAACGTCATTTGGTGGTGTTACGGCGTTATTATCGATGCTCAATTCCTGCGCTAGCGGTGTTACGGTTGTCAACATAGACAATGGATTTGGTGCTGCTTATACAGCGAATATGATTAATCATATAGGTGAAAGTAAATGAAACGATTATTTTTAGATTGTCAAATGGGCATTGCAGGAGACATGCTGACCGCGACATTACTCGGTTTAGTAGATAACCCTAAAATATGGATAGAACGGCTTAATCAAATAGGGATACCTAATGTTACCTATACACTTATTCCGAAAGAAAATAAAGGCTTACAAGGTTATCGGGTAGCGGTTACCATTAATGGTATAGAAGAGTCTGAACATCATACAGGTAGTCCCCATGACCAGCATTATACGGATCATCAACATCACGATGCTCATCATGAACATAGTGATGTACATGGGCACGGAAAACATTCGGAGCACCATGTACATAGCGAAGAGCATGTGCACGGCCGAGGTTTACAGGGTGTAACGGATATAATCAATAGCTTATCTATTTCCAATATGTGTAAACAGAATGCTATAAACGTATATAATCTGGTAGCTCAAGCGGAGGCCAAGGTTCATAAATCTACAGTGACGCAAATTCATTTCCATGAGCTGGGCATGCTCGATGCTATTGCAGATATTGTGGCCGTTTGTGTACTCTTAGAGGCATTGAAGTTTGATGAGATTATTATCTCTCCTATACATGTAGGAACTGGCACGGTTCACTGTGCTCACGGAGAACTACCTGTGCCAGCACCAGCAACGATGGAGTTATTAGCGGGTATTCCAATGTACGCAGATTATCAGATTAAGGGTGAGCTATGTACGCCTACAGGCGCAGCGTTAGCTAAGTATTTTGGTACAGCCTTTAGCCATATGCCTGTTATGACACCAACAAAGGTATCTTATGGATTTGGTACGAAACAATTTGAAAGACCGAATTGTATTCGCGCCTTTGTTGAAATAAACAATGATTTAGAAGATATAATCATTGAAATGTCTTGTAATCTCGACGATATGACGCCAGAAGAAATCGGCTATGCAGTAGAACAGTTATTACTTTCACCAGCACTAGACGTGTTTACCACATCGATTATGATGAAAAAACAACGACCTGGTACGATGCTGACGGTCCTTTGTAAGGAAGGCGACATGGATAAGGTGCGAGATTTAATATTTAGACATACTACGAGCCTTGGTATTCGATACCACCGCTGTAATCGATATATTTTGAACCGGTCTACAGGAGACATAGATTGGGAAGGCAATAGAATTGTTTTTAAAACAAGCAGTGGATTTGGTGTAAAGAGACATAAATATGAATATGATTCACTGGCTACTATTGCTAAGCAAAATGATATGAGTTTGTTAGACCTTAAACGACAATTGCGTAAGAAGGAGGATTGATTTGTCGTAGCGGGTTATTTATAGTTTGATAGTGTTAAGTTAAGGAGTGATTCCCATGAAAACATTTAATGTACCCTATGCAAAAGGATTTGTAGATATCAATATTCCTGATCAAAATATAGCAGGTGTATTAGAATCTAAAGCCCATTCCTATAAGGCTGAGCTTTCACAAGAGGCATTGGTAGAACATGCGCTAGATAATCCTATCGGTAGCCAACGCTTGGAAGAATTGGTAAAGGGTAAATCCAACATGGTCATCATCACAAGTGACCATACGCGTCCAGTGCCTAGCAAAATTACGATGCCAATTCTACTTCGCCGTATTCGTGAAGCTAATCCATCCATCGATATTACTATTTTACTAGCTACTGGTTTCCATCGACCTACTACGCATGAAGAAATGGTAGATAAATTCGGCCCTGAAATCGTAGCTAATGAAAAGATTGTAAACCATATCTCTGGTGATGCTAGTCAAATGACTAAAATAGGCGTGTTGCCATCCGGTGGAGACTGCATCATCAATAAACTAGCTGTAGAAACTGAGTTATTAATTTCTGAAGGTTTCATTGAGCCACATTTCTTTGCTGGTTTCTCTGGCGGTAGAAAAAGCGTATTGCCAGGTATTGCTTCCGAAGTGACTGTAATGGCAAATCACTGTGCTGAATTTATCAACAGCCCATATGCTCGTACAGGTATTATCGAGAACAATCCAATTCATAAGGATATGGTATACGCTGGACGTACTGCGAAACTAGCATTTATTTTAAATGTTGTCATCGATGCGGAAAAACATATTATCAATGCTTTTGCTGGTGATATGGAACAGGCTCATGAAACTGGCTGTGCTTTTGTGTCTGAACTAGCTAGTGTGAAAGCTGTACCAGCAGACATCGTTATCACTACAAATGGTGGGTATCCTTTAGACCAAAACGTATATCAAGCTGTAAAAGGCATGACAGCTGCCGAAGCATCTTGTAAAAAAGATGGCGTTATCATCATGATTGCCGCTTGTAATGATGGTCATGGTGGGGAATCACTATACGAAAACCTTAAAAATGCCAAAACACCTCGTGAATTATTAGACCGCATTGCTAAGGTACCTCGTAATGAAACAATTCCAGACCAATGGGAAATGCAAATCTTGGCTCGTATTCTAGATCAATTTACAGTTATCGTTGTAACAGACCAATGCGACCCTAAGATGCTTACAGATATGCATTTACAACATGCTAGCACATTTGATGAAGCATTGAATAAGGCTTTGGAATTAAAAGGTAAAGATGCAAGCATTACAGTTATTCCTGATGGTGTATCTGTTGTAGTGAAAGCGTAATTTACAATAACATATTGAACTCTTAGATCGTATCGCTAAGGGGGAATAAAATGAACCACCTATTAAAGATGACTGGTAATCTTTGGTAGGTGGTTTAAAATTTATTAATATTCTTATATAATGTGATATAAATATAAGATTAATAAATTACAAACTTTACTAGATTAAGAGAGAAGAGAATATGAGCTATATACAGGATGAGTATTATATTTTAAAGCAAAATTTGATGATGCTTAAGCATAATATTCGTTTAAATAAAATTGAATATACTATAGCTTTATTATTATTTATATTTTATACGTTATATATAATGGGCTATTTATTAGCATCTTTTAGCGAAGGAATAATTAGATTAGAGTTTCAAAATTTTGATTTGTTTATAATAAGTGATTTAAGGATTACTGAATCTGAATATATTATATTAGCAAGTTTACAGTTGCTTATTTGCGCTATAGGAATGTCAAGATTAATACAGTATCGTTTTAATGATAGTGATTTACATACAGGTGGAAAACTTGTTAGTTATTGTTTTGCTTTTGCTTTAATATTCTTTGGCGGTCTATATATTTATCGTGTTTTTACTACAGGTTTAAATTCGGTTACATTTGAATTTTCTCTATATTTTTGGATGTCAATACGAATCATGTTACTAGCTTTTTTGTTTATTTTACTCAACCATATTCCAAGAGACTTAAAATATGGTTTAGCTAGTTATGGTGCTTTAGTAGGCAATCATAAGATTATATATCACGATCTCATTGAATATAGGAAATTAGATGAATCAACTATTGAATATATTGGATTAAATGACATTCTTAAGGTGATGAAAAAAACATTTATTACCGATATGTTGAATATCAAAGGTAGGCAAAGTCGATCACAGATTATATGGTGTAATCTTATATTTATCATAACTATTGCTCTTTTAAATCAAATTATAAGTACCATGATTCAAAGTCAATTTGTATCTCATATGTGGCACGATTATATAGCATATATTTTTTATTATTGGTTACTATTGGCTAACATAGGTATGATTATTAGAAGATTACATGACTCTGGAGCAAGTGCGTTATGGCTATTGGGATTATGGATACCTTATATAAATATATATGTTTTATATTTAATTCTTTTTAAGCCTTCTATTATAGGTATTGAGAATGTTTAAATTTCGATTTGAATGCATAAAGTATTGTTAATTAAAAATATAAAATAGAGTTGAATTGTAATCTTATAGGTATCGATATAAAGATATATTAGGTGTAGTCTGTAACAATAACTAAGATTTTAGAGGAAACTATGAAGGAGAATATTGCTTTATTATTAGCAATTTTATATCTGATCTATAGATATAAGACTTATAGTAAGGTTAATAAAATAATAGAAGACAGAATAGAAAATGTTCATAAGCCATTTTTTAAACGAATACAGGATGTTTTGCAGTGCTCTAAAGAAGATGCGGAGAAGGTAGGTTTAGAATTAGATAAATATTTTGTACCTTTAGAAAGTGAATTCTATAAAATTGATGATAATACTTACTCATTTATTGATGCAGGAGGTCTTAAAGGGACATTTTCAATAGATCAAAACTATAATTTATTGACATTAGTTTATAACGATGTTGATTTATTAGCTTTACATCAGGTTTAAAAATCTATAAGTAAAGAAGGCTTATATTATGAAAGAAATGACATTGTATGTAGTAAATATAGTATTATTAAATTTATTTTTTGTTTTTTAGGTGAAAATTAAAATGGTTACTATAAAAAAATTATTTTTCTATGCATTTGCATTATTTTCATTGACTTCAATTATATATGGAATGGCGTATGATTATATGAACGGTGCTGAAATCCACTATGATTTTTTTGGTGCTGGATTTGTTAGTTGGTTAATATTCTTTGGCATATTGAAAGAAATTTTTGGATTGTGAGAAATCTCTTAAATTTAATAAGTTATAATCTACTTAGTTGAAAATCAGATATGATGATTTAGGTGACTATGTGTACTTGTTAGAATTCGGATTAATTTTTTAGTGTAAAAAGCGTTAGATAAAATAGATGATAAGTGAAGAGATACAACTTATAAAACAAAATATATATGATTTACTCCATAATACACGAATAAGTAAGAAGGCCTACCTTATTATATTGATTGGTTTATTCTTTACTTATTTTGTTGGTAATGCAATTATAAACACTTTGTCTATCCAATTAATAGAGATGTATTACTTACGTTATATCTTTAAACTAATGGGTGTTTGTTTAGTTATAGAGTTAAGCAGACGTAGATTACATGATTTTGGATTATCAGGAAAATGGCTATACTTATGGTTAATAATAAGTTGTAGTATATATGGATATTATATGTATGATCTATTTGTAGTTGATGGATTAAATATAGCATTTTTTGAAGAACTCTTACTTCTAGAATTAGGTATTATTTTTATACTAACAATATTTTTATGCCTACTCCCAAGTAATCATGGTAATAATCAATATGGAAATAGTAGTGTTCAATTGATTTCACCAACGAAATCTGTTGGTTATTTAAATAACAAGTTAACTCTAGAGAATAAAAATGGATTATTAGAGTATATGAGGAATATTTATATACATCAGTCGTTTTGTCTTAACGGCAGAGCTAAAAGAGTAGAGGCTTATTTTGGTATAGGATCATTTGGTATGATTATTAGCTTAATCGTAAATTTTATCTCAATGCTTTTTATGATTAAAGATGAGACAGGAATAGAAATACTTACACCTATATCAATAGGTATATTTTATGTCTTATATTTTTATGCTATTCTATCAATTCTGACATTATGTATTCGTAGATTACACGATAGTTTATATAGTGGTCTCTGGGTCATATTATTATTGGTTCCGTATTTAAATATTTTTATTATATACAGAATATTTGTAAAAAGTAGTTGGGATATAAATAGTTTAAGGGATATAAGCTAATTGCTATTGCCCATTTGTATATGATATTTGTTGAAAGTAATGCATAATGATATTCCAACAGATGAAGGGATTAAATGAGAAGGAGAGTATAATAAATGAAATTAATATATTATGTTTCTACTACATTCTTGTTTTTACTCTTTGCCTATAGTGTAGTCCAATATATACGAAGATCTAATAAAGATAAAAATGAATTATATAGACTTATTAGTTTGGGTATATTTTTATTTGTATTTTTTACGGACTTCAAGTTTTTAGATTTTATAAATAAACAATTTAAGTATCTAATTGAGTTTTTGTTATTATCATTTAGTGCTTACCTGTTTTCACTAATATTTAAAAATAGTGATAATAAATGGATTTATTACTTATTTTCTTTGTTTACCATATTATTATTTTTAATGGCCATTTTATTTTATGTGTAATTTCATATTTATAAGATTGGGAGATAAGATTATTCATATATGATGAGTACCTTGTGAATATGGAAATGATATTGTGAGAAGGTACAAAAATGATGATATAGAAATGTACAATTTTGATTTTATATATGGTTAAAGGTAACATAAGCGAATAAAGAATAGTAAATAATAGGTTAGATAAAATGTTCGGGCCGTAGAATCATAAGGAAAATTGATTAAAAAAGAGATATTGAATAGTTAAACATCGTTAAGAAATAGAGTAGTGTAGGAATTATGATTAATCATATAAATAAAAACAGTTTAGATATACTTGCAGGTATAATGAATCAACATGTAGATAATATTTTTTCTCAAAAATTATTTGGATTTACTCCAGATAGAAGTCAAAAAAATTTAGATGAAAATAATGATGTAGTGATATATTTACAAATTCAGGATTCATACATTGAGATTGTTAATGACTATATAGAAACTGAAGAGTATGATGAATACCCTAATTTTGAAATAAAACGTTGTATTAAAATGAATGAAGATACAGATTACCATCAAATAGTATCAAATAATATTAATGGAATCATAGAACAGATTAGTATTGTTAATGATGAATTTACTACATTTTATTCAGATGAAATAAATAGTGTTGATGTAGCAATAAAAATTACTATTTCTGGTCATGATTACTATATTATTGCTTGGGATGCCATTCAAGGCAATTTAAGTTTTATTGATAAAAGTATAATTTGTAAGGAAGATTTTTGGCTTATTAGAAGTCAGATATCTAAATTTTGGATAAATAAAGATTTAGATTTAAGATACTTTTATAGAAAAGAAGTACCCATTACGGATAGGATAAATGAATGAATGTATATAAAATAAAGTATAATCTTTTAAGATTAGTTAGATTTCGGTTGTTGGGTATTATAATATCCACATTATGTTGGGGTTCAAGTGTACTAAAAGCATTGCCGGTGGATGGCTTATATGCCTTATGGGGCGGATTTGTAGTCTCATCTATTACTAATTTGATTATTGGATGGCCAATTATTCGTCGCAGAAAACTTCTTAAACTTATTTACCGAAGATATATAAATGAAGGAAACTCTCTAATTTCCTTTTGGATATGGTTTGTGATTGGATGGGTTGATAGAATTTTAAAGAGAGATAATCAGCACTTTACTTTTTTAGGTTTTCATTTCCTTCTTATACATTTTATGATTACATTTGGTTGACTATCTATATCATATTATTCATCTGGGTTGTATTATATGCTGATATGAATAATTGGGAACGATTGATTGCTGGAGGCTCTATAATTCTTTGGATTCTTAAATCCTTATATGTAAAGTAACCGCATTACTGGTACCCATTAATTTATATCTGTGTTGACATTCATCCCCCTGTATTGCTACAATATTGTGTATAATATATGCGATGAAGCAGAGTAGTAAACCTCTCTAGCGAGTGAGGATGGTGTAAGCTCACATTTGGTTGAAGGCGCTGCAGAGCATTGGCAGGAACGCAGAAATCTGTTAGTAAAGGCCAACATAGAAAAAAGAGGGCGCAAGCCAAATAGGGTGGAACCGCGGGTATACTCGTCCCTGTAACGTTTTTCGTTACAGGGACTTTTTTGTTTGTAACGAAATGGTTGATTTTATGTCGGTTGTGTAAAGTGGAGGCAGCAATGACATTTCAAGAGATTATACTAAATCTACAAAAGTTTTGGAGTGAACAAGGTTGTATCGTTCAAAATCCATATGACATCGAAAAGGGTGCAGGTACAATGAACCCTGCTACATTCTTGCATGCAATTGGTCCTGAACCATGGGCTGTATGTTATGTAGAGCCTTCTCGTCGTCCAGCAGACGGTCGTTATGGTGATAATCCTAACCGTTTGTTCCAACATCATCAATTCCAAGTTATTGTGAAACCATCTCCAGATAATATCCAAGAATTGTACTTACAATCCTTGGCAACACTTGGTATTCATGCTGAAGATCACGATATCCGTTTCGTAGAGGATAACTGGGAATCTCCAACACTAGGCGCTTGGGGCCTTGGCTGGGAAGTATGGCTCGACGGTATGGAAGTAACTCAGTTCACATATTTCCAACAAGTTGGTTCCATCGACTGTAAACCAGTTTCCGTAGAAATTACATATGGTTTAGAACGTTTGGCTATGTACATTCAAGGCGTAGAAAACGTATATGACCTTAAATGGAATGAAAACGTTACATACGGTGATGTTTGGCATGCCAACGAAGTTGAACAATCCGTTTATAACTTTGAATTAGCTGATACAGATATGCTTTTCAAATTGTTTGATATGTACGAAGCAGAAGCAAAACGTGTTTGTGGTGCAGGTTATGTATTACCAGCTTACGATTATGTATTGAAATGTTCCCACACATTCAACTTGCTTGATTCCCGTGGTGCTATTTCCATCAGCGAACGTACAGCTTTCATCGGCCGCGTACGTGCATTAGCTCGTATTTGTGCACAACAATACCTCGCTAAACGCGAAGAATTAGGTTTCCCACTTTTGAAAGGAGATAAATAAGATGGCAAAGGATTTATTATTTGAAATCGGTGCAGAAGAAATTCCTGCCGGCTTTATGCCTAATATCTTAGGTCAATTGAAACAATTGGCTGAAACAAAATTAAATGATGCCCATCTTCCTTTTGAAAGCATCGCAACTTACGGCACACCACGTCGTTTGGCTCTTATCGTGAAAGGTCTTGCTGACACATCTGCTGAAATCAGCGAACGTCATAAGGGCCCTTCTGCATCCATCGCATACGATGCTGACGGCAATGCTACAAAAGCAGCTATCGGCTTTGCTCGTGGTAAAGGTCTTGATGTAGCTGATCTCGTTGTAGAAGACGGTTATATTTACGCTGAAACTAAAACTGCAGGCGTACCTGCAAAAGATATCGTTACAGATATGTTGCCTCAATTGATTACAGGCCTTAACTTCCCTAAATCCATGCATTGGGGCAATTTAGATGCTAAATTCGTACGTCCTGTACGTTGGCTTGTAGCATTACTTGATGAAGAAGTAATTCCTGTAGAATTTGCTACTGTAAAATCTGGTAATGTAACACGTGGTCATCGTTTCTTAGGTGCTGATGAAATCACTATTAAGAATGCAGCATCCTATGTAGACACATTAAAAGAAAACTTTGTTATGGTTGATCAAGATGCGCGTCGTGAATTGATCTCTAAACAATTACATGATATTGCAGCTTCTAAAAATGCATCTATCGTTTGGGATGATGATTTGTTAGAAGAAATTAACTATCTTGTTGAATGGCCTACAGCATTGTGTGGTGGCTTTGAAGAATCCTACTTGGCACTTCCAGATGCAGCCATCATTACACCAATGAAAGATCATCAACGTTACTTCCCATTGGTTGACCAAGACGGTAAATTGTTGCCAATGTTCTTAACAGTTCGCAACGGCTCCGACCATTCCATCGAAGTAGTTCAAGCTGGTAATGAACGCGTATTGCGTGCTCGTCTTGATGATGCCAAATTCTTCTTTAACGAAGACCGCAAGAAACCTCTTATCGACCGTCAAGATGGTTTGACAAAAATCTTGTTCCAAGAAGGTCTTGGTAACTTGGCTGACAAAACAGAACGTTTGTTAACATTAGGCCTTGTGTTTAGTGAAGAATGTGAACTACACGAAGATGCGCGCGTCGTATTAGAACGTGCTACTGAACTTGCCAAAACAGACCTTACAACAGGTATGGTTACAGAATTTACTGAATTACAAGGTGTAATGGGTAAAGAATATGCGTTACTTGACGGTGAATCCCCAGAAGTAGCAGAAGCCATTTTTGAACAATATTTACCACGTTTTGCAGGCGACGTATTGCCTCAAACAGAAGCTGGTAAAGTGTTGTCCATTATCGACAAAATCGATAACATCGTTGCTACATTTAGCCGTGGCTTGATTCCTACCGGTTCTCAAGACCCATATGCATTACGCCGTCAAACAATTGGTATCTTGAACATATTGCTTAACAGCGAATGGAATATTTCCTTACGTCAAATCATCGTGGAATCTATGAATCTTCTTAATGTGCCTGCAGATAAACAAGATGAATTGCTTGGCCAAGTAGAAGAATTCATTACATTGCGTTTGAAAAACATTTTCCTTGACCGTGAAGTGCCTCATCACGTAATCGACTTGTTATTATCTAACAATGAATTGTCTGTTGCGGATGCTGAAGGTCTTGTGAAAGCGCTCTTAGCTAATCGCATTGATGAAAATGTTGAATTAGTACAAGCTTTCACACGTATGTATAATCTTGTGAAAGATGTAACATATACCGGTGTTGATGAAAGCCTATTGAAAGAAGATGCAGAACGTGCCTTGTATGAAATGGCTACAAAAGCATCTGAAGCAAGTATCGATGCATGGGATAAAAATGACTATGACGCTGTTGTGGCAGTACCTGCTACATTGGTGCCTGCCATCAACAAATTCTTTGAAGATGTTATGGTTATGGACAAAGATGAAGCTATTAAAGCTAACCGTTTACAACTTGTTCGTTTAGCCTATAGCGTAATGGCTATTATCGGCGATATTAGTGCATTAAAATAACATATATTTTATATAGTTAGGAAATTACATTTGTCTTAACTATGTGAAACTGAGGAAAGGCAACTGTGGTTGCCTTTTCTTTATGCAGGAATTTTGGCATCTATGTCGAATACATAAAGTATACAAAGTTGTAAGGAGATGTCATTATGATTACAAATGTTGAATTATTCAATGCCCTCCGTAATGTGACGGCTAAGCGTGAAGGTTCACGTTATAGAATACTTATGGAATTATATACAATCGGTAAGGGAACGAGCCAACGTGTATTAGTGGATAGTTTACAGATTCGTCCAGCTACCGTATCAGAGCAACTGGATGTACTCATACAATTGGGGTTTGTAGAAAAGACCATCGATACGATGGATAAGCGGACAACTGTTGTAACACTAACCGATGCAGGGAAAGAAGAAGCACATAGTTTAGTTGAACATAGGGAACAGCAGTTAGCTCATCGGTTTAGACGATTATCGCCAGAGGATCGACAAGATTTGTATGACCTATTAGGTCGTATTGATTAAGCTATATATTTGTATATAGTTGTGGTGAAATGGGTATATAAATCTATACAATATATAGTGTGTAACCTCTTGCATTGTACATTGACTTGTGATAATATATTACTGTTAATTTGAGACAGTCCGCTGCCTATAAGGTGTAGGTATTGAATGTCTGCAAACAGGAGGAAACAATGAACATTATTAACGTACTCGAACAAGAACAACTTCGTACAGACATCCCTACTTTCCGTGCTGGTGATACAGTACGCGTACACGTAAAAGTAGTGGAAGGTAGCCGTGAACGTATCCAAGTATTCGAAGGCTTGGTAATTAAACGTCAAAACGGTGGCGTACGTGAAACTTTCACAGTTCGTCGTATTGCATCCGGTGTAGGTGTAGAACGTACATTCCCACTTCACAGCCCACGCTTAGCTAAAATCGAAGTTATGCGCCGTGGTGTTGTTCGTCGTGCTAAATTGTACTACTTACGTAACCTTACTGGTAAAGCTGCTCGTATTCGCGAAAAACGCTAATGTTCTTAAAAGGCTGCCGTTGGCAGCCTTTTATTTTTGCTAAAATATAGATATAAATACATTCATACAAGATATATAGAAAGGAGACATTATGGCAGATTCACCTATCGTACATTGGTTCCCTGGGCATATGGCGAAAGCTACGCGCATGATAACGGAGTACATCAAAAAGGTAGATGTTGTTATCGAGTTATTAGACGCGCGTATTCCTCGCTCTAGTGCGAACCCTGTCATCTTAGAGTTAGTTGGTCAAAAACCGCATATTGTACTGTTAAATAAGGTAGATTTAGCAGATCCAAAAGCAACGAAGGAATGGACAGAATTCTTTACGCAACAAGGCATTACTGTATTAGCTATCGATTCCAAGTCTGGTAAGGGTAATAAGAAATTAGTATCTACTGTAGAACGTCTCAGTAAACCTATCATTGATCGTTGGGTAGCAAAGGGGATTCGTAGCCGTTCTATACGTACCATCATCTTAGGCATTCCTAATGTAGGGAAATCTACATTAATTAATTCCTTGGCTGGTTCTGCAGCAACTCGTACGGCTAATAAGGCAGGTCACACGCGTGGTCAACAATGGGTTAAAATTGGTAAGAATATGGAATTGCTCGATACGCCAGGCGTATTATGGCCTAAATTAGAGGACCAACGGGCTGCCGCACGTCTTGCTATGACAGGTGCCATTTCTGATGATGTATATGACTTAGAGCACGTAATTAAGCAATTGTTAAACCATCTATTGACGAATACACCTAATATCTTGATTGAACGCTATAAATTAAAAGAAGAAGAGATGGCCGATGTGGATACAATTCTTGAAAGTATTGGTCGTCGTCGAGGCTGCCTTGTAAGCGGTGGTGTTGTAGACCTTGATAAGGCGCGCCGCATTATTTTGCAAGACTATCGCAATACAAAACTTGGTACAATTACACTAGACCAAGTTGATGAAGAACCGTATTATCCAGAAGATGGTGAGGAAACATATCATGGATAAGGATATCTTCGCTAAGTTAAAGGTAGCTGATATTAAGGCTCTTTTTGAAACGGAACAAGCTCTGGAAATTTTACCATTAGCACAAGAAGATACTCGTAGTTCCGTTCAAAAATTAGCAGCCTCCTATATTAAACGTCAAGAAAAAGAGCTAAAAGAACAACAACGTTTGATGGGCATGTACGACTATGAAGGCATGTTCTATGATGAAGGGCTATATCATGTAGCTGGCGTCGATGAGGTAGGGCGCGGTCCCATTGCAGGCCCTGTTACCGTAGCTGCAGTCATTTTACCTCCTATGACATTAATTCCAGGCCTTAATGATTCTAAAAAGCTAACTGAAGAGAAACGTGAAGCATTGTATGACATCATCATGGAGGAAGCTGTAGCGGTCAGCTGTATTTCTTACGGTCCAGAAAAAATTGATGAGCTCAATATTTATGAGGCCACACGTCAAGCGATGTATGAGGCTATTCGCACCCTTGATGTACCTGCAGAGGCTGTCGTAGCTGATGCCATGAAATTACCTGATTTAACGATACCTGTTGAATCTATCATCAAGGGCGATAGTAAAAGTGCAAATATTGCAGCGGCATCCATCATTGCGAAAGTTACACGGGATCGATATATGAAAAGCCTCGATGAAGAATATCCTGGTTATGGTTTTGGCATACATAAGGGATATTATACAGAAATCCACAAAGAGGCTGTGGAGCAGCAAGGTGTGACATCATTGCATAGAAAGAGTTTTGAACCGATTAAGTCAATTGTTGGATGGCATCGAGAAGAAAAATAAATATATAGATTACTCTATTGTGAAATAAAAATGAAAAATCTATGGGAAAGAGGTTCCTATTGGTCACCTAGGTGACTATTAGGAACCTCTTTTCTATTTACATTCATGGTCAGACCGTCATATGTTGTATATATAAGTATTCGAAAGCATCTATATACATAAGGAGGTAATCATGAATACGATGAATTGTGAACAAAATTGTAACCTATTAGATGCAAAAGCTCTTGGTAATTGGGGAGAAGATATTGCTCGACAGTATATTGAGCAACAAGGATTGAAAATTGTAACGACCAATTACAAAACAAAGGTAGGTGAAATCGATATTATCGCCAAAAATGGGCTGACCTATCATTTTATTGAAATCAAGGCGCGTCGTGGTATCACCCATGGATTGCCACGGGAGGCCGTTTCAAAACGTAAACAAAAGCATATTAAGCAGGCAGCTATGTATTTTATACGGGATTTGCGGGCCCAGAACCGTAAATGGAAGGAACTATCCTTTGATGTAGTTGAGGTATATGTACATGAGGATTTTAAGGCCACTGTACACTATATGCCTCAGTGTTTCCTGTAGGAGGTCCATTATGTATGCAAAGGTCTATGGTGCTACCATAGATGGTTTAGATGGCGTCGTTGTAACAGTAGAGGTGGATATATCTCAAGGGCTACCTGTCTTTGACATTGTGGGACTCCCAAATCAAGCTGTAAAAGAATCGAGAGAACGCGTGCGGGCAGCCATTAAAAATAGTGGATTTGATTTTCCTATGCGTCGTATTGTTGTTAATCTAGGGCCTGCAGAGGTCAGAAAAAGTAGTTCCGGATTAGATTTGCCCATAGCCATAGGTGTATTAGCCGCATCAGGTCAAATTAGGCTACGCAAACCTAAATTAACAAAATTATTACAATCAACTCTGTTTATAGGCGAATTATCCTTAGATGGCAGTCTAAAAAAGACACAAGGCATTCTTAGTATGGCTATGAAAGCACTTGATGACAAGATTCTTACGATCTTTACAAGTTCGGATAATGTATCATTGCTGCACAATATAGAAGCAATCACATCCTATGGTGCACATACATTGGCGGATATTGTGAAACTTGTAATACGACCGGATGAATATCGTGTAGACACTGTTGATGACGATTGTAATGACGCGGTCAACAGCCTCATTGATTACAAGGATGTACAAGGCCAAGAACTAGGAAAACGAGCCATGGTTATTGCTGCTGCAGGTGTTCACCACGTGATGATGATAGGTCCGCCTGGATCTGGTAAAACTATGTTGGCAGAACGATTGCCAACCATTTTACCACCCCTAAGTTGGGAGGAGCGGCTAGAAACAACACGCATTCATGATGTGGCAGGGTTGCTCGAAAAGAATAGGCTGATTGCTAAACGGCCTTTTAGATGTCCTCACCATACAGCAACCTTGGCGAGCATCATAGGGGGCGGTAGTAATGCAAAACCGGGAGAAATTACATTAGCCCATAAAGGGGTGCTATTTATTGATGAAGCACCAGAATTTCCGCGCTATGTATTAGATGCGTTACGGCAACCATTAGAATCTCATATGATTACTGTGAATCGGTTACAAAATAGTTATGACTATCCAGCAGATTTTATATGTATACTCGCCGCAAATCCATGTCCTTGTGGATATTATGGGGACCCTCATAAGGAGTGTGTTTGTAGCTCTACAGAATTAGAAAGATATCAGCATAAAATATCTGGACCTATATTGGACCGCATAGATCTATTCATCCTTGTAGAGAGACCTAGTTTTAACGATATGTTATGTATGGATTCTGATTCTATGAGCAGTGCAGATATGAAACAACTCGTGGAGCAAGGGCGCCAGATGCAATTAGAACGTTTCCAAGACCAACCCTTTAAGTCGAATGGTGCCTTGCCACATGGCGCTATTCGTGAACTTTGTAATATACGCGATGATTGCTGGGGCTTGTTAGGAGACGTATATGAACGATTTCATTTTACAGGGCGTAGCTTTGATCGATTGCTGAAGGTGAGTCGAACCATTGCAGATTTAGATGGGTCCTTATATATAGAAAACGAACATATTTCAGAAGCTATGATGTATCGGCACATTCCATATCATGTGTCGAGGATAGGAGTTCATGATGGAGCAACAGTATGAAAGTAATTTTTATATTGCCGCCATGCAGAGTATTTCTTCACTAGGAGCGGCAACGATACGTGATTTAGTCGAAAAGTTTGGAGATCCTTATAAGGCATGGTGTGCTTTACAAAATCGTAAGAACCTAACGACAATACTAGGCATTCCGTCCACAAAATATAGGCAAATCGAGAAAGAGGCGACCGACGAACGATTACGGACTATCTATAAGGCTCTTAAGAACTGGCATATAGAATATATTACGTACCTTGACGTATTATTCCCTGGGCATTTGCAAGAGATATACAATCCGCCAGCCGTCATATTTGTGAGAGGAAATATATCGTTGTTAGATGATGAAACTATGAAAATTGCCATGGTAGGAGCTCGAAAATGTTCTGATTATGGTCGTAATGTGGCACTGCGGATAGGTAAGGAACTAGCTGCGTATAATGTAGCCATAGTCAGTGGTGGTGCGAGGGGGATAGATAGTCATAGCCATGAAGGTGCTTTATCGGCAAATGGACAAGTGATCGTTGTTATGGGATGCGGTTTAGATATTGTATATCCACCGGAGAATAAACGATTATTTGATGCCGTTCTTAAGAACAATGGTTTATTAGTATCAGAATATCCTCCCGGTACACCGCCGTCAGGTGTCCATTTTCCCGCAAGGAATCGCATTATTAGTGGGCTTTCACAAATCATTATCGTAGTAGAGGCCAAGGCGAGCAGTGGGTCTCTGATAACGGCTGATATGGCCGCCAATGAAGGACGTGAAATCTATGTGGTGCCTGGCAGTATTTTAAGCAATGTAGCGGAGGGCAATCACTGGCTCATGCGCCAAGGGGCTAATATATTAACGAAAGCACAAGATATAATCGAGGATTATGAGTTAAAGCCCCGTGTAGTTGATACGCAAGGGTCCGATGTGTTAAGCTTTAAGGTGGAATGGGAGGTTGTGTTGAGTACAATTCCTACCGATCAATGTATTAGTGTAGGCGATTTAATCAAGAAAACACACATTCCATTACAACGATTACAGAGCATTTTATTAGACCTTGAAATGAAACATATGATTGAAAAGGTTCATTCTAAGGGCTATATTAACATAATCGGGAGTGATAAACTTGTCCATTAAACGATCTATCGTTATTGGGGAACCGAAAGAACCAAAACAAGAAACAAAAAAGAAAAAGACTTCGGTCAAGAAAAAGGTAGCCAAGGAGGCGTTGACACCAGTTGGTATCGTGCGCGACAAATCGATTGTGGCTACATCGATGCCGCCAGAGCAACGGAAACCGCGCGTGTATAATCCGGATGGTAAAATCCTTGTCATCGTGGAATCACCGGCTAAATCTAAGACTATCGAGAAATTTTTAGGTCCTAATTATATTGTAAAAGCTAGTATGGGCCATCTTCGGGATTTGCCTAAATCTCAAATGGGTATCGACATTGATCATGATTTTACCCCACGATATAGCAATCTGGTAGCGCGTAAAAAGGTAATTGACGATTTGGTGGCCCATGCCGATGAAAGTAGCGCCGTATTGCTCGCAACTGACCCGGACCGCGAAGGGGAAGCTATTTCTTGGCATTTAGCATACATTCTAAACGTAGATACTACATCTAATTGTCGTATTACCTTCAATGAAATCACGAAAACTGCTGTTGCAGAGGCCTTAGAGCATCCACGTACTGTGGATATGAACATGGTTGATGCTCAGCAAGCCCGTCGTGTTTTAGACCGCATTGTAGGGTATAAATTGAGCCCTCTATTATGGAAAAAGGTTTGCAAAGGATTGAGCGCTGGTCGTGTTCAATCTGTAGCTGTGCGTCTCATATGTGAACGAGAACGGGAAATACAAGCCTTTGTGCCTCAAGAATATTGGTCTATTGAGGGTCAATTTAAGACAAAAACTAATGAAGAGTTTACCGCTGAACTAACGCATGTAAAGGGCGATAAACTCGATATTACATGTGAAACAGATGCAGTAGCAATCCAAAAGGCTATTGCGGATCATACGGCTACTGTTACATCGGTTAAGAAAAGTAAACGAAGCCGTAAACCAGCTCCGCCTTTCACCACATCTACATTGCAACAAGATGGTGTTCGTAAGCTCAATTTTGGGGCTAAGCGGACCATGATGATTGCTCAACATTTATATGAAGGTTTGGAAATCGGTTCTTATGGTCACGTAGGTTTAATTACTTATATGCGTACCGACTCTACACGTATATCCAAAGATATGCAAGAACAGGCACGAGACTATATTAAGAGAACCTATGGCGATGAATATTGCCCTGCTAAACCGAATGTATATGGTAAGAAGGAATCCGCTCAAGATGCGCATGAAGCCATTCGTCCTACATCTCTTGAATTGACACCTAAAATGGTAGAACCATTTGTAAGTCGCGATGAACTAAAGTTGTATACATTGATTTGGAATCGTTTTATGGCGAGCCAAATGGCACCACAACAAAATGAGTCCACTACTATTGAACTAGATATTGATGATACCTATACATTTAAAGCAACTGGTTCCCGTGTGTTATTCCCTGGATTTAGTACGGTCTATGAAGATAACAAGAAAGAAGAAACGCCACAATTACCAGCATTGAAGAAATCTGATGTGGTGGAAACGGTACTTATTGACCCAGAACAACATTTTACGCAACCGCCTGCTAGATATTCTGAAGCAAGCCTTATCAAAACATTGGAAGAATTAGGCATTGGTCGCCCAAGTACATATGCGCCAATCTTAGATACTATCGTTAGCCGCAACTATGTAGAAACTAATAATAAACAATTTATACCTACAGAACTCGGTTTTGTAGTAGTAGATTTCTTGGTGGCCTATTTTGAAAAAATCATCAACACTGGGTTTACCGCAGAACTTGAAGAAGAACTCGATGCCATCGCTAATGGTAAGGATACGTATGTGAAGGTATTGACCAATTTTTACAATATATTTAAGCAAGAATTAGATGATGCTAGTGATGTAGATAAAATTCAAATCGCATCCATGGAAAGTGATGAAACCTGTGAGCTTTGTGGTCATCCTATGGTCTATAAATTCGGCCGTTATGGTAAATTCTTAGCATGTTCTAACTTCCCAGAATGCAAGAATACGAAACCTATAACGGTTGGCACCGGTGTTGCTTGTCCTAAATGCGGTGAAGGGGAAATCGTAGAACGAAAATCTAAGCGTGGTCGTATCTTCTATGGTTGTAACCGGTATCCACAATGCGATTTTACGTTATGGGATAAGCCGACTCATGAGTTCTGCGATACATGTGGCAGTATCATTGTCGAAAAATCATATAAAAATGGTACGACGAAGAAATTCTGCTCCAATGAAACATGTCCAACTAGACCACCTAAGAAAACGAGAAAGAAAAAGTCTGATGATTCAGTAAAGAAAGAAGAGGATACAAAGAGTGAGTGAACATAGAGTTACTGTTATAGGGGCTGGCTTAGCTGGTTCTGAAGCAGCGTGGCAACTTGCCAATCGTGGCGTTGCTGTCGATTTATATGAAATGCGTCCTGTAAAGAGTTCTCCGGCTCATCAAACGGATCAATTTGCTGAACTAGTTTGTAGTAATTCTTTGCGCGCTGGTAATATAGAGAATGCTGTTGGTCTACTAAAGGAAGAAATGCGTCGATTAGGCTCGTTAATTATGGAATGTGCAGATGCAACAGCTGTACCTGCTGGTGGTGCCTTAGCGGTTGACCGTCATCTATTCAGTGCTATGGTAACTGATAAGATAAAAAGTCACCCTAATATTACAGTGCATCATGAAGAGGTGACATCTATCCCTACAGAAGGAACCGTTATCTTTGCTTCTGGTCCATTAACATCTGAAACACTAGGTGATGCTATTAGAGAATTAACCGGTAATACGGGTTTTTATTTCTATGATGCAGCGGCCCCTATTGTGACCGCAGAGTCTCTTAACTATGATAAGGTGTTTGCTGCGTCTCGCTACGATAAAGGCGATGCTGACTATCTTAATTGCCCTATGAATGAAGAAGAGTATAAACACTTCTGGCACGAATTGACCCATGCTGAGGCCGTACAGCCTAAGGATTTTGAAAAGGAAATCTATTTTGAAGGTTGTATGCCTGTGGAAATTATGGCATCTCGTGGAGAGGATACATTGCGTTATGGTCCATTGAAACCAGTAGGCTTAGTGGATAAGCGTACCAATGAAGAATCCTATGCGGTTGTACAATTGCGTAAGGAAAACAAAGAGGGAACTATGTTTAACCTCGTAGGGTTCCAAACTCATTTAAAATGGGGCGAACAAAAACGCGTGTTTGGTTTAATTCCTGGCCTTGAAAATGCAGAATTTATTCGGTATGGTGTGATGCATCGTAATACGTATATCAATTCTCCAGAATTGCTCAATCATGCATTCCAATTACAGTCTGATCATCGACTATTCTTTGCTGGTCAAATGACAGGTGTAGAAGGGTATCTTGAATCAGCCGCATCAGGGCTTATGGTAGGGTTACAGGTAAAACGATACCTTGATGATAATGCATTTATCAACTTCCCTAAAACGACGGCTATCGGATCATTGAGCCACTATATATCTTCCTATGAAGGATCTAATTTCCAACCTATGAATGTTAATTTTGGTATTATGGAATCATGGCCTCAACGGATTCGTAAGAAAAAAGAGAAAAATGCTCTCATTGCCAATCGTGCATTAGAAGAACTTGACGCATTAAAGGCACAAGAACAACTGTAAATGATGGTTGTCACTCATAGTCTATCGTTAGAATAATTGAATAGATATAAAAAAATCCTTCATTCATGGATGTTGTGTATCCGTGAATGAAGGATTTTGTTATTTACGTTTCTTTTGTTTTTGTGGTGCTTCTGGTACTGTTTCAGCCACACCTTGTTGCTTTTTATCTAGATAATCAAAGTAGATAAATAAACAGATACCTACAATCATAACAATGAGGCTCGTCATCTGTGCTGATTTAAGTCCCATTGTGAGGTTTACATAATCACCGCGTAAGAATTCTAAGCAGAATCGCGCTGCGGAATACAAGATAGCGTATAGAACGAACACTTGTCCTTTAGCATGTTTGAATGAGCTAAAGAGTAGTAAGATCACGAAGATTAGAATATCGATTTGGCCTTCCCAAATTTCAGCTGGCCATAATGGCTGATTACCATAGGTGCGGTATGCAAGGGTACTTTCAGGATAGAGAATACCAAAATTTCCACCCGTAGGATGACCAAAGGCATCGCCGTTAAACAGGTTAGCCATACGCCCAACCGATTGAGCTAAAATGAGGGCTGGCGCAAAAATATCGGCAAAGGCCCAGAAATCGATATTATGTTTTCTTAGATACCAATAACCGGCTAATGTACCGAGTACAACGCCTCCTTGAATGGCCATGCCGCCTTGCCATACGAAAGGAATTTCGAGGAGATGATTGCCATAGTAATGCCAATCGAAGAAAAATACATCCCATAAGCGGGCGCCGATAAGACCTGCTATAGCGACTGTAATAGAGAAATCAACAATGTGCTCGTGCCACCCACGACCGTCTTTTTTGAGTAAGAAATAGGCTACAGAGGCACCGCTAATGATGGCTAGTGCTAACATGACACCGTAGGCCCTGATCGGGAAATCGCCTATGAAAAATAGATATTGATGCATATGAACTCCTTTATGAATAAACGTTCATGCTTTTATAAGCATAGAAATTATAAGTGTCGATATATGTATGATATAATATAGGAATTGTTATGTAAACAAAAGCTAGTCAGCATAAATTATAGGAGACATACATGTTACGTAAATTTGCTATGGTCACTACCTTGGCAGCTGCTGTATTATCTAGTATTTCTGGTAATACTGTACAGGCTGAAGTGTTGGTGCCATTACAACAATATTTAAATACGACTAACCGTAATTATGAGGCCAATCAATATAAGACATCTTATACAATCTATGTACCACAGCTAGAACTGAATGGTACAACCATTACGATGAATCCTAAAGCCGTTGGAGAACCGGTTAAATTACCGATTACCAAACGGGATGGTGCCGAATATGTTGATGTAGAAAATGCAACACCGTTGATAGGTGTCACCTATACAAAGGATGGTGATCACGTTCAATTGACCGCTGCACCAGAGACGATGCAAGTATTGCAAAATAAACCTGTCCAAGGACCTCTATCTTGGGCCTTTGACCCATGGCCTAACCAAGATGCGCCGTATGCGAAAAAATTGAATGTCAGCGGAGATAACATCATCTCTCCAAGTTGGTTCAAATTGCATAGCCTTGGCTTAGAATCTAGTCCTAATATTAATGTGGACTATGTGAAAGCATACAAGGCCAACGGATATCATGTGTGGCCACTTATTACAAATCGTTTTGATCCAGATTTTACGAGTGGTATCTTAGCCGATGAAGCAGTGTGGAAAAAATACGCTCAAAATCTCATTCATTACGCTTATGTTTATGGATTTGATGGATATAATTTTGACTTTGAAAATGTAGACTATTCTGATCGTGATAAATTGACAAGATTCGTAGCATACTTAGCTGACGAATTACATAAGTATAATATTCAATCCTCTGTAGATGTAACGGGATATTCTAATAGTCCAAATTGGTCTCTTGTATATGACCGTAAGTCCTTCGCTAACAGTGTAGATTATGTCGTATTAATGGCTTATGACGAAACATGGGCCAAGAGTACTACGGCAGGACCGGTTGCAAGTTATCCTTGGGTACGCGATCATGCTGAGAAGATGTTGCAAGAGGTACCAAGTCATAAGCTTGTTCTTGGCATTCCATTCTACACTAGAATTTGGCATGAATCAGGCGGTGTGGCACGGGGTGAAACATTGGCCATTAAAAATGAATCATCTTATTTCACAAATCACGCATCGAATATTATTTGGAATGATACGTTAAAATCTTATTATGCAGCTATTCCAACAACTAGTGGTACTGATAAGATTTGGTTTGAAGATAATAAATCCTTAGGATATAAATTAAACCTAGTGAAAGAATTACAATTGGCCGGCTTTGCTGCATGGCGTAAAGGCTTTGAAGATGATACTACGATTACAATGATTCAAGGCGTTGATTTAGGTAAAGGTACACCTAACACAGCACCAGTTGTTGAAGCTCCTAAGCCTGTTGTTGAAAAACCATTAACAAAGGCTGAACGTAAGGCTCTTGAAAAAGCAGCAAAAGAAAAGGCGAAAACAGAAGCTAAAGCAGCTAAGGAGAAGGCAAAAGCAGAAGCTAAAGCTGCAAAAGAAAAGGCGAAAGCCGAAGCTAAAGCATCTAAAGAACGTACAAAAGCGAATGCTAAGACTGTGAATGAAAAGCAAAAGGTTGATAATGATATAGCGTCTATCGTTCCCGCTGTTCAAGTAGTAAAAAAGTAGATAAATTGACGGTTTATGGTACGAAGTAGTACAATAATACTATTAATTAGAATCACAAACAGATTTGAGGAGGCACCTACATGAACGAAAAATATGTAGCCCAAGATATTGAGAAAAAGTGGCAAAAGTACTGGGATGAGAACTATACTTTTAAAACTGAATATGACGAAAGTAAAGAGAAATATTATGCATTAGAAATGTTCCCATATCCATCTGGCAATTTGCATATGGGCCATGTGCGTAACTATTCCATCGGCGACGTAGTAGCGCGTTTTAAGAAAATGAATGGTTTTAACGTATTGCATCCAATGGGCTGGGATTCCTTTGGTATGCCTGCAGAAAATGCAGCTATTAAACATGGTATTGCACCTAAAACATGGACTCTTGATAATATTGAGAACATGAAAAAGCAACAAAAAGCATTGGGCCTTTCCTATGATTGGGACCGTGAAGTTGCTACATGTAAAGAAGATTACTATAAATGGACACAATGGTTCTTCGAACAATTCTATAAAAAAGGGTTAGCTTATAAAAAAGAAGCAAAGGTTAACTGGTGTGAAACATGCCACACTGTATTAGCTAACGAACAAGTTATTGATGGTCTTTGCTGGCGTTGTGATAATCCTGTAGAGAAAAAAGATTTATCTCAATGGTTCCTCCGTATCACTGAATATGCAGATCGCTTGTTAGATGATCTCGATACACTCGATGGTTGGCCTCAACGCGTTAAATTGATGCAAAAGAATTGGATCGGTCGCTCTGAAGGTACAGAATTCTCCTTTGATGTGCCATCCATTAACGAACGTATTTCCGTATATACGACTCGTGTAGATACAATCTACGGCGTAAGTTACGTTGTATTGGCTCCTGAACATCCATATGTAGAACGTTTAATTGAAAATGCACCTAACAAAACTGATTTAGATGCTTTTATCACGCGTATGCGCAACATGAGCGACATCGACCGCACATCTACAGAAGCACCTAAGGAAGGTATGTTTACCGGTTCCTATGCGGTAAATCCTATGTCTGGTGAACAAGTGCCTATTTGGATTGCTAACTATGTTCTCGTAGATTATGGTACTGGTGCCGTTATGGGTTCTCCTGCTCATGACGAACGGGACTGGGAATTTGCTCATAAATACGATTTACCTATTAAACCTGTTGTGTCTCACAATGGTGAAAACTACAATTTAGATACATGGGAAGAATCTGACCACGAAGATGGCGTGTTGATTAATTCTGGTGAATTTGATGGTCAAACATCTGAAGAGGCTCGTAAAAATATTACGGCTGCACTTCATGAACGCGGTATCGGTGAAGGTAAAACTAATTTCCGCCTTCGCGATTGGCTTATCTCTCGCCAACGTTATTGGGGCGTGCCAATTCCTGTTGTATATTGCGATACATGTGGTGAACAACTCGTACCAGAAGAAGAATTGCCTGTACGTCTTCCTGAAGATGTTAAATTTGAATCCGGTGCTGTATCCCCATTGGCAACATCCGAAGCTTTCATGAACGCTAAATGTCCTAAATGTGGTGGCCCTGCGCGTCGTGAAACAGATACTATGGATACATTTATCGATTCATCTTGGTACTTCTTGCGTTACACTGACGCATTGAACGATAAAGCACCATTCGATTCCAAAATTGCTAATTACTGGATGAACGTTGACCAATACATCGGTGGTATTGAACATGCTATCTTGCACTTGTTATACTCTCGTTTCTTTGTGAAAGTTATCCATGATTTAGGACTTATCGAAGCTAACGAACCATTCCGCGGCCTTTTGACACAAGGTATGGTACTTAAAGAAGGCAGCAAGATGTCTAAATCTAAAGGCAATGTGGTTTCTCCAGAAGAAATTATCAATAAGTACGGTGCTGATACAGCACGCTTATTCATCTTGTTTGCAGCACCAGTTGACCGCGATCTTGATTGGAGTGACCAAGGTGTTGAAGGTTCCTATCGTTTCTTAGGTCGCGTATGGCGTATTGTTGATGCGTATGCCCAAGCAGCAAAAGACAATCATACGGGTGACCTTACAAAAGACGAAGTGGCATTACGCCGCGAATTACACCGTGTTATCAAAAAGGTTACAGAAGACTTAGATAATAACTTCAACTTTAATACGGCAATTAGTGCGATTATGGAACTTGTTAATGCCATGTATGCACACAAGGACAAAGCAGAATCCGTAAATGCTGATCTTGCTAATGAGTTAACACATAATCTCGTGTTGTTATTAGCTCCGTTCGTACCACATATTACAGAAGAATTGTGGCATGAACTTGGCGAAACTGAATCCGTTCATACTATGAACTGGCCAACATACGAAGAATCTGCTCTTAAAGTAGATGAAGTAGAAGTGGTTCTTCAAGTTAATGGTAAGGTTCGCGATAAATTAACTGTTTCTGTGAATATTACGAAAGAAGAATTGGAAGCATTGGCTAAAGAATCTAGCCGTGTTCAAGAATTTACAGAAGGTAAACAAATCGTTAAGGTTATCTACGTACCAGGTAAACTTGTGAATATCGTTGTAAAATAATATTTCTATATATGATTTGTTAATATAATGAAAGCCCCCAACTACATAGGTAGAAGGGGGCTTTATTATCTAGAGAGGTTATTATGGCAAAACGTAGCGATTATATTTCTTGGGATGAATACTTTATGGGCGTTGCTATTTTGGCTGCGCAACGCTCCAAAGATCCTAATACACAAGTGGGGGCCTGTATCGTCAGCAATGACAACAAGATCTTATCCATCGGTTATAATGGCATGCCCTTAAATTGTAGTGATGATGATTTTACGTGGGAACGGGATACGGCAGATGATAATAAATATTTCTATACCGTTCATAGTGAATTAAATGCGATTCTAAACTATCGCGGTGGCTCTTTAGAAGGGTCTAAGATTTATGTAACACTATTCCCTTGTAATGAATGTGCAAAGGCGATTATTCAAAGCGGCATAAAGGCCGTTATTTATCGAGATGATTTGTACAAAGATACTAAAGAGGTTAAGGCTTCAAAACGTATGCTAAAGACGGCTGGTGTAGATATTATTGAATATCAATCGACGGGCCGCGTATTAGAAATAACACTATAATAGATAAAAGAGGGATGGTGTATCCTTCGAAAGCGACTTTGGCCCTGCGGAGGCCGAAGGCCGGAGTCAGACCCGGCCGGTGGAGCTTACGGAGGATGTACCATCCCTTTTATATGTTGTGTGTTATACCAATAAGCGGCCGTCGATCATGATATCTACTTGTTGGCCGTCTTTTGTAATGCCTTTAATATTCATGTTTTCGTGACCAATCATAAAGTCCACATGAGCAAGGGAGTGGTTGAGACCACGTTCTTTGAGTTCATCTTCAGAAAGGCCGTCGCTATTTTTTAGACAAGTTGGATAGGCTGCACCGATTGCTAAATGGCAGGATGCATTTTCATCAAACAATGTTTCATAGTAAATCATGTTAGATTGACTAATAGGACTATAGTGATCCACGAGGGCTACTTCACCAAGATATTGAGATCCTTCGTCTGTTTCGATGAGTTCTTTAAGAATATCTAACCCTTTTTCAGCCGTGTAATCAATAATTTTACCGTTTTCAAAGGTAAAGGAGAAGTTAGAAATAGGATTGCCTTGGTAGATTAGTGGTTTTGTACTGACTACTTTACCATTTACACCATTCCATTGAGGTGCACAGAACACCTCTTCTGTAGGTATATTAGCATTAAATTTGATACCCTCTTTAGAGAACTCTTCGCCACCTTGCCAAATATGGTCTTCTGGTAATTCAAGAAGTAAATCTGTGCCATTTTCACATGTATATCGCAATGCTTTCAAATCAAGAGCGTTTAATGCTTCGCGACGATGGCGTAGCTTAGCCATGTGATGCGCATATGTTTCTTTTGCCTCTACATCATTGAGACGACATAACTTTAGTAATGTAAGCCAGAGTTGGTTGAGTTTTTCTTCATCTGATCCCTCATAGCCAAGAAGTTCAGCCCAAAGCACTGTTGGTACAGCGGCTACACACCATGTTACGGATGAGTTCATGATGGCTGTATGGTAGAAGGATAGTACCTTGTTGAGATTGCGTGAGTTTAGGCTAATGCGCTCTGTAGGAATTCCTGCTAACGCCTTTGGATTGGCACTGATAAGTGATAAAAAGGCAGCTTTTTCCTCTACATATTGCTCGTAATATACAGGAATCCATTTAGCCGGTGTTTCTAGAACCGACGCATCAGCATGTAATAAGCGTTGTCGTGTAATTGGGGTATGACGCCAATTGATGATAACCTCTTTGGCACCCAATTGATAGGCTTCTTCCGTAACGATGACTGCAAAATCTTTATTGTCTACATCAACAGATACGATGAGTGTTTGCTTTTCTTGTAAATTAACGCCAGACTGCAATAAAGTACGGGCGTATTTACGTAATAATTCTTGATTCATTATAGACTCCTTAACATAGTAATAGGATATACCGGTAAAGTATGTTCCTTTAATTCGATATAATTTTGAAAACTCCTGCTTATGTGACTAATAGAGTCACAAGTAGGAGTTATTTGTTGTATATGGAAACTCTAATAGTAGGAGGTGACCATATGAAACAAATGATTGTGTCACATAAGTGGATTGTAATAATCCTGTGTATTTTAGTAGGAATTTATTTCCTATGGCCTATTATAACAGAAGGAAGCACCACAATGCCAGATTCGTCCGTATTAGCGGCTAATACTTCAGACATGAATAGCATTAATCATCATGAAAGTAATTCTATTCATGCTAATAATGGGGTAGTTCAACCTGAACAACATACTGAAGGTACAGATGCTATTGTGTATGTGACGGGCGCTATTCAATCACCAGGACTTTATAAGGTGGCATCTAGCACGACAATTGGCGATGTTATAAAGGGGGCTGGAGGTGCACTACCATATGGAGATATAGAGTCCATCAATTTAGCAGAGACAGTGACAGGCGGACAACATATTCACATCAAATTTAACTTTCACGGGAATCCTGAATCATTACTACGAAATCAAAAGATTAATATTAACACGGCTACCGTTAAGGAACTCGATTCACTGCCTGGAATTGGGCCAACCATGGCACAACGGATTGAAGAGTATCGTCAAAGTAAGGGCGCTTTTACATCTATAGAGGATATCAAGCATGTCAAAGGTATCGGCGATGGATTATTTAAGAAGATACGCGATAAAATTACAGTCTAATTTACCTATTTATTTGACACTGAATATGCTAATCACCTATTCGGAGATAGCCCATTATATTCTAAGTGGTATCATACTAGGCATTTTATGTGCCTATAGCTCGCATTATGTATTGCTCGATACGAGTTGGTATTGTATGTTTGGTGCTGCTGGCTATCTACTATATACATTGGGTAAAGCTGTGGTTCGCTATAGGTTACAATCGTCTTTGTCAATTAAATATATAGTTGTAACCTGCATCGTCTCATGTGCATTAGGTGGCATATCATTTTTACATGTAAACCATCAAATTAATCAGTATGTAGGGCACACTAAATTCTTTTTATCACAAGAAGGCGAATATGCACTACTCATTGATTCTCCGGTAGATTTAAAAGTGATTGATGGGAAAGAATATAGATCATTTAGTGCTATATTGTTAGGGTTAGTGCCACACAAGGATACGGCAAAAGGCGTGCATATTAAGGCCGATGGGCATATTAGAGTAACAATACAAGAAAATTCTACACATCTTCATATGGGGGATTCGATTATCGTTCATGGTACGCCTAGATCTCTCTATTTGACAGAAGAGAGAGGCACTATTGATAAGCGAAATAAGGCAATTCGTAATGAAGATATGGGTGCCATGTTTGATGGTACCTATAAGGTGGTGGATTTACATGCTCTAAAACAGTATAAGATAGATTCTTATATCGGTTATTATCAACGGTGTCTTCACATAATTGATTCGATGCGTAGTGCTGTTGAAGAATTGATGGAGCAATATCTATCAGATACAACCAAATGGCTTGGAATTTCATTAGTTCTAGGAGGCCATTATGGAGAATTAGGTCAAGATGTGCTACGTCAATTTGGCTACACTGGTATCATTCATATTTTATCTATATCGGGTTCCCATATTGCACTGTTATTTTCTATCGTATATGGCCTATGCAGAGTATGTCGTATCAGGAAACGTTATGCTATGATGGGTGGTATTATACTATCTATCTTTTATTGTATAGTAGTTGGTTTCAGTGCACCTGTTGTGCGTTCCACCATAATGGGGATTTGGCTTGCTTTAGCCTATGTAAAGGGCCGTATGTATACGGCGAAGCAAGGATTAGCAGTGACGGCTATACTATTTTTACTATATGATCCGTTACTTATATTAGACGTGAGCTTTCAACTATCCTTTGGAGCTACCTATGGGCTCTTATTATTTGGCATGCCATTATATCGATGGATCACAGTATTGCCACCGATTGTGAAAGCTCCACTAGTACTCTGCATCAGTGCACAACTTTTATTGATACCGTTCCAGCTCTATTACTTTCACTATTTGAGTTTAGCAAGTCTTTTTGCAGCTATTATTATTACACCTTTACTTGATATAGCTATTGTTATGTTATTTGGTTGTACCATAATATCCTTACTTATACCAATAGGTATGGTTTGGAACGTAATCGACTGGATATTAACTATCTGTTTATATGTAAATGCGCATCTCGCTAACAGTTCTATATGTCTATGGTGGATAGGTACCATTTCTGCCACATTAGGGGTGTTATACTATGGATGTGTGGGATTACTATATATTAACCTAGTCTCATTAAAGCTTAAATTTAGAACTTTCACAAAAGGAATTGTACTTATGGGAATTGGCATAATTGCTATAGCTTATAGTGGCATCTTATATAGGAATGAAACGATTTTGCATATTATACCTATGAAACAGTCAAATGCATTCCTCATTGTTAAGCCTTATGAAAAAATAGCTATGGTATATATTGATACACCTGATGCTATTCCTATGAAAGCTAGTGAAATTCGCGTAAGAAATGGACTCCAAAGTTTTGGTATTCCATTAAAAAATGCTCATGTTCAACGATTTCAATCGACGGGCAAAAATACTGTTTTATACAAAAATGATTTAACGTCTGTGATGGTCTATAATAGACAAAATGGTGAAAAAAAACTACAATTAAATGATATGAGGAACACTATTTTGATTACCTCTCAGTCGTATATGGTGAATCAAATTGTAGCATTACATACGAATCGTCCTGTACTTGTTAGCATGCCTCGAGGAGCGATGCGAGACATTGATCCCGATGCAGAACATGTTCATTTATGGGGCTATCAATATATTCCGGACTATCGATTATGAAAGGAGGACTGGCGATGCATCAAGTATACCTAATTTATGGTAATGAACCACAACTCATAGAAGAAGAGAAACAAAAGTTTTTCTTATCTCATAAAAATCTAGATGTGCGCGTATTGCATGATGAAGCAGGTCCTTCTAAAATATCAGAACAATTGATGGAGGATTCTTTATTTGGCGATGCTAAGGTATTTTGTCTTATCAATCTACCTATCTTGAAAAAAGCAGGCCAAAAAGAGAGTCAAGAATGGGATGCACTGGCCGAGTTACTGATGAATTATACCGGTGATAATCCAGTACTTATTATCTATCACGATATGGTGGATAAACGATTAAAACAAAATAAAAAGATATTAGAATCTATTCCTAATAAGGAATGTAAGCGATTAGAGGGTGACGATTTATTGATGTGGATTCGTCAGTATTGCACCTCTAATGGATATACGCTAACGTCTGATGGGCACGATTATCTATCTCATCTATTGGAGTTATGGCAAGATGTGCCGGTTGCGTTTATGCGTACCGAGTTTGATCGATATTTTCTGTTATTAGGTAATCATAAGAAAATAGATAAATCCTTTTTAATGGAACATAGCAGTAATTATGGAGCTAAAAATATCTTTACCTTTAAAGAAGCTTTATTAAAACAAGATGTGAATACCTTGTTAGAATTATTTCCGTTTATGTTTAGCTATAAAGAAATCGACCATGCTATGGGCTATATCGAAGGACAGTTGCGGCTCCAATTATTGGTAAGCGAATGTCGTGCTGCAGGTATGACAGCTAAACAGGTAGAAAATTTTTGTAAAGAAAATGGGGCCTCTTATAAGCCGTACCCTATAAAACTGGCCTATGAAGCAAGTTCTCGTATTTCTATAAAGGCTTTAAAAGCACTCTTAAAAGGATTATATGAGGTTATATTAGATAGTCGCACAAGCAAAGGGGATATGTGGCGATTTAGGGATTTATGTTTGACCTATTGTGGGTATAAGGGATAAAAATGAAAGTACGTTATCGAGTAGTACCAAAACAGAATAGTAAACCTGCTTTCTATGTGAATTGTGATGATAAACAGGTAACCATACAAGCAGCAGATTCAGCGTTTAAAACATTAGTGTCATTACAAGAACGATTAGCTGCTTGGTACAAAGAAAAAAATATTTCCTTTGATACAATTCCTACCAATGCAACTACATCTTGCTGCTTTGCATGGAAGGTAGATGACGATGATGAAGAATTTGCACCGTACTACTATGCCGGTGGTTGTGGTGTAGGTGAATTTATTGAAGACGTTGAAGCGTATCGACAAAAATTAGAAGAAGAAAACATGCCAGAGAGAGGAAAGTCCTTTGCTGGCAATAACGATGATGAAATTGATTATGCAGATGAGTTTGTGCCATTTATGGATGCAGTGGAATTGGACTATTTTAATCCAGACCCCACATCGTATGAATCTGTAACTACAAGAAATCCATCTGTATCTAGTAGCTCGTCAACTACATCTTCAGTTAATAATGGACATCAACACAAAGGTGGTAAGAAATATCCACAACGCGCGCCTAAGGATGCACCAACTGATGAGGGTATGATTTTAGGTCCACGCATTGAGGGCATGACCTCCAGTATCATGGGCACTGTAGAAACACCAAGTGTTATTTTTGAAGGTGTGTTCGTTGGCCTTGATAAACGCGATACTAGGACTGGTAAAAGTATCGTAAATGGCAGTATCGTAGATGATACGAACAGTATGAAGTTTATCAAGTTTACGAATAGTCCAGAAGAAGGGGATGCCTTATTAAAGCAATTAAAGAAATTGCAAAAGGTGCGTGTTCAAGGTAGTGTCAACTTTGATGATCGATTTGATAAGGACTATATTTTATCTATACGTAGTATCGAAGCTATCGAAGAAGACAATACAAATGAACGGACAGAAGACAGACCAGATTCTCGTGTTGAGCTTCATCTCCATACTAAGATGAGTGATAAAGATGCACTCGTATCGATTAAGGATTTATTTAAAACTGTTAAAAAATGGGGCCATCCTGCGGTCGCTATTACGGACCATGGTGTTGTACAAGCCTTTCCTGAAGCACAAGCACTTGGTAAAGAACTTGGTGTTAAGGTTATTTATGGCGTTGAAGGATATCTCGTTGATGATGCGGATTTAGAAAAGGAATTATCCTTAGACGTTGTAAAACGAAAAGATGAAGCGCCTCGATATCATATTATTTTGTTAGCTCAAAACATGGTGGGCTTACGTAATCTGTATAAAATGATTTCTATATCCCATTTGGAATACTATAAACGGAGACCTCGTTTGCCTCGTTCTATCATTGAAGAGCATCGTGAAGGTATTCTTATAGGGTCTGCCTGTGAAGCAGGTGAATTGATGCAGGCTATTGTTAAAGGTTCCTCCAAAGAAGAGCTATTAACGATTGCTTCATTCTATGATTACCTTGAAATTCAACCACATACCAATAATACATTCTTAATTCGCAAGGGTATCGTGCCAGATGAACAAGCTCTGATCGATATGAATAAGACGGTTATTGAATTGGGCGAAGCCCTCAATAAACGCGTATGTGCTACCTGTGACGTTCATTATTTAACGCCAGAAGAAAAGATATATCGTGAGATTATGTTAACCGCTTGTGGGTTCCCTGATGCGGATGAACAACCGGATTTACATTTGCGTACTACTGATGAAATGTTAGCTTCATTCCCATATTTGAGTGAAGAAAAGGCCTATGAGGTTGTTGTTGCGAATACACGAGCCATCAACGATAGTATTGAAGACATTAAACCAGTGCCAGATGGCACATATTCACCTAAAATCGAAGGGGCCGATGAAGCTTTCACAGAAATGTGTTATGTAAATGCGAAGAAGATTTATGGTGATCCATTGCCTCGTGTTGTACAAGAACGCCTAGATTATGAGCTCGACTGTATCATCAGCAATGGTTATGGCGTGCTTTACTATATCGCTCATAAGCTGGTAAAAAAATCGCTAGATGATGGCTATCTCGTAGGTTCTCGTGGTTCTGTAGGTTCGTCCTTTGCAGCGACCATGTCGGAGATTACAGAGGTTAATCCATTGCCACCGCATTATATTTGCCCTGAATGTAAGTGGTCGGAATTTTATGAAAATGGTGAATACGCCGGTGGATTCGATTTACCGCGTCGTGACTGTCCTAATTGCGGTCATCCATTACAAACGAATGGCCATGACATTCCGTTTGCTATCTTCCTTGGTTTCGAAGGCGATAAGGTTCCAGATATCGATTTGAATTTCTCTGGTGACTACCAAGCGAAGGCTCATAAGTACACAGAAGAATTGTTCGGTCGTGACAATGTATTTAAGGCTGGTACGATAGGTACCATTGCAGATAAGACTGCATTTGGGTATGTAAAGAAATATGCAGAGCTAAGAAATATTCAGGCTCGCAGTGGATTCCTTGAGCACCTCGCAAAAGGTTTTACAAATGTAAAAAATACAACAGGCCAACATCCGGGTGGCATCATGGTATGTCCTCGTGATATGGATGTGCACCATTTTACGCCGATTCAGCATCCGGCCAATAAAAAAGAGAGTGGCGTATTAACGACTCACTTTGATTATCACTCTATTGAAGGGCGTATGACAAAACTCGATATTCTGGGCCATGATGATCCGACGATTATTCGTATGCTGGAGGATTTGACCGGTATTGATGCGAAGACGATTCCTTTTGATGATCCGAGAACGCTAAGCCTATTCTCATCAACAGAGGGTATCGGATTGACGCCTGAACAATTGCAAGGGGACCAAGTAGCGAGCCTTGCCGTACCGGAATGTGGTACGAAATTTGTACGGGGCATGCTAGAAGATTCACGGCCGCAAACCTTCTCTGACCTTGTTCGTATTTCTGGTTTCTCCCACGGTACGAATGTATGGCTCGATAATGCACAGGAACTCATTAAAAATGGTACTTGTAAATTGAATGAAGCTATTTCTACTCGTGATGACGTAATGAACTTTTTGATTCATCGTGGCATGAATAAGAAAAACAGTTTCTTCGTCATGGAAAATGTTCGTAAAGGGAAGGGCATTGAAAAGAGAAATAAACAAGGCCAAGCGACTACGGAGTTTGAAAAAGAAATGCGAGAAAATAATATTCCTGAATGGTTTATTGAGTCTTGTAAAAAGATTTCCTATCTATTCCCTCGTGCCCATGCCGTTGCTTACGTTATGATGGCATTCCGTATTGCGTGGTTTAAGGTATACCATCCGTTAGCATTTTATGCTGCCTATTTCTCCATTCGTGCAAAAGCCTTTGATTTACGGATCATGACAGGTGATTTGAATACACAATTGAAAGAATTTAATCGTATCAAAGCGCTCGACCGTGGTGCCAGTCCTAAGGAAAAGGATTTGATGTCCGCCTTGGAGGTATCCATGGAAATGTATCAACGGGGGTATCGATTTATCAACGTAGATATTCAACATTCCGGTGCTCGCCGATTTAGCATTAAGGACGGCGCACTATTACCACCATTCTTAGCTATCGATTCACTTGGTGAAACCGTTGCCGATGCAATTGTAGAAGAACGGGAAACAAAACCGTTTACATCGTTAAAAGACTTGCAACGTCGTTGTAAGGTATCTGCTACCATCATTGAAACAATGAAAGAACTTAAATGCTGTGGAGATTTGCCAGAAGACGAACAAATGTCGCTGTTTGGCTAATAAATTTAAAAGGTGTCATCCTTTGATGACACCTTTTTTTTGAAAGTTTTGCAGTTTAATTATTTTGGCAGATTTTAGTATAAGGATTTATATTTCATCCAGTTAGTTTTAGCCATTTCTTTAAGTTCTGTACCACGTCCATCAAGGATGGCGTTGATCAAGTATTTACTAAAGCCTTTTGCTTGTTGATATGCAATTTTTGGAGGCATAGCAAGTTCTTGTTTATCAACACGGACATTGATAATAACAGGACCTTCATTATAGTTCAAGGCTTCCTTGATTTTTTCATCTACTTCGCTAGAGTTGGTAATGCTAATACCTTTGATGCCAGCTGCCTCGGCAAGTTTACCAAAGTCAGGATTTACAAAGTCTGTAGCATAATCTAGGTAACCAGATGCTTTCATTTCCATGGCGATAAAGCTAAGTTCTTCATTGTTAAATACGAATACTTTCACAGGAAGATTTAATTGTTTTAATGACAACATTTCGCCCATCATCATTGTGAAACCGCCGTCTCCAGAAAGGGAGATAACTTGGCGATTTGGACATGCATTTTGAGCGCCTATTGCGTGCATCATTGCATTGGCCATGGAACCGTGGTTGTAGGAGCCAATGATACGACGTTTGCCATTCGTTTTAATATGGCGTGCAGTCCAGATAACAGGGGTGCCCACATCAAATGTAAAGATGGCATCATCAGCAGCCAATTTATTGAGACGATTTACGAAATATTGAGGGTGAATTGCTACACCATCTTGTTCTGCAACAGCATAGCTGTCCAAATCATTGCGGAATTTAGTGTATGCTTTACGAACGGTATCGATGAATTCTGTATCATCGCGTTGTGTAAGATGAGGAAGTAGTTCGTGTAAGGTATCTTTTACAGAACCAATGATACCTTGTGTTAATGGAACGCGTGCACCAAGAGCGGATGGATTAATGTCTACTTGAATTACCTTAGCATTTTCAGGATAGAATGGACGATAAGGGAAATCGGTACCTAGCATGATTAGTGTATCGCATTGCTCAATAGCACGGTAACCGGATGTATAACCAAGCAAACCTGTCATTCCCACATCATAAGGATTATCCCACTCAACCCATTCTTTGCCTCTGAAAGCATGTACAACAGGGGCTTGTAATTTAGTAGCAAGTTCAACCACTTCGTCATGAGCACCGGCACAACCAGCACCACAGAAAAGTGTAATGCGTTTGCCATTGTTTATATGTTGGACCATTTCAAGAATATCCTCTGATTGAGGAATTACGCGTGGCAATTTAGGCGCATGCCATGTAGGTAATTCATCAATTTCTATTTCCATAACGGCCACATCACCAGGTAGAACGATTACGGCTACATCGCGATTACCAACTGCGGCATTCATGGCGCGGAATAGGATTTCAGGCATTTGCTTTGGATTAGAAACGAGTTCACAGAAACAAGAGCACTCTTTAAATAAATTTTCTGGATGTGTTTCTTGGAAATAGTTGAGACCGACTTCGGATTGTGGAATATGAGAGGCAATAGCGAGCACTGGTACACGATTGCGATGACAATCAAATAGACCATTGATCAAATGGAGATTACCAGGGCCAGAGCTACCAGCACATACGGTTAATTTACCTGTTAATAGAGCCTCTGCACCAGCAGCGAAGGCTGCAGATTCTTCGTGGCGCACATGTTCAAATTGAATTTTCCCATTACGACGTAAACTATCGTTTACCGAGTTTAAACTATCCCCAGTAATACCATAAATTCTTTCAATACCTGCGTTAGCTAATACCTCTATGAGTACATCTGATATACGTTTTTTTGCCATATTATCACCTCTATATGATAATTAATGTTATTTAAAAAAATAATTCATTGTATACTATAAATAGTAGTACCTTATGATTGCATATTATGTGACTTTTATCACAATGGATTGTATACATCACAAAATTAGTTCAATTTCTAAAAGTGCTATATAATTGAGATGGATATTAATAAGTTTTCTCATATACAAATGTATAATCTTGCGAAAGTATCATAAAAGTGGTACTATAAACATATAAATGAATATGATAAGTCTTTGGGGATAGGTGAAATTCCTTACCGGCGGTTATAGTCCGCGAGCTATATGGCATGAATCGGTGCAATTCCGATACCGACAGTAGAGTCTGGATGAGAAAAGACAATAGCACATATATTTTGTATGTGTATATATGATGACCCAAGGACTATGTATATAGTCCTTTTTTTATTGAGGTATTATGATGAACGACGAATTATATATGAAGCGTGCCATTTCTCTAGCGAAAATGGCAACTGGACATACATCGCCCAATCCTTTGGTTGGTGCCGTCGTAGTAAAAAATAATACAATAGTTGGCGAAGGGTATCACCATAAGGCTGGTGAGGCCCATGCGGAAGTGCATGCGTTAGATGCGGCGGGAGACAATGCTAGGGGGGCTACCTTATATGTAACTCTTGAGCCTTGTGCTCATTATGGTAAGACCCCGCCATGTGCAAAGCGTGTCGTTGAATCTGGTATTGCTCGCGTTGTGATTGGTAGTACCGATCCAAATCCACTAGTGGCTGGTAAGGGCATTCAAATTCTTACTGAGGCAGGTATAGAGGTAACTACAGATGTATGTGTGGATGAATGTATTCAGTTGAATGAACATTTCTTTACATTTATTCAAACACATAAACCGTTTGTAACCATAAAAAGTGCTATGTCCCTAGATGGTAAAATTGCTACTTTCACAGGTCAATCTCAATGGATTACGAATGAAAGTTCCCGTAAGGACGGACATATATTGCGAGCGTCTCATGATGCGATGCTTGTTGGTATTGGTACCATCTTGGCTGATGATCCATTGCTTAATTGTAGGCTCACTAGAGATGAATTATATGAAGCACTTATCGACAGACACGATGTCTCCATAGATAATACATTAGAGGTGCATCAGCCAGATATTATTATTCTGGATAGTCAGGGGCGTACGCCAACGGATGCAAAGGTATTTACGATACCAAATCGTAAGGTTATCATTTATGTAGCGAAAGGTTGTCCAGAGCAGCGTAGAATTGCTTTGGCTAATGTTGGAGCGATTGTAGAAGAACTCCCAACAAAATCGGTGCGTCAAGGTCGTACCACCGATGTAGCTATAGATATTAAGAAGATAGATATTCAAGCGTGTTTGGAACATCTTGGGGAACAAGAATACACATCAGTGCTTGTTGAAGGTGGTTCCACCATTATCAGTTCCTTTGTTGAATCGTTGGCCTTTGATAAAATTGTTACCTATATAGGCAATCTTGTCATAGGAGGAGCGAATAGTACAGCTGCTGTAGGTGGTACCGGTTTTGCTACATTACATGAGGCGCCTACACTCGAATTTGCTAGTTCGCGAATACTAGATAATAATATTCGTATTGAATCCTATCGTTTAGGAAGGGAGGGCTCCTATGTTTACAGGCATCGTTGAAGAAGTTGGCAAAATAGTAAACGTTAAAAAGGGTGCCCAATCCTTATTATTGACAATCGGTGGCAATACGATTTTTGACGATTTAAAAATTGGCGATTCAGTAGCGGTTAATGGCGTTTGTTTAACTGCCACATCTATTGGAAATCACCAATTTACAGCAGATGTTATGCCAGAGTCAATAAGTATGACGACATTTACCAATTTAAAGGTAAATCAACCCGTTAATCTCGAACGCGCTATGGCTGCTAATGGAAGGTTTGGAGGTCATATTGTAGCTGGTCATGTAGATGGTACAGGTCGCATCGTCAATATGAAACGAACAGATAATGCCATTGTTTTCACTATTTCTGCTCCAAAATCGATTATGGATTACGTCATTTATAAAGGATCTATTACAATCGATGGCATTAGCTTAACGATTATGGAGAGAACTGAATCGACCTTTTCCGTATCTATCATTCCACATACATTAAGCGAAACTGTGCTCGGACATGCGTCGATTGGTACAGAGGTAAATTTAGAAACAGATATTACAGGCCGTTATATTCGTCATTTTATGACATTAGATGCGCCTACACATACAAGTAAGTCTCAAAAATCCATGGAATCTCTATTAGTAGAGAACGGATTTATGTAAAAGGAGGAGTTGTCTCCATGAATTATACATTGAATACAATTGAAGAAGTTCTTCAAGATATGAAAGTTGGTAAACCTGTTATTATCGTTGATGATGAAAGTCGCGAAAATGAAGGGGATTTAATTATCGCTGCCGAGTTTGCTACTCAAGAAAACATTAATTTCTTTGTTAAATATGCACGTGGTATCGTGTGCACTCCAATGAGACGAGAAGCTTTAGAACGTCTCGGCATTCCTGTAATGGTTACGAAGAATACGGATAACCATGAAACAGCGTTTACTGTTACCGTAGACCATGTAGATACTACAACAGGTGTATCCCCAGCAGAACGGGCCTATACGATTCAAAAATTATTAGATACAACTGCAAAACCTGCTGATTTCCGTAGACCTGGACACGTATTCCCATTGGTATATAAAGAAGGTGGCGTTCTCGTACGTCAAGGTCATACTGAAGCATCTGTTGACCTTTGTCGTCTTGCCGGTTTACAAGAGGCTGCTGTTATCTGTGAAATCACTAAAGATGATGGCGATATGGCACGTTTACCGGATCTAATCGAATTTGCTAAGGAACATGATTTGAAAATTGCGTCCGTAGCAGAACTCATCGAATACCGCAAACAACATGAAGATATGATCGGATTAGGCGCTTGTTCCAAATTACCAACAAAATTTGGCGATTTCAATATCTTCGTATTTAAAAATGATTTAGATCATAAAGAGCATCTTGCAATCGTTAAGGGCGATGTACAAGATTGTGAAGATGTACTTGTACGTATTCACTCCGAATGTTTAACAGGGGATGTATTTGGTTCTAAACGTTGCGATTGTGGTGAACAATTAGAAAATGCATTACGGTCCATCGAAAAAGAGGGCAAAGGCGTTGTCGTGTATATGCGTCAAGAAGGTCGTGGTATTGGCTTAACCAATAAAATTAAAGCCTATGCATTACAAGAACAAGGCCTTGATACAGTAGAAGCGAATGAACAATTAGGTTTCCCTGCAGATATGCGCGAATATTCATTAGCAGCTCAAATTATTCGATTCTTAGGTATTAAGAGTATCCGTTTATTGACGAATAACCCTGAAAAGCGCCATGGATTAGAACATTGGGGCGTTGATGTACACAAACGTGTACCTCTCATTATTCCTGCCAACAAATTTAATGCAGGCTATTTAAAAACAAAAGAAGAAAAAATGGGTCATATGTTAGAGGACTAATTTTTCTCTACTAACTTAGATATGTAAACTAATCATTCATAGGAGGCTATAACATGATGGTTCAAGAAGGTAATTTGGTTGGTACTGGTAAAAAATTTGCTATTATCGGTTCTCGTTTTAATGAGTTCATTACATCTAAATTAATTGGTGGCGCAGAAGATTGTTTATTGCGTCATGATGTTAAACAAGAAGATATTACAGTCATTTGGGTTCCTGGTGCTTATGAAATTCCTTTGATTGCAAAAAAAGCAGCTTTATCTGGTCGTTATGATGCTGTTATTTGTGTAGGTGCAGTTATTCGTGGTGCTACTACACATTATGACTATGTTTGTAATGAAGTGGCAAAAGGTATTGCTCACGTTTCTTTAGAAACCGGTATCCCTGTTATGTTCGGTGTAGTAACAACTGAAAATATTGAACAAGCTATCGAACGTGCTGGTACAAAAGCGGGTAATAAAGGTTACGATTGCGCTATGGGGGCTATTGAAATGGTTAATCTTATCGATCAAATCTAAATTAACCTTTGAAAACACTCGGTATCATATGATACTGAGTGTTTTTTATATCGAAAATATGTTCTTTTACTAGAAAAGATACTTAAGCAAACATATGTTCTTGCATAATGGAAAATATAAATATATCATGCTATACTATATAGGCACTAAAGAGTGTAATACATAATAATTTGATTATATATAAGGAATGATTGAATGGATTATATAAAACGTTTTACTACCCGTGAAGGGGTTCGTATGTCAATAGCCGTTACAACGGATACGGTAGAGACCGCGCGCGTACGTCATGATTTATGGCCAGTCGCAACAGCTGCTCTAGGACGTGCCATGACGGGTGCTCTATTACTGGCGGGTGATTTTAAAAATCACGAGAATGTAAGTCTTCGCATTAAAGGTGATGGCCCACTCGGTGTTGTACATGTCGATGCATTTTCTGATAATACTGTTCGCGGTTATGTAGATGAGCCACATGTGGATGTGCCATTAAAACGTGCTGGAAAACTCGATGTGGGTGCTGCAGTCGGCCACCATGGAGAAGTACAAGTTACAAGATTCACTAAATTGGCTCAAGATTATACATCTACTAGCCCTATTCAAAGCGGTGAAGTAGCAGAGGACTTGGCGTATTACCTTTATACATCTGAACAGGTGCCATCTACGATTAGCTTAGGCGTTCTCGTAGACCCAGATTATCATACCATTGTAGCTGGTGGTTTTATCGTACAAGCTTTACCTGATGCTACTGATGCTGCATTGGCTATGGTAGAAAAGAATATCAATGAATTAGGACCTGTTACAGAATATTTAAAAGAACATCCTGATGGCAAAGGCCTTGTTGAGAAAGTGCTAGACGGCCTTACTGTTAATGAAGTCTATAACGAACCAGTATCTTTTAAATGTCGTTGTAGTCGTGATCGATTCGCTGGCGTTCTTATGACATTGCGTGAAGATGATAAGAAATCCCTTTTAGAAGACGAAATAACAGAGCTAGTTTGTCATTACTGTAATGAAAAGTATCATTTCTCTAGAAAAGAACTAGAAGATATGTTTACACTTAAGGGACCAATTCAATAATAGAACTTTTTCTATAGATTGTTTTATCATTATGTGCGAAAATATAAAAATAGAGTATTTTTAATAGGAGGCAACTATGAGTGCAATCGGTGTAATTGGCGGAACAGGTGTTTATGATCCGTCTATATTTGAAAATATTCATGAAGAATCCTTGATGACTCCTTATGGAGAGATTGATTATGTTCAAGGAACATATAAAGGTAAAACTGTGATTTTTGTAGCTCGTCATGGTAAAGACCATACGATTCCTCCACATAAAATTAATTATCGTGCCAATATTTGGGGCCTAAAAAAGCTAGGCGTTAAATTTATTATTTCTACGACTGCTGTAGGTTCTTTGAATAAGAATTTTGAACCTGGTCACTTTGTTTTAACAGATCAATTTCTTGATTTTACAAAAAATCGCGTCACTACATTCTATGAAGGTGGCGAGCGTCCGGTAGCACATTTAGATGTGACAAATCCATATTGTCCTGAGCTTCGTCAAATCATTGAATCTGTAGGTAAAGAACAAAAATTGTCTATTCATAATGGCGGTACCTATGTATGTACAGAAGGTCCACGTTTTGAAACACCTGCTGAGATTAAGATGTTTCACATGCTTGGTGGCGATACAGTAGGTATGACAAATGTACCAGAGGTTAATCTAGCAAACGAAGCGGAAATGGCGTACACAACAATTTCTATGATTACGAACTATGCAGCTGGTATTTCTGAAAATGCTCTTACTCACAGTGAAGTAGTTGAAATGATGGGCGAAATGGCATCTCAATTGAAAGCTCTTATTTTAGGTACAATTGAGGTGATTGATATGAACGCAGATTATGCAGCTCATCATCGCATGGCTGAGTATGGTGGTTTTAAATTATAAGAGTTCGTATCCATTTTGATATGACAATGTGGAGGGAGTTCTCATGAACAATATTGAATGGCGTGATGGTACGCTCATTTTATTAGATCAAACAAAATTACCAACTCATGTGGAATATTTACAGTGTACCGATTGGCGACAAGTGGCGGAGGCTATAAAGATGCTTCGTGTCCGTGGAGCTCCTGCTATTGGTGTCGCTGCAGGGTATGGCCTTATTTTAGCGGCTGTGGAGGCGAATCGTTTAGCTGTTCCCTTTTCTGAACAGCTATCAACCTTTTATGAGTGGAGTGAAGAATTAAAGGAAACTCGACCGACGGCGATTAATTTAGCTTGGGCTGTTAATCGTATTATAGCGATTGTGAAAGCCGGTCCGTTTGCGTCTATGCATGAAATTATAGACCGCATCACGCATGAAGCCATTGTTATCCATGAAGAGGATGTACAACTTAACACACGCATGGCTATTAATGGGGCTACTTTATTTAAAGGAAAACAAAATTTACGAATCCTAACGCATTGTAATGCTGGTGCTTTAGCGACAGGTGGCCTTGGCACTGCACTTGGTGTGATTCGTAAACTACATGAACAGGGACAATTGGAAATGGTGTACGCCGATGAAACACGTCCGTTGTTGCAAGGTGCCCGTTTAACGGCTTTTGAACTCCATGAAGATGGTATTCCTGTTACATTAGAGACAGACAATATGGCGGCCTATGCAATGCAACAAGGTTTAATTGATGCCATTATAGTCGGTGCCGATCGCATCACAACGGAAGGTGATGTAGCTAATAAAATTGGTACTTATGGATTAGCAGTGCTTGCAAAATTCCATAATATTCCATTTTATGTAGCTGCTCCATATAGTACATTTGATTTTACACTCAAAGATGGTAAGGATATCCCCATTGAAATGCGCGCTGATGATGAAGTGTTGACATTCCAAGGTGTGCCATCTGCGCCTACGGGTATTCATGTATTAAACCCTGCTTTTGATGTAACACCTCATGAACTAGTAACAGCTATTATTACTGAAGAAGGTGTTTTAACACCAAACTATCAAGAGTCTATTGCTCGCTTACAATCCGTTGTTGTCAATAAGTAGATGTCATTACGGATGTATATAAAACTTATCATGTTAACGTAAGTTCTTTTCATAACCTGTATATTATTAATTGAAGAATGAAGGGGTACATATGCAATCATTAATTAAAGATATCAATCTCGCTGCTGAAGGCCGTAAAAAAATCGATTGGGTTTCTAATTTTATGCCTACTCTAAATACATTAGGCGATCGTTTTGAAAAAGAACAAACTTTCAAAGGCCAAACAATTGTTGTTTCCGTTCACTTGGAAGCTAAAACTGCATACCTTGCAACTGTGTTAAAGCGCGGTGGTGCTGATGTCATCGTTACAGGTTCAAACCCTCTTTCTACACAAGATGATGTAGCTGCAGGACTTGTTGACATGGGTCTTACTGTATATGCTTGGTACGACTGTACTGATGAAGAATATTTTATGTTCCTCAACAAAGCGTTGGATCATAAACCTCATATTATCATCGATGACGGTGGTGATCTTGTTAATCTATTACATACAACACGTACTGATGCTAAAGAACGTTTGTTAGGTGGCAGTGAAGAAACTACAACAGGTGTTCATCGTTTGTATGCATTGGAACATGCTAAACAATTAACATTCCCTATGATTGCTGTTAATGATTCTAACTGTAAATACTTATTTGATAATCGCTATGGTACAGGCCAATCTGTATGGGATGGTATCATGCGCACTACCAACCTTACAGTAGCAGGCAAAAACGTTGTAGTTGCTGGTTATGGCTGGTGTGGTAAAGGCGTTGCAATGCGTGCTAAAGGTTTGGGCGCTCACGTATTCGTTACAGAAGTTGATCCTATTAAAGCTATTGAAGCAGTATTTGATGGTTTTACTGTATTGCCTATGATAGAAGCTGCTAAAATCGGTGATATCTTCTGTACGGTAACAGGTTGTAAAGATGTTATCGTAAAAGAACATTATGAAGTTATGAAGGATAAAGCTGTTCTTTGTAACGCTGGTCATTTTGATTGCGAAGTTAATGTTCATGATTTAGAACAAGTTGCAGTTAGCCATGAACGTGTTCGTCAAAATATTGAAGGCTATACAATGGCTGATGGCCGTAAACTCTATGTATTGGCTGAAGGTCGTCTTGTAAACTTAGCAGCAGGCGATGGTCATCCTGCTGAAATTATGGACTTGTCCTTTGCTATGCAAGCATTGGCTGCTGAACATGTATTAAACAATGGTAAAAACATGGAGCCAAAAGTGTATGTATTGCCTCGTGAACTTGATGAAGAAGTAGCAAAAATTAAATTACACTCCATGGGTTACGATTTAGATGCGTTAACACAAGACCAAATCGATTACTTAACAAAGGTAAACTAATATAATCTTTAACTTGAACATCTAATTAACAGAGTCTATATAGACTCTGTTGTACCTATACAAGGAGGCATTATGTCAGATTTATTAATTACCAATGTAGATGTTCTTACCGACAATGGAACATTAAAAAATCATGCTATTGCAATCGAAAATGGTTATATTACTGCTATCTTAACAGGAGAAGAAGCAAAATCTGCACAATCAAAGGAAACACTAGACGGTAAAGGTCAATTGGCCGCTCCAGGTCTCGTCAATACACATACACATATAACGATGGGATTATTCCGTAACTATGCTGATGATTTAGAACTTATGGATTGGCTTGAAACAGCGATTTGGCCAACGGAAGCCAAATTGAATGACGATCTGGTTAAATGGGGTACACAACTAGGTATTGCAGAGATGCTACGTTCTGGTACGACTACATTTAGCGATATGTATTTCTTTATGAATACAACAGCTGATGTTGTGAAAGAAACCGGTATTCGAGCTGTATTGTCCCGTGGTCTTGCCGGTGTTTCTCCTACAGCTGATCAAGCGCTTGTGGAAAATGCAGATTTGTTCCGCACTTATCATGGTTATGATAATGACCGCATCAAGGTCCTATTAGGACCACATGCGCCATATACTTGTCCAGATGCGTATATGGAAAAGGTTATTGCTTTATCTCATGAACTAAATTGTGGCATTCATATGCACTTATCCGAGACAAAAGGGGAAGTGGAAAATGTTATAAAAGCGACTGGTAAGACACCAATCGCTCATATGCATGATTTAGGTTTGTTCTGGAATACTACATTGGCAGCTCACTGCGTACATGTAACAGAAGAAGATATGGCTATTATGGCTGAAAATAATGTAGCTGTAGCTCATAATCCACAATCTAACTTGAAATTGGCTAGCGGTATTGCGCCTATTCCTGAAATGATAGAAAAAGGCATTACTGTAGGTCTTGGTACAGATGGTTCTGCATCTAACAATAATGCTGATATGCTTGAAGAGGTACGACTAGCAGCAACATTACATAAAGCTCGTCTCTATGATCCTAAAGCTATTCCGGCACAAGCGGCTTGGAATATTGGGACTGTAGAAGGGGCCAAAGCTCTTGGTTACAAAGACCTCGGTAAAATTGCAGTAGGTCAACGTGCCGATATCGTATTATATGATGTATCTGGTATGCATTGGATGCCTCGATATAATGATGTAGCAGCACTTGTATACTCAGCTAATAGCTCTGATGCAAATACAGTGATTGTAGCCGGTAAGGTTCTTATGAAAAATAAAGAACTATTGACTATCGATGAAGAAAAATTGCGTAGCGAAATCGGTAAAGCTCAAATATTCTTTAAAAATTAAATAATACAATAGGAGGATACATGTCTAGATCTGTAAGTTCCAAATATACTATTGCAGCATTTTTTAGTGGTGTAGGCGGAATTGAGTTAGGTTTCGAGCAAACTAACAAGTTCAGAGTGGTGTATGCCAATGAGTTTGATAAAAATGCTAATATAACATATAAGCTAAATTTTCCAGATATTCAATTGGATAATAGAGATATTCATATAGTAAGTTCTTCTGATATTAAAACGGAAAAAATAGATGTTATTGTTGGTGGGTTTCCTTGTCAAGCATTTAGTATAGCTGGTTATCGTAAAGGTTTTGAAGATGACCGTGGTGATTTATTTTTTGAACTTTTAAGAATTATTAAAGAAAAAAAGCCTAAAGCTGTATTTATAGAAAATGTTAAAAATATGGTTTCTCATAATCATGGGAAAACATTTAAAGTAATAAAAGAGGCACTAACACTAAATGGATATTATATAAAATGGAAGGTTCTTAATGGGAAAGATTATGGGAATATTCCACAAAATCGAGAAAGAATATATATTGTTGGATTTCTAGAGAAATCTGCTTATGATGCGTTCATATTTCCAGATGAAATTCCTTTAACTACATCATTATCCGATATAATTGATTTTAATGGTAAAATGGATGAATATTACTATTACACAGAAGATAAAAATAAATTTTATGATGAGTTAAAATCAGCAATAAAAAGCTCCGAAACTATATATCAATGGCGACGCCAGTATGTTCGAGAAAATAAGACTGGTGTTGTACCTACTTTGACGGCTAATATGGGGACTGGTGGACATAATGTACCCCTAATTCTAACTAAAGATAAAAGAATTAGAAAGTTGACACCTAAAGAAACTTTTAATGCTCAAGGCTATCCTTTAGATTATAAGCTTCCTGATAATATTGCAAAGGGGCAATTGTATAAGCAAGCAGGAAATAGTGTTGTAGTTCCACTTGTTAAGAGAATAGCTTTAAATATATCTATTGCTCTAGATAATAGTAATAATGAGAGCAATGCAATTAATCTAAATTTACCATATGTTTTAACATATACTAATATGAATGGACGTTATGATGGTGAATCATATGTTTATGCAACATCAAAAGATAGAAATGAATTAGAAAAAATTGTTGAGGTAAATAATCAAAAAAATGATTCTACGCCTATAGAAGTTTTTACTAATGAAGAATATCTGCAATTTGTATTAAAAAATAAAAATGGGACTTTTTACTCTATAATAGAAAATGATTAAAGAGGAGATGTATCTATGTCTGTTTGGGAGAAATATACAAAAGAACAGCAAGATGAATATAAAAAGTTTTTACAAGTATATGGCTCGTTATCTAATTTGTTTAGACAAAAGCATGGTGAGCCTATTCCTTATTTAGATTCTAAATTTCAAGAAACTATATATGCTAGAGTATTTAGTTCTGAAAACGTAGATATTGGTAATACACCTCATGATATTCTTTCAGTATTTGGATCTGAAAGAATTGGAATTGGCCTTAAGACTTGGATGAATAGTACTCCTTCGTATCAAAAAGTAATGCAGTTGAAACGTTACAAGGATGATATTATGTTACATGAACATAATCCATATGAAATGGTTTATGTTATATCATCGATAAAAAATAAAAGAATGAAAAGTGATTATAACCGTTTAGGTTTAGATGAGAATTCTAATATTTATCACTATATTACACGGGATGCTGGAGCATTAGTAATACAGGAATGTACATATCCATTAATTGAATTAAATAAAATTACAAATATAAATAGAACGGATAGTTCTATTACATGGACTGATGGAATTAAGAACTATAAATTTACATTTGGAGACTCCCAAATTTGGCAATATTTTGGTGATAGTAGGGATTCTACAATTTTAGATAAAATCACAGTAGAAATAATGGAGGACCCATTTACATTTTTAGTTAAAGCTTATGAAAGTTTAGGCCCTTCGTCATCTGAAATGGGTCGCAAGATTCTTTCTAAGGCATTTATGAGTTCTGGTAATGATACTATAGCCTTTCCTCTAGATAAAGATGCAAGTGATAATATAGTAGAATGTTTTTTACCATTATATTCTTTTAGGAGTAAAGAAGTCGAACAAAAGTCAGGATTAAATGCATGGAATGCAGCACCTAAAAATCCTCTTAATCCTACTCCACGACCATTGAATGAAGTATATATTCCTATTCCTCGTGAATTTCATAATAAATATCCAGATTTTTTTGTAAAAAATATATTTGAATTTGAAAAAATGCAAAGTGAATATAATGGTGTAAAGAAATTTAAACCTGAAATTAGATTTACTTTAGTATTGCCTAATGGTCGTGAAATTCCAGCACTTGTTACACAGGATCAACATAAAGGATTACAATCTGGTAGTTTAGATGAAATAGATCCTAACACCGGTAAATTATTTGGTCAATCTGCATTGGGGCAATGGCTATTAGTGGATGTGTTGGGATTAGATGAAAGAATCCCAGTTACTCGTGAATGGTTAGCTAAAAAAGGAATTGACTCTGTACGACTATGGCATAAAAAAGATGATTATAGAAGAATTTATATTGATGTAGCACCATATAATTCATTTGAAAATTTTATGAATGATATAAATGTCGATTATATTGACGAATAAAAAATAAAGGTCCTATTATATTAATTTAATAGGACCTTTACAGTTAAAATAGAATAAATTATATTTATTGTTGACGTATTAATGTTATTAATATGTCTGTCTCGGATAACCATTCAACTCTAACTCTATCACCTATATTAGCGTTTGTATGTGCATACCATTCACCTATTCTTGAGAGATTATTTTCAATAGAGAATTGTTTTGCATAGATGCTTGTTCGATCTGTTCCGCCTTGTGCTTTTAATGATTCATTTTGAATGAATTGATCACTTGAAGATACATTAAATAAATTATGTCCATAACCTGAATTATGATTATTATATATATTTAATTGTCTAGCAATATGAGCCGGAATTGGAATATATCCTTCTCCAGGTCTTAAATCACGTGTATTAGTATGACGATATGTTCCCCAATTTAAATGAGCTTCTTTTAATTCTACTTCATAAGAGTCGCCAGCTGTTGCCATAAATCCTCCATTATAATTATTGAATATAAAGAATGTATATATAATTAATTCTACTTATATTATGAATGCTGTCAAGAAAAATTTTGATATTATTTTTCATAAGCGTCTTATTGAAAGTGATACTACAATAATTTTTTATAAATTTTGTATAATCATGATATTCCTTGTGTATGTAGAGAATAGTAGTATGACTAGAAATAATTTACGGCTCAATACTTAAGGATTATTTTTATCATGGGCTTATCTTATGCAGAGGAAGGAGTATTACTTATATTTTTTATCACTAGGTCTTTATATGCAATATGAAAGAAGTCTATTTAAAATATGATGTGGCTCTTATGGATATAGTAGTATTATAAACTTATTAGGATAATGGATGAATCTAATCATTTTCTGATTAAATTCAAATTTTGTGCGTTTAATACTTTTCGCATTATAATTCAAATACCGATACTTACCGACACTATCCAACCTTTTGATTAATCCTGTAAAGTTGTTGATTGGTTTATACTTTGTAAGTATAAATAGTAAAAACCCACTCTATGAACTATATCATGAGTGGGTTTTGTGTTGTCTAGCGTTATTTAATAGCTTTCACCAAAAACATAGGCACTGGGATATAAAATTCATCCTCTTCTGCATAGATGCGAGGTCCTACAGTTGAATCAATAGATACAGAACTAGCCCCCATCTTAGTGAGCAATTCTATGTCCCATTGTGGACGTGTAAAGGAAGAAATATCGAGCATATGATAAATGGTATGACAACGTTCCTTTAGTTCATTACTCACATGTTCATGTGCATGATGTACAGATTGTGGTAAATTATGATGATTGCGTGCATGTTCCGCATCATAGTTTAGAATTAATCCGCCAGGACGGATGACACGCAACCATTCAGCATAGGCTTTATCTGGATGTGGTAAATTCCATGTTACATTACGAGCTACAACGATATCAAATGTATTCGTATCAAAACTTAAATTTTCAGCATCCATAACAGAGAAGATAGCATTAGAATCTAAGGATTGGGCTAATTGCTTTGCCTCTTCAATCATATTAGGTGTGATGTCAATACCATGTACTGTATGATCCAATTCAGAGAGAATAATACTGAAAAAACCTGCACCACAACCAATATCTAAAATACGTAAAGACCGGTCAGAATCAAAAATATGACTCATTAACTCATCACGCCAAAGCTTAAGTTTAGGGCTTTCTAATTCTTTAGCTCGTAAAGCGCCAAAATCACGAGCTCGGTCACTCCAATAAGAGGTAATAAACTTTTTATCATCCTTCATAGGATGATTTTTTTCAAATATATCATTCATTTTTTAGTTCTCCTCATTTTTAATACACTTAATAGTACCATAAAATGAGAATGTACCATACTATAAATATCACACTTACTCCATAAATTATTAATATTGAGTATGATATAATACATCTATATTTTTGTTTTATGAAAGGACAGGATAATGATTTTACAGACGGGACAGCGTACGGATATTCCTGCCTTTTATGGGCAATGGTTAATTAATCGTGTCCGCCAAGGATTTGTAGATGTACGTAATCCCTATAATCCGATACAGATAACACGATATCCTATCAATCATGAGGTTGTAGATGGTATTGCGTTTTGTACAAAGAATCCGTTGCCTTTTATTCCGCTCTTACATGAAATAAATGATTATAGACAGTATTGGCATATGACTATAACTCCATATGGAGCAGATATAGAGACTAATGTACCACAAGTGGATTTAGTAATAGACGGATTTAAACACATATCAACAAAACGTAATCCTCAGTCCATGGTGTGGCGTTATGATCCTATTATTTTAACCAACAACTATACAGTTGATTTTCATTTTGAAAGCTTTTATAAAATGGCTAAGTCTTTAGAAGGATATACAGATACCGTAGTTGTCAGTTTCATAGATATATTTGATAAGGTAGCTCATAATTTTCCTGAAGGTTATAGACCGAGTTTAGATATTCAAAAGAAGATCATAAAAGAATTAGTATCTATAGCGCATTCTCATCATATGATACTTAAAACCTGTGGAGAAGGGGAGGTTTTCAAAGAATTAGGTGTTAATACGGAGGGCTGTCTTACACTAGACTGTTATGAACGTGCTTGGAACGTAAAATTAAAAGCACCGAAACGTACACCAGCTAGACCAGAGTGTCATTGTTATTTACATGGTGATATAGGTGCCTATGATACTTGTAGCCATTTTTGTCGCTATTGTTATGCTAATAGTAATCAGGCTGCAGTTAATCAAAATCGCTTATTACATGATCCGAACTCTAGCTTGCTTATAGGTACACTTTCAAAAACAGCAATTATTAAAGAGAGTGCGGAAAAAAGCTGGATTGTAGATACAAATTACACACAAGATTCTTTATTTTAAGGAGAATTATAACCTGCTTTTACGCCTATAGCGTTGACGTATCGTGTAAAATATAGACAAAAGGGGTTGGGTCACCTCAAGAATATAAGAGAGTGTAAAGACTATTTTTGTTTATTGTTTTATTACAAGGAGGTGGAGTATGATCACCTATAAGAATGAAAGTAAAGATTCATTACAATCACTAGAATCATCTATGCCAGTGCTTGCTATGTGTTATGATTTTGATAAGACCTTAACACCTGATGATATGCAGGCACAAGGCTTTATCCAATCTGTTGGCTATGATGAAGAGCAAATCAAACAGTTCTGGCAAGAATCTAATCAACTGGCTAAGAAAAATGATATGGACAATAACTTGGCTTATATGTACAAGATGATTCAAGAAGCAGTGGGCCGTTTTTATGTAACTCGAGAAAAGCTTATGGAATATGGGAATCAAGTGGAACTATATGAAGGTGTTCGCACTTGGTTTGAACGTATTCGTGAATATGGTTTAGAACACGGTGTACGCATTGAACATTACATCATATCTTCTGGCTTAAAAGAGATGATTGAAGGCACTGAAATGGCAAAAAATGGGGCTTTCACCAAAATCTATGCCAGTGCATTCATGTTCGACGACAAAGGAGTAGCCGTCTGGCCTGCACAAGCCATCAATTATACGAATAAAACCCAGTTCTTATTCCGCATACAAAAAGGTGTATTAGATATAAATGATCCCGGTGTAAACGATTATATCCGTCCTGAAGAACAACGTGTACCGTTCCGCAACATGATTTATATAGGTGATAGTGATACAGATATCCCTTGCATGAGCCTTGTCAATGTCAATGGAGGGCATTCAATCGGTGTATATGATCCAGATAGCAAGAATAAGGATAAGGTTTATAAAATGATGCAACATCATCGCATTCGTTATTACGCATCGGCTGATTATACAGATGGTTCTGATTTAGACACTGTGGTTAAACAAATCATTCAGAAAACAGCGGCTTATGAAGCATTAGAACAACAATATGTACGTAATAAGCATGAAGCAGAATCACATAGATAGGAGTTTCAATAATGAATACACAGGATATATCAAAAGAATGGATAGACACATTTAATCATCTCGGCGGTGAGGGAAAGTTAAAAGCGCCTGTTGATTATCATGCCATATTCGAAGCTGATGAACTATTTGGTAAAAAACTATATACATTGCCGATGGGATATATAACTTTACCAACAGGTCGTATTTTTGCGTGTGATCCATTAACACATTTAGCTGCTGTTGATAATAAGACATATATACGTACCGTAGATCCAGGAACATATCCAATAGAAACTAAAGTAGCTGAACTAGATACAGATTATTATCGTTATGTATTAACAAGAGTTTTATTTAAGAATACAAAACCTGTACAATATGAGTTAGCCCTTAAAGGTCATGAGGATTTAAGCGAGTTAGAAGATGATGAAAGTTATATTGGTTTTCCTGTAGATGCAGGATTGGCCACCATTGTTGATGAAGCAACTGTAACTGCGTATAGAGAATTTGATCGTCATTGGTATGAACAACATCCTAATGGCAATATTTATGATGATTACTTTGACGAGCTATTTAAATTAAATGCTATCGCTTATCCTAAATTTCAACGACCTGGTGGCGATTGGATTAACTTTAAAATTCCAAACACCGATTTGTATGTACCAATGATACAATCTGGCTTTGGTGATGGTTTATATCCTGTATATTGGGCTTTTGACGAAGCCGGTGATATATGCCAAATCATTATTGAATTCATTAGCTGTAGCTCTAATGAGTAGTAATAAAAATAGTATATAGATCTATGGATAGAAAAATAAGGCGCTTAGCAATGCTAGGCGCCTTTAATGTATTAATTTTTTATTTGATTATTAGATGCCAAAAATCCAGTTAATAACTACACGTAAACAACTGAGACCTACAACGATTTCAGCGAGAAAACGTAAGGAATGTTCCATTCCATTACCAAGGTTTTTTAAACTGCCAATTTTAGCTTTACTTACGATGTCACACCAGCACATATAGTAATCCTCCCTTGAGAGTTAATATGAGAAATATACATAGTTTATATGACTATTTTACAACTATATTCGATAAATTTCAATATAGAAAATAAAAATTATGATAAAATAATAATAATTATTATTGTGTTATATGAAAGAGGGTATATTTTATGAGGAGAATTTTTATTGCTTTAGCAATACTTCTTGCACTAGGCAATACGGCTGAAGCTAAAAACTATATTACGTTAGAATCGCCATCAGGAAATACAATTGTTGATGAAACAGGTAAGTGGATTTTAGGTCCTTATAAAGATTTACATGTAAATTATATTATTGACTTTGGAGAGAGGTATGTGTACGCTTCATTTTATGATAATAGTCAAAAACGCTATATAAATTTAAATACGATGGTTTATTTACCGGCAGGATATGATTACGAGTTTTCTTATGAGTATGCAAAGGCTTTGACAAAGGGTGGATTTAAGTTAGTAAAGTCTGATGGTACATATGCTATAAATGATGTTGTTAGTGCTTATAATTATTGTTCGGATAATTTAATATACGGTAAAAAGGGTGAGTTTTGGTATCTTTATAATATAAGTACAGGTTCATTAGTTATAGATAATCCTATTACAAGTACATGGGAAAATGTAAATAAATATTATAATGGATCTGGAGCGGTTGTACTATTAAAAATAGAGACAGCAGACGGATATGTCAAATATGTAACTAATGATGGTATAGAAATAGATGAGGATACTGCGATTCATAATATAAATAAATATAATTATGAACTCATGGATGGTGCTGGTACTGGAGATGGAGAAGGAAATGGTTATAATGGAATTAGATATAGTCGACAACCGTCTACTCAATTCATACCATTTTCCATTGTTGATAAAAAAGGGAAAACTTTATATGGTATTAGATTATCGAATGATAATGTATTAATTGCTCCTAAATACAATTATATAGAACCTTTAGGAGATGATTTTAAGTATTTTATTGCAGCGGATAAACATAATAAATATGGTATTATAAATGTTGTAGACCAAGTAGTCATACCATTTAAATATGATTCCTGTAAAAGATTAAGTGATCGTAGCTTTGTGTTAAAAACAGCTGAAAAATCTTATATTTTTAATGCAGAAAGTGGAATATTAGTTGATAAGGCTTATGATACGATTGACACATCAAAACCAATTTATATGATTGATAAATTTACTGTAGCCACATTAGAAAATAAAAAATATATAATTGATTCTAATGATGGTCATATAATATTAACATTGCCAGAAACAATTGATGATATCACGGCTTATTATGATAATTTATATGTAGTTAAATCTGGTAATACATATGGTCTTATGAATATGTATGGTAAAATTTTAGTTAGTCCTGAGTTTAATAAAGTTACTATTGATGAGCCTAAATTTAATAACTATATGAAATACTTATCGGAACATGATGATTAATTTATTGTAAAAAAATAAACTAGCTTATAGAAATATAGGCTAGTTTTTCTTTTTTTGTAATTACTTCCGATAACGATAATTTATCGGAAGTAATTTAAGGCATAAAAATTGGGCCTAAGCTAGGCCCAATCAATATTTTCAAGGTTATTAGTTTTTACGTTTAAATGTATATGGTTCGTATTCTACTTCGTTTTTACGACCAGTCCACCAAGACCATAAGGCTTTTGCGATTTTCCATGCAATGCAACCTACGATAATACCTAATACTAATCCAGTTAATACATCTGTTGGATAATGTACAAATAAGTATACTCGTGCAAATGCTACTACACAGGCACCAATCAATGCTATAACGCCCCAGAATCTCTTTGTTGGACATATATTACTTAATCCTAAGTATAATGCTGTTGCAGCCGCAAATGATCCAAAACTATGTCCTGATGGAAATGAATATGTCGTTGCTGCTGGTGGCGGTGCTACCAATGGTACTTCAGGGAAATCTACAAATGGTCTTAAACGCGCTACATGAGGTTTTAACCCTTGGTCGCCTATGATGAATACTAAGACTAAGGAAATGAACATTCCAAGGCCAATAACGCGATATTTCTTTTGAATCATTAATATAATAGAAATTAAGATCCATAAAGCACCTGCACTAGTTATTTTTGATAACCAGTACATGATTGGTGTTAAATAAGAACTAATAAAATGTTGTTGTATATAAAATATGACTGTATGGTCAAATTGTAAAATTGTATCCATAGTGAACCTCAACTTATGATTTTAATTGATAATTATTGAGAATAAAATGTGTAATTTTAGCGTTTTCAGGTATAAACACCTTACTACAAGTTAAAATAATAGCCTAATCTATGCATTCGGTCAATAGATTAGGCCATATTTAATAGAATGTTAATATTTATCTTTTGGTTTTACTCTTTGGTGAGTCTTTTTTTGCAGGTTCTGGTGCTGCAGGTTTCTTAGTAATAATCGTATCTACTGGATCATATGTAGACTCAAATACATCTGTTGTAGTGACCCAATTACCATATGTTATTGTACGATATGTATTAATTCTAAATCCAATATGACCTTCTTCCGTACTATCCTCTTTGGCAGAAGGATCTATTTTGGTAATCGTTTGATTTGGAATATCCGTACGGTCGCCAACACTGATGGAAACAGACTTCGGTACATCTTCTGGTACACCTATGATATATATTGTTAGTTGTCCGTTATTCATAACACTTAATACATAGATATTATGAGCATATGGGTTTTTAAATTGAAAGTCCAAATATCCGTATGCAACGGTTGCATCACGTCCTGCAGGAATATAGCTAACAGGTTCAAAATGAGGTGTCCGCTCAATGATGTTCATACCAGATAGTAATGCAGTGTTAAATAATGTAGAGCTAACTTGGCAAATACCGCCACCAATACCCGGTACTAATTTTCCATCAATAATAACCGGTGCATCGTCATAGCCAGCTTCCGCCGTACGTTCACCGACAACATCATTAAAGGAAAAGACCTCGCCAGGTTTGATTAGTGTACCGCTAATTTTGGTTGATGCTAGCTCAATATTATGAGTTCTATTGGTGTTAGACGCATCAAAATTTGTAGTATAACTACCTAGAACAGCTGTTAATGGTTTTACATCATCGTTTGTAACACGAACTGTATCTTTAGATGTAAATTCTATAGAAGTATTGTTAAAATCATTTTCTTCTAGTTGAGCTTTTAATTGTTTAATTGTCTCATCAATATCAACGCGTTTTCCTTCTTTTGAAGGTGTCATCTTGACTTGACCGTTTTCAACCGTTAATAACGCATCATGACCTGATACATCGATTTGTTTTGCTAATTCTGTAAAATATGCTTTTGCTGTTACTTCATCAAGTTTATATACAGGATTGATATGTACTTTATAGATAAAAGCAGTAATCCTATGCATGATGAGCGTTTTTAAATCATCTTCATAACCGTAGGTAAAAATATTAGATTCAGTGCTATCTGTATCAAGCGTAATTCCTAAATCTTTTACTTTTACTTGTCGCGTACCTTGATTTGGTATTGTTATCGTAATTGTTTTATTATTACTAGCCTCTGTATGAATTAAGGAGCTAACAGCATCTCTAGAATATCCTGAGATATCTTGATCCTCATAATATAGACCATATGTAATTGTGCCATCCATAGGAATTAAGCTGCAACCACTAGTAAATAGACAAGAACCGATTAATACACTACATAATAATTGTTTTAAGTTCATCATTATATCTTTCAAATAAAATTCGAGAAATTTGGTTCAAAATCATCTAATTATAGCATAATTCCATGTTTCTATGTGATACAATAATAGCATAGTGTTAGTAAAAGGAATATATATGTCACAGTCTAAAGAAGAGAAAAAACATTTCTATTTGCGTCATAATGATGCGTTAATGAATAGTACAAAATTATCGATGAAAGCAAAACAAAGCATTTTACTTTCAAAGGCTGAAAATACAGTAAATGCCTATGAGTCAGATTGGGATGACTTCGTTGATTGGTGTAATTACCAAAAGGTATCCTATTTTCCAGCAACACCAGAAACAATTGTCAATTATATTAATGACTTAGCAGATTATGCAAAGGCTAATACGATTGCTCGTCGCATTAGTGCCATATCAGAAAACTACAATGCTTCTGGTTCTAGAGAAAATCCATGTATGTCTCCTCTTGTAAAACAAGCTTTGCGAGGGATACGTCGTCTAAAAGGAACCTTTCAACAAGGAAAGACACCTATCTTGCTAGAGGATATTGAAGATATTTTAGAGTGTATCGATGGTAGTGATATTCCAAAGATACAGAAATTACGAGATAAAGCAATTTTACTCATTGGATTTATGGGTGCTTTTAGACGCAGTGAAATTGCAGCCTTAACTGTAGAGAACTTAAAGTTTTCTCCACAAGGCCTTGAGATATTTGTTTCTTCATCTAAAGCTGACCAAGAAGGTCAAGGTGCCATTGTAGCGATTCCAAGTCTACAAGGTTCTCCATTGGATGCCGTACGAGCTTTAAAAAAATGGTTAACTGCCAGTGGCATTACATCTGGACCTGTATTTCGGGGCTTTACTAAATCAATGTCATTACGAAAAACGGCAATTTCTGATAAGTCCATTGCAGAAATCGTAAAAAAATATATATCACTTATCGGACTCGATCCTGCCATGTATGGTGCTCATAGTTTAAGGCATGGCTTTGCTACGACTGCAGCCGCTTATGGCGTCGAGGAACGTAATATCATGCGTCAAACACGTCATCATAGCGTAAATATGGTACGCCGTTATATTAATGAGGCAAATAAATTCGTCGATAATCCTATCTCAACAATTTTTGAAAAACGATTAAAATAATATTATATAATGAAAATGGCTAGTATAGATGGTTTTCTCATTGAAGAACATCTATACTAGCCATTTCATATATATTTAATTTTGAGCCATATAGTCCATAGCTCTTGTTGGACTATCAGTTTTATATACAGGCACCTTTATTTTGGTCCCTGGTGTTAAATTACCAGAATCTGAAATATTATTTAATTCCTTTACTGTATGTACTACCTCACGAACATCCACATTAGATGCAGTTGAACGTGATGCAATATCCCATAAGGTATCTCCAGATTTTACAGTAATCTCTTGAACACTATGTGATTCCATAGCAGGAGTTGTTTGTTGATAACCGATAACCATTGCAAAACAGATAGCAAGCATAATCATAATGTGTCTCATAATACATTACCTCTTTTTTTATATCGAACATAAAATTTAGAACGTTTGTTTGTTTACAATAAGATAATAGCACACAAACGGATGTTCGGTCAAGTATTTTAAGAACAAATGTTTGCAAAAGTATAAAAATATCTATATAATAGGGATATAAAGAAAATAATTATAGTATACACTTTTACATATCCCATTTTTAGTACATATATGGAGGTTCCTGTGAGACGCCCAGCTACTGATATTAATACAAAACAACGTCGTATATTAGAGTTTATTCGAGATTCTTTACATAATGAATATCGTTGCCCTACTGTTCGTGAAATTTGTGCTTATGTAGGTCTTAGTTCTACGTCCACTGTTCAATCACATTTAAATACATTAGAAAAATTTGGGTATATTAAACGCGATCCTAATAAAAACCGTGCTATTACGATTTTAGATGAAGGAAAACCGAAGGTTTCTGTATCTAAAGAGAACAATGAAACTACTAGCTCTGATAATTTTGAATTCCTTGGTGCAGGATTAAAACAAGTTCCTCTTATCGGTACAGTACAAGCAGGCACACCAATTACAGCTGTTGAAAATTTAGAGGCTACATTGACCTTACCTGTTCAGCTTACAGGTGATTCTGATTGCTTTATGCTTCGTGTTCAAGGGGAATCGATGATGAATATTGGTATGTATGAAGGCGATATGTTAATTGTACGTCATCAAAATACAGCCAATAATGGCGATATTGTGGTAGCTCGTATTGATGATGAAGCGACTGTAAAACGTTTCTATAAGGAAAATGGTCATATTCGTTTACAGCCTGAAAATGATAATTTTGATCCTATTATTGTTGATGATTGTCATATTGAAGGACTTGTCATTGGATTAGTACGTGATAGAATATAACAAAAAGACGGCAACATATGTTGCCGTCTTTTTGTTATATTGAGATTTTATTTCTACGTATACTAGCGAAAATTGCACCAGATATATTATGCCATACACTAAAAATAGCTCCTACTAGAGTTGCGAGAGGGTTTAAAGCAAAATTAGTTGCTGCTAGCGTTACGGCTAACCCACTATTTTGCATACCTACTTCTATTGCTAATGCAGTAGTTTTATCGTATTTTAATTTAAGAGTTTTTCCTACAATTAACCCTAATAGTAATCCTAATACATTATGTATACCAACAATAATAAGAGTTAATAAGCCAGAAACCAATAGTTTATCCCTATTAACTGCAATAATAGCTGCTATTAATAATATAATAGCAATCATTGAAAATATAGGACTTATACTGGTAAGTGTATTAATGTGTGATTTACAAACATATTGAATGACACCACCTAATAAGATTGGTATAATAATGACTTTCACCATTGTAATCATCATTGGTAGCAATGCAACATCTACCCAAGCACCACCAATATATAAGATTAATAATGGTGTTACAATGGGTGCTATTAATGTCGATGTAATTGTCATTCCTACTGATAGTGGTACATCACCTTTAGCGATGTAGGTTATAACGTTACTAGCCGTGCCACCAGGACAGCAACCAACTAATATAACGCCTATTGCAATATCTGGTGGTAAGGTAAATATATGGCAAATTCCCCATGCTAATAAAGGCATGATTGTGTATTGTGCAAGCACTCCAATACAAATATCTTTTGGATGCCTAAAAATATTACATAGGTTTTCAAACTTAATTGTAAGGCCCATACCGAACATAGCGATACCAAGTAAAAATGGTGTATAAGCAACAGCCCATGTAAAATATGAAGGAACTATATAGGCCATACATGAAAAACCGATGATTAGAACCATTAAGTATTTAGAAATTAACTGAGTCAGTGTTTGTAAATAGTTCATAGTTTCTCCCTTCTAATTTGCATCGAAGGAAAAGTTATCGATAAGTCGCGTAGATCCAATATATACAGCCATAGCGACTAATACTGGAGATGTAATCTCATGAACTGGTTGCATTGTATTAGCATCAACAACTGAAACATAATCTATCTTGGCTAAGGGCTCAGTATTAATAATTTCTGTCATAGTATTAATGATACTATCAGCAGAAGCACCATGTTTAATGGTTTGTTTTCCCATTTGAATAGCTTTATATAATATGGTAGCCGCTTTTCGTTCTTCCTTAGATAAATATGTATTTCGAGAAGATTTTGCTAGACCATCCGATTCACGAACGATTGGCACTCCAATTATATTGACCGGAAAATTTAGATCATAAACCATTTTACGAATAATGGCTAGTTGTTGTGCATCTTTTTCACCAAAGTAGGCATTGGTAGGTTGAATAATATTAAATAGCTTCGTTACAACCGTACAAACACCTTTGAAATGAATAGGTCTACTAATACCACACAATGTATCAGATAACTCAACAATATTTACAAATGCTTTTCTATCATGATACATTTCATCTGACGTTGGAGAAAATATAATATCCGCCTTATGGGCTTCACAAAGGGATTTATCTCTATTAATATCACGTGGATAAGAATTTAGGTCTTCGTTTTCACCAAACTGAGTTGGATTAACAAATATAGATACAATGACCTTATCATTATCCTTTCTAGCTTGATCTATCAATGCGGCATGACCATCATGTAAATATCCCATTGTTGGTACAAAACCAATAGAATAGCCTTTATCTTTCCAATGGTTTACTATGCTGCGTATATTTTCGATTGTAGTTATAATTTCCATAATAATGCCTCCGGTACTTATAAATTGTAAATACGAAGATAGTCCTATACAGTCTACTGTAATTCGATCAAAAACGGTTAGTCTTGATCAACTAATAAACCATGTTTTTCATAGTTTTTTATATGACTTATCTTATTATTTTCATCTACAAATACAACAAGAGGCTTATGGCTCTCTACTTCTTTTTCATTTAGTTGAGCATAACACATGATAATTACTTTATCATGTACTTGCACATGTCTTGCTGCAGCGCCATTTAAGCATATAACACCACTGCCTGCTTCGCCAGCAATCGTATATGTGCTAAAACGTGCTCCATTATTAATGTTTACAATTTGAACTTGTTCATATTCTCGAATTCCAGATGCATTCAAAAGGTCCGTATCAATTGTAATGCTCCCGACATAATCAAGTTCTGCTTGTGTCACAGTAGCTCTGTGAATTTTACCTTTTAACATTGTTAGTTCCATGTTAAACTCCTTGTGTTTTAATGTAATCGCCTTATGGTCGATTCGAAATATCACAATCATTTTGTTTATCATGAATTAACAGTAGACTAGAGTATAGTTAAAAATACTATCTCCATGTGAGATTATATCATAATACAATCTTTATAAGAAAAAAATATATTTATAGGCATATAAAATAATGTTTATAATGTATTTCTTATAAAATAAAACCAGTAGTTACAAATCGTAGCTACTGGTTTTTAGTATCGTAATATTTTATTGTAAATATTCAGCTAATGCCTTATCAATGTATGCAGCTTCTTCTTGAGAAGGTTCACACATAGGTAAGTTGAATATACCTGCTGGTAAACCTAATTTTCGAGCTGCATATTTAACTGGAATTGGATTTGTTGTAATAAACATAGCCTTAATAATTTCAGCTAATTTTTGATGTAATTGTGTTGCTTTTTGATTCTTGCCCTCTTCAAAAGCAGCAATCATATCGTTCATATCTTGACCGGCCACATGAGATACTACAGAAATAACGCCTGTTCCACCAACGGAAAGAATAGGCAATGTAAGACCATCATCTCCGCTGTATACCATGAAATCTTCACCAGGCATTAAACGTTTAATTTCAGAAGCAATCATCAAATTACCACTAGCCTCTTTGATGGCACAAATATGTGGATATTCCTTATGGAGGCGTGCTAGTGTAGCTGGAAATATTCCAGTTCCTACGCGACCAGGTACATTGTATACCATGATTGGTAATGTTGTAGCCTCTGCAATAGATTTAAAATGCAAATATTGACCTTGTTGATTAGGCTTATTGTAATACGGTACAACAACTAACAATCCATCAATACCAGGAATCGCAGATACTTCTTTAACAAAGTCTACAGAGCCCTTTGTATCATTGGAACCTACATTAGCTATAATAGTACCCTTATCTCCACATGCTTTGGCAATCGCTTTAAATAAAGCAGTCTTGCTTTCACGGGATATAGTAGGATTTTCACCTGTGGTACCACAAACAACTAAGCCATCAGAACCATGATTTAATAGATGCTCTGCAATGGCAACTGAATTTTCAATGTTGACTGATCCATCTTCGTTAAATGATGTAATCATAGCCGTTAATACACGACCAAAGGTTTTCATATGTTTCTCCCCCTTGATAGATATTAAAATGCTTCCTTTTCTACCAAGTATTCTGCGATTTGCAATGCATTTAGTGCAGCACCCTTGCGAATTTGGTCACCTACGATCCAGAAATTCATGCCTTTATCATTGTATAAATCTTTACGGATACGACCGATTTCACAGTCATTTTGATTAGATGTATATAGTGGCATAGGATATTCTTGTTCTGCTGGATTATCTTTTACTTGTAATCCTGGAAATGCAGCACAAGCCTTGCGGAATGCTTCTACAGATACTGGTTCTTCTGTTTCTACTAATACGGATTCAGAATGAGAGCGATATACTGGAACACGAACAGTTGTTGGCACTACTTGAATGGTGTCATCATGAAGAATTTTGTGTGTTTCATTTACCATCTTCATCTCTTCTTTAGTATAATCGTTTTCTAAGAATACATCAATTTGTGGTAACAAATTGAACGCAATTGGGAAGTGTTTTGGTGCAGAACCTGTTGGCAACAAGTTAGCAGTCATTTCCTTGCCTTCAACATATTCTTTTACTTGGTTTTGAAGTTCTTCAATACCTTCTTTACCAGCACCAGATACAGCTTGGTATGTAGATACTACAATGCGTTTAATTGGAGAAATATCATGCAATGGTTTTAAGCCAAGGCTCATGATGATTGTAGAACAGTTTGGATTAGCAATGATACCCTTATGTTTCAAAATATCTTCAGGGTTAACTTCAGGTACAACGAGTGGCACCTCTGGATCCATACGGAATGCACTGGAGTTATCAATAACAATAGCACCGCGTTTAGCAGCTTCTGGAGCTAATGTTTTAGAAATAGAGCCACCTGCAAATAATGCAATATCAATACCATCAAAGGATTCAGGTTTTGCTTCTTCAACCACATAGGTTTTCCCATTAACTGTAAGTTCAGTACCAGCAGAACGAGCAGAAGCCAATAGTTTTAAATTTTCATAAGGAAAATTACGCTCTTCAATAAGTGTAATGAATTCTGCCCCTACTGCACCAGTAGCACCAAGAATTGCAAGATTAGGTTTTTTCATTGTGTATCTCCTCAATTAATCAATTGTTGTTCAGTATTATAAATAATGTTCTAAGCCATATGTTAAGCCTGGTTTAGAGGCAATTTTCTTACATGCTAGAACGACACCAGGCATGAAGGATAAACGGCTTAAGCTATCATGACGAATTGTTAATGTTTCATCATAGCCGCCAAATAATACTTGTTGATGTGCTACATAACCAGGAAGACGAACGCTATGGATAGTAACATTGTCTACTTTTGCACCACGTGCACCTGGCAAACTTTCACGTGTTAAATCTTCAGAACCTGTCACATTTGCAGCCTCTTTTGCATCATTGATTAATTTAGCCGTCAAAATAGATGTACCAGATGGAGCATCATATTTATGGTTGTGATGTAATTCGATAATTTCTACATCAGGGAAATATGGCGCTAATTCAGCAGCCACTTTCATCATCATAACAGCGCCCAATGAGAAATTAGGTGCTACCAAACAATTGGCATTATGTTTTAAACCGATTTCATTCAATTCGTTGCGTTGTTCTTCAGTTAGGCCTGTTGTGCCTATTACAATATGCACGCCAGCACTAAGAATTTTTTTGGCATTTTCGAAAATAACAGCAGGATTTGTGAAATCAACGATAACGTCAGGTTTATTATCGCTCAATACTTCGTCAATAGTTTCAGCCATTGTGATATGTAATGGTTCAATTCCTGCTACAGTGCCCACATCTTGACCTGCTTTAGATGGATCGATGCCACCAATCATTGTCAATTCAGAATCTGCATGTACTGCTTTTACGACTTCGCGACCCATTTTGCCGCCTGCACCGTTTACCATTACTCTAATCATATTTACCTCCAAAAAAGCCAGTGGAGGCATCCACTGGCTTAATATATACGATATATGATACATCGTTCATTAAACAAGAATTATGATAGCACTCCACCAATGTAATATTGGTGACAGTCGTCTACCTCTTAAATAGACAACCAGCACGATGATTTGGCTGTCATCCCACTTCGGCAAGTACACCTTTTATCATGAATCATTGTTTGCCGGCTCCTCATGATGACTATTTATACCCGCGCCTCTACCTTATTATTGAATTAATATAATAAGTATAAGTAATTATGCGTATTTAGTCAATGAAAATGGTCAATAAGTTCTTGTGCAGCAGCAAGTGCTGTATGAGACATTCCCTTGCCGGACATCATGGATGCGATTTGTGAAAGCCGTTCTTTTTCGCTCAATTCAGATAATGTAGAAATAGTGCGGCCTTCTTGTTCTTGCTTAGATAAGTGATAATGCTGTTTTGCAATACTTGCCGTTTGTGGTAAATGAGTAATACAGAATACTTGATTTGTCTTGGAAAGAGCTAAGATTTTTTCAGCTACCTTCAATGCTATATCTCCACTTATACCGACATCGATTTCATCGAATACAAGTGTTTTGTGATTATCTGTACGGAATACGGATTTTAGTGCCAGTGCAATGCGAGCCAATTCACCACCAGATGCAACTTTATGTAATGGTAGCAACTGTTCGCCTTTATTAGCGGTAAATAATAATTCAATTGATTTAGCGCCTAATGGTAAAAGTTCTTCACTTTCATCTATGAAAAAACGAATATCCCCTTTTTCCATACCTAAATCAACAATTTCAGCTCGTAGTTGTTTAGCAATTACATCTGCATTTTCACGACGTATAGAAATTAATGCTGCTAAAGCTGTTTTTGCAACCTTTTCTTTTTCCCCTAATTGTTGTTCTAAAGCGCCTTGTTCACAAACTTCGGATTCTAATTCCTCTAAGCGTTGTTGCGCCTTTTCCTCATAATTTAATATATCTTGGACTGTTTCGCCGTACTTCTTTTTAAGACCATAGATTACAGAGTCTCTATCTTGGCAGTATGCATAGCGTTCTTCGTCATAACTAATAGAATCTCGGTATCGATCAAGAGATTGAGCAGCCTCTTCTAATTGAAAGTATGCGGAATTAACGAGTTCAGAGATTTCTTTAACCTCATCATCATATTTTACAAGATCATTTACTTCTACCTTGATAGCATTAACTGTATCTAATAATGGATGCCTGCCTCCATAAAAAGCATCATAACATGAACCAAGTACCTTATCGATATGATCGAAGCTATCTAAACGTTTCAGTTCTTCAGCAATAGCTTCATCCTCGCCTATTTGTAATCCAGCCTCTTCTATTTCATCGATTTGAAAACGAAGCATATCAAGTTCACGGGCTCGTTCAGACATGTGCTCAGATAAATTATCTAGCGCTTGCTTGGCTTCTTTATATTCTTTATAGGCTGCTTTATATTCTTTATAAGCCTTACTACCAGCCTGGTTATAACCATCTAAATACTCATGATGTGAATCAGGATTTAATAATTTTTGATTACTGTATTGACCATGAATATCGGCTAATAATAGACCAATCTCTTTAAGCGCCTTTAGAGGAATGGGTTGATCATTAGCCAATATAATAGATTTACCAGATGTATTAAAGGACCTAGATAGAATTAGTTGATTATCCTCTACCAATATATTTTTTGATTGTAATAAATCTAATAAACTTTGGTGATTGGCAATATCGAATATGCCATCTATAACAAAACTATCTTTACCATGACGAATAAACTCGCTGCTAGCGCGTTCTCCTAATAGAATACTGAAAGCATCCATTAATATGGATTTACCTGCCCCAGTTTCGCCGGTAAAGATAGTTATGCCATCTTTAAATGAAATATTCATTTGCTCAATCAACGCAAAATTTCGAATGCTCATTTGCGTCAACATATAATTACTAATCCTTCATTAAATCTTGAATTCTAGAAAGAATTGCAGGTACCTCAGCTTCGGAGCGCGCGATAAGTAAAATTGTATCATCTCCTGCGAGTGTACCAATTAATTCAGACCATTTTGCATGATCAATAGAAAATGCTACAGATTGAGCAGAGCCAGGAATCGTATGTAGCACGACCTGATTTAAGCTATGATCAACCTTGATCAAGGAATCTTGGAATAAACGGTTAATACGACTACGTGATAATACTACATTTTCTTCTGGAGATAATGCGTATCGATAATGTCCATCGCCAGTTGGTATTTTAATTAACATTAATTCTTTGATGTCACGAGAGACAGTAGCCTGTGTTACTTCTATGCCTTCTTGTAATAAAGCCGCTGCTAACTCCTCTTGTGTTTCAATCTCCTTAGACTGAACAATTTCCTTAATTTTGTTATAGCGATAGCGTTTCATTTTTTGCTCCCTTTTTAAACTTGCACATAAAAGAGAATAGTATCTTTCTTACATTATTATACCATATATTCAAAATTAATATATGGTATATTCCGTATATACCATACGTGTTATGCATATTGTACTAATAATTAATAATTAGTTAATTTATGGAGTTTTCACCTCTTATAAACACACATAATATATGGTTCATCTATTTATAGCGAATTTATGATTAACGATTTTTACAGGTGTGTTGCATAAATAAAAGGCCCTTTAATGGGTCTTTTATTTCGTATTATGCATTTTTAGTATAGTAAAAGTATAGATTATTTACTATAAGTATAAGATAGCTGTTATGGAAATTATCGTTTTTGAATTAAATATAATTCAGGTGGATTGTTAGCTTGATTTATAGGATGCCAATGGCATACATTATACTTTGCTTGATCTAACTGTGAGATATACTTATGCAATGCTTCTTTCTCTTCCATACCCTCAGGTGTGCCAGGATATGCTACGATAGTAATGATTCCATCCTTAGCGAGTTTAGGAAATGCATTGTTTAGAGCTTCAATCGTATTATGAGGGCGTGTTATGATGCTATGATCTCCACCGGGTAAATACCCTAAATTAAATATAATTAAATCAATGGTATTTTCTTTGATTTCTTGATGAAGTGCAATGTCGTGAGAATTGTGTAAAAATGTAATTGTTACATTTGACTGCAATTTCTTGGATGCTAGTAATTCCCTGCTAGCACTGACAGCCTGTTCTTGAATGTCTATGCCATATAAATGACACTCAGATTGAGCTCGTTCTGCTAAATACAGTAAATCGTGGCCATTGCCACATGTTGCATCCACTACAACAGAGGCAGATTTCATAATGCGATCCCAAATAAGATGTTGAAATTGAACTGCATTGTTGATATTAATCATATGCGTTCACACTCCTTATAATAACTCATCCCTACGAGATGCTAATTTTTTAAATAATGTGCCAAAGAAGCATTGATCTTTAAATCGAACAAATAAACAATACACAGGATTCGATGAAATATGTAAAGCTTCTTTGTTAGTAAATGAATAGTCAAATGTACCATCTATGCATATATGCAGTTGAGGTTCACGATCAGGCATTGTAATTTGAATGGTATCATGTTCTTCTAAGACCATAGAGATACCTTGAATTAAATGTGGCGCAACTGGGGTTATAATAATAGATCGATTATCTGGCTTCATAATAGGACCACCAGCGGATAAATTATATCCTGTAGACCCTGTAGCTGATGAAATAATCAGTCCATCAGAAGGATACATCTGCGTATGTTGTCCATTTACAGCTAAATTGATACGCGCCATTTTAGCTGGTTCAGAACGTGTAATAACGACTTCATTAATAATTGGGACTAAGTCTTCTCTTGTTCCGTCTTCCCTATCTATATAGGCATGAAGATGGCCTCGTTTTTCAATTGTATAGTCACCTTGAGCAATGCGTTTAATATGACTTTGTAATTGATGGACTTCAATTTGATTTAAGAAACCAAGTTCTCCTAAGTTAATACCACATACAGGTATATTATAAGAGAAAATTTGACGTGCTAAATGGATAATGGTGCCATCACCACCAAAACTAAATGCTACATCAATATGTTTAAAAATCTCTGGTCTAGGAAGTACATTTTCCTTTGGTATTTGTAATACCTTGTAAGTATCAGGTCTTTCAAGATCATCTGGTAAATATACTTCTATTTGCTCTTCTCTACAGATATGAGCTGCCATTTTAAGAACGGCCATGATTGTACTTTTACCCATATTAGGAAAAAAACCAATACGCATATATCTATCTCCTATAGCATGTGAGCCTCATCTACAACTGCTGTAATTAATTCATCAGTTATAGATAATGCACCTTCTTCAGATTTAGTAAAATATCCTAAAAACTCAATATTTCCTTCCGTCCCTTTAATTGGTGAGAAGGTTAATCCGTGTAAATATAATTTGCAATCGTAAGCAACCTGTAATATACGTGAAAGTACCTCTTCATGTACTGCTCTCTCTCGAACAATACCTCCCTTTCCGACCTTTTCTTTACCGGCTTCAAACTGAGGCTTGATGAGAGCTACTAATGAACCTGTATCTTTTAATAGTGTAGTAGCTACAGGTAATACCTTATCGAGAGATATAAAAGCTACATCAATAGATATGAAATCTACAAGTTCACCCAATTGTTCTGCAGTAACCGCACGTATATTTTGCTTCTCCATATTGATTACGCGTTCATCTTGGCGAAGTTTCCAAGCTAGTTGGTTATATCCTACATCTATTGCAAACACCTTGGATGCACCATTTTGCAATGCACAATCTGTAAATCCACCCGTGCTAGCTCCAATATCAATCATGACTGCATCGGTTAAATCAATGGGATATATTTGAATAGCTTTTTCTAATTTTAAGCCTCCACGACTTACATATGGTAAGGTATTACCTTTCACTGTGAGATTTGCATCTACAGGAACCTTTGTACCAGCCTTATCGATTCGTGTTGTATCCATAAAGATTTGACCAGCCATAATAGCGGCTTTTGCTTTTTCGCGACTTTCAAATAAACCTCGGTTAACAAGGAGAATATCTAAACGTTCTTTATTACTCATATGACACCATTATACACATAGAAATATTGAATATAAGCTATTAGAATACCTAATACTAAACCACCAAATACTTCAACTGGCGTATGACCTAGTAATTCTTTTAATGCAATTTCTCGGTCTTTTAAAATAACAGGAATATTTCGTTTACTAAAATACTCCACAATTTGGTTCAATATTTGTGCTTGTCGACCAGCTTGACGACGTACACCAGACGCATCATACATGACTACAATAGAAAATACTAATGCTACCACAAATATATCAGTAATACCATTATTTTTAAAGTACAAAGCGGCAGTAGTAGAAATTACAAAGGATGTATGTGAACTAGGAAATCCTCCGGAACCTACTAAACGTTCAAAACGCAATGTACGATAACGGACAAGTTGCCATAAGAATTTAATGGCTTGTGCTGAAAACCAGCCCCAAAATGCGGCTTGCGCTATATAATTATGACAAATTTCCTCTAAAATATGGTACATATAACTTTATCCTCTAATGTTTAATTTGTACGATCCAATAAATAATCAATAATAGCACTTAGTATATGTGTATCATCTTCTATTGTTGCTAAAGCAGCATGTGCCTTTTGTGCGACTACATGTGCTTCATTACGTGCCTCATCAAGCCCTAACAATGAAACATAAGTGGATTTATCTTGTCGTATATCACTACCAGGTGTTTTGCCTAACTCTTCAATGGTTCCCGTTACATCAAGAATATCATCTGTAATCTGGAATAGCAAACCAAGACAATTGGCATATGTCATATAGGCGGCATATTTTGCTTGGTCAGCATTAGATAAGATGAGCCCTAACTCAATGGCCGCATTAAATAAAGCACCTGTTTTTCCACTATGTAAAACTTTTAATTCCTCAAGAGGGATATGTTTTCCTTCGGATAGTAAATCAAAAGCTTGTCCGCCAACCATGCCTTCAGGACCAGCTGCGGTCGCTAAACATTGGATAGCTTTGATTTTTTGCTCAGCTGATGCGGTTGTATTTTCACTACAAAGTTGAAATGCATAGGTCAATAAACCATCACCTGCAAGAATGGCCATACCGTCTCCATATACCTTATGGTTGGTTAAATTACCTCGGCGATAATCATCATTATCCATAGCTGGTAAATCATCATGAATCAGTGAGTATGTATGAATACATTCCAATGCACATAGGAACTCTTTATATAATGATGCATCAACCTTCATTGCATCTAAAACAGCTTTGGTTAAGATAGGACGAATTCGTTTTCCCCCTTGTAATAAACTATAGTTCATAGATTCATATAAACGTTTATATTCTGGTATAGGGGAATTTAATACGGCACTTAACCAGTGTTCAATCGATTGTTTGCTAGTTTCTAAATATGTCTTTAACATAGCTTATTACTCTCCGATGCGTACCTCTTCGATAATCTGTTGAATTTCACCTTCTACAGAATCCAGCATATCTGCACATTCCTTAACTAAGGTTAAGCCTTTTTTATATTGATTTAACAGCTCTGACATAGATAATTCACCATCGTCGAGTTGACGAACGATATCTTCAAGAGCTTTATATTTTTTTTCATAACTTTTCAGTGATGTTGCCATCCTGTAATACCTCCTCTACAACTGCTTTTATAGAACCATCACGCAATGTAATTTTAAATACATCTCCTTTGGCCATATTTTGAATTGAACTTATGGTATGACCCTCTTTTTCTATTTTGGAATAGCCTTTCACCATTAAATGGATTGGATTTTGTAGTGATAATTCCTGTGTTATAAGTGAAAGTTTATGCTTTTCATGTTGCCATCGTTGTGACGCTAAAGTTTGTAATTTCTCCTTATAGGATTGTAAGAGGGAATTTTGTTTATGCAGTAATTGTAATGCAGGAAACCCGAGGCGACGATTAAAAATTGTACTTAATTCAATACGTTTTTGCTGTAATGTTTGATCCATTACATACTGTAAATAATCAAGTTTTTGTTGTAAATGCTGTTGTAGTGTAGTCAACGGAAGCACTGCAATTTCTGCGGCATGACTAGGTGTAGCACCACGCATATCAGCAGCGTAATCAGCTAATGTATAATCTGTTTCATGACCTACTGCAGAAATAATAGGTGTAGATGCATTGTAAATAGCTTCGATAACAACTCTATCATTAAAGCACCATAAATCCTCCATTGAACCGCCGCCGCGACCGACGATAATGACATCAACATCTGGATCTTTATCTGCAGCTTCAATTCCTTTAGCTATGATTGGACCCGCTGTTGTTCCCTGAACTGGTACAGAGAATAATTTAAATTGCATAAGCGGATTTCTATGTTCACTAATATGTAATATATCGTGTAAAACAGCACCTGTAGAGGATGTGACAATACCGATACAACTTGATAGAACTGGTATTGGTTGTTTATGAGCATCATCAAAATAGCCCAATGCGGATAATTCTCTTTGCAGCGCATCGAATTCAAGCTGTAATGGGCTTTTAGAACCAACCTGTATATCCGATGCGATAAGATTTAAACGGCCCATTTTGTTATAGAAATTAACGGATGCCTTGATTGTTACTAATAATCCATTTTGGAATGCATTAGCGAGTCCTTTACTTTGAACCGTACTAGACCACATCGTTACATCTATAGATGATTCCTCATCCTTTAAGGAAAAATACACATGACCACTACTATGACGCTTAGTATTTGTTATCGTACCACTAACATAGACATTTTTTAGGAGATACTCTCTATCTATTGTTCGTTTTATTAAGTTATTTAATTGGGTAATACTCAATACATTCACGATATACCTACTTTTGTGTTGCTAAAAATGCCCCATAAGCATTTCCCGTAGCATTGTCGACAGAGAATTTAGGATTTGCAAAATGAACAGTTACGTTATTCTTATGACAAAAACCATTTAGACGATTGCGTAGTATAGAATTACTCATTACACCACCAACGGCAATTAATGTTGATACTGGTGTATGTTTGAGATGATAGATTAATAATTTTTCCAGAGAATTTCCTATGCAACTAAATAGTGCTTTACTCATAGATGCAGGTGACGCCCCTTTTTCAATATTACGTAGTGCAGCACTACAAGGACCAGCAAAGCTAATCCATCCTTCTTTAACAGAGGAAGGTAGCGGATCATACGTATCTGTTTGTGAAGCAAGTAGTTCTAATTCTTTGCCACAAGGAAATTGAATACCTAATGCAACACCTACACGATCGACAAATTGTCCGCCTTGTAGATCCTTAGAACCACCGATAATAGAGCTTTCAAAAATCCCCTTACCTTTATATTTTGTTAAAACGAGTTCTGTAGTACCACCAGAAAGATGTAAGCTATAGAATGGAAGCGTAGGGACATGTCCAATTTCTCTTAGGGCTGCTAAAATATGATTTTCTTGATGAGCAAATTCATACATTGGTACTTGCATCATATGACTTAGTGATCTAGCAAAACCATGACCAACAAGAAAGGCCGGCATATAAGAATCATCAGAGCGTCTAGGAAAAGCACTAACACCAATACCCGACAATGGAACTTGAGGTAATTCTTCGATAAGACGAGGCAATACTTTTGTATGTTGAAACACCATATTAGATTGTTGAAGTCCCTTCATTCCTGGCTTTACATCTAATATTTTTCGAGCTTCTCCTACTATATTTAGTTCATCATCAATAATGGCACAGCTCGTCGTATAACAGCTTGTGTCAATTCCTAGAAAATATCGTTTCATTATTTACTCTTATTATAAGCATCTAGAATCGCATTGATTAATTTATAGGATGCATCAGAACCAAAGGATTTTGCTAATTGTACAGCCTCATTGATAACAATAGATGGAGATACATCTTCACTATTGTAGTTGAGCTCCCAAATCGCAAGACGTAAAATGGCGCGGTCTACTTTATCCATAAGTACAAATTTCCGTTTTGTGCAATATGGTTCAAGTATTGTGTCGATTTCTTCAAGATGAGATAACACACCATCTATTATTTGGTTTGCATAAGCAATATCCATAGACAACGAGATTTCTCCGTCTGGGAAAATCACATCATCATTAGAGGTATGAAATTCATTAGCGTATAGAACTTGGAATGCATATTGACGTGCTTCACGTCTATTTCTTTTTTTAGACATATTGTCTCCTTATTCTTTGATAATTCCTTCAATATGTACATCAACCTTTACGTGATCAAGGTCAAGCGTATTCTTTAGTGTTTGTTTAATTTCAGACTGCAATTGTTTTGCTATATCTATTACATTGTATCCGTATAGACAACGGATATACACATTAATTTCGATAAAGCCTTTTCTATGCTTTACATTAATGCCTGGTAAATTTTTTTGTCCAAAAGCGTTCGTTATACCATCAACAATTTCATCATATAAGCGTGGACTTAAAGAATGAATACCAGGAATTGTACTTAAGGGCTTAATAGCAACATCAATGATGACGGAATCTGCAATATCTACTGTTGCTGTATCTAAGCCATAGTTTAATTTATCATCTTGACTCATAGGCCCTCCTATTATTCATTACGCTGAATTGGTTCAGGTGTAAAATCATCAAAAATAATATCTTGGACTACGATGTCAATTGTTTCAACTTCTATTTCAGTGTAATTGACGAGTGCAGTTTTAATCCGCTCTTGTAAGCGCAGTGCAATATCAGGTATGCGATACCCATAGGAGATACTTACATATAATGTAACTGAAATTGCTCCGTCATCGTTAAAGGAAATCTTTACACCTTCATGGGCATTTTTACGTCCAAAAAAGGTATTAACCCCATCATTAAAGGTAGAACTCATATGATGGATTCCTTTAGTATCCAATGCGGTCATACTAATAATAGTAGCATATACATTGTCTGCGATTTTAATTTTACCAGTTTCTAACTCAGTATTTTTCTTAGTCATATAGGCCTCTTTCAAAAAAGAGCACCTGTCCCTATATAATGACATAGACGACAAGTGCTCAGCTTAACAAAGATATATGGGGGACTATATTACATTTAAAAGATCTGGCCCACTATATCAATGAAATAGTTTTAGGCACGTTCGATGTATTGACCAGTACGAGTATCAATACGAAGTACATCATCTACTTCGATAAAGAGAGGTACTTTTACAGTGTAGCCTGTTTCCAATACAGCTGGTTTATTACCACCTGTTGCAGTATCGCCACGGATACCAGGATCAGTTTCAACTACGCGAAGTTCTACAGCTACAGGTAAGTCAATACCGATTACAATACCTTGGAAGAACATGATGGATACTTCCATGTTTTCAAGAAGGAAGTTTTTAGCATCACCTAGTTGTTCAACATTCAATTCCACTTGATCATATGTTTCGTTGTCCATGAATGTGTATGCGCCATCAGCTTCGTATAAGTATTGCATACGACGACGGTCAACATGTGCTTTTGGCACTTTTTCACCAGCGTTGAAAGTACGTTCTACTACGGAACCAGTTTGCAAGTTTTTCATTTTTGTACGCACGAATGCAGCACCTTTACCTGGTTTAACGTGTTGGAAATCAACTACTTGCCATACATTACCGTCGATCTCAACGGTTACACCTGGGCGGAAATCATTACTGGAAATCATCTAACTCTTCTCCTTCTAAATACCTATTTCGATTAACTCTTTTGGACTATGTGTTAATAATTCACAGCCATCAGCTTTAACAATAACACTATCCTCTATTCTCAATCCGATTTCACCAGAAAGATAAATACCTGGTTCTACCGTAATGATCATATTTTCGGAAAATACCGTATCGGACTTTGCATTGGCTACTGGTTCTTCGTGGATTTCTAGACCCACACCATGTCCCGTACCATGATTAAACTCCTTGGTATATCCTCGTTCTCGTATATAGTCACGACATACTGCGTCAAGTTCTTTGCCTGTAATTCCTGCACGAACTGCTGCAACACCTCGTTTTTGAGCTTCTAAAACTATACTATACAAATTCTTTTGTTGCTCTGATGCGGGGCCCATAACGACAGTTCGAGTCATATCTGAATGAAACCCTTTATACACGGCGCCAAAATCAAAGGTGATAAAATCACCGGCATCTATAATCTTATCACTAGCCACACCATGAGGCATACTAGAGCGATTACCGGATGCTACAATTGTTGCAAAAGAAGGTTCCTCTGAACCTCGTTTTAACATTTCTGATTCGAGTATGATACGCGCGTCATTCTCCGTCATACCCACCTTTAATTGCGGTAATAATGCTGCAAATGCATCGTCTCCAATTTTAGCAGCTTTACGCATTAATTCTAATTCATCTTCTCGTTTTACAGCACGTAATTTTGCAAAATTGATAGATGTAAAATTAAAGCGTTCATCTAAAGTATCACATAAGGTTTCATATGTATCAACAGGCATATATTTTCCTTCGATACCAAAGAGACCATCGTGGATGTGATTGTCATTAAAAATATCTACAAGAGTATCCATAACTGATGTTTCATATTGAATAACCTCATAGCCTTCACATTGTTTTGTAGCTTGCTCTGTATATCTAAAATCGGTAATCATGAAAGCTTTATCTTGTGTGACAATAGCAAATCCTGTGGTACCTGTAAAACCAGCAAAATAATGTAAATTTATAGGGTCAATTAAAACGACACCAGTTAATTCTTGTTCTTTAATATACTTTTGTAGCTGATTTAATCCGTTCATAATCATGCTCCTAGTCTATAAAGTACACCTTATAATACCATAAAATGCCTATATTGAATAGATTTTCATGCTATTTTTTAAAGTCTACTACATCTTGGTCATCTATTTCTGAATATGTATTAATAGCCTCAATGCCATTTAATGTAATATGACCTATGGACAATCTTTTTAAATAAGTAACTTCGCCTCCAGCGGCCCCAATCATACGTTTAACTTGATGGTACTTGCCTTCTTCAATGGTTATATGTAGAGACTGTTCAGAAAGAACGTCTATATTAGCCGGTTTACATTGGGTTCCATCCCCTAATACTATTCCTGTTTCTATACGTTCAAGACCATCTTTTGTGAGTTTACCATTAAATTCCACATAGTATACCTTCGGTACATGTTTGTGTCCATTAATGATAGAATGCGCCCAAATACCATCGTTTGTGAGTAATAATAGACCTTCTGTATCTTTATCTAGGCGTCCCACAGGAAATACACCCATTTTCTTAAACTCAGGTGGTAATAAATCCATCACTACAGGATGCGTAGGATCTTCTACAGCCGTAATATATCCAGCAGGTTTATGAAATTTAATATAATACTGTTGTTTTGTTGATATTTGTACGCCATCAACTGCAATGATATCATCATCTATATGTATAGATTGGTCTTTTTTTAAGATAACAGCACCATTTACAGTAACACGTCCATCCCTTATAATTTGGTGAACCTCTTTGCGACTACCAAAGGCTTTATTGGCTAATAGTTTATCTAATCGCATCTTAATTCCTCTTTCATAGCATTTGAAAGAATCAATTATACATGCCCTCTTAAATTATCTACGTGAGCAGTATCATTTAATAAGTTTAAAATATTATGGTCAGATGGTCCCATACCATTGTAAAATATGCGATTAATTGCTGTATTACCTTGGCTGAAATTCCAACAGTGACCAATGGGAATATCAAGCATTTTACATAAAAGTGTACGAATCGTCCCACCATGACAAGTTATTAAAATTGTTTCGTCATCATCATTTTGGCTTATAAATTCTGAAAGGCCATTCCATGCACGATTTTGTACTTCTTGAAAGCTTTCTCCATTTGGCAGCTTGACAATATCAGGTTGTCGATACATTTGATCAATAAGGCCTGGCCATCGTTCTTCGATTTCTGAGAACAATAATTTTTCCCAGTCACCAAAATCAATCTCTCGCAACCGAGAATCTACTGTAATATCGATATTTCGATTACCACGAATCGTTTCTGCTGTTACGAGGGCTCTAGATAGGTCACTTGATAAAATACGATCAAAATGTACATTCTTCAATGCATGAGCGCAAGCTTTTGCCTGTGCTATTCCATTGTCATTCAAAGGAACATCGGTTATGCCTTGATAGCGACCTATCTTATTCCATTCTGTTTCGCCATGTCTAATAATATATAATGTTTTCATGTTGTGTTCCTATTTCTCAAATATGGTACTTAATAAATGAATAAGTTCCACGTTGTGTGCATGATCTTTTATAGCAATCCGCATCCATTTTGGACCTAACCCTTTATAATTAGCACAGCTACGAATTAATAGATTATGTTTTTCTAATCTAGTTTGTACATCTGTAACTGAAATATCAGGATCATTAATTTCCATTAAGATATAATTTGCAGATGGCTTATAGACTACTAAATCTTTAATAGCAGATAATGATTCATACATATACTTTGCTTCATTAGCCAATACCATCTTACTATCGTTAATATACTTAGTATCGGTTAGTGCGGATTCAGTATAAGCTTGTGCCAATGTATTTACAGACCATGCAGGAATATATTGACGCAATTCTTGTATTAATGTTGGATTGGCAAACACTGCACCAATACGAAGTCCTGGTACAGCATAAAATTTTGTAAAAGAATGTACGATAATTACATTGTCATATTGATTAATGAGCTCGCGCATAGAGTGGCTATTGTCTCGTAACGATTCATTACCAATAAAATCAATGAACGATTCATCGATAACAAGTAAGCTATTAGCATCTTTTAACATTTGTGCTAATACTTTGATTGATTGTTTATCCAACAATGTTCCATCTGGATTATTAGGGTTACCTAAAAATACGATAATGCGTCCATCTTGACCTTTTAATTCAGCAGCAAATGTTTGTAATGCTAAATAAGGTACTTCAAAATATGGGGTGCCATCATCATTTTGTCGCTGCCGATAAAAAATTTCCCTTACCGGTATGTTCGCAGCATCCATAGAGGCTTGGTATTCAGAGAAGCCAGGCGCAGGAACAAAAGCCCCTGTAAATCCAGATAATCGTCCAACTGCATAGAGGAGCTCTGCAGCTCCGTTACCAAGAAGTATAGAATCTTTTTCTATACCATATACATCGGCAATAGTATTCATAACATCATCATTTGTAACATCTGGATAATGAGATATATATCGCAATCGTTCGTTTAGTGCTTCTAAACCTTTTGGACTAGGTCCTAATAGATTAATATTGGCACTAAAATCAGTTACTTCAGATAGATTTATTTTGTGGTCATGAGAAAATTTAAAGATATTTCCGCCATGTGTATCTGGCATAGGAGATCCTCCTTTATCGTTTTATATATGTTAGTCCTTCATTTGTTGTTTCCACAATATCAATATATTGTAAGGTAGGTAATTTTTTTTCGATGTATCGCTTACATTCATCGATAGCCGTATAATCACTTGGAAATAATAGACCCATTATTGTACCACTGTGAGCAATGATTGTACCAACGCTATGAAAAGCATTACCAATGTCATGAAATTCATATAAATTTGGTTTATATAAAATACGTTGATTAGCAAAGGCACTCAATGTAGCGGCCTGTCCTATCAACGTAATATCATGTGTTTCTAGACCTTTTTTGAAGAGCTCTAGTGATTCTCTAATGATAGGCTCTTTCTCCTGTATTTTATGGAATAAATCTTTTTGCTGATTAAAAGAGATGGTATCAATAGTACCACCTTCATCAAAAATTAGTATTTTTAAAGGCGGACACGTTCCTAAAAAATTACAGATGGACCCATTTATATAATCAAATTGTGTAATACCAGGATAAAAAGCAGCATCCGTCGGCTCTACTGATAAACAGATGGTTTCTAGCTCTTTTGGTGTTAATGCTCTATTACATGATAAAGCAGTGGCCATTGCGGCTACTGCTATATCCGCAGAGCTAGATGCCATTCCTTTTCCTTGAAGAATATCTGATCTTATATAGATAGCAGTATTGTCACAGCTGGGAATATGTAAAATATCCTTTACTAAGTTGCGAGCTTGACTAGACTTAGGTTGTAAGGAGCAATAATAGTGTGGCAATGGATGTGTTACCTGGCTCAGTGCATAGGAATAGCGGTTGATTGGACATGTCACAAGAAATGATTGTCCATCAATGGCCCCTTGGATAAATTCCCCACAAGTGCCTGGCGCACGAACATAATAAGTCACTAAATCCTCCTTACACAATAAAACAATCTATGTATAATTAAATAATTAAAGAATAGGAGCTTTCACAACAGAAGATAATAATGTCAACGTAATTATATATACTAATATCAACAAGACCTCTGTTACTTCAACAACGAAGCCATATGTATCACCAGTAGTTCCACCAAGTTGTTTAACAATATAGTGATTGATAATACGATTAATGATATAGCTCACGATCATTGAGAAAATATTAATTTCCATTAATCCAACCAAAGCATATGCTAAACCAAAGAGAGCTATACTATATGGTATAAATGGAATCGAAAGCATACTTGTTATACCTAAAGCGATTGCATATAGTAATGATAAAAGTAAACAAATAATAATAGGCATACAGAAAGTAGAAATCGTGCTCCATGTAATGACATGTTTTGGTGCATATACTGCAAAGGCCTGCCCCATACCCGATTTTCGAGCATATGGATAAGAGCGAATACTTAAAATCAATGTGTATCTACTCATGAGAGGCATCATTACAAGTATAATAGGTATAAATTCAGGTATAGGAATTGCAGTTAACAGTTGCCATTTTAACAATGTGATAAATACAAAAGCTACAACCCCAAAGGAACCAACACGGCTATCCTTCATTATTTCTAGTTTTTTCTCTCTTTCACGGCCAGAAAAAAGTCCATCACTTGTATCCATTAATCCATCAGCATGTAAGCCACCGGTGAACAAAAATTCACTGATAACGATAATAAGCATTAAAGGCATAGGTGACAAAAATTGAGAGAATATAAAATAAATTAGGGTTAAAAATATACCGATGATCAATCCTACAAAAGGAAATGTAGCAACAGACTTACCAAAATCTTCCATGGACCATTCTGTTTGATTTACTATTTTTAGTCTAGTTAGAAATTGTAAAGCTATAAAGAAAGGTGTCATCTATGTATTACTCCATAAATTGATAAGCGACTATGGTGGTGATGATTATCATAAGTATTGTTGACAAATACATCATATATATACATCGAGTAATATGTAGTCGATTTAGTGTTTCTAATGCATCACCCATATATTCACGAAATGTCATCTTTTTAAAGTACTGGTTATAGCCGCCTAGGCGAATGTGCAATGCCCCTGCTACAGGCGCTTCTGCATAGCCACCATTAGGGCTAGGATGTTTATAGGCATCGCGAAGACCAATACGAAATGCGGATTTGCCATCAAATCGTAATATAAAGGCAGAAATAACTAATAATAGGAATGTTAGTCGTGCTGGAATCCAATTTAATATATCATCTAAACGCGCAGCTACACGGCCAAAGAACATATATTTTTGGTTCTTATATCCCAACATGGAATCCATAGTATTAGCTGTGCGATATAATATAGCTCCTATAGGACCACCTAGTATAAAGAAAAATAGTGGTGAAATTATGCCATCAATAGTATTTTCTGCTATCGTTTCTACTGTGGCCCGAGTGATTTCACTTTCATCAAGGTCTTCTGTATCGCGCCCTACAATCCATGAAACGCGATGTCTTGCATCATCGATACGACCTTGTTTAAGCAATCTATTAACTTCAAATCCAGCCGCACCTAATGAACGAGGTGAGATTGTAATGTACACGATGAGAACTTGAATAAAATATTCTACCCATTCATTAATGAGACTACCAATCCATAGAATCAATGAGGCTATGATATAAATGGTTAACAATATAAATCCAACTGCAATACCACCATACCAAAGTTTTTTTGTATCATTATCTGTATCTTTATAAAATACAGCCTCATAAAATGATATGACACGACCAATTAGGGCAACAGGATGAAACTTACTATTGGGATCCCCAATAATCGTATCAATAATAAATGCCAAAATTGGAATACACACATAGTTGTAGTGTTTAAACCACTCTAAGAGAATGTTTAAATCCATTAATATCACCCATTATCCTTTAATAGAGTCATAATGTAATCCATATCCAAATGTTCTTCTACAATGTCTGCTAAACGATTATATGCATTGTTTTTATGTTCGAAATAATGGAAAACAACAGGCGTTTCATCTAATCCTTTACGTAAACGCAATTGATTTATAATAAAACGACGGAATTCATCATTATCAAAGACACCATGAATGTAGGTACCCATAACTTGATGACGACCATCGATAAAGCCATCTACGACCGTTATAGGAATTTCACTACGTTTAGTAATGGTAAAACAACGTTTTACAGTATCATCATTTGGTGTTGTATCCCCCATATGAATTTCATAGCCTACGAGTTCACTACCAGAAAATGTACCGTTAAGGAAATGTAAATTCTCAACATCAAATGTGACTTGATGTGTCGTTTTTTGATCCTTCATGGTTGTAGTAGAGTTAACTAAACCGAGACCTTCACTCTCCTCAATATCCCCTTCCATGTGATGCGGATCATATATAGCAGTACCAAGCATTTGGTTACCACCGCAAATACCGATTACAGGAGTTCCTTTTTCCGCGAGCTTTTTAATCTCATTAGCTAAGCCGGAGTTTTTTAAATATGTTAAGTCAGCCAATGTATTTTTAGAACCTGGTAAAATAATCAAATCAGGTGTACCAATAACATCTCCAGAACCGACAAAACGAACGGATACATCTGGTTCATAGTTCAATGCATCAAAGTCTGTAAAATTAGAGATTTTAGGTGTTTGGATTACAGCAATTTGAATGTCTTTAGAACCTACATTCTTTTTATTTTCCAAAGCTACAGAATCTTCTTCATCAATATCAAGGTTTTCTATGGCAGGAATAACACCAACTACTTTTTTACCTGTTTTTTCTTCGATGAAAGTCAATGCTGGTTCTAATAACTTAATATCGCCACGGAATTTATTAATTACGATTCCCTTTATTAAATCGCGTTCTTCTGGTTCGAGTAATTCTAATGTGCCCACAATAGAAGCAATAGCACCACCTCTATCTATATCGGCAATGAGAAATACAGGCGCTTGTGTCATTTTAGCAATACGCATGTTTACGATATCATTAGCTTTTAAATTAACCTCAGCAGGACTACCAGCCCCTTCGATAACAATCATTTCAAAATTTTCATCGAGAAAGGCAAGAGATTCTTTGACCTTATCAAGAGCTGTTAAGGAGTAATGGGTATGATATTCTTTAGCACTATACACACCAACGGGTTTACCCATTAATACGACTTGAGATGACTGATTTCCTGTAGGTTTAAGCAATACAGGGTTCATTTGTACAATAGGATCAATACCAGCTGCTTCAGCTTGGGCTACTTGAGCACGGCCTATTTCATCACCCCATTTGGTTACATAGGAGTTTAAAGCCATATTTTGTGCTTTAAATGGCACAGTTTTATAGCCCATTCGATAAAGAATGCGGCATAATGCAGTACATAAAATACTTTTGCCTACATTAGAGCTCGTTCCTTGGAACATGATTTTTTTAGCCATTTATATGAACCTCCTGAGATTTTAATTCTATGGTTACCCCACTAATCGTTAAATACATTTTATTGGCAGCACTAGCAACCTCTCGATTTACACGACCAGTTATATCGCGGAAATATCTTGCCAATTTATTCTCCGGTACAATACCTAATCCAATTTCATTGGTCACAAAAATAACAGTTTTATCATTACTGTTATTAATTTCCTGTAATAATAGTCGCAGCTCTTCTAAAATAATAGATTCAATACGATTAGAATCTTCCTGCGTATTGATATCCCCATGAGCGAAGACGTGATTTGATGTAAACATTGTAAGACAATCAATCAAGATAACATCACTTACATTCTTAATTTGTTCCCAATTTTTGTGTAAGTGTAGTGGAATTTCAAAAGTAATCCACTCTTTACCACGGCGCATTTGATGCTTTTTAATACGATCTTTCATTTCATCATCAAAAGCTTGCCCTGTAGCAACATATGCCTTTCGTCCTTTTAAGGATAAGGCTAATTGTTCTGCAAATTCACTTTTTCCACTACGAGCTCCTCCGGAGCATAGAATAATTGTAGATTTCATAAACCACCTATACAAGTATATATAATTTCTGTATCATTATTAGTATAACAAAAGGAGATACACTATGGAAATTATGAATATGAAATTAAAAATGATGTCTACCCTTTGGGAAAATACCTATCGTGTAGCTATTGAAGATGGTCAAGGTGGATATATTGGTACATGTCGTGTAGTTGTAAATGTACCGCTAGACCCTTCTGAATTACCTCCTAATGCACCTATTGTGGAACCACAAATGTTTGTATTAGTAGAGGATTTTTCTTTTGATGCATCTAAAATTATAAATTTTGAGACAACATTAGCAGATTTATTGCGTGAAAAATTTAGATATCAAATTCCTCATATCTTCTTTTTCTATCCAAGTCCACATGATGTATTGAATCAAGAAATTACACAATCTTAATAAAGAAAAAAGCTATGTGAAGACATAGCTTTTTTTGTTTATTCTTCTCCGATTTCTTCTTCTACACGACTTAATATGAAGCATAAATCAGATAGTCGATTTAAGTATCGCAAATTAGATTCATGTACGCTTTCACCAGCGTCTAATACACGCCATAAATCACGTTCTGCACGACGAGCAACTGTTCTAGATACATGTAAGTAGGCAGAAGATTTATTCTCACCAGGTAGAATAAATTCTGCAAGAGGTTCTAATTTTGCATCAAAACGGTCGATAACCTTTTCCAAATGTTTTACTTGTTGATCTGTTATTTGTGGTGCTTGATTCAAGCTAGCAATATCAGCCATTAACGTCCATAAGGAACGTTCTATATCGAGTAACTCAGCTTGTACTCTTACGTTCTTTGCATAAGCTCGAGCTAATCCCAAGAAGGCTTGAAGCTCATCAATCGTACCATAGGCTTCAACGCGAAGAGAAGATTTCTTTACACGTTCACCTGTATAAAGACCTGTTGTACCTTGATCACCTGTTTTTGTATAAACACTACTACTCATGGCCGTACCTCCTAATTAGATGTTATTTATATTCTGGGAACCATAAATGAATTTCACGTGCTGCTGAATCAACTGAATCAGATGCATGTACAACATTAGAATCCATAGTTAAGGCATAGTCACCGCGAATACTACCAGGTGTGGCATCTACAGGATTAGTTGCACCATTGATAGTACGTACAGAAGTAACGGCATTTTTACCAGCTAGTACAAAAGCTAGTACAGGTCCAGAAGTGATAAAATCAACCAATTCACCAAAGAATGGTTTGTCCTTATGCTCTGCATAATGTTCTTGTGCTAATTCTTTTGGAGTTTGAAGTAATTTCATAGCTTTAATGATTAAGCCTTTACGTTCATAACGTGTAAGAATTTCACCACAGATTTGACGTTTTACACCATCTGGTTTAATAAGAACTAAAGTTTCTTCCATCTTTAAACCTCCCTTTTATTAAAATCTATAATGTGGATTTAGAGATAGTTTTTTCAATCTAGCAATACGATCCTTAGTACTAGGATGTGTGCTAAAAAGATTCGACAAACTAGCACCAATACCCATCATAGGATTAATTATAAACATATGCGCTGTAGCATTATTGGCATTAGGTAATGTTCCATATTTAGAATATTCTTCAATTTTAGCCAATGCTGATGCAAGTCCTAATGGATTTTTGCTTAACATAGCCCCACCCTCATCCGCTAAATATTCACGGGTACGAGAAATACTCATTTGGATAATAGCAGCTGCTAAAGGTGCCAAAATAACCATACCAATCAATGCAAGTGGATTGACATTATCATCGCGATCAGCAGAGCGGCCACCAAAGAACATACCAAAATGGGCAATAGTAGATATAGCGCCTCCAATAATGGCAGCAATAGTACTGATTAGGGTATCACGATTTTTAACATGTGTTAATTCATGACCTAAAACGCCAGCTAATTCATCATCTGTTAATAAACGTTGAATTCCGGCTGTTACAGCTACCGCAGCATGTTCTGGATTACGACCAGTTGCAAATGCATTTGGTACGTCCGTAGGGATGATATATACCTTTGGCATCGGTAGTTTACCGTTTTTAGCCAATTGTTCAACCATACCATATAATTTAGGATTTGATTGAGCGGTAACTTGTTGTGCATTGTATTGTGCTAACACAATCTTATCGCTATACCAATACGATGATATTGACATGCCTGCAGATATGATGAACATTAACATCATTCCACGAGCGCCGCCAAAAGCATCGCCTAATAATACTAGTATCACTATTAAAGTGGCTAGTAACATTGTTGTTTTAAAATTATTCATAGAATCCTCCAACATAAGTTTTTGGACTATGCCTTAACTAGATTTATTATACCACATTTTGAATAGTTGTGGCCCCTATTGTATCTGCCTCTAACACATATACCTTGTTTTCGATGCCATGGAACTCAAAGATTTGTCCCATTGCTTCAGCTACTGTTTGTACATGAGCTTTATCTGTATATGCAATTAAGGTAGAACCAGATCCACTGATAGTTGCACCATAAGCGCCTGCGGCTTTTGCTGCAGAGAATACCTTATCACAATGAGGAATCAACGTTTTCCGATACGGTACATGGAGATTATCCTCCAGTGCAACTGCAAGATTATCCAATTGGTTCGTAATTAAACTAGTTACGAATAACGATGCATGACTCACATTTTGAACGGCCTCTTTAAAAGGCACATGATTTGGCAATACGGATCGTGCATATTCTGTGGAAACCAATACCTCTGGCACAACAACGGCAAAATGTAGTGACTCTGGTACAGGGATAACTGTATTCAACACTTTATCTTTTAGGCCTGTAGCACAACAAAGATTACCAAAAATGGCTGGTGCCACATTATCTGGATGGCCTTCCATACGATTGGCAATGATGAGTAACTCTTCTTTTGAAAGTGGTTTATTTACGAGATTATTTGCTAGTAAAAGCCCACCTACAATAGCAGTACTACTACTACCAAGGCCACGTGATGGCGGAATTAATGTTTCCGAAGTAATATGACCATATTGTATTGGTTCTTGTGCTTTAGCAAATACTTGTTCAATAGCTATTCCGATGAGATTTTTTTTAGGATCTTCTTTTTCTAATAAATCAGCGCCATACCCATGAAATGTATAGCTAAAAGATGTAGCATTTGCATCAGGTGTAAATTCAAAAATATTATATAGATTTAATGCTAGTCCAAGGCAATCAAAACCTGGTCCGCAATTGGCACTTGTAGCAGGCACTTGTACACGAATTGTTGTCATAATATTACGCTTCCATAATTCTGATTACACTACATACATCTTTCACAGATCGCAAGCTGTTAAAAGAATCAATTAAATTTAAAATATAGGAATGTGGACATTTAGAAGTCACAATAGCAAGTACTGCTGTTTCAGGATCTTTATTTCGTTGAACGATTGAAAGAACAGAGATTTTTTGCTCTGCTAATTTTGTAGCAATCTTTGCAAGAACACCAGTTTTATTATCAACAGCTAACCGCATATAGTAACTGGATTGTATTTTACCTGGGGAATAAATATTCTTTTGGTCAAAGTAGAATGGTTTAAAACGTCCTGTAGATTCAAAAGCTACGTTTTTAGCTACTTCCATAATATCGCTAACAACGGAGCTGCCTGTTGGTAAACTACCGGCGCCACGTCCATAGAACATGGCATCATCAATGCCATTACCCTTGATATAAATTGCATTGTACGAGCCGCGTACAGATGCAAGTGGATGTGTTAATGGTACGAAAGCAGGGTATACATTGAGAGATAAACCCTTTGACGATTCTTTTGCAATGCCAATAAGTTTAATATTGTATCCGAATTCCTTACCAAAGGAAATATCTTCTGTATCAATTTTAGTAATACCTTCTACAGTTACATCCTCGAAGAATATACGACGGTTAAAGCTAATGGATGCTAAAATAGCAAGTTTACGAGCTGCATCTAAACCTTCTACATCGGCAGTTGGATCAGCTTCTGCATAGCCTAAATCTTGAGCCTCTTTTAATACATCCCCGTAGCTTAATCCTTCATCTGTCATTTTAGATAAAATAAAGTTTGTAGTACCATTCATGATACCAACAAGTTCAGTAATGCGATTACCGCCAAGGGAATCGTATAATGTTCTAATAATTGGAATGCCACCTAATACAGAGGCTTCAAAACGTAAATCTACGTGGTTTTTATACGCTAAGTCAAATAAATATGGGCCTGCTTCTGCTAATAAATCCTTATTGGCTGTAACAACACTTTTTCCATGTTTTAAAGCTGCTTCAACACAATCTTTCGCAAATGTTGTGCCCCCCATTAATTCAACGACAATAGCAATCGATTCATCATTAAGAACATCATCAATGTTAGTCACGTATTGTGCAGTGCTTGGTAGTGTAATATTTGTGTATTTATCTGGGCTGCGAACAAATATTTTTGAAATCTCGATAGTTACACCGCTTCTGTTAGTAATCAAATCGACATTATCTTGTAATAAATTAAAAGTTCCTTGGGAAACAGTACCAAATCCTAATAAGGCTATTTTAACGGTCTTCATAATGGTCCTACTCTCTTCTGACTGGTCAATATAATATTTATATTATGCTTGACCTAAAATTTCTACTTTAATAATTCCTTTCATATTGCGAATATCATGTAATAATTCCTCTAAGGAACCTTGCAAGTTTTTGGTTTCGAAAGAAATACTACTATTAGCAATACCCTGTAATGGAATATCTTGATTTATGGTCAAGATACTTCCGTTTTTATCGGCTATTGCTTTTAAAACACTTGATAACATACCTGATTCATTGGACATTGAAACGGTAATGCTAACAATTTTTCCTTGAGCAATCTCAAAAAATGGAAATACATAATCTTTATATTTATAATAAGCAGATCGACTTAAATCCATTTTCTCAACAGCTTCATTTATGGTTTTTACTTCACCTAGTTTCAAAATCTCTTTTACTTTAATCGTTTTCTTAATCGCTTCTGGTAAAATATCTTCTTGAACTAAATAAAATTTGTCCTTTTTCGGTTTTGTCATACTAATTCTCCTTACATTAATTAGATGTTTCCTGAGCAACAAACTGACGTCCATATAAAGTTAATACTGCATACATACCTATAAAAAATGGTACATATTCTGCCATCACACGCCACGCCACAGCTATAATACCTACAGTGCCACTCGGTACGAATGGTGCAAAAAGTAAAATGAATAATCCTTCAGCAATACCTGTTCCCCCTGGAGTGGGTGCAAAATAAAGTATTAAATTCAACAATATCATTCTATCTAATATCGTAATAATTGGTACATCATTAGTAAAAGCAAACATCAATGCCGGTGCTATACAGTATAAGCATAATAAACTTAATCCTGATTCGATAAATACAATAAAGGATTGAGTAGGTTTTTTATACAATAATGCAAGCCCTTGATTTAGTGTTTCTAATTTCGCCAACCAATCTTTGGTCTTATGTGCCTTAAAACGTTGTGCTAGATTATATACGAATTTCCTCATATATACCGTTTGTAAAAGATATGTTCCTAATAAGGTGGCCATGACGGCCAAGAAGGAAAATAGTAATAACATATCTCTTGAAATATATGGTATTTCTATGGAGTCATATAAAAACACAATCGGTAACATGATGACTAAAAACATGATTGAAAAAACCGTACGTATCAATACGATTGGAGTTCCCTTACTTATCGGGACATCATAGCTTCTTAATACGAGTACTTGAGCCACAGCTCCACCACTGGCACCTGGTGTGAGCATAGCCATAAAATAGTTGCTAAATATAACCCGAAGTACAGCTTTTATTGATAAATGATAACCGCCAATTTTTACAAGACGCTGCAATCTTAATCCATCAAAATACATCCCTAAAGCAAGTGCAATAATGGCAAGCAACAAAGATTCACCATTAAAAGTTGTTATTGTTTTTAGGGCTTCTAAATCGATAGTATAATAAATGATTCCTAAAGATACGGCAAAAAGTAGGACAAACATAAATATGCCGCGTCTCATCATCTTACTCATAACAAATCCCCATAATTAATGAGTTCTATATTATGTTGTGAAATATATCTACGTACATTTTCGGATGTCATAGCAGATAATTCATCTTGCCAATGATAACCCCAATTATATTGATTTCTTAAAATTTCATCACTAATGCCTGGATGCGTCATAATTTCATGGGCCCCAGATAGAGAGCTAACTTGTTTTAAAATCGATAATAATTCTGTTTCTCCTAAAGCACCACCATTAATCATACCCCAGAAGTATTGTGTAAAGTAAATCCCCTTGTCGCGAATGCTAGGCAATGCTTGAGCAGCCACGGTACTCAAACCACATTTCCCCATAATACGAACAGGATTATGCACGCCATTTAAAAATGTTATTTTTTCATTTGGCACCCGTATAGCTTTAATTTTATATCGCATAGCTTGCTCTAAAACTATAGGTAGAATACTAGGTAATACATGCATATGTTGGTGTCCATCAATATGAGTTACATTTACACCAGATTCCATAATTTTAGAAACTTGCTTTGTAATCTCTGTTCTCACTTCATCATAATTAATAGAGCCACTATATATGCGCTTCATAAACTCTATATAATTATCAACAAAAACACCTTCGTTTGTTACAAGACTAGGAATTTCACTAGGATCACTTACAGGGGCGATTCCTCCCACCAAAGCTATGTGAATACCTATACCCAACTTTGGATATTCCTTTGCCATATCTACTGCTTCATTAAAAGCAGCACCACTTGCCAATATAGATGTGCTTGTAATAGCACCTTTAGTATGCCCTACGATAATACCTTCATTTATAGCTGAATGAAGGCCAAAATCATCAGCATTTATAATTAATTTTGACATATGCGTGCCTCTTTATTCGTAAAAACGGGAAAACAATGTTCACCCAGAAAAGATATATGTTATTTTAACAAATACAGGTATATAAAATCAATACAAAATAGCAATACTTGTATACTGGAAACGGACTTTTTATATCGTTTTCACATAATTTATATACCCTTCTATCATAGATAATCATATTTTATACTACTATAGAAAATTATATACCCTGTCATCAAAAATGATCGATGGCAGGGTATCGTTATAATATATTAAATTTGTTCTCTTACTTTATACATACATAGGGCGGCCGCAATTGATACGTTTAAAGATTCTATATCACCATACATGGGAATTGTAATAGCCTGATCACACATTTCAATAATTTCTCTAGACACTCCATTTCCTTCATTACCGAGTATAATCATGGTTCGTTTAGGATATGAAATGGTATGATAAGGTTTTGCATTTTCTAGTGAGGTAACATAGGTTTTTATCGTATTATCCTTTATGAAATCATAAAATTCAGATAATGTTACATCTTCAAAAATCGGAATATTACAAAGCGCACTCATCGTACTACGTACGCATTTTTCGTTATAAGGATCTACGGTTCCTTTTAACAAGAATATACCTTTTGCACCAGCAGCCACCGCTGTACGAATTATGGTACCTAAGTTTCCCGGATCCTGTACACCATCTAGTGCGACATATAATCCATCCTCTACTATAAATGAATGCAAATCATTAACACATTTTTTCGCTATACCTAGTATACCCTGTCCGTTTACAGAGTGCTCAATTTTATCAAATATTGAATCTTGTACTACATAGACGGAAGAAACAGTAAAACCTTTTTGCACTAGCGGTTCCAATTCACTTCGCTTTGATTCTCTAATTAAAATAGAGCGCAAACAATCTTTTTTTCCTATATCCGTTACAGCACGAATTCCTTCCACCGTATATTCACCAAATTTTTGCCGATATTTTCGCTGTTGTAAACTGATAATATGTTTTATAGTCTTATTGTCTTTCGATTGAATATAATCTATTTTTGGTGATTCCATAACTCGTAAAAATCCCCCTTATGTTGCATAAGCTCATCAAATGTTCCATCTTCCACAATCTTACCATAAGAAAGAACTAGAATTCTATTTGCTTTTTGTACAGTTGATAAACGATGTGCTACATTTATAATTGTTTTTTCACCACGTATAGTTTCAATACTTTCTTGAATTTGTGATTCCGTATGACTATCGATATTTGCCGTTGCTTCATCAAGCAATAAAATCGGTCTATTTAAAATCAACGTTCTTGCAAAGGCTAATAATTGCTTTTGGCCATCTGATAATAGCGATCCCAAATATCCTACTGATGTTTGATATCCATCTGGCAAAGATTCAATCATATCGTGTAATTTGACCTTTTTAGTAGCGTCTATAATAGTGTCCATAGAGATAGAGGAATCATATAAATTAAGATTATCTTGAATCGTACCTTTAAATAAGTATGCATTTTGAAATACATAGCCCATAATATTTCTAATCATTGAAGAATCATATTGGCTAATATCATGACCATTAATATAAATGTTGCCTTTTGTAGGGCGCAATATGCCCATCAATAATGAAAGTAATGTTGATTTTCCACTACCAGATAGTCCTACAATACCAAGATACTCCCCTTTTTTTACTGTAAAAGAAATGTTATTCAAAGCATATACATCACTGTTATCATAGGAGTAATACACATCTTTTAATTCGATGGTATCAATCGTTTTAAATTCATTAGGAATAGTTGTTATCAACTCGCGCTTTGGTTCATCCAAAATAGGAATCAATCGTTCTGCACCGGCCAATGCACTTTGCAAGGAATTATATTTATCAGCAATTTCTTTCATAGGTTGAAAGAATCGATCCATATATTGTATAAATGCAAATACCGTGCCTGCATCTGCTACGGATTCTAATAAATTTGTCATTGTAAAAATAACAATAAGTGCTACAAAGAACAAACCATCTACGAGAGGTCTAAAAATAGAAAATGTTGTAACCTCAAATATACCGGCTTTTAAAAACTCACGATTAACAGAATCGTACCGTTGTTCAATACTTCTTTCACCTAAATAAGTTTTTACAATTAATATGTAATTCAACAATTCTTTGATGCTCGAATTAGATGCTGCTACAGAAGAACGAACTTGTCTAAAAGCTTTTCTGGAAAATTTTTGATACACCCAGATAATAAACCCCATTATAGGAATCAACAAGGTCATAACAATTGCTAAGGGCACATTAATAGCATACATAAAAGCTAATATGCCCAAAATCATCAATGCACTGCTTATGAGTTTTAGCAATACATCTGTATATAATGTACGCAATGATTCTACGTCATTGGTAATACGGGTTACCCAATTGCCTATAGGCAAAGACTGAAAATCTTCGGCTGATTTATGAAGAATTTTTTCAAATACCGTACTACGTATATGAAAAATAATCTTCTGCCCAAATGTAGATAATAAATAGTTTTGTAGGAGAATAAAAACAATGCTGCCAACTATAGTTAATGCATATAATCCAGCATAATGCTGAATAGTATTCAAATCTTTCATAGCAAAGCCTAAATCGATAGCTTGTTTAGAAAGATATGGACGTATAAGCGAGCATAATAGATTACTAATAAGGGCTATACTAGCCAAAATGAGTAGCCATAAATAAGGCCTAATATATTTTGTTAAATATGTAAATAGGCGCCAATCATTATACTTTAGTTTCATTATTGGGCCTCCTTATTTTGAGCTGTATACATCTGATAATATAAACCGTTTTTACACATTAACTCATCATGTGTTCCTATTTCGCAAATCCTACCTTCATCAAACACAATGATACGATCCGCATGCTTGATTACCTCTAATCGTTGGGATATACATAAAATAGTTTTATCCTTTGTAGATTGCAATATTTGTAACATTTTATCTACAGTTATGGCATCTAAAGCAGAGAAGCAATTATCTAATAATAAGTAAGGTGCATTTTTGTAAAATCCACGTGCAATATTGATTCGCTGTTTTTGACCACCTGATAAATCGCGCCCTTCCTCTGCTAATACGCTTAATGGATTCTCCAAATCCTTTCCTAAGTCACGATATAATTGAGCTTTTTTGGCTGCTTCAGCAACGGTAGTATGATTTTTATTTTCATAACCGAAGCTAATATTGTCAGCAATTGTTGAACTTAGTAGATATGACTGGGTTGGTACATAAGAAATCGAATTTCTAACAGTACCAATGGGCAATGTCGTAATATCTTGATTATTAATATAAATAGTTTTTGATGGTGCTTTTTGAAGCCCTAATAACAATTTGAAGAGTGTACTTTTACCAGAGCCAGGCTTACCCACTATACCTACAAACTCTCCTTTTTTGAAGGTAATATTAATTTGACGTAATGCAGGTGATTTAGATTCATTATAGGTAAAATTTAAATATTTTATATCAATATCGCCTAAACCAAGTTGTTTACCATCAGTGTCATTACATTCTGCAGGTAGACTCATAAAATCAATAATTCGATCAAGGGAGGCCATCCCCTTTTGAACTATGGCTACTAATGAACCTAAAGAAATCAATGGGCCTATAATAAGCATAATAAAAGCATTGATTGTAACGAATTCACCGACAGTCATAAGGCCTTCTACGGCTAAAGTACCACATATATACATACTAATACTGATACATATAAATGGCGCAATCATAGTTAGAGGCGATAAAATAGCATCAAGAACAGCTACACTCATATTATCGGAATAGTTTTTCTTGTTAATACGATTAAACAATCCTCCTATAATCGATTCTTTATTAAAAGCTCGAATAACATCCATGCCCTGGAATAGTTCTTGCCCAAATTCTGTCATGTCACTATATGTGGTTTGAGCCTGACGTTGTTTCTTTCGTAAACGCCGGCCTAGTGTAAAAATTGAACCTAAAATAAAAATAACCGGTGTCATAATCTGTAAGGCTAAAATAAAATCTATTTTTTGAATTAATATGATAGAGCCCAATATAGAATATAAAATAATATCAACAACGATCATAACACCTAAACCTAGGGCAACGCGTAATGATGTAACATCATTTGTCATTAAAGCCATTACCTTACCAGGTCCGTTAACATCATAATATGTAGTAGGAATTTCTAAAGCACGAGCACATAATTTTTGGCGGAATAAATACTCCATGCGTCGGATAGATCCTAATAATGTTCTACGTGATATAACTTTCAATACAGTAATAATGATTAATAAACCAATGAAATAAAATATATAAAGAGTTAAGCCCTCTTTATTATGACTCAATGTATCGATGGCACTACCAATTAATTGTGGTACGATTAAAAAAGCTACATCGATTGCGATTAGCATAGTTAATCCGATGAGATAATATATACCTTCACGACGAAAAAATTCCTTGAAAATTGCATATGGATTCATCGACTACCTCCTGTTTTCTTTCTATCGTACCATTTACTACATAATTCTTCTACCTAAAACATTAAACTGAACTATATCCAAAATTAATAACAAACTATATCGAAAAAATTAGTTTACTAAAATGGATAGAAATGGTATACTAACCATAGAAACATTGTTTAATCTATTTAGTATACAAACTCTTAGGAGGAATAAAACATGGAAAAACGTACTGGTGTTGTAACATTTGCAGGTAACCCTATTACATTGGTAGGCCCAGAAATTAAAGTAGGTCAACAAGCACCTGATTTCACAGTATCATCTAATGATTTACAACCTAAAACTTTGAAAGATTATGAAGGTAAAGTAAAGGTAATTTCCGTAGTACCTTCTCTTGATACTGGCGTATGTGATGCACAAACTCGTTGGTTCAACCAAGATGCAACAGGTTTATCTGATGATGTTGTAGTATTGACAATTTCTATGGACCTTCCATTTGCTCAAAAACGTTGGTGCGGTGCTGCAGGCGTAGATAAAGTAGAAACATTGTCTGACCACAAAGATGCTTCTTTCGGTACAAACTATGGTTTCTTAATCGAAGAATTACGTCTATTATCCCGTGGTGTTGTAGTTATCAATAAAGATAACAAAGTAACATATGTTGAATATGTTCCAGAAGTAACTCAAGCTGTTAATTTTGACGCAGCATTAGAAGCAATTAAAGCTGATATCTAATATTGCCTACTTATTAAGGTCGTACATCGTACGGCCTTTTTCTATTCATGGGAGTTATGTATGTGGATTAAATTTTCAAAACTATTATTAACTATAAAAAATATCGCCCTCCTCGGCGTTGGTATAGCCTTGTGTATCGCTTTAGTTAATTCACTAATTAATTTAGGTGTTATTACATGGGCCAATATTAATGATGAAAGCACATATTACAATCTTATTGAAGAATTAATTACCTTCTTCCTCTATTTCGAGTTTATTGCGTTAATTGTAAAGTACTTTAAAAATAACTTTCACTTTCCTTTAGACTTTTTCCTATATATTGGTATTACGGCCATTGTTCGATCAGTAATTATTGCCCATGATACAGCCTTTGACATCCTCATATGGGCTATCTCTATTTTTGTGCTCGTATGTAGTTTAGTATTGGTAAAAAAATATATTGGTCACGATGAATAATATAATTATTTATGATTCTATAATACTCAAAAAGGTCCTACCGATTTTCGGTAGGACCTTTTTTCATATCCAAAGGATTAGAAAATGTTTTTGCTGTAATTGGCGTATTTAGCTTCTAATTCTTCCATTTTGTCATTCATTTCGATTTGTAATGCAGATGCAGTATCATAATCTTCAGATTGTAAAGCTTCTACAATACGTGTGAATAAGGATTTGCGATCATCGCTATCTTTTGCAAGATAGAAACGTAAGTCATTAACTTCTGCAAAGCGTTTGTCATCAATGCTATTGCGGCTATCTGTGTGAATGGAAACCATTTTACGTACTGTATCCATATTATCAGGAATGATACGATGCGCCAATACGAGTTTCCAACGTTTCAAGATAGATGCAATGAAAGAATCCATTAAGTCATGAGCAAATGCATCACCTTGTGCCAATGTATTTACAAGTTCAGGATTATTTTTATAACCTTTAATGTTTTCCCATACTGTTGCAGGCGCTACGCCGAACATTTGATTACGTTCTTCTTGAGTGTAGTCTTCGAATACATCTTTTTCAGAACGGAATGCACGTTCTTTAGGTAAGTAATCTGCATCTTGACCAGCTTCTTTGGAAAGTTCTGCTTCCAATTGTGCTTGCGTTTTACCACTTGTAATGGCATATTTCATACCATCAAATGCAGAGATGAAAATCAATGCTAATGCAGTGTATGTATTTGTATAAGGGTTTGGAGAACGCAATTCAAAACGTGTAGCCATAGGATTGTCGATATCGCGAATCAAACCGCAAAGGATTGTACGGTTACGGCTAGGTTCAGAAGGATCATTACCTAAGGAAGTTACTATACAAACTGGAGCTTCGAATCCAGGTTTCAAACGATTCAAGGAATCTGTTGTAGAGCTGATGAATGGGTTAATAGCTTCATAGTGTTTCAATAGACCCATGATTGCACCAATACCCAATGAGCTAGCAGATTCTTTTTTCATATCTTCTGGGCTGAACAAGTTAACAAGTTTGCCAGATTTTAATTTTGCCATTACGCCAAAGTGAGTATGTTCACCAGAACCAGCAACACCGATAATTGGTTTTGCATTGAATGTTACATCAAGACCATTTTCACGGAATACTTCACGAACGATAATACGAGCTTGTAATTCGTTATCTGCTGTTTGTAATGGGTTACCAGAGAATTTCCAGTCGATTTCCAATTGTTCCAATACAACGGATTCATGACCATCTTCATCAAGTTTAGCTTTTACACCACCAACTTCTTTATGGCCCATTTCAGCTACCATACCGTATTTATCAAGACGTTCTACGGCTTGTTCTAATGCAGTACGAACAGTGCCGTGTGTACGTTGCCAGTATTGTTCTTGCAAACGTTGAGAAACGGATAATTCTTTTTTAGTAACTGTTTTAGAAGGTGTTTTTACCCAGAATTCTAATTCAGTAGCAGATGTGAAAACAATATCTACTACATCATCAGCTTTCACATGAGGCATACCAGGTACACCTTTTTCTTTGATCAAGGATAACAATTCTGCACGAACATAGTCACAGCTGCGTTTCAAAATAGAACGAGAATCTACATAGCGGTAATTATGCATCAAGAATGCAGGAATACGAAGTGTACCAGTTGGCAAACCTGTTGCTTCATCAATGTTTTCGTAGTTGTAATCAACAAACCAGTTTACACTTGGGTCGCCCCACATATCAACACGAGCATTGTTCAATGTAGCGATATTTGTCAATACTACAGAGGAACCATCAGTTTGAACAGCACGGCCTTCAAAGAATGCTTCATAATCATCAAAGAATGCAGCCATTGGGATTTTTTCATCTGTATCATTGCCAGCTAAGTCGATACCTACTAAAGATACGAATTTAATTTCTGGATGTTGTTCTAATAGAGATAAAACACCTTCTTTACCATATTGACCTGCAGGAATGTAATACAATAATTCTTTTGTAGCCATATTTGTGCCTCCTAAACTATAAAAAAAGACTCCAACAATATAGATATACAAACTGCATACCTATTCAGTGGAGTCTTCATTGACTAATTATTTTCTTGAGTACATATTACCATAGTGAGAAAATTCTTGTCAACAAATTTCTATAGAATTTTACCAGAATATTAACCTAGTAATTCTTTTACGATGGTATTTACTAATTTACCATCTGCACGGCCTTTAGTATGTGGCATAACATGTTTCATAACGTTACCCATATTTACATTATCTCCGCACTCAGCAATGGCTTTTTTTACAACATCGCGAATTTCATCTTCTGTCATTTGCGCTGGCATATATTTTTGAAGAACAGCTATTTCTTCCTTAACATGACTAATTAGATCTTCACGACCTGCCTTTTCAAATTCTGTAAGAGAATCTTGGCGTGTTTTCATTTCTTTAGCTAAAATGCCTAATACACCATTATCATCAAGTTCAATTTTATCATTTATTTCTGTATTTTTAATGGCACTATTGACCATACGAATAACAGATAAAGCTATTTTGCCTTCTTCTCGAGCCTTCATAGCAGCTTTCATATCTTCTTTTAATTGATCTTTTAAACTCATGGGAACCTCCTATACGACTCAATCATTAAATACATATTAGCACCTTAAAAACTAATATATAAAGAAACCCTAATTCTGGATTTCATGAAGCCATGAAAAGGCAGAATTAGGGTAATCATCTTATGCTCTGAATTTGCGTTTTCTTGCTGCTTCAGATTTTTTCTTTCTTTTTACGCTTGGTTTTTCGTAGTGTTCGCGTTTTCTTACTTCAGACAAAACACCTGCTTTTTGGCAGGAGCGTTTGAATCGACGAAGAGCACTTTCAAGCGTTTCGTTTTTACCGACTTTAATTTCAGACATCTATATCCCTCCCTCCAAAATTAATCTCAGGGAAGTGCTGATAATTTTATTTACGCACATATACATATTATATGTAGAACACTAGGTTCTGTCAATATATACCGCTATATTTTATAGGAATTTTATTACAAATCAATATTTTTTGATGTCTTACTACTTCAAAATTAATAATTTCCTATTACAAGCTATTACGCTTCAGGCCAACCCATTTCTTCGCCACCTAATAGATGAGCATGCATATGGAATACACTTTGACCAGCTTTTGCGCCAGTATTAAAAATCAATCGATAGCCATCCTTAGAAATACCAAGTTCTTTTGCCACATCACGAACAAATGGTAATAAACCTTCAACATAGTCTTCATTCTTCTCTGTAATATGAGCAATATTAGCAACATGATTTTTAGGAACAATAAGTACATGAACTTTTTTTACAGGTTCAATATCATAAAAAGCATAGAATTTATCGTTTTCTAATACTTTTTTTGATGGAATTTCGCCATTAATAATTTTACAAAAAATGCAGTCGCTCATGGGGACCTCCTCTATCTTATTCAATGATTACAAAATCTTTTTCAACAGCCACCACAGTACCGCCTATAAGATCACCTATAGAGTGTTGACCATCTGATTTAACTCTACCATGAATATATTCATTTGTTAAGCCTGTATAATATCCATTTTCCTCTTTTTCAATGAGGATTTCACCAGGTTTACCTATACGAGATGTTGCATACGCATGTAAACCTTTTTCGCTTAGATCATTTAAAAGCGCTACGCGAGCCTTCTTAACGGCTTCTGGTACTTGATTTGGCATTGTTGCAGCCGGTGTACCTTCACGAATAGAATATGGAAATGCATGAATATGAGTAAAGCCAATTTCTTTTACCGTATTCATTGTTTCATCAAAGTCTTCATCCGTTTCTTGTGGAAATCCTGCAATGATATCAGTAGTAATTGATAAATCTGGGATGCGATTTCTTAAATTCTTAATCAAATCTTTATATTCTTGAAGCGTATAATGACGTTTCATCAATGTTAGAACATGATCTGACCCCGCTTGTAGAGGTAAATGTAAATGTGGACATACGCGCTTATCCGTAGCCATTAATTCTATGAGTTCATCCGATACTTCAACAGACTCAATAGATCCAAAACGTATGCGATGTAAGTTTGGAATTTCTAAGAGGGCTTTTACCACATCTGCTAGCGTAGGTCTTCCTGGTAATTCAACGCCATAGTTTCCAAGGTGAATCCCGGTTAAAACGATCTCATGAAATCCATGTTCTACTAAACGTTTCGCTTCATTTACAATATCAGCCACTTTACGGGACTTTAGTTTCCCACGCGTATAAGGAATGATACAAAATGCACAATAATTATTACAACCTTCTTGAATTTTCATGAAAGCTCTCGATTTATCAGATTCATTACCAAATAATGGCATCTCTTCAAAATTAGACTCTTTCATGATATCGCGAACAGCATTAATTTGACGTTCTGTTGTTTCGAGTTGTTCAACAAGTTCAACAATTTTTGAGCGATTGTTTGTGCCAATAACTAGATTAACGCCATCAATGGCAGCAATTGCATCAGGATCAAGTTGTGCATAACAACCTGTAACGATAACATAAGCATCTTGATTTTGACGTTTAGCTTTACGAATTAATTGACGAGACTTTTTCTCCCCCATATTCGTAACAGAACATGTATTAATAACGTAAATATCAGCCTTAGAATCGAAATCAACAGCTTCATAATCATGTTGTAAAAATAACCCCTTCATAGCATCCGTATCATACTGATTGACACGACACCCTAGAGTTGTAAAGGCAACGGTTTTCATTGCACCTCCCATTTCTTTATATAGATATCATATAGCATATGTATATAGTATTTTATAGTTCTAATTCATAGTGAACCATCGATAATGCAGCAATCGCAGCCGTTTCGGCACGTAATATAGTATGACCTAATGTAACTGATTGTCCACCACATTCTATAATATCATTGATTTCTTTCTCTTGAAAGCCCCCTTCAGGGCCAATACAAATTAAAATATCCCTATTAGTTGAATCACTATTAATAGCCTTTAAAGCATCTTTTATGGTATAGCCCGCTTCATTTTCATAAGCAACCAATTTTAAAGATTCAGATTCGATGTCTAATACATTCGAAAGGGGCTCACCCACAACGAGCGTAGGTAGCTGTGTGCGCCCGCATTGTTGAGAAGCTTCCAACATAATCTTTTCCCAACGACTATATTTTGACTGTAATTTTTTTGCATCGTACTTAGCAACACAGTTCGATGTAGGTACAAGATATACGGTATCAACATTAAGCTCTGTAGCTTTTTGTAAAACCCATTCTAATTTTTCACCTTTTAAATAAGATTGTACTAATATGGTTCTATGCATAGATGTAGGAGCATCAATGTATTCTATAAGACTAGCTTGTGCTAAGCCATTTATCTCATCATTAATCTGATAGATACCACAACGGTTATCGCTACCTGTGACAGTAATTGGTTTCTCTATATTATGGCGAAATACATGTAATATATGATGAGTCACATCTTTAGGTAATACAATGGATTCATCTAATGGTGTAGGAATAAATATCTTTTTCATCGTTTTTCCAGCGCAAATGTATGCCAAGGTCCAGCAATGCGCTCCTCAATAATATGCCACTCTTTGTTAATATAAGGCATAATCTCATCATACCGATCATCAATAATACCACTAATGATGAGAATACCTTTATCATCAAGTTTTTTACCAATTTGTGGCAATAAAATTTTTAAAGGATCTACTGTTAAATTCGCTAAAATCAATTGAGCGGTTCCCTTAAAATCAGTATCCAAATTACCACAAATGATATCAGCTACGACATGATTATTATCACAATTAATTCTTGCCTGTTTAGCTGCATATTCTTCTATATCGATACCTACAAGATGTTTTATACCCAAATGAGCAGCTACTAACAACAGAATACCTGTCCCAGTCCCAATATCTAAACAAGTAACAGAATCTAAATTCATGGATTTACTATAGGCCTGTAAAAGTTCTGCACAAGTTCTCGTAGTTTCATGAGAACCAGTACCAAATGATATATCTGAATCGATTTCGATAATAGTTTTATTCTGTTCATTATCATATTCTTGCCATGCAGGTTTGATTATTAAATTAGGTAGTATTTCTGTAGGTTCTATATACTGTTGCCAAGAATTGAGCCACGTAGATTCATCTAATATATGTGCATCTATTGATGTGATTTCGATATTGCTTTCGTTAAGACGCCCCTTTATATCAGACACAATCGTGTTAGGATCTAATGATGCATCAGCATAAAGCGTTAATTGTACTAAATTCGGTTGATTATCTACATCTTCTTCTATAATTCCATTGTCTGCATAATCGCCAAAAAGAGTAGTCACCTCATCGGTGGCTACTCTTTCGCAGACAATAGATATTTCTATCCATTGCATAAATGCTCCTTTACTATTGATGCGTAGGAACAAACCATTCACGCATCAGAGCTGTTCATTTAGTTAAACGATCCTTGATTTTCTCGAATAAACTCTTACTAACTTGTAAGTTATTCACATCTTCATTGCCTTCTTTGGCAAATCGAAGTAATAATTCACGTTGTGTTTCAGTTAATTTTTTAGGTGTTTGAACCGTAACGACAACGTGTTGATCACCACGTTGTTTTGGATTGCGTAAATAAGGAATACCTTTGCCCTTAAGTCTGAATGCAGTTCCCGTTTGAGTGCCTTCTGGAATCTTCAATTCTACTTTACCATCTAAGGTATTCACTTGTATAGTCGCTCCTAATGCAGCTTGTGCAAAGCTAATTGTAACACGACTGATAACATCATTGCCATTTCGTTCAAATTCTTTGTGAGGGCGTACGTAAATATAAACGTATAAGTCACCTTTTGGACCACCTAATATACCCGGTTCACCTTCATTGGAAACGCGTAGACGAGATCCATTATCTACACCAGCTGGAATCTTAATATCGATTTTTCGTTTTACTAAGATTTCACCAGATCCACGACATTTGGAACATGGTTTTTCAATGACCTTACCAGAGCCATGGCAACGAGAACAAGTACGAGCAGATTGCATACGACCAAATGGTGTATTTTGAATAACAACCTCTTGACCAGAGCCATGACAATTAGGGCATGTATCAACTTTAGATCCAGGTTCACCGCCGGTACCGTGACAATGATTACATTCTTCATGACGTTGAATGTTGATTGCCATTGATTTACCAAAGGCCGCATCCTCAAAGGATATATCTATGTCTTCACGAAGATCATTGCCTTTTTGAGGACCATGTTGTTGGTGTCCACCACCAAACATGCCACCAAAAAAATCACCAAAGATATCACTGAAACCACCAGCTTGACCACCGAAACCGCCAAAGCCACCTTGGAAACCACCGGCGCCAGCGCCGCCTCCTTGTTTGAAGGCGTCGTGGCCGAATTGGTCATATTGAGCTTTTTTAGTTTCATCAGACAATACTTCGTAAGCTTCGTTAGCTTCTTTAAACTTTGCTTCTGCTTCCTTTGGATTATCTTTATTTACATCTGGATGGTATTGGCGAGCCTTTTTACGGAAGGCTTTTTTAATTTCATCTTGGGTTGCATTTTTGCTGACCCCTAAGATGTCATAATAATCTCGTGCCATTAGTTACCAACCCTTCTTATTTCTTATCGTCATCAACTACAGTGTAATCAGCATCAACTACATTATCGTCAGATTTTGTTTGTTCACCTTGTTTAGCATCACCAGCAGCTTGTTGTGCTTGTTGAGCAGCAGCATACATTTGTTCAGCTAATTTGTGCAAAGGTTGTTCCAAAGCTTCACTATCTTTTTTAATATCTTCAATGTTGCCAGCTTCGATGGATTTTTTCAATTTATCCTTAGCTTCTTCAACTTCTTTCAACAATGCAGCATCGCCATTACCTTCAAGATCTTTCAAAGCTTTTTCAGCTTGGTATACTAAGGAATCTGCATTATTTTTAACATCTAATTCTTCTTTTCTAGCTTTATCTTCTGCTGCATGAGCTTCTGCTTCTTTAACCATGCGTTCAATTTCGTCTTCTTTCAAGCCGCTAGAAGAAGTAATTGTAATTTTTTGTTCTTTTTGAGTACCCAAATCTTTAGCTTTTACATGTACGATACCATTAGCATCGATGTCGAAAGTTACTTCGATTTGAGGAACCCCACGAGGAGCTGCTGGGATACCATCCAAGTTGAAGCGACCCAATGTTTTATTATCTGCTGCAAATTCACGTTCACCTTGCAACACATGGATATCTACAGATGGTTGGTTATCAGCTGCAGTGGAGAATACTTGAGATTTAGATGTAGGAATTGTAGTGTTACGATCAATGATACGAGTAAATACACCGCCCATTGTTTCGATACCAAGAGACAATGGAGTTACGTCAAGTAACAATACATCTTTAACTTCACCTACTAATACACCACCTTGAATAGCAGCACCGATAGCTACGCATTCATCTGGGTTAACGTTTTTAGTTGGTTCTTTACCCAATACTTTTTTAATAGCTTCTTGTACAGCTGGGATACGGCTAGAACCACCAACTAACAACACTTTATCGATATCAGATGCAGATAAGCCAGCATCGTTCATAGCTTTACGAGTAGGTTCAATCGTAGCTTGTACCAAATCAGCAGTTAACTCTTCAAATTTAGCACGAGTCAATGTTACATCCAAATGTTTAGGACCAGTAGCATCAGCTGTGATGAATGGCAAATTGATGTTTGTGCTAGCTACGCCAGACAATTCAATTTTAGCTTTTTCAGCAGCTTCTTTTAAACGTTGGTCAGCTAATTTATCATTGGATAAATCGATACCAGTTTCTTTTTTGAATTCTTCAATAAGGTAGTTCATGATACGTTGATCGAAATCATCGCCGCCAAGGTGGTTATTACCAGATGTTGCCAATACTTCGAATACGCCATCACCAAGTTCAAGAATGGAAACGTCGAATGTACCACCGCCAAGGTCAAATACAAGAACTTTACCATCTTCGTCTTTATCTACACCATATGCAAGAGCAGCAGCTGTAGGTTCATTGATGATACGAAGTACTTCAAGACCTGCAATAGAACCAGCATCTTTAGTAGCTTGACGTTGAGCATCTGTAAAGTATGCTGGAACAGTAATAACAGCTTGTTTTACAGGTTCGCCCAAATAAGCTTCTGCGTCAGCTTTAATTTTTTGAAGAATCATTGCAGAAATTTCTTGAGGTGTATAAGATTTACCTTCTACAGTTACTTTGTAGTCAGAACCCATATGACGTTTAATAGAAATAATTGTGTTTTCTGGATTGGATACAGCTTGACGTTTAGCCAATTGACCAACTAAACGTTCGCCATTTTTCGCAAAACCAACTACGGAAGGAGTTGTACGTGCACCTTCTTGGTTTGTAATAACCGTAGGTTCGCCGCCTTCCATAACAGCAACACAAGAGTTTGTAGTCCCTAAATCAATACCAATTACCTTTGCCATAATATATGACCTCCTAATACTTATAATCTATTCAACAACCTTAACCATTGCTGGTCGAATACAACGACCATCCACAGTATAGCCAGTTTGCAGTACTTCACATACCGTATCAGATTCATATTCATCTGATGGTACGCGCATAATTGCTTGATGGAAATTTGGATCAAATGGTTTACCAACTGCATCAATAACAGCTAAACCATGCTTAGACAACATAGCCATCAAGTTTTGATGAATCATGATAAATCCATCAAGGAATACCTTTGTATCCCCTTCTGCAGGAGCTTGTACAGCTCGCTCAAAATTATCTAATACAGGTAGCAAATCTTTTAGGACATCGCCCTTAACAAAGCCTGCCAACTGTTCTTTTTCTTGATTAGTACGGCGTTTAAAATTTTCAAAATCCGCTTGTAAGCGTTTATAACGATTATCAAAATCGGCTTTTAATTCTTCTAACACCTCACTTGCATCAACTACAGACTCTTCAGCATTTTGCGCTTCCGATTGTTCCTTCGTTGCTTCTGTAGGCTCAGAAATTTCTTCGTCTACCACATCTTGTTTAATTTTTTCTTCAGACATGCCTTATCCTTTCTATGTTTGATTTCTTGCCATCGTTTCCATTAAATGTTTCATATAGGAAAGCATATTAATAATTCGACTATATTCCATTCGCGTAGGGCCCAATATAGCCAATGTACCAAGTTGATTATTATCTTGAGAAAAATCAGTTTGAATAAGACTCATATCACTTAATGCTTCCATTTGATTTTCTGAACCAATCTTAATCTTAATTGGTTTGTTTGAATTATCTTGCAATATGTGACCTAATTCTTGTTGTTCTTCTAATAATGAAAGTACAGGCTGTACCTTTTCAACCGTTTTAAATTCCGGTTGTCGTAACAACTCAGTAGTACCAACGGAATAAAATAAACGTCGCTTTGTGATGGCCCTTAATAAGGTTTCTCCGATTTGTAATAATACGGATTTTGAACCGTCTATGTGTGCGATAATTGCACTTATTTGAGCCGATGTAATATCACGTAAAAGCTTATTTTGAACGGCATTGCTAAATTGTATAGCTAATCGTTGTAATTCATCAGCTTTCACTGGTGATGTAAAATACATCAATTCATTATCAAGTGCACCGGTTGCAGTTATTACAACCATAACAGCTTGGTGAGCATCAAGAGGTAAAATATGTATATATTTTAACATTGCTTGATCATGTCCAGGGGCTAATAATAAGCTCATACTATGACTGATTTGAGAAACTAATCGAGCCATATGTAATAACATTTCATTGCCAGAAAGCTGCGTATCATTCCATATAGAATGGATTTGTTTCACATCCTCATTCTCCACTGGACCTTGATGCATCATAGAATCAACGTATAAGCGATAGCCTTTTGACGATGGTATTCTACCAGCTGATGTATGAGGTTTTTCTAAATAGCCTAAGTCCTCAAGATCAGCCATTTCGTTTCGCACCGTGGCAGGACTAATACCTAAGTTATAATTTTTAGCAATCGTCCTAGAACCAACAGGCTCAGCAGATTTTACATAATCCTCTATAATCGCTCGTAAGATGCGTTGTTTTCTTTCATCCATAATGACACCTCACTTGTTAGCACTCAAAATATTCGAGTGCTAATCGCATGTATAATATTACCATACCAAAATAAAATGTCAAGTAAATTTATCCTTAAAAACCTAATAAAATCAAGTTTAGTCAAAAAGACAATGTGATTTCACAGAATAATAGGTCAAAAAGACAACGAAATAGATATGGAAAAATAGTCAAAAAGACAAGACCTATCTATATTTATAAGGTTTTATAGAAATATAAATAGCTCCCAGTCAATTTATCACTAGGAGCTATTGTTAAGTTATAAAGTTTTATTTTCTAATGGATTGCCAAGACGTTCTAACAATTTCCCCATCCGTTCCTTTGGTTCCCCATTTTCTGCATACCAATCGATCAGTATATCAGCAGCCTTCTTTGCTTGTTCAACAGATAATTTACGCATTAGTATTTTCCCTGCTTCAGGGCGCATACCAGTATTACCACCTACGGCGAGCATAAATCCTTGAGATGTACCAATAAAGGCAATATCTTTAACCATAGAATCAGGACAATTACGACCACAACCACTAATTCCTATTTTACATTTGTGACTTGTTTTACGACCATAATGTTTACGTTCTATATAATCTGCTAATTCAGCAGTCTCCATCTGACCGTTTTTACATTTTCCTTTACCTACACAGGCAATTAATGAATTGACACCTCTATGAATAACCGTAGTAACCCCATCAGGTAACTCAGCAATCAAAGCCTCTTTATCATCCTTATCAATACCTGTAATTTGTATACCAGTCACCACATGTCTAAAGGAACCACCGTATTTTTCAGCTAATGATATACATGCTTTCATTTGGTCCAAAGAAAATTCATTATGTAATCCATGTATTATAACAGATGTCTTCATCTTTCCTCCTAAATAAGCATGCATATTCATCATCATCCTATTTATTCTAACATGTTACTTATTGAGAAACTATGAGAAATCTTACTCTTTTATGAATTGACTAAACACATAATTTCCATGCTTAGCACCTTCTGGCGTAAGATAATATAAGTCGCCATCTTGTATTATTAAATTCTTTTCAATTAAATTATCTAAAATAGAGCCATATATATCTTCTAATCGTATATTAAATCTGTTAGCAAAATCGACTGTATTGATTCCCCACTTGGTTCGCAAGCTTAAAAAACAATAATCTTCTCTAGCTCTTTTGGAATCGATAACTTCCTCATCTACAACAGGAAATTCAAAGCAATCTATTTTTCTAGCATAAGGCATGACATTGCGATTATTAGCTCTTCTTACACTATCAAAAAATGAATGAGCACCAGCACCAAAACCTAAATAATCACAATATTGCCAATATTTTAGATTATGTTTACTATAGGCCTTATCTTTCGCAAAATTGGATATTTCATAACGCTCAAATCCCAAATCTTGAATCCCTTGCATCATCATGTCATACATCGTATCCTCTGTTGATTCATCAGGTAAAGAAATGACTCCTTTATCAACCAAATGATATAATCGTGTTCCTTGTTCTACTTGTAAACCATAGATAGAAATATGATTAATAGGCAATGTACTAACAATATCTAAATTTTTATTAATTTCATCAGTTGTTTGATTCGGTAATCCATATATTAAATCGATATTAATATCTTGAAATCCTTCCTTAAAAGCCCATTGAACTGCATTTATAGCATCCTCATGATTGTGACTTCTATGTAAACTTACTAGAGATTTATCATTAAAAGTTTGAACCCCAAAACTGATACGAGAGAATCCTAACTTATGCAGCCCCTTTAAATAAGCCTGATCTACCTCTCCAGGATTTGATTCGATGGTAAACTGACAATCAGGAGATACATTATAGGTAGTTTTAATGGTATTCAAAATTTGTTCTAACTGTAATAAGGATAATTCCGTCGGCGTACCGCCTCCAAAATAAACAGTATCTACAAGTTTAGTACGAGATTTAGGATATGCATCACCGAACATAGTCATTTCTTGAACCAAGGCATACAAATATGTATCGTAATATTCCTCTAAATTTTGATACGCTGGAAAATCACAATATATACATTTTTGTTTGCAAAACGGGATATGGATGTATATCCCCATATCCCGCTGTACAAACAAATCGTTACGATTTGTTTCCATATTAATCTTCTACCTTTAAAATTGCCATAAATGCTTCTTGTGGAATCTCTACAGAACCAACAGCTTTCATGCGTTTCTTACCGGCCTTTTGTTTTTCCAAGAGTTTACGTTTACGAGAAATATCGCCACCATAACATTTTGCTAAAACGTCTTTACGCCAAGCTTTTACAGTTTCACGAGCTACAATTTTTGTGCCTACTGCTGCTTGAATAGGAATTTCAAACATTTGACGAGGAATTAATTCTTTTAATTTCTCAGCTAATGCACGACCACGTGTAGCAGCGCGATCCTTATGAACGATGATAGATAATGCATCTACAGGTTCTCCATTTAACAAGATATCCATCTTAACCATTGGAGATTGTTTATAACCAATCAATTCATAATCAAGAGATGCATACCCCTTTGTAGCAGATTTTAATTTATCAAAGTAATCATAAATGATTTCGCTTAATGGTAAGTGATATACAACGGATACACGCGTTTCATCCAAGTATTCCATGGATTGATATTCGCCACGTTTATCTTGAGACAATTCCATAATAGTACCAACAAAATCCTTAGGTACAATGGTCGTAGCCTTAACATATGGTTCTTCAATATAATCGATTTCCGTTGGAGGTGGTAACTTAGCAGGATTATCCACTTCTAGCATTCCCCCATTTGTTTTATATACCTTGTAGTTAACAGATGGAGCCGTAGTGATAAGTGTTAGATTATATTCACGCTCTAAGCGCTCTTGAATAACATCCATATGTAGTAAGCCTAAGAAACCACAACGGAAACCAAAGCCAAGAGCCAAGGATGTTTCTGCTTCATATTCTAAGGCAGCATCATTAAGCTGTAATTTTTCTAATGCATCACGAAGATTTTCGTAGTCTTTAGACTCTGTAGGGTAGAGACCACAATATACCATAGATACAGCCTTGCGGTAACCTGGTAATGGTTCAGGTGCAGGATTATTAGCTAATGTTACCGTATCACCTACGTGACAGTCAGCTACATTCTTAATACTTGCTGCAATGCAACCTACAGAACCACATGGTAATTCTTGGACAGGCACAAGATTTGGTGTAAAGATACCGAGCTCAGTTACATCAAAATCCTTATTATCATGCATCATACGAATGGTATCTTTTGCCTTAATAGTACCTTCTTTTACGCGCACATAAGCAATAGCACCTTTATAAGCATCAAAGCGGCTATCAAAAATCAATGCTCTTGTTGGTTCATCAGATTTATCTGGTGGTGCAGGCACCTTATTTACAATAGCTTCTAAAATATCTGGAATGCCAATGCCAGATTTAGCAGAACATAATACTGCTTCTGATGCGTCTAAACCAATGATATCTTCAATTTCATGTTTAACCCGATCAGGATCGGCAGAAGGCAAATCTATTTTGTTGATAACAGGAATAATTTCAAGATCATGTTCTAAAGCGAGATACACGTTTGCCAACGTTTGCGCTTCTACACCTTGTGCAGCATCTACAACGAGTAATGCCCCTTCACAAGCTGCAAGAGAACGAGATACTTCATAGCTGAAATCCACATGGCCAGGAGTATCGATAAGGTTTAAAGTATACTCTTCTCCATCTTGTGCTTTATACAAAATTCGAACAGATTGCGCTTTAATAGTAATACCACGTTCACGTTCTAAATCCATGGAATCCAATACTTGAGCTTCCATTTCCCGTTTTTGTAGAGTACCAGTATATTCAATTAATCTATCAGCAATGGTAGATTTACCATGGTCGATATGAGCTATAATACAGAAGTTTCTAATCTTTTTCGTTGACATACTATATGAACAAGTTCAAGGAACTTGTATTCTCCTTTCTAACATACGCGATCGATAACAGCACCTCCTAATAATTGAGTGCCATTATAAAAGGCTACGGACTGACCTGGTGTAATAGCCCGTTGTGGTTCATCAAAGATAACCTCCATCGTATCGTCGTCTAAGATACGTGCCGTACAAGGCGATGGGTTGGCTGCGTAACGAATTTTACCTTCCGCCTTTAACTCTTTATGGATTGTATCATCTAAGAAATTATAAAACTTACAAATCATACGATTTGTAAAAAGTCGTTCATTAGGTCCTACAATAACTTCATTGCGTTCACCATTAAAGCCAATAACATATAAAGGGTGTTTATAAGCAATGCCTAGTCCTTTACGCTGACCAATCGTGTAATTGAATAAACCCGTATGCTTTCCTAATATTTCACCATCTTCAGTAACAATATTACCAGATTTTGGTTTAGTTTTCATTTCTTCTACTACGAGTTTTTGATAATTACCATGCGGTAAGAAACAAATATCTACACTGTCTGGTTTCTTAGCTACAGGCAAATCATATTCAGCAGCTAATTTACGCGTTTCTGTTTTACATTGGCCACCCAATGGGAACATAAGATGACTCAAAATACGTTGATTCATATTATACATAACATAGCTTTGATCTTTAGTTGGGTCAACACCTTTATGCAATTCATATAAACCAGTGTCTTCATTATAATTAACCTGTGCATAATGACCAGTTACCATATGTGTTGCACCAAGTTCAAGGGCTCGATTGAGCATCAAATCAAATTTGATATTTTTATTACAGAATACACAAGGATTTGGTGTACGACCATAAGCATATTCTTTTACGAAATAATCTACTACATTCTCGTAGAATACATCGCGAGCATCGATAACATGATGCTCGATACCAAGAAAATCACACATTTTCTTAGCATCTGTTACGGCAAGAGGCACCTCATCATACGGTGTCCCACTCACCCATAGCCATAGGGTAATACCAAATACTTTATAGCCTTGTTTTAGTAGCATTGCAGCAGTCAAAGAACTGTCTACGCCGCCACTCATAGCTACAGCGATAACTTTTTCCATACTTTCTCCTTTTAATGATCTCTTGATCATAAAACTAATCAGGGTGAAAGCCTGACGTGTAAAAACACTAGTTCGGTGTAAAAGTCCGAGTAGTATTGCTATGAAATTATAGCAACTTATATTATAGCCTAGAACGAGGTATATTGAAAAGATTTGAACAAAAGAATCTCTTCCCATCAAAGAAAGAGATTCTAATTATTATCTATGTTTTAATAATTCCTCTGCCGCCCCTAAAATGCCGAGCATAGAATGTTCGAATACAAGACCACCTTGCATGAAGATTGTATATGGAGGGCGTACAGGACCATCGGCACTAAGCTCAATAGATGATCCTTGTACAAAGGTACCACCAGCCATGATAATTTTATCTTCATAACCAGGCATATCCCCAGGAATTGGATGCACATGCGCATCTACAGGAGAGTAAGCTTGCATGCCTACACAGAAATGCTCCATTTCCTCGCCATTTTTTAAATTGATGGCTTGAATCAAATCATAACGCTCTGCATCTACCTTAGGAAATACTTCATATCCAAGTAATTCACCTACCGCAGCTGTATACACAGCTCCTTTAAGGGCTTGTAATACTACATGAGGAGCCATAAACAAGCCTTGGAAGAATAAACGGTAACCAGGCGCATAAGAGCCCATATGATCACCAAGCCCTGGAGCCGTCAATTGATATGATGCATCTTCAACTAAATCCTCACGGCCCACGATATAGCCACCGGTTGGTGCTAAACCACCGCCAGCATTTTTGATGAGAGAACCTGCCATGATATCAGCACCGGCCTCTAATGGCTCTTGAAGCTCTGTAAATTCACCGTAGCAATTATCTACAAAGCAAATGGTTTCCGGATTCTTAGCTTTCACAACATCAACAATTGCTTTAATATCCGCAATCGACAATGGCTCACGAGTACTATACCCACGAGAACGTTGGATAACCACAGCACGTGTATTAGAATTAACAGCCTGTCCTATAGCGTCCAAATCATAGGTATTATTGTTAAGGGGCACTTCTGTATAGGTAAAACCTTTTTCAATCAATGAACCCTTAACAGGACGAGTATAGCCAATAACGGATTGCATTGTATCATAAGGAGCTCCAACGGCATAGATAAATTCAGTTCCTTTAGAGCCATTTCCCATAATAGCCATCAGTGTGGTAGCTAATGCGTGAGTACCCGATACAAAATGTGGGCGCACGAGAGCCTTTTCGCCTTTGAATACATAGGCAAATACTTCATCTAATTTTTCACGGCCTACATCGTTATAACCATAACCGGTTGTGCCTGTAAAATGATAATCAGATACTTGACACTCTTTAAATGCTTCTAATACCTTTTTCGTATTTGCTAATGCAATAGGTTCAAACTTTTTAAATTGTGGTTCAGCCATTTCAAGGGCTTTACTACGTATTTCTTCTAATGTCATTCTCTATCCTTTATCTATTAAAAACTTGAGTCAATTATATTACAAGCCATACCATAAATTTCGGCTTCTGTTGTTTGTGAGTCTATGGTAATCCATTCTATGTACGGCATACGTTTATACCACGTAATTTGTCGTTTTGCAAAGTGACGCGTATTTTTCTGAATTAAATCTACACATGCGTCATAACTGATTAATCCTTCTAAATACTGAACAACCTCTTTATAGCCAATACCTTTAAAAGCCTGACAATTTGGATTTACTCCATTTTTTAGTAATTGTTTAACTTCATCCACTAGACCTTTTTCAAACATAATTTCTACGCGACGATTGATTCGATCATATAAGTCACTACGTTCTCGTTGTAATCCAATAACTGGACCTTTATAGGATAAACCCTCTTTTGTTTGCTTTATTAACGATTTATAATCACCAGCAGTCATCAATTCAATAGCGCGGTACAACCGATGTTTATCAGTATATTTAATTTCTATGCCACCTTTTTCTGCCAAATTCTGAGCATACTCACGTAATCCATCTATGCCATATTCAGTATATAACTCATCTAATTCGATTCTTAATTTTGTATTAGGCTTTATATCATTAAAATTATAGTTTTCTAACAAAGACTGAACATATAAACCAGTTCCACCAGATAAGATTGGTACAACATGATTGTCATTTAATTGATTTATTAATGATTTAGCTTGTTGTTGAAAGATAGAAACACTGTAATCATCGTCAGGTTCTAAAATATTTATGAGATGATGAGGTATAGTAGCTAATTCATCTGTTGTCGGCTTTGCAGTACCAATATTTAACTGTTTATACACCTGATACGCATCACCAGAAATCACTTCGCCATTATAGCCTTTAGCCAATGCTAATGTTAAGTCAGTCTTACCTACAGCTGTAGGACCTACAATTGTTATTAATTTATTCATTGTAACCCCTTATTACTGTAAACACCATATCCTATACGACTATACTTGCCGCCCACCCATGTGGATGCTGGGAAATCTTTAAATACAGAACTAAACGGTCGTTCTTTGATAATAAAACCTAATCGACAAACGCGCCTAGCTTCCTGAATCACAGAATCTGTGATTCTACCTTCCGAAGTATGCCCACGCAACGGTTTAAATTGAGGACTTTCTTCAATAGGAACTTCAAACATAGGGTCAAAATATAATATATCTACACTATCGTTAGGTAGCCCCTGTAAAAAGCTTTCAAAATTATCATGACGAGCATCAATACGACGTAGTGCATTTGTTACAGTCATATCATCATGAGTATAATGTTTCAATCCAAACCATGTAGATAGCCATATAGGATATGACGCCTCTAATCCTATAATATGTGCACTAGGGAATGCATAGGACATGATAATACTATCACTGCCAAGGCCTAGTGTACAATCAACTATAGATATGGAATTAGATGATTCAGTTGTTAACAATTCTATAGCGTTTACAAGATGGTCATCATCTCCGCGTTGTAAGCGTAAAATACGCAATTGAGCCATGGATAAATGAAATCTATGTTCCTGTTCTTCGTTAAAATGAATTGTCAATTGATTCTTAGAAACAACCGCAATAGGTGTATCCTCTAATAATAGTTCAGAAATAGGTCTCTTTTGACGATTTAGATATACTAAATCTAATGATTTAGCTAATTCTTTTGTTTCTTCTTTTATCGCTGTAGACGCTTTTTGTGAGGTAGTAATAATCATATTAAGACCTTAAGAATAACTTACCCAATTCATCAGGTGTAAATTTAATAATTGTTGGGCGACCATGAGGGCACACATAAGGTTTATCTGTATGGAATAAATCTTCAATAAGTGTTGTCATTTGGTACATATTAAGATTGTGTCCAGATTTAATGGCACCTCTACAAGATGCATAAGCTAGCATTTCATGACGCAATTGGGCTTTGGTGGGCTGTTCATGGTCATGCAAAAAAGTAAATACATAAGATAAAATTTCCTGAGCTTTACTTTCTACTAGATCTACAGGTGCACCAACTAATTTGATTTGATTAGGACCGCCAAGCTCTACTTCAAAGCCTAAATCCAACAAAGCGTCCTGTTCATTCTCAACGAGATTCATTTCATCCTCTGTGGCATTGCTATATGTCGGTACAAGCAGGCTTTGCATTGGTATAGCTTCCGAAGATTTACACAAACGATCATAACGGACACGTTCGTGTGCTGCATGCTGATCTATAATATATAAATCATCACCTTTTTTGGCTAATATATAACAGGATGCAACCTGTCCCATTGGTAAAAAGCCTGATTTTTGTATATCTCTAGACTCATCTTCTATATGCTGTTCTTGTATTTGATGGAATTTCTCTTTATCTTCCGTCGTATAGCTAGTATAAGCTGTAGGAACTGATGTAAATGAAGATTCCTCAAATGCTTCCTGTTCATACGTCGCTTTTGGAGCTGGTGGTGTAAACCCTTTTTCTTTTAAGGCATCTACAAAATCGCGTGTATCCTGACGTAATACCTCATATCCCTTAGTGCGCCGTCCGCCAAAAACCTTATCATAGTCAATGGCTGTAGCAATATGTTCAGCCGTATCATTATGATCACTCAAAACTTGTGGAGCTTGGTACGAGTTATAGCCACTACCTTGTGATTCAGTTTCTAAAGGTTGAGTAAACGATGATGATTCACGTTCATACCGTTCATGAAGAGGGTTATTTAAGGCATTTAGAATTGCATGATAAACAGCTTTAAATATGATTTTATCATCTTCGAATTTAACTTCACTCTTCCGAGGATGTACATTGATATCCACCATACTAGCCGGTACAGTTATATGTAGTAAAACCAATGGATATCCAGATTTTGGTAATAATGCATGGTAAGCATTATCTATGGCTTTCAAAATTGTTTTATCTGATATAACTCGATTATTGACAATAATCGTCTGCCAAATACGCGTGCTTTTTAACAATGTTGGTTTTGATACAACACCTTCAATATAGATATGTTCACTTTCATAAGCGATAGGAAATATATCATTCTTGGTCTTATAACCGTATAATGCAGCCACTGTATCTTGTATTGAGCCAGTTCCTGGTGTAATGATAGCTACACGATCATCAATAGTTAATTTAAAAGCAATATGCGGATTACTTAATGCCAATTTACCAACAATGTCTTGAATTTTAGATGATTCAGTTCGTTCAGTTTTAAGAAATTTACGACGAGCTGGTGTATTAAAAAATAATTCCTTCACTTCAATTGTCGTACCAGGTGCTGCACCATAAGGAATACAATCAGTAAAGGTTCCTCCATCGATGAGGATACGTGTACCAAGTTCTTGGTCTACAGTTCTAGTAGTCAAAATAAAATGAGAAACAGAAGCGATACTCGCCAAAGCCTCTCCCCTAAACCCTAAGGATGCAATATCGAATAAATCCTCTACATTTTGAATCTTAGAGGTAGCATGGCGCAAAACTGCAAGGCGGGCATCTTCTTCTGTCATCCCCTTGCCATTATCAGTAATGCGCATATATGCACTACCACCTTCGCCAATTTCCACTTCAATCGATGTAGCACCAGCATCAATAGAGTTTTCAATCAGTTCTTTTACAACTGATGCGGGACGTTCTACAACCTCACCAGCTGCTATTTTATTGATTGTAGTTTCATCCAAAACATGTATGGTTGCCATTATTTACCGCCTCCATTACGCGCCTCTGCTTGTAACTGATGAATTGCATTTAGCGCCTCTATAGGTGTCATCGTATTCACATCTATAGCCAACAAGGAATCCACAACAGAATGGGTGAATAAATTGCCAAAATCATCTTGTTCGATAGATGGTTTAGTATACTTAACAACAGAATCTGATGTTATAACGCGATTATTTAAATCATCGGTGTCGGTATTTTGTTCCTCTAAGGATTCAAGAATCACTTCCGCTCGTTTCAATACTTGAGCTGGTAAACCTGCTAATTTTGCTACGTGAATACCATAGCTCCTATCGGCACCACCTCTAATAATACGGCGTAAAAAGGCAATATCTTTTCCTTTCTCCTTTACAGCTACCGTGTAATTCTTCAAACGAGGGTATACGTCCTCCAAAGGTATCAATTCATGGTAATGTGTAGCAAACAATGTTTTTGCATGAATATGTTTACAAATATGTTCTACCACGGCTTGTGCGATACTTAAACCATCAAAGGTACTGGTACCACGACCGATTTCATCAAGAATAATTAAACTCTTAGAGGTAGCATTTTCAAGAATATAAGCAACCTCTTTCATTTCTACCATAAATGTACTTTGACCTGTAGAAATATCATCACTAGCACCTACACGTGTAAATACGCGATCTACAGGAGAAATAGTGGCCTCTCTAGCAGGAATGAATGACCCAATTTGAGCCATAATCATAAGTATCGCAACTTGTCTCATATAGGTAGATTTACCAGCCATATTAGGTCCAGTTATAAGCATAAATTCTTCATCATCATGGTTGAGTACTACATCATTAGGAACAAAAACCTCTCTTTTTAAGAATTTTTCTATCACCGGATGACGACCATCACGAATATTAATTTGACCATTCATAACGATATTCGGGCAAATATAGTTAGACTCATAGGCAACAGTCGCTAATGATGCAAGTACATCCAGTTCTGCCAAAGCTCTAGCTGTTTCCTGAACCTTTTTAATAACGCCTTTGATTTGATCGCGTAAATCTTGATAGAGCTGTTGTTCTAAGGAAACAATTTTTTCCTTGGCACTTAGAATTTTAATTTCAAATTCTTTTAAATCAGGTGTAATATAACGCTCTGCATTGACTGTGGTTTGTTTCCGAATAAAATAGGCCGGTACCTTATCAATTTGAGATTTACTTACTTCAAAGAAATATCCAAAAACCTTATTATATTTTGTTTTTAGTTTGAGGCCTGTTTCTTCTCTGGCCTTATCCTCTAACTTTTGAAGCCAAACCTCACTATTGGTGGCTAAGGATCGTAGTTCATCTAATTCTTCGTTATAGCCATCCCGAATTACGCGTCCATCTTTCAATGTTAATGCTGGTTGTTCTGCGATAGCTCGATTCAATAAATCATATATATCAGCATGATGATCAATGCGAGTATTAATAGATGACAATGAAAGGCCAGAAAATTCTTTAAGAAGATTCTTAATTTGCGGTAATACTTGGAGGGATTCACGAAGCGATGTAAAATCGCGAGGCGATACAGAACCTGTTTCAATACGACCTACGATACGCTCAAAATCATAAATACAATCTAAATAACCTTGAATTTCGCATCTTTCACCATTGCGAGATATGAGTTCCGCAACAGCAGCTTGACGTCGTTGAATAGTAGATATATCCGTAAGAGGGCTTTCCAACCATTGTTTTAATAAACGGGCCCCCATAGGTGTTAATGTTCTGTCGAGCACATCTAATAAAGTCCCCTTTACACCGCCATCCCGCAAGTTGTGTGTAATCTCAAGATGACGCAATGAGGATGTATCTAGAATCAAACGATTGCCTACATCCATCTGATGAACATAATTAATATGGGCTATTTCTGTTTTAATTACATCTTGTAAATATAAGAGCATAAAGCCTAATGCAGCTAATACATCTTCCTCCATAAGGCCCATATCTTGAAAGTGATTATTTGCAAGTTTACATGCAAAATCTACACTTTCAAAGGAAGTAAATGGAGACAATACTACATTATTAAATTGATTATGAATGAAATCAACGATAGATTGTGGCAAAATAGTTCCTTCAGGAACAATGATTTCAGCAGGTCTATACATGCTAAGAGAATCATATATTTGACTTATATTGTCTTGAGGTACACGATCCCAAATGACCTCACCCGTAGATACATCGGAGAATACAAGAATCCAAGCCTCTTTAACTAAATAGAATAGAGCTAAAAAGTTATTACTCCGTGCATCATTACCATTTTCTGTCATTACGGTTCCCGGTGTAATGACTTGGATAACATCCCGCTTAACGATGCCTTTTACGGCCTTAGGGTCCTCTAATTGTTCACAAATAGCGACCTTATACCCTTTTTTAACCAAAGTTTCTATGTAACTTTCAGCAGCATGAAAAGGAACGCCACACATAGGTGTTCGTTCCTCATTGCCTGTTGGTCTACCTGTTAAGGTAATATTCAATTCTCGAGATGCAATTAATGCATCTTCATTAAATAATTCATAAAAATCACCAAGTCGGAAAAATAGAAGCTCATCGCTATGTCGCGATTTAATATCTAAATATTGTTCCATCATTGGTGTTACTTTTTTTGCCATTCTTACCCCTTTTGAATGGTACCGTAGCAGACCCATGTTTGTGCTTTATCAATATAGGCTGGTACAGTATCACCGATAGTTAACTCATCATCTTTTGGGAATAGTACCATCTTATTCCCGGACGTACGACCGAACCACATGGTTTCATCTTTAGCACTTGGACCTTCTACAATAATATCAAATACTTTGCCTTCCATAGTTTTATTGAGTTCTAAAGAAATTTCATTTTGAATATCCATCAATTGTTGTAGACGAACGCGTTTTACTTCTTCTGGAACTTGCTCATCCATGGTAGCAGCAGGCGTACCAGACCGTTTAGAGTAAATAAAAGTATAAGCCATATCGTAGCGAACATCTTTTAATAATTGAAGCGTCTGTTCAAAATCTTCCTCAGTCTCCCCAGGAAAACCTACGATTATATCGGTTGTTACAACTACATTTTTAATTTTCTCTCTACAGTAGGATAATAATTCTTTATAATGTTCCACCGTATAATGGCGATTCATCTTCTTTAAAATTCTATCAGAACCGGATTGAATTGGTAAATGTAAATGCGTAACGATATTACTAGAGCGCCCCAATGCATCAATCATTGATTTGGTCATATCTTGAGGATGACTCGTCATATAACGAATACGTTCGATGCCTGGGATATGATCAAGGGCATCTACTAATGTGCCAAAATCGGTACCATCTTTAAAATCTAAGCCATAGGAATTTACATTTTGTCCTAACAACGTAATTTCCTTAAACCCTTTTGCACCCAACTCTGTTACTTCTTTTACAATTGCTTCTACGGGACGGCTAATTTCGCGACCGCGCACATGAGGAACGATGCAATAAGTACAAAATTTATTACAACCATTCATAATCGGTACCCAAGCAAAAAATGTACCATTAGGTTTTGCCTGTAATTCTGGAAGTACTGTATTATCCATGTCAACATTGATTTGATGCTTATGGGTACGTTGAACCTCAGCAATCATTTCATTAATATGTTGAATATTATGAGTACCTAGGACAATATCGATATGAGGTGCGCGTTTAAACATTTCAGCTTGATTTTTTTGTGCCATACAACCTGTAATAGCAATGATCAAATTTTTATTTTTTTGTTTTAAACGTTTTAATTCACCGATACGACCAAATACTTTCGTTTCTGCCGTTTCACGTACTGCACAGGTATTCAATAATATTAAATCTGCCGATTCTACATCATCGGTCGGTATATAACCTACTATTTCAAGTTGATGTGAAAGACGCTCAGAATCAGCGGTATTCATTTGACAACCATAGGTATATATATAATATGACTTCATTCTATCTCCTAAATATGTTTTATAATCTTACGTTTTGTTTCTACAATATTTTTTACTTTTATAGACATTCGCTCTACAGACATGCCCGTAATATATTCTAATTCGTTGCGTACAGATTTTTGTACCTGTTGCATCATTGGTTTAACGGGATGACCTTGTTCTATAACAACTGACATATCTAATATTAAACCATTCTGCCCTTTAGAGCTCTTTTTGAAAGCGATGTCTGATGAGGCATCAACACCAGGAACCTTTTTTAGGCCATTTCTAATTAATTTAATGATGACATCATCATCAAATGTTAGACGACCATAATAACTAAAGGCTGGTCTAACAACGGAACGTTCAAAGCCTTCAGATCCAATTTGACCAATTTTATCAGGATCTTGTTTACGCAATGTACGTCGTCTCCAAATCGTCTTAATTGGATCGATAAGATATCCTTTAAAGTGAGGCTTTAATTCCATGGTTGGCACAGGAATAATATGCTTACCTTCTTTTAAACGAGCATACTGTGCTTTTTCAATTTCTTTAGGGGTTGCCACATCTTCAATACGAATATATCGATCTGGTTCTTGAAGCCCCAATGCCTTAGTAATTTTTTTGACCATATTATCGGATGTACCAATAATCATCAATCGATTAGGATTTATCGCATCTAATTGACTACGAACCTCTTTAACTTGAACAGGATCTTGAAATATAGCACGACGAACAGCCTTTAACCGGCTAGATTCTTTTTTGGCAGAAAAGCCAGCTACGATTTTATTATCATGAATTAAAATACCATCATCAATAATGCATTCCACACTATTTTCATGAGCTAGTACGAGAGCCCGATGACTTTTACCGGTCCCACTACCACCTACAAAAGCAATAACTTCCATAGTACACCTCACATCTATAATTACGCTGATATACAACGTATGCGTTCAATAAATTGATTTATTAGATTACTATCTACAACATATTCACCTAAATGATAAGGGTATCGATTAGGTATTCCATGATAATCAGATCCACCTGTAACAAATAAATTTCGTTCTTTTGCCATGGTTAAATATTTTACTTCATCATCATAATCATGTTTAGAATGATATACTTCTACACCATCAAAACTATAGTTTAATAGTTCCGCAACATACTCATCATTACGGACTAATTTGGGATGCGCTAATACAGCTAGGCCATTTGCATTATGAATAATATCTAATATTTCTGGTACTTCTAATTTTACTTTAGGTATATAACAAGGGCTTTTTGAATTTAATATACCATCAAATACATCTTGTACATCTTTGGCATAGCCATGATCTATTAATAATCTAGCAACATGTGGTCTACCATAGGACTTAGTATTTGGATATAAATTTTGTAATTCAGAAAAAGAAATATCATAGCCATGAGCAATACATCGACTAATAATTTCTTTTATTCTTGATTCACGTTTTTCTTTAAAAAATTCAATGAATTTCCGTAATCCTTCATCATGATGATTAAATCCATAACCTAAGATATGAATATCCTTACCTTTATAGTGACCACTGAACTCACAACCTGTAATAATTTGAATAGAACTATTATTTTGTAACATTACATCTATACCAGCAATTTCATCGTGATCAGTTAATGCAATCATTTTCAAATCAGCTTCAATAGCATGTTGTAATAGCTGTTCTGGTGTTTCTACACCATCAGAAAATGTAGAATGCATATGAAAATCTACACGCATAATTACCTCCAAATTATTACATTACCCTATCATTTTATTATGACTTATTCCGTTTGTTTATTCAAGTTTTTACAAGGTATTAACTAAAAGTTTTCAATATGAAATTAAATGAATTCACATATATATAAATATAAAAATTGCGATTCCAATGAGCTTTCACTAGAATCGCAATTTAATTATAATTGGCTCAATAATTCTTGTACCTTGTTAGATACTTCATCGATTGGACAATTAATAGCTTCACCTGTTTTACGAACGCGGATTTCAACCTCATTACTTTCCAACGTATTTTTACTTACTGTAATACGTAATGGGTAGCCAATAAGATCAGCATCTTTAAACTTAACACCAGCCCGATCTTTACGGTCATCTAATAAAACATCTACTTTATTGTTTAATAATATATCGTAAATAGATGTACTTGTGGACATTAGGGCTTCATCTTTTGCGTTAATAGGAACAATAACTACTTCAAATGGAGCTATAGCACGAGGCCAAATAATACCATTTTCATCATGATATTGTTCAATAGCTGCAGCTAATGTACGGCTAACGCCAATACCATAACAGCCCATAACCATTGCATTAGGACGACCATTTTGATCAAGGTATGTAGCTTGTAAACTTTCAGAATATTTAGTACCTAACTTAAATACTTGGCCTACTTCGATACCTTTACTGTATTCTAGAGGACTATGGCATTCAGGGCACACATCGTCTTTAGTAATCAAACGAATAGGTGCTACGATAATATCTTCTGTATTAAAATCGCGTTTAGGATTGATATTGATGTAATGAGCATCAGCTTTATTGGCACCACCACAAACATTGTAAGTTTCCATAACAGATTCATCTACAACTATAGCAAAATCATCAGTTTGTTTAAGACCTACTGGGCTGATAAAGCCAGCTGTCAATCCAACCTTCTCCAATTGTTCAGGTGTTGCCATTTCAGGCTCTACAGAACCATTAACAGCATGTTGAACAGCCACTTCGTTCACATCATGATCACCACGAACCATAGCTAGAATTACTTTATCTTCAATAGCATATACTACTGCTTTAATAGTTTTTTCCAAAGGTAAATTGAGCATTTCTGCAACAGCTTCAATAGTAGATGCATGAGGTGTATCTACTACTTCTAATTCTTTTAAAGCTTCTTCTGCTTGCTTCATAATGCCAGGTTTACCGATTTCAATATTCGCTGCATAGTCACAAGCGGAACAGTGAATAATATCTGCTTCACCGGCTTCAGCAATAGCCATAAATTCATGAGTATTGCTACCACCAATTGCACCGCTATCTGCTTCTACAGGTCTAAAAGTAAGACCGCAACGAGTAAAAATACGACTATATGCATCATACATATTTTTGTAAGAAACATCTGCAGCTGTATCATCAATGTCAAAGGAGTACCCATCCTTCATGATAAATTCGCGGCTACGCATTAAACCATATCGTGGACGACGTTCATCGCGGAATTTACTTTGGATTTGATAAAGATTAACTGGTAATTGACGATATGAATTAATTTCATTTTTTACCAATGTTGTAATCATTTCTTCATGAGTTGGTCCTAAGCAGTACTCCACATCATGGCGGTCATTGATACGCATCATTTCAGCACCATACGCATTCCAACGACCAGATTCTTTCCAAATCTCTGCTGGTTGCAAAATAGGCATCATAATCTCTTGTGCACCAGAACGGTCCATTTCTTCGCGAATGATAGCTTCAATTTTTTTGATGCTTCGCCAGCCCAAAGGTAAAAAACTATATAAACCATTAGCAACCTTACGCATAAAACCTGCGCGCAACATAAGCTGTTGACTTACCACATCTGCATCAGATGGAACTTCCCGCAATGTTGGGGCATATAATTTACTGGCTAACATACAATTACTCCTTATCAATTGTTTCTAAATATTGATCTATTTCTCTAAATAAAGTATCTACTAGTTCAGATTCGGGTACGGTTTTTAAAACTTCCCCTTTTCTGAATACGATACCTTGACCTTTGCCACCGGCAATACCAAAATCGGCTTCCCTAGCTTCACCAGGTCCATTAACGACACATCCCATCACGGCAACCTTAATAGGTGCAGAAATGGATGCTAGACGTTCTTCTACAATGCTTGCCATATCAAATAAATTAACTTGGCAACGACCGCATGTTGGGCATGAAATCATGGTAGCTCCAAAGTTTCTAAGACCTAAATTGCTTAGAATACTTTTACCCACCTCAATTTCATGAATAGGGTCACCTGTTAAGGATACGCGCAAGGTATCACCGATACCATCTAATAACAATGCACCAATACCCATAGCCGATTTAATCGTACCTTGTTTAATGGTACCAGCCTCAGTTACACCTAAATGCAATGGATATGGTATTTTATCTGAAAGCTTTCTATAAGCTTCTACCATAAGTGGTACTTCGGTAGCTTTAATAGAAATCTTCATTTGTTTATAGTCCAATTTCTCTAAAATACGTACGTGTTCCAATGCGGTCTCAACCATACCATCAGCTGTTGGATGACCTCCATAAGCGTCTAATATATGTTGTGGTAAAGAACCTGCATTGACACCAATACGAATTGGAATTTGCTTAGGTTTAGCCTTTTCAATAACGGCCAACACCTTATCCTCTCCACCGATATTGCCTGGATTAATTCGAAGGCCATCTACATTATTATCAATGGCTTCTAATGCTAATTTATAATCAAAATGAATATCTGCTATAAGAGGAATGGTTATTCCTGCACGTACCGCTTTTAATGCTTTTGCAGATTCCATTGTAGGAACTGCAACTCGAACTAATTCACAACCAGCATCCGCTAATCGATTGATTTCAGCAATCGCCTTTTCCGTATGTACAGGATCAGTAGTAATCATTGACTGAATACTAACAGGTGCATAGTCGCCAATTTTTACATTGCCTACATAGATACCATTTGTTGGTTTTCTAGTAATCATATATAACTCCTAACTATGACTTATTTATAGTAATTGTAGTATATCTTTTGCAGTAGCATATACAAATATTGTAACTAATAACGCAATACCAATCATTTGAATATACATCAAAGCTTTAGCCGGTAATTTACGTCTTGTAATGGCCTCTATTAAAATGATGATGAGATGCCCACCATCAAGAACTGGTAACGGCAAAAGATTGATAACACCTAAATTAATACTTAGCAATGCAGCAAAACTCAATAGAGGTGCAAAGCCTTGTTGAGCTATAGAACCTGCCATATGTGAAATGCCAACTGGTCCAGATACTTCAGCCTGCTCTGTACCTACAACCATTTCACGTAGTCCATCTACCATAGCTACAATAATATATCCTGTTTTCTGAACAGCTAGTATGAAAGAATCCCCTATACTATGAGGTATTGTTTCATACGCTTGATATATACCTAACTTTGGTGTATCCTTTTCCATCTTTGGAATTACAGTAGTTTCAACTGTGTCACCATTACGATTTACTACAACGGTAACACCGTGATTAGCTGTGCCTTTCAAACGTTCAGAAATCTCTGACCACTTGGAAATAGGTTGGTTGTCAATGGAAAGTATAATGTCTCCGCCCTGTAATTTTCCTAAATCTGCAGCACCACCTGTAATAACACTGCCAATTATAGGCTTATCAGTAGAAACCATTGTTCCCACTGTAGCATTTAGGCCGAAATAAATGACTATAGCCAATAAGAAATTAAAAATAGCACCAGCAGAAATAACAATAAGTTTTTTATAAGCTGGTTTTGTATAGAATGAACCATCATCTAATGGCTCATCAGGTGTCATTCCAGCGATGCGATTGAAACCACCTAACGGAATACAACGAACAGAGTATAAGGTCTCGCCATACTGTTTTTTTAGCAAAACAGGACCAAAACCAATAGCAAATTCATCAACACGCATGCCCGATAATTTTGCAGTTATAAAATGACCTAATTCATGAATAAACACGATTAGACCAAATACAAATATTGTGGCTAAAGCCGTAATCATACTATCTCCTATTTATAAATTCTGAAGCTTTTATGCGAGCCCATTGATCGACAGCTAGTAAGTTATCGAGAGTAAATTCATCATCTCTTCCCATGGATTCCAAAACAGCGGTAACGATTTTATAGATATCGCTAAATATGATTTTTCCATCTAAAAATGCATATACGGCAGTTTCATTAGCTGCATTAAATACGGCTGGCTTAAAACCACCAATTTTACCAACTTTATATGCTAAATTTAAAGCAGGAAAATCATCTACTCTAGGAGGCATAAACTCAAGAGTGAGTAATTCTTTAAAGTCCAAATGTTTCATATCAAGATGCATCCGTTTAGGATATGTTAAAGCATATTGAATTGGTTCACGCATATCAGGATTACCCATTTGTGCAAGGATAGCACCATCATTTAAACGAATCATGGAATGAATAATACTTTGAGGGTGAACCACCACATCGATATGATCAAAATCAAAGTCGAATAACCAATGGGCTTCAATGACCTCTAGCCCTTTATTAAATAAAGAAGCAGAATCAATAGTAATTTTGCTACCCATATTCCATGTAGGATGTTTTAAACAATCCTCTGCCGTAGCAGAAGCAATACGTTCACTAGGCCAGGTTCTAAGTGGCCCACCTGAAGCAGTTAATATCAATGAATCTACATTCGATTTAGCTTGTCCTTCCAAACATTGGAAAATAGCACTATGTTCACTGTCTATAGGTAAAATAGCAACATTATATTCTTTAGCAAGTGCCGTAATTAAAGGTCCACCTGCTACCAATGTTTCTTTATTGGCAAGGCCGATAGTCTTGCGGGCCTTAATGGCCTCTACAGTTGGCTCAATACCAACAGCACCAACAATTGCCGTAACCACCATAGTAGCTTCTTGAATTGTGGCTGCACTAATCAAAGCTTCTTTACCACCTATAATTTTAGTGGAACCATGATAACGTTCTTTAAGAAGCATATATGCTTGTTCATCAACTACACCAGCTATTAATGGATTAAATTCATTAATTTGTTGTTCTAATAAATCAATATTACGGTGAGCAACTAATGCAACGGCTTTAAATTGGTCAGGATGTTGCTTAATAACATCTAATGTTTGTGTACCAATTGAGCCAGTGCTTCCCAATATACTTACATACTTCATAAAAGCCTTCTTTTCTGTTTATGTTTATTATGCAAAACATAAAATTAATAATAATGTAACTGGTGCGGTAAACATTAAACTATCAAAACGATCTAAAACCCCACCATGACCAGGTAATAGTGTACCTGAGTCTTTTACATTACATAATCGTTTTAATTTAGACTCAAATAAATCACCTAAAGGTGCTAATACACCACAAATGATACCAACATAGGCACCTATATAGACTGGTATATGACTGATTACAGCATACACAATACCAGTTACAACACAGCCGATAAAACCGCCAATAAAACCTTCTAATGTTTTATTAGGACTTATGGACGGTACAATTTTACGTTTACCAAATGCACGACCGGCAAAGTACGCAAAGGTATCGCTAGCCCATGTTGAAAACAATAATAACCATAGCATAACTACGCCCCAACTTTCACCAACAATAGGCATTGTTAATGAACTATAGAGCCAGTCATGACGTATCAATAATAATGAGCCTAGTCCCATTACTATATATAGCAAACCAAATAAGCTATAAGAAACGCTACTCATAGAATATGTATTTTCACCAAATGTACACATTAGATAATTGGAAATAAGGGCGAATACAAAGCAAGCCATACTTACTGTATAACTGCCAAACCACAAGGATATCATGATAGCGATAATTGAAAGGTATCCCCACAATACCGGTACACGAACATGTTTAGCCTTACTTAGCAGTATAAATTCTCGCCATCCAATAAGTGCTAATAATGTAATGAGTATATCATATGTTAAGCCACCTAGTGTAATGGCACCTAATGCAATGATAAACCCGATAACTGCAGTGATAACACGTGTTTTAAGCATCGATTATTCCTCTTGCAAGCCACCAAAACGACGTTCTCGTTTTTGATAGGCTGCTATAGCTTCTAATAATGTTTCTTTTGTAAAATCTGGCCAATGTAAATCAGTAAACCAAAATTCGGCATATGCTAACTGCCATAATAAAAAGTTACTAATACGATAATCTTTGCTAGGACGTATTAGTAAATCGACATCACTAAACTCTTGCGTATACAAATGACTGCTAACATATTGTTCAGTAATATCTTGAACTGCAAGTTGTCCCTCTAACACAGATTGTGCTATTCCTTGTACAGTCCGTACTATCTCATCACGCCCACCATAATTAATAGCTAATTGTAAGGTTAGGCCTGTATTATTCTTAGTTAATGCTTCGGAATCAGAAATAATCGTTTGTAATTCTTCTGAAAGTCCTTGAATATATCCAATGAAACGTATACGAACATTATGTTCATGCATATATTGTACGTTTTTTTGTAAATATTCTTTAATCAAGGCCATCAAAAGAGAAACCTCTTGCTCAGGCCGTTTCCAGTTCTCCGTTGAGAATCCATATACTGTTAATGCTTTTACACCGATTTCATCAGCAGCAATAACAATTTCTTTTAATACATCAGCACCTGCTCGATGTCCCATTGACCGAGGCATGCCACGACGCTTTGCCCAACGCCCATTGCCATCCATAATAATAGCTACGTGACGAGGCACATTGTGTTCATCTATATTAACTGTAGATGAGGTATGGCGTTTAAATAGTTTCCTCAGCATACATTACCTCCAGAGTATGTCCAAAATCACTTGCAACCATAGGTCTATATAGAATGATATGAAGCATATCCTCAGATTCAGTGATTCTTGCGACATAATAGCCTTCAGAGGCTATCTCAAAAAAGCGATTAAAATTATCGCCTATTATTACCTTAAAAGGAATATGGGCAGCCTGCAATTGAGACTTTGCAAGCTGCCAAGGCATTCCAATAAGACTACTAGAATTAGTCATTATACTTCTAATACGTCCTTTTCTTTAACGGCTTTCAATTCATCGATTTGTTTAATCTTTTTATCCGTTAATTTCTGAATTTGATCTAAACCATCTTTAGCATCATCTTCAGTAATCGTTTTAGCTTTTTCTTCTTTTTTCAATGCATCATTAGCATCACGGCGAATGTTACGAACTGCTACCTTTGCATCTTCAGCTTTCTTATGAACTACTTTAACAATTTCTTTACGACGTTCTTCTGTTAATTGAGGAATTGTCAAACGTATAGCTGTACCATCATTACCTGGGTTTAATCCCAAATCTGATTGTAAAATAGCTTTTTCAATAGCACCAATCATGGATTTATCCCATGGTGCAATTAAAATCATACGAGGTTCTGGTACAGAAATATTAGCTACTTGATTAATTGGCGTAGGAGATCCGTAGTAATCAACCATCACCTTATCAAGTAATGCAGTACTAGCACGACCGGTACGAATAGAAGCAAATTCATGCTTTAAAGACTCGATGGACTTATTCATACGTTCTTCTTGTTGTTGCATTAATTCTTTTAATTCCATAGTGGTTTATTCTCCGCGAACGATAGTCCCTACTTCTTCACCTTTTGCAGCTTTTGTAATATTACCAGGAATATCCATGCTGAAAACGATAATAGGGATATTATTGTCTTTACATAATGTAGTGGATGTAGAATCCATTACTTTTAATTCTTTTGTAATAATGTCATTATATGTTAATTCATCAAATTTAACGGCATTAGGATTTGTTTTTGGATCAGAATCATATACACCATCAGCAAACTTTTTAGCCATCAAAATTGCATCAGCTTCAATTTCTGCAGCGCGCAATGCAGCTGTTGTATCAGTGGAGAAATAAGGTTTCCCAAGGCCTGCGCCAAAGATAACGATACGTTTTTTCTCCAAATGTCGAATTGCACGACGACGAATATAAGGCTCTGCAATTTCCTGCATTTCAATAGCTGTTTGTACGCGAGTATCCACGCCAGCTTGTTCTAATGCATCTTGCAATGCTAAGGAGTTCATCACTGTTGCCAACATGCCCATATAGTCAGCTGTAGCACGATCCATACCTTGATTGCTACCAGCTAACCCTCTCCATAGGTTACCGCCACCAACAACAATAGCGATTTCTAAATCAGTGGATTTTGCCAAAGCTGCGATTTCTTGTGCAAACTTTTCAACTACATCCGGGTTAATACCAAAACCTTGATCACCCGCTAATGCTTCACCACTCAACTTCAAAACAATACGTTTAAAGTGTCTCTTTGCCATTTGTATACTCCTCTATTGCAAAATAAGAGAACACGGTACGGTGTTCTCTTATTATTTATTAATTATTTACCAACAGATGCCATTACTTCTGCTACGAAGTCATCTTGGCGTTTTTCAATGCCTTCGCCCAAACCGTAGCGAACAAAACGACGTACGTTGATGTTTTCACCGATTTTTGCAATATTTTCATTAATGATATCAGTAACTGTTTTGTCACCATCTTTAATGAACGCTTGTTCTAATAGGCAATTTTCTTTATAGAATTTTTCAATACGGCCATTAACCATTTTTTCTAAAACAGCTTCAGGTTTTGGTTTACGACCAGCTTTAACGTCTTCTTCAGCTTCTACTTTAGCTTGTTCCAACAATACTTGTTTTTCATGTTCGATTACTTCAGCAGGAACCTCTTCACGGTTTAAGTATGCAGGGTTAACAGCTGCGATTTGCATAGCGATATCGCGTGCTAAGCTTTGGAAATCATCAGTTTTAGCAACGAAGTCAGTTTCGCAGTTAACTTCAACTAAAACACCGATACGACCACCAGCATGAATGTAAGATTGTACTACACCTTCAGCTGCGATACGACCAGCTTTTTTAGCTGCAGCAGCCAAACCTTTTTCACGAAGAAGGTCAACCGCTTTATCGATATTACCGTCAGTTTCAACTAATGCTTTTTTTGCATCCATCATACCTGCGCCAGTCATGTCGCGCAATTCTTTTACCATAGCAGCAGTAATTGCCATTATTTTGTTCCTCCTAGTACTAATTAAGGTAAGGATACAGTCCTTACCCTAATTATATATGTTATAGATTTATCTTTCAAATGCTAATCAATTATGATTAAGCTTGACCGTCGCGAACCATTTCTGCAGAATCAGAAACCATGTTATCTAATGCTTCATCAAAGGATTCACCTTGACGACCTTCAAGAACAGCATCAGCCATTTTACCAGCTAATAATTTTACAGCACGGATAGCGTCATCATTTGCTGGGATTGGGAATTCAACTTCATCTGGATCGCAGTTAGTGTCAACTGTTGCAACAACTGGAATACCCAATTTTTTAGCTTCTGCAATAGCGATTTTTTCTTTTTTAGGATCAACTACGAAAAGAGCACCTGGCATTTTAGGCATATCTTTGATACCGCCAAGATATTTTTCCAATTTTTCCATTTCATGACGAAGACCGATAACTTCTTTTTTAGGCAATACTTCGAAAGTACCATCTTCTGCCATAGCTTCCAATTGTTTTAAACGTTTAATACGAGTTTCAATTGTTTTGAAGTTAGTCAACATACCACCCAACCAACGTTCGTTAACGAAGAACATGTTAGCACGGATAGCTTCTTCTTTAATAGCTTCTTGAGCTTGTTTTTTAGTACCTACGAACAAGATTACTTCGCCTTGGGAAGCAACTTCACGTAAGAAATTGTAAGCTTCTTCTACTTTTTTAACTGTTTTGGACAAGTCAATGATATAAATACCATTGCGTTCAGTGAAGATGAATTTCGCCATTTTAGGGTTCCATCTTCTAGTCTGATGACCAAAGTGTACACCAGCCTCTAATAATTGTTTCATTGATACAACTGCCATTGTGGCACCTCCTGTTAATTAACCTCCGCCGCTTCATCCTTCGGGTCACCCAAAATTAGGCACAGTACCGAAGTCCACTGACGTGCATATTTTTCATACTTAGTAATTTTAACAAAAAAATATTCTAAAAGCAAGTAAAGAGTCAGTAATTATAAAAGAATTACTGACTCTTTATATCATAGTATATATCTACAATAAAAGACTTATGATTTTTACTCGAATCTAGATATATTTTATATTAGTTATTACGTATTGCTTCGATCATCTTCGCTCTATCAGGAGCCCCAAATACAGCAGATCCAGCAACTAACATGGTAGCACCTGCATCCTTAATTGGTATGCAAGTAATATCGTTAATACCACCATCAACCTCTATAACAGCATCATTATTACCAGCTGAATCCAATAAAAGTTTCGCTTGTTTTACTTTTTCTACAGCCCGTGGAATAAAGGATTGTCCTCCAAATCCTGGATTGACGGACATGATTAAAATCATATCCAAGTCTCCGGCCACATCTTCTAACATCGAAACTGGTGTCCCTGGGTTGAGCGCAACCCCTGCTTTCATACCAGCGGATTTAATCTGCTGTATCAATCGGTGCATATGAGGAACTGTTTCTTGATGAAAGGTAAAGTACTCAACACCAATTTTTGCATATTCTTCAACATAATCAGCCGGATTAGTGACCATCAAATGTACATCAAAAGGCAATGCAGTATGTGGGCGGATAGCTTTTACAATAGGTGCACCAAATGTAAGATTAGGCACGAAATGTCCATCCATAACATCGATATGAAGATAATCAGCACCAGCAAGTTCAACACTTTTAATTTCATCACGCAATATTGAAAAATCTGCGGATAACATAGATGGAGCTATTTTAATCATTTTAAAACCTCTTTCTTTGGTTTTGTATATCTTTTCGAATATTCGTGTACGCATCATAGCGACTTTCAAAAATTTTATGATTTGCCAAAGCCTCCTTGATACCACAAATCGGTTCATGCTCATGATAACAAGGATTAAATTTACAAGCTTCTACATAATCAGAAAATTCAGGGAATAGTGTAGGTAATCGTTCTAATGTAATATCAGTGAATTCAATAGAACTAAAACCAGGTGTATCCATGATAAATGAATCAGCATTTAAACTAAACAATGAGGCATGACGTGTTGTATGCTTCCCACGTTTAATCTTATCGCTTATCTCACCTGTCTGGAATGCAAATTTTTCATCTACTGCATTTAAGAGGCTACTTTTACCAACACCGGAAGGTCCTGCAAAAGCAGTAACCTTGTGTTGCAAATGATTGCGTAATTCATCAATACCGATATGATTTATGGCAGATGTAGTGATAACATGATATCCAATCGATTTATACTTATCGATTAATGCATCTGTCGATGCATCACCTACATCGCACTTATTTATGCACAAAATGACTGGTATATCAGCATGTTCAATCATTACTAACATTTTATCGAGTAATAACTCATTAATATCAGGATTATGAGAAGCAACAACAAGGATAACTTGGTCGATATTAGCGACAGCAGGACGTATCATTGAATTGTGACGTGGCAAGATAGTCTCAACGAATCCATCTTCTGAAAACTCTACACGATCACCTACAAGCAAACTATATTTCGACTTTTTAATACGTCCCCGCACCTTACATTCATGAATGGTTCCAAATTCATCTTGAATATAAAAGTAACCATTCATATTTTTAATTACAATACCTGTACTCATACGGCCTCTACAACGCAGTATCTTGAACTAATGCACCATTTAGGTACACCTGTATTCGAACATTGCCCACACCAGATACATTTTTTACGATACGGTCACCAGGTTTATTTGTATCATCGTATATAACGGAAGATCCATCATCATCCTTTACGACAATTTTGACTTCTTGATTTTTAGAACCAGATGGTACGGTTATATCTACAGTCCCTTTCGTTCTATTAGAAGAGCTTTGCTTAGAGTCGTCTTTTTTGGAAGAATCTCCCTTTAATTCAGTAGCTAAGTTTAAGCTACTACCTTCAGAAACCTCTTCACCAGCTTTTATACTTTGTTCTGTAACAATTGATTTATCATCTACTGAACCAGCAATCTGATTAACACCAATATTGTTAGAGCTCAATACTTGGCGAGCATCTTTCAAGGTCATACCAACGAGATCTGGCATTTTAACCTTCTTAGCTTGTGCTTTATTTACAACTAAATCAACAGTAGTGCCTTTGGATACCTTGGAATCACCAGAAGGACTTTGTGCAACTATAACATTATCAGGTTTTCCTTCAACAGATCCTTGTGAGATTTTACCCACAACTAAGCCTAAATCTTTAAGACGTTGACGTGCTTGATCTACAGTCAAACCAGAAAGATCAGGAACTGTAATATCACCAACACCTTTAGATACGACTAAATGTATAGTACGCTGTTCCTTAACTTTTTCCCCAGCACCAGGGCTTTGAGAAATAACTTGTCCTGCTGGAACATCTGTATTAGTTACCTCACTTGTCGATACTCGTAAGTGTTTATCTTCCAAAATATTTTTGGCCACAGAGACTTGTTTACCTACTACATTTGGTACATCAACAGTGGTATTACTCCAAAAATTACCATAACTCAAGAATGCACCTAAAAATGCAATCAAGAAAATAACGGCAGCACCAAGAACTATATATTTTTGTGGTATAGATGCAATCTTACTAAGCATAGATTTCTTTTTTTCCTCATTAGGCGTAGAATCATCGATATCACTGAAATCATCTAATGTATCTGGATCTACAGCCGGAATCATTTGTGTCGCAAAATCGTATGGTTCATGACGTTGTGTTTTTCCCATTGTAAAGCCTTGAGATAAACGTAAGTCCCCCATCATTTCAGATATGGAATCAAATCGATCAGTAGGATTTTTAGCTAATGCTTTCATCACAACCGCTTCTAACAATGGTGGTATAGAAGGATTATATCTTGTAGGTGGAATGACCTTTTCTCGTACATGTTTTAATGCTACTGCAATCGGTGTTTCCCCTTCAAAAGGAACCTTGCCAGTTAACATTTCATATAAAACGACACCTAAGGAATAAATATCTGTATTTCCATCGACAGGTTTTCCACTAGCTTGTTCTGGTGAAAGATAATGAGCAGACCCCATTATAGAATTTGTGTACATAACAGTGTTAGTGGTATTCATAGCACGTGCAATACCAAAATCAGTCACCTTTACACGACCTGTATTTGTAATAATTACATTATGTGGTTTGATATCGCAATGAACAATTCCCATTGCATGGGCATGTTCTAAGCCCTCACCGATAGCAATAGTAATCTTAACAGCTTCGTCAATGGATAATCGATGATGACGGGTAATATATTCTTTAAGTGTTTCTCCGTCTACATATTCCATAATGATATAATGCATGCCTTGATCATAGCCTACATCATACATATTCACGATATTAGGATGATTTAACTTGCCTGCAGCCTGCGCTTCTCGTTTAAATCGACTTACAAATTCATCGTCACTAGCAAAGTTTGAATGTAAAATTTTTATGGCTACTGGACGGCCTAATAAAGTATCTTCACCTTTATATACGTCGGCCATTCCGCCAACACCAATCTTGGTCAGGATACGATAGCGATTATCCAGCAATGTATCTTTAATCTTCATAATATTTATAACTCTCCATATCTAGATTAGATAGTTCCTACTATAATGGTAACATTATCACCGGCACCAGCATCATATACATCAGCAATCAATGTATTTAATACCTCTGTATTATCATCAATATGATGTAATACTTCTCGTATTCTTTCATCGCTAATATACCCAGATAATCCATCTGTACATAATAGAATTCGATCACCGGATTTTACATGTAGTGTACCACTATCGACATGTAAATCTTCTTCAACACCGACGGCTCTAGTTAATAAATTACGTTGCGGGTGTACAATCATCTCTTCTTTTGTAATTTCACCAGCATCTAATAACTGTTGAACCATAGAGTGATCCGTGGTAATTTGCGTCAATTCATCATTTCTATAAATATAGAGTCTACTGTCGCCGACACTAGCCCAAAGTAGATTATCATCTACCTTAGCAACCACAACAGCAGTAGTTCCCATTCCACTAAGCCGTTCCTCTCGTGCCACACGATTAACTATGCGTGTATTCGCATGTAATATAGCATCGACTAAGGACGTTTCATTAATGGTAGGAGTAGATTGTAAATATTCTTTTATTTCATCAACAGCATAGGTGCTGGCGATTTCTCCGCCTCTATAGCCTCCCATGCCGTCAGTAACAGCACAAATATTATCACTAATAAAAAAGCGATCTTCATTCTGTTTTCTGACTAATCCAATTTTACTTAAACCTACGATATTATTCATGAATCTCCTCTTTCCGACCGTGGGCTACTTTTAATTGTCCACATGCGGCTTGAATAGCATCGCCCATTTCTTTACGAATTGTAACAGAAACACCATAAGAAGCGACAATATCCTTAAATATGTTCATATGTTTACTAGAAGGTTTATACAAATTAATATGTTCATTCCCATTTACAGGAATAAGATTGACATGACAATTAGGAAATGCCTTGCCAATGTTTCCTAACTCATGAGCTTCCTCTAACGATACATTAATTGAATCTATTAAAATATATTCAAATGTTATACGTCGCTGTGTTTTTTCATAATAATATTTTACAGCATCTAAAACCTCGTCTAATTTGTATCGAGATCCAACAGGCATAATCTTACGACGTGTTTCATCTGTTGTAGCATGTAAAGATAACGCTAATGTAATCGGAAGATCCTCATCTGCCAATTTATAAATATTAGGAACCCAACCACAGGTAGAAATAGTCATTTTTCTATAACTAATATCAAATGTCATAGGGTCGTGAATAAGTTTTAACGCCTGCAATACATTGTCATAATTTTGTAATGGTTCACCAGCACCCATGACAACTAAAGAGTGAATATCTTCTTGTTTTAAGGCACTAAAGAGAACAACTTGACCTACAATTTCAGAAACCGATAAGTCTCTAAATAATCCCCCTTGTGTAGATGCGCAAAAAACACAGCCCATAGCGCATCCAACTTGGGAGGAAACACATACAGAATTGCCATAATATTGCTCCATTAGAACGGCTTCAATTCTGCTGTGATCAGTAAGTTCCAATAATAATTTCTGTGTTTTTCCGTCAGGTGATACAGATTGAGTAATCACTTTAGGAATCGATATTATGCAATTAGAATCCAACCAATCTCTCAAGTTCTTAGGGAATTGTGTCATATCTTGAAATACAAAAATATGACGATGATATATGTAATCAATCAATTGTTTTGCACGAAATTTTTGAATTTTATGTTCCTCAAATAACGCTTGCAATTCAACTAACGATTTACCCAACAATTCAATCATGAGTGCTCCCATTCAAAGTTAACAACTTAGTTAAGAAATACGTTGCATTTTAACCATAAAGAAACCATCCATATCATCTGTTGGTGGATATGTTGTAATCATACCACTATTTGACTTAAGTGGGAAATCATCCGCCACAGGAATAATAGAAAACTCCTTATGTTTCTGTAAAAATGCCTCGACTACCTCTTCGTTTTCCTTGTAGTTTAATGTACAAGTGGAATATATTAAATAGCCTTTTTCCTTAACTGTCATAGCAGCGCGTTCTAAAATGGCTAACTGTAAAGATGGTAATTCTGAAAGTATCGATTCCTGTTTTCGCCAACGCATATCTAGTTTCTTTTGAAGAATACCTAATCCAGAACACGGTGCATCTACAAGCACACGATCAAAATACGAGTTCCATGAATCTGGTAACTTTGTGGCGTCCTGTACTTTTGTATGAACAATAGAAGCACCCAATCGGTCAGCATTTGAATTCATGAGTTCAATCTTATGTTCATGTATATCACAACTCATTAATGAACCTACATTATTCATTAAAGTTGCCATGTACATGGATTTACCACCTGGTGCAGCGCAGCAATCTAATATACGCTCACCAGGTTGTGGATTTACGAGACGTGCTACTAGCATAGATGCCTTATCCATGAATGTAATATAACCTTTTATAAATGCCTCAGATTTTTCAAGGCTACCACGATGGCTATTAATATAAATAATATCCTCGTAATTAGAATCCTGTGTAACAGCCCATCCTTGTTCATTTAACATAGTTAAACATTGTGGAATATCAATAAGAATCGTGTTAATACGTGCCGTCAATTTAGGCTGTTCATTAAACCATGCACATAAATCTTCTGTTTTGTCACGACCAAACTCACTTATCCATAAATTGATAAGCCAAAGAGGAATATTGTAAATGAAAGAAATAGCTTCTATATCATTAGCTGCTAAATCTTCAATACCAATACTATCTTGTTCTCGTATAACGGATCTCAATATGGCATTTACGAAGCCAGATAGACCTCGTGTTAATTTCTTCGCTAATTTAACTGATTCATTAACTGCTGCACTTTCCGGTACCTTATCCATATAGATAATCTGATATACACCTAGTCGTAAAATTTCTACCACCATAGAGGACAATTTTTTTATAGGACGTTTGGCAAAATGCACGATAATAGCATCTAAATAATTGCGTCTACGCACCACACCGTATACGAGTTCTGTAAAGAAGCGTCTGTCTAAGTCAGATAGATTATATTTTGAAATATAGTCCTGTAAAACAATATTAGCATAGGCACCCTTACGATTGATATCAGATAATGCCTTTACAGCCAATAATCGTATATTCTGTTTTTGTCCGTTTTTAGCAATTTCGTTCATAGTTATCCTTATCAATCAGTAACTCTACAGCATCTCGTACCTTGTTAATATCAACAGTCGTATTACAGCAAGGTCCATTAGGGCGTTCATTTAATACTCCGATAACAGGAATAGGAAATACATCAGCCATACCACTAGCAAGATCTCGTTCACAAGCTATAGCAATAATAGCCTTAGGCTTTGCCTCTTTAACCTTCATACGTGCCAATGTGCCACCAGTGACAACTATAAATTGACAACCATATTCCTTCGCGATTTTCAATAACCCTCCTACCTGACAGCGACCACATTGCTTACAGTTGTATACATCATGTGTCACCTTATGAATACAGGTGTTCTCTTGAAGACAATGAGGTGTTAATAGAAGAATGCGTTCAGGAGGTACTTTATATAAATTCATAACCACTAGATGATTAATTAAATCAATCATAGCTTGACGTAATTCATCTTTTTGTATGCCTATGAAAGCCTTTCCTAGCCCTAATGATAATGGGAAAAGTAAATAAATAAATCGATTAGCTATTCGTAAAACTATAGGATGAATATATCTAAAACCTAGAGAAGCAATAGCTAGAACAAACCAAAGTCCCCAAATACCTAATATTAAGAGTCCACCTATACTTTCACTAATAAAAGCTAAGTTGTATGATATTCTTTCTAATCCTGGCCAAACTATATACATTGAAAAGCCGATGATTATTGAAATGAATAAACAAGATAGAGCCGATAATTTTAAATATAATGGGTATCTTTTGTAATATATATTACACTTCGTCAAATGCAATACCACCTTTAATTTGGTGACCATTAATAAAATCTTGGGCACTAATACGCTTTTTATTTTCTGGTTGTACCTCTGTAAGGAGAATAAAACCTTGATCACCAGTCGACACAACAAGTCCCTTTGCTGTATGCACTATAGTTCCAGGAGGTGCAAATTCTACAGAAATCTCATTGTTATTTACAAAAATTGTGGCCATCTTATTGTTTACAGATGTAATCTCAACCATTTGAGCAGACCAAATCTTTAACCGTTTCCCCTGTAAGAAAGAATAACATCCAGGTGCAGGATTTAAACCACGAATCAAGTTGACAATCTTATGTGCCGGTTGATGCCAATCAATAAGCCCCATTTCTTTTGTAATCTTAGAAGTGTGGCTTGCTAAAGCGTCATCTTGAGGGGTGGCTGTAATTTTACCTTTCACCCATTTATCTAATACAGGAGAAATAGTGCGAGCCCCTAATTCAGCAATGCGCTCAAATAAAGCGCCTGTTGTTTCGTTTGGAAGTATATCAATTTCTGCAATATCGATAATATCACCTGTATCTAAACCATCATCCATATGCATAATGGTAACCCCTGTTTTAGTATCACCATTTAAAATAGCATAATGGATAGGTGCTGCCCCCCTATATTTTGGCAATATAGATGCATGAATATTAATACATCCATATTTAGGCAAACGAATAAGCCATGGTGGCAAAATCTTACCGTAAGCAATTACGACGATAACGTCTGGTGCAAGATCAATCAATTCCTTTTGAACAGCATCATCACGTAATGTTATAGGTTGATACACGGGCAAATCCAAAGATAACGCAGCTTCTTTAACTGGTGGCATTTGAATCTGCTTACCACGTCCCTTTTGTTTATCGGGTTGGCAATATACACCTACTATAGAATGACCAGCCTCAACTAATGCGCGTAATGTAGGAACAGAAAAATCTGGCGTGCCCATAAATACTATGCGTAATGGATTATTGTTAGACAATTTCCTTTTCCTCCGGATGATCTGCAATACGGCGTAAGTTTGTAGCTTTTTCAATAAATAAATGACCTTCTAAATGATCTATTTCATGTTGAAAAATTCTAGCCAAAAAACCTTCAGCTTTAATCATAACTTTTTTATTATGTGGATCGATACCTTTTACGGTAACCTTTTCAAAACGTTCCACATCTCCGAAATAACCTGGTACACTTAAACAGCCTTCTAGCCCAATTTGACTTCCTTCACCATGAATAATTTCAGGGTTGATAAGCGCTATTAATCCACTACCAGCATGATCATCAACTACTATTATGCGTTTTGAAACATTAACCTGCGGTGCTGCCAATCCAACACCTTCTGTTTTATACATTGTATCGGCCATATCTTCTATTAAAGCACGCATTTTTTTATTTACATGTTCTACAGGTTCTGCAACCTCTTTTAATATGGGATGTCCCGCTTTTACTACTTCAAGTACTGCCATATACTCCTCTTATCAAATAGGGTCTACATCGATAAGTAGACCTTCTTGTGTAAAAATCCAAGAATTATATATATAATCTTTTACGGCATCTAAATTTTCTCCGCGAATCATAATCGATAAACGATACATATCGCGAATCTTTTTAATGCCTGCTTCATAAGGACCATTAACATCAATCGATTGTGATTTAAAATTTGTTTCCAAATCATCTACAATTTTTTGAGAAATCGATTCAGCCATTTCTTCCTTCGCATGTCTTATAACCATATAAATCATTTCGCGAAATGGTGGATACCCTAAGTCCTTACGATTTACTATTTCTTCATTGTAAAAGCCCAAATAATCATGAGCCTTACTCTTTATTATAGCATAATTTAAAGGATTATATGTTTGTATAACAACACTGCCAACCTTATCACCACGACCCGCTCTTCCTGATGTTTGCGTTAGTAGATCAAATGCACGTTCAGAAGCTGAATAAACAGGTATATTTAAGACAGAATCAGCCGTCAATATACCTACAGCTGTTACATCCTTAAAATCATGCCCTTTAGAAACCATTTGGGTCCCTAATAAAATATCATATTTATGTTTACCAAAATCTTGAAGAATTTCTTCGCCCATATCCTTATGCTTAGTTACATCTTGATCTAAACGCGCAATACGAGCGCCTTTAAAATGTCGGCGTAATTCTTCTTCAACTTTTTGTGTGCCAGAGCCAAAGAATTTAATTCTTTTACTTTGACATTTAGGGCATACTGAAGGAATTGGTTCATGGTGCTCACAATAGTGACACCGCAACTCTTCACCGGCTTGATGGTACACCATAGCAACCTCACAATGAGGACACATAATCGTTTCACCACAATCACGACACATGACAAATGTGCTGTAGCCACGACGATTTAAAAGAATAATCATCTGATTTCCATCCGCTAATGTACGCTCAATAAGATGTGTCATAGCATCGGAGAACACCGAGTAGTTGCCACGGATCATTTCTTCTTTCATATCTACAATTTGAACATTTGGCATCGGTTGATCAAAGATACGGGTTGGCAACTCTAACAGCTTATATTGTCCTTGTAAAGCCTTGTAATACGATGTGATAGCAGGTGTAGCAGAGCCTAAAATAACAGGACAATCATGAGCCATACCTCTCCATAATGCGACATTTTTTGCATTATAACGAATCATATCTTCCTGTTTATAAGATGTATCATGTTCTTCATCTAATACAATAAGCCCAATATCTTCAGCAGGCGCGAAAACGGCAGAACGAGCGCCAATAATGATATGGCTATCCTTCCTTCGTATACGTTCCCAGTTATTATTTCGCTCACTAATGGTTAGTTTACTATGGAAAACAACAACTTCATCACCAAAGGTAGAAACAAAACGACGAACAATCTGATCGGTTAATATAATTTCAGGAACTAGAATAATGGCGGTTTTACCTTTTCCTATACAACGAGCAGCAGCTTTTAAATAAATTTGTGTTTTACCACTACCAGTTACACCATGCAAAAGGAATGTATTATACGATTCAAGGTCCATCATCTGCTTAATCGGTTCATATACAATTTGTTGTGCTTCAGTTAACGGAATTGTTTCTTCGCCACTCAGCAATTCGGTAAAAGAAGTTTTTGTATCTTTAAAGCGTTCTTCAATATGAATGCCATGCTCTTCACCGACCTGTTTAATAACCATATAAGAATAGCCTTTGGCTCTTAATAAAGATTTAGGAGCCCCACCTACCTCGATGAGATAGTTAGCCAACTCACGCTGCTTGCGCTTCTTAGAACTTAATTGATCAATCTTAAACTCTGGCGTTACAACGAGCCATTCTTCTTTTGGTGCATCGTAAGATTTTAATGTTTTATGCACAGTAAAAAGACGTAAAGCATCTCCAAAGGAACACAAAAAATAACGACTAATTTTCTGTGCCGTATCCATCATTTCCCGAGTAAACCAAGGATCACTATCAAGAATATCTATTATAGAACGCAAAGTAAATGTTGGTTTCTCTAATAGTTCTTCATACCCAATAAGGATGCCCTCTTCACGACTAGCACCTAAGGGAACTAATACACGAGTCCCTGCTTTCACATCACCAAATTTCTCTGGTAACAAATAGCTTAACGGTTTATGTAATTGTTTGGCAGGTCTATTAATAATAATACTTGCTACGCGCATTAGTTCACCTCCTCTAATCTAATTATTATAACATATCCTAGAGGAGATAAAAAAAGACTTAGTAGACAAGTCTACTAAGTCTTTACTATTATAAGCCAGTTTCGTGACGTAAAATATCAGCTTTATCAGTACGTTCCCATGGAAGATCAACATCAGTTCTACCAAAGTGACCATACGCAGCCGTCTTACGATAATGAGGCTTTAATAAATCAAGCATTTCAATGATACCTGCTGGGCGCAAGTCGAAATGTTTGCTTACTAATTCTTGAATTTTTTCTTCTGCAATCTTAGCAGTACCAAATGTATCAACTAAAATGGATACAGGTTTTGCAACACCAATCGCATACGCTACTTGTACTTCGCATTTATCTGCGAGACCTGCAGCTACAACATTTTTAGCTACGTAACGAGCTGCATATGCTGCGGAACGGTCAACCTTGGAAGGATCCTTACCAGAGAAAGCACCGCCACCATGACGAGCCATACCACCATACGTATCAACGATGATTTTACGACCTGTTAAACCAGCATCACCATGAGGACCGCCGATAACGAAACGACCTGTAGGATTAATGAAGAATTTAGTGTTTTCATCGATGAATTCTGCAGGAAGTGCTGCATCGATAACATAGCGTTTCAAATCATTTTTAATTTGCTCTTGTGTTACTTCTGGGCTATGTTGCGTAGAAATAACGATTGTATCAATACGTTTAGGTTGATTGTCAACATATTCTACAGTAACTTGTGTTTTACCATCTGGACGAAGATATGTTAATGTGCCATTCTTACGAACTTCTGCTAAACGACGGGATAAACGATGTGCTAAAGAAATTGGCATAGGCATATATTCAGGTGTTTCATTTGTTGCGTAACCAAACATCATGCCTTGGTCACCAGCGCCAATTTTATCATTGATTTCGCTATTACCATCTTTAGATTCTAATGCTTCGTCTACACCCATAGCGATATCTGCAGATTGTTCATCAATAGATACTAACACACCACAAGTGTCACAATCGAAACCATATTTTGCACGAGTATAACCAATTTCTCGAATTGTATCACGTACTACACGAGGAATATCAACATATGTGCTTGTAGAGATTTCCCCTACGACATGGACTAAACCTGTAGTCACAAGTGTTTCACAAGCTACACGAGCCTTTGGATCTTTTTCAATAATCGCATCCAAAACAGCATCAGAAATTTGGTCAGCTATTTTATCTGGATGGCCTTCCGTAACGGATTCAGAAGTAAAAAACATATGTTTTTCTGCCATTTTTGCCTCCTATAATAAAAAAATCCCTCATGGTCTCTCATGAGGGAGACCCATCTATCAGTCCATGACTGTTGGAATTAGCACCTTCTTTTAAAAAGGGTTGCTGTAGCTTCAACGGGCCTTTCCCTCCACTACTCTTGATGAGTTAAATTACGATATAAATTGTATACCATTTTTGTAGAAAAATCAAGTTAATTCACTTTATGATAACAGGCGCTGATATATATCTAATCACATTGCCTAGTTTAGCTATGCTCATCAATAATAGCAGTATATATACCAGCTTGCAGTGTAACACCACTAGCTATTGTAAACGCCATAGCCAATGGTAATGCGACTACACCTACAAACTATAGACAACATTACATAAGCTATTTTACAGCTAACAATTCAATAACTTCTCCAATAATGTATCTAGCCAATTCTGATTTTTGCATATTTGGCATTATTTTAGGCTCTTTATTAGGATATAAAAAATAGCCTTCATTCGTATCTACATTAAATCCAGCATTTGATTTGCTTACATCATTAGCTACTAACATATCAAGGTTTTTGCGACGTACTTTATCCATGCCGTAATCGACAACATGTTCTGTTTCTGCAGCAAAACCAACCAGTAATTGATGGGTTTTATGCTCTCCCAGTCCTTTAAGTATATCCGGATTCTTTACGAGATCTAAAGTCATAGATTCCATTTTTTTGATTTTTTGAGGCGCTTTATTAGCCACCCTAAAATCTGAAACAGCCGCAGCCATTATCACCACATCTGTTGATTCGTAATAGGAATTAACAGCCTCCTGCATAGATTCCGCAGAATCTACAGGCACATACTCAACACCTTTAGGAATCTCTAATGATGTAGGGGCACTCACTAGAATTACGCGAGCCTTTTCCTTAACAGCAGCAGCCGCAATGGCATATCCCATCTTTCCACTAGATCTGTTACCTATATATCTAACAGGGTCAATATTTTCTTGTGTTCCACCAGCTGTAACAAGAATAGTCTTACCAGCTAATTTACCAGTCCCATCTAGAGAATGTAATTCTTCTGTCAACCAATTAACAATCTCTTCTGGTGCTGGTAGTCTACCCACACCTGTTACGCCACAAGCTAGCCAACCAGCATCGGGTTGCATAATATGGTATCCCAAAGATGATAAATCCTTTAAATTTCTCTGTACAATAGGATTATTGAACATCTCTGTATTCATAGCAGGACATAAAAATTTAGGTGCTGGCGTTGCCATAATTGTTGTAGTGAGCATATCATCGGCAATACCAGCTCGTATTTTACCAATTACATTAGCTGTGGCTGGTACCACAATATAGGCATCAGCCCAGGTTGCAAGAGCAATATGTTCTACATTCCAATCGTGGATTTCTTCCCACATATCAACAGCTACAGGATGACCACTAATTTCACCAAATGTCATAGGTGTCGCAATATGAGTAGCATTTTTCGTCATTACCACTTTGACCTCTGCCCCAGCTTTTCGCAAACGACTTACCACTTCAATTGCTTTATATGCAGCAATACCTGCTGAAACACCTACGATAATATGTTTCCCTTTCATAATTCTCCTTTTAAAAATTCCTTGTACAAAATGTACAAGGAATTTTGAGTAAAATTATTTAATACCTTCTTTAGTGCGTTTATATGTTACTTCACCTTCAGCAATCTCATAGAATGCTAAAGATACAGGTTTATCTGTATTATGAATATCTGTAGCAAGACATTCTTCACCATCGGTCAACTCGCGAGCGCGTTTAGCTGCTAGCGTTACCAATGTATATTTACTATCTACACGTTTTTCCAATGCTTTCAATGGAGGTTTTACCATCATACTATCACTTCTCCTTAGACTCTTGATATTGCTTATAAATATATTGAATTTGCTCTTTATTACGACTGATTTTACAAGCTTCAGCACGCAATATAGAAGCAACCTTTAAAGACGCATCCTCTAAATCATCATTGACCACAATATAATCATAACGATGAGCTAATGCTAACTCAGAACATGCCAATGATAAACGCTTATCGATAACCTCTTTTGCATCAGTTCCTCGATTATGAAGACGTTCAGATAATTCGGTTAAAGACGGTGGCACAATATAAATAAATACGGCATCACTAAATCGCTCTTTAACTTGCATAGCACCTTGAATATCGATTTCAAGAAGTACACTCTTCCCTTCATCCAACAAATTCATCACATGTTGTTTTGGGGTGCCATAATAATTATCATATACCTTAGCATACTCTAAAAATGCATCTTCTGACAATAATGATTCAAATTCTTCTTTTGTGCGGAAGAAATAATTAGTTCCTTCCTTTTCTCCAACCCGAGGTTCACGTGTGGTCATAGATACAGAATATACAAGATTAGGCATTTCACCTCGTATATTAGAACAAATCGTTCCCTTGCCTGCACCAGATGGGCCGGAGATAACAATTAATAAACCTCGATCTGCCATATTAACTCCTAAGCTTCTACAGTATCTTCATCGACTTCGTGTTGCACAATACGATGTGCCACCGTTTCAGGTTGAATAGCTGACAAAACGATTTGCCCACTATCCATAACGAGCACAGCCCGAGTTTTACGTCCATAGGTTGCATCTATGAGGAGACTTTTATCTCTTGCATCTTGAACCATGCGTTTAATAGGTGCAGATTCAGGACTAATAATAGCGATAACGCGATTAGCAGAAACCATATTACCAAAACCAATGTTTAGTAATTGGATACTCATAAATAGACCTCCTTACTCAATATTCTGTACTTGTTCTCTAATTTTTTCTAATTCACATTTCAATTGTACCACATGGTCTGTCAGTGTTATATCCATCGCTTTTGAGCCAATCGTATTAACCTCACGATTCATCTCTTGAATGATAAAATCTAACTTACGACCAATCGGTTCATCCATCTTAAGTGTATTTGTTAATTGTACCACATGAGACCTAAATCGGACAATCTCTTCCGTAATATCAGTTTTGTCAGCCATAATAGCAACTTCTTGTAGTAAACGATCTTCATTGGCAGTAATGTCAAGACCGTCCACATAGTCCATCATTTTAGTTCGCAAATTTTCTTTATAAGCAATAACAGCATCGGCTTTATGACTGTTAATGTCTTCTATAATATTTGTCATTTGTGAAAGCCGGTGTAACAAATCTTGTTGAATATGAATCCCCTCAGATTGTCGCATACTGACTAATGCATTAAGTGCATTAGTTGTAGTATCAGTAACTAAAGACTGAAGTACATCTTCTGTAACTTCAGAATCTTGGATTTGTACCCAATCATTGGATATGGCCATCACTGCCGATAAAGGTACCTCTTGAGGCTCCCTATAAAATCCTTCTGATACCAGTAAGTCTTGAATTTGATGTTTTAAAGAACTATTTATTATGAATTGTTTTTCTCTATCCGCTACATCCTGCAATGTTACAAACACATCAACTTTACCTCGATGTATGGTTTTTTGTATACATTTACGGATACTATGCTCTACAGAATTAACTTGTTTAGGACTTCGTATGTTGAGATCTAAAAATCTAGAATTAACAGATTTAATTTCTATGATACATTGTAAACCATCTACAATTTGAGTTGCTCGCCCAAATCCCGTCATGCTATTCATGGAAGAACCTCCTTTTTATATATTGTATCACGAATTTTAAAGATATCTATTAATTATCTATGTTATACTAAACTATACATTGTGAGTTACCAAATGAAAGGATCACCATGAATTTAGACGGATTAACCATGTCTGTATTGGCAAGAGAATTAAATGAAAGCCTACAGAGTGGACAAATACAAAAACTTTATCAAGTAGATAAACACTCATTACTTTTTAAAGTACGTAATGCTAATCAAGACGTAAATCTGATGATAACTGTAGGTGCCAATCCTGCAATATATTTATGTAAACCTATCCAAGATTTACCCAAAGAACCTAGTTCATTATGTATGTTTCTTCGCAAACATATAGAGGGCAGTCGTATTACATCTGTAGAACAAATTAACGGAGATCGTATCCTCTGTATCCATATTGATAAGCTTGAAATGGATGGTTCCATCACCTCAACATCGATATATATTGAACTTATGGGGAAATATTCTAACTGTATCTTTGTGCAAAATGATATAATTTTAGAATCTATTATTCATGTATCGCCATTAATGAACAGAGAACGTTCAGTAGGTCCTAAGATGGCATATGAATTACCACCTAATTCTAATCGTGTATCTTTACTAGATTTTAATGAGGAAGAAATATTAAATCTTCTTACATCCTTTGGATCTGGTACAGTCACTAATACTATACGCTCTCTCTTTAATGGATTTGGTAAATCACTATTAGATTATGTTCTAACATTATCTAATTTAGATGGCACTGAAGAACTAAAAGCCTTATCAGATGATGCAATTCAAAAATTATCAGGGGCTCTAGAAACTTTAAAAGAAAAATTATTAAACGCTAATCAATTATATGTCTATAAAAATGAAAATGGTAAAAAAATATATATGCCATGTCCAATGGAAACGGATTGTACATTAATAGAAACGTATCCAACCATCTCAAAAGCAATAGAACAGTCTATCGCTGACACGGGTTCAATTCATACGGCTGACAAGGAATTGGAACGTATTATAGCTAATGCTATAAAAAAAGAAGAGTTACGTCACAAAAAGATTAAAGATGAACTAGATGATACTAAAAAGATGGAAACCTATAAATTATATGGTGATCTTTTGATGATTAATAGTCATATACAAGCTCACTATCAATCTTCCATTGACGTACAAAATTTACTTTCAGAATCAGCAGAAACTATAACAATTCCCTTAAAACCTGAATTGACCATTGTGGAAAATGGACAATGGTATTACAAACTATATACAAAATTAAAGAATCGAATTATTAGTGGCCAATACCAACTAGACCAAAGTACGATAAAATTAAAATATTATAGAACAATCTTATACAGTTTATCTTTAGCCACAACTAGAGAATCACTAGAAGAAATACGCCATGAATGTATGGATGCAGGCATTATTAAGAAATCTAAAAAACCTCTCTCCTATAAATTGGGAAAATCGAATTACATTCATCTTGAAATCCCAGAAGGCGAACTTTATATCGGACGAAATAACCAGCAAAATGAATACTTAACTCATCGTTTTGCAAAACCAAATGATTTGTGGTTTCATACACAGGATATTCAAGGTTCCCATCTTATTTTACGTACGAATCATGAACCTGATGATATGCTCATTTCACAAGTAGCAAAATATGCTGCCTATTTTAGCAAGGCCCGTCATTCATCAAAGGTTCCTGTAGACTATACATATATAAAAAATATCAAAAAACCACCTAAATCACCTTTAGGATTTGTGATTTTTAACACTCATCAAACAATGATTGTTGAACCAGAAAAACCACCTATGTATGAGGAATAACAAAACCCCGATAGATACCTATCGGGGGTTTTCTCTGCAATCATTAGCATTATCTGTACTAATTACAATATATTATTGATTTTCAGTTTTTTGTTCACTTTGTTGCAAGCTTTCGCGGTTTTGACGAAGGCTTTCCAACGTTTTTTCTAAATTGTTTTCTACATATTTCAATACGTCACCAGCATATTGAATAGAGCTAGATTTCAACTCTTCAGAAGATTGGTTTGCAGCATTGATAATTTGATTAGCTTGTTCTTGTGCTTGCTTAACAAGTTCACTTTCAGCAGTCAATTTAGCAATGTAATCTTTGGCTTGATCGATTAATGTTTCAGCTTGACGTTGAGCATCAGCCAATACTTTATCTTTTTCGGCCACAATACGACGAGATTCATCGAGCTCAAGTGGTAAAGATTCTTGAATTGCATCGATAATACGCATAATTTCATCTTCTTCAACCATGCGTTTTGTAGTCATAGGAATACGGCTGCTAGATTCAATAAGAACCTCTAAATCTTCAAGTAATTTTTCTGTTTTCATACAATTCACTCCTATTATTTATTACCATCGATGTTAAAACGTTTTTCTAATTTTATCTTTACATCGTCAGGAACAAGTCCATCTAACTTACCACCAAATTTAGCTAACTCACGAATCCCTGTTGAGCTTACAAAAGAATATTTATTATTGGTCATAATAAACACTGTTTCAATATCATCATCCAAGTATTTTGCAAATAGAGCACGTTGAAATTCATATTCAAAATCACTAAGAGCTCTAAGTCCACGAATAATAATACTTGCATTTTTGGATTTAACATAATCGATGAGTAATCCACCTGTACAGTCGATTTCTACATTAGGAATATGCTTAACCGCATTTCGAATCATCTCAACGCGTTCTTCCATAGTAAACAATGAATTCTTATTAGGATTTGAACTTACAGCGATAATCAACTTATCTACGAGACGACTACCGCGCTCAAAAATGTCAACGTGACCATTTGTAACGGGGTCAAAACTTCCTGGGCAAACTCCTATCCGCAAGGGTCTAACTCCTTTCACTATGTTTCACAAAATATGAAACAAGGGTGTAACCAAATTTTTGTTCCTTTATACATTCCCATTCTGGTGGCATGGTGAAAGCCTCATCTTTATGATGTTCCAAGACTAAAACACCATCATCAGCTAATGCATCATGAGCCACAACAAAATCAATAGTCTCCTGTATAAAGCCATTTTCATATGGTGGATCAGAAAAAATATAATCGAACTGCTGGTCACCTATAAAATGTTTCAATTGTGAAAGTTTCTTAGGTATGATTTGAATTCGATCCAACACACGACAATGTTCCGCATTCTCTCGAATTAATTTACCAGTTCGATAATCAACAGCAATCGCTGATTCAGCTCCACGACTGAGCGCTTCAATGGCAACTGCACCAGTACCAGAAAATAAATCTAATATACGAGTACCAAATATACCGCGATGCGCTAATACGTTGAAGATACTTTCACGAACACGATCCAAGGTGGGACGTGTATCCATCCCCTTCGGAGCTTTTATAGTATGGCCCTTTGCAGTGCCTCCGATAATTCGCATACAATCCTCACTAGATTATACTCATTAATTATAGTATATAAATACCTAAAATAAAAGTATCTTTTACAATTATGATACTTCGATTTTACTATCTCGGCCCATCAATTCTTGCAATGCTAATTGAGGGGACTTCTCTTCATATAATACCTCATATAGTGATTGTGTGATAGGCATTTCTACATGGTGTTTTATGGCCATATCTCGAATAATAGATGTTGCAAAAAAGCCTTCTACCACCATATTTGTATGATTCATAATGTAGTCCATTGTTTTACCATCTGCTAGCTGTTGTCCTGCAGCACGGTTACGACTATGCTGGCTCATACAAGTAGCGATTAAATCCCCCATACCAGCTAAGCCTGCATAAGTTTCTTTTCTTGCACCGAGAGCTAAACCAAATCGAGTCATTTCATGTAGACCACGAGTTAGTAATAAAGCCTTACAATTATCTCCAAGAGACAATCCATCAACGATACCAGCAGCCAAGGCTATTACATTTTTTGTAGCCCCTGCTAATTCAACACCAATATAATCGTCACTCGTATATATACGAAATTCTTTGCTGTGTAATGCCTGTTGTACCTTTTTACCTATGTCCATAGATGTCGTACCTACTACGGCTGCAGCAGGTAAGTTTCTACCAATTTCCTCAGCGTGATTAGGACCGGATAAAACAGTTAAATGGCATCCGACAGAGGATAATTCCTCCTTCATGACTGTAGTCAATAACTTACCACTTTCCCGTTCTACACCTTTAGAGCATAACACGTATATTTGATCTTTGTGAGCATATCTTTTTAAATTCTGTAAAGCTGTGCGCACATGAATAGATGGTGTAACAATCAGTACAATATCAGCCTGCTCAATAGATGTTTGTAAATCAGAACTAATGATGAGTTCATCAGGCAATATAACACCAGCTAAATATGACTTATTTTCCCTGTACTTAATAAGTTCATCCTTAAACTCTGAACGTCTGCAATATAAGGTTGTATCATTTCCGGCCACTACAGATTTAATAGCAAGAGCTGTCCCCCAACTACCAGATCCGATGATGCAAACTTTCATATTACTCTCCTTTTTTAACGCGTTCTACCTTTAATTCTTTACCAGCTAGTAAACGAGAAATATTTTCTCGATGACGTATGATAACAAACAATGCAGCTAGCGCACCAAATCCTACAAACCACCAGGATTCACCCATTACATACATCAATACAGGAACAAGCGCAGCAGCTACTATAGAACCTAGAGAGACTAATTTAGTGAAATATACAATGATGCCCCAAATAGCAAAACAAATAACTGCAACTATTGGAGATAATGCAATGAGTACCCCCAAACCAGTTGCAACACCACGTCCACCTTTAAAGCCAAGAAATACTGACCAATTGTGTCCAACCATGGCCAAAATGCCACCTAGAATCATGTACATGGGATTTAAATGGGAAAACAAAAATACCCCAATGGCACCCTTTAATGCATCACAGAAAAATACAGGAAGCGCTGCCTTTAAACCAATAACACGATATGTATTTGTAGCACCTATATTTTTGGATCCATATAGACGGACATCTGTATTGAAAAATAATTTACCAATAATGAGTCCGCTAGGAATTGAACCGATTACATAGGCTAATAACGCATACCCTATAATAGGCATAAAATCATTCACAACTCTCACCCTTACCCTTTGTACTTATTACTCTTCATCTTCACGTTTTTTACCACGAAGGATTAATCGAATTGGAGTCCCTTCGAAGCCAAAACTTTCACGTAAACGATTTTCCAAGAAACGCATATACGAGAAATGAATTAATTCAGGTTCATTTACAAATAGGATAAATGTTGGAGGTTTAACACTGGCTTGTGTCATATAGTAAATTTTTGGAATTCTACCATTACGGGATGGAACTGGATTTACAGTTTGAGCATCTTGTAGTAATTGATTTAATGTACCAGTAGAAACACGACGATATTGTTGTTCTGATACGAATTTAAGCATATCAGCTAAACGATGAATACGTTGTTTTGTCAATGCAGAAGCAAATAGAATTGGTGCAAATTGCAAGAATCCTAACTCATCATAAATGTCTTCAGTATATCTCAATGTAGTTTTATCATCTTTTTCTACAAGGTCCCATTTGTTTACTACAATGATAACACCCTTGCCAGCTTCGTACGCATAACCGGCAATTTTTTTATCTTGTTCTGTAACGCCATCAACGCCATCTAATACAAGTACAACAATATCAGAGCGATCAACGGAACGAAGAGAGCGAACAATGCTGTAACGTTCAACAGCTTCATCAATCTTGGATTTACGTCTCATCCCCGCTGTGTCGATAAGTACAAATTTTTGATCCCCATGTGTCCAGTGCGTATCAATAGAGTCCCGAGTAGTGCCAGCTACATCGGAAACGATAACGCGATCTTGACCTAACAGTGCATTGGTCAATGATGATTTACCTACATTAGGACGACCAATGATGGCCACATGAATGGTATCTTCCTCATCTACATTAGTTCCTACCGGTGGGAAATGTTTAACCGTATCATCTAATAAATCACCTAGATTCATTAAATTCTTTGCAGAAATACCAATTGGATCACCAAGTCCCAAATTATAAAACTCATAAATATTAGGTTCTTGATTTACACTGTCAATTTTATTCACTACAAGGACTACTGGTTTTCCACTAGTACGTAAAATATTGGCCACTTCTTCATCAGCCGGTACAATACCTTGCTTGCCATCAACCACAAAGAGGATTACATCAGCTTCTTCAATAGCGAGTTCAGCTTGTAAACGCATCATTTTAGGAATAACATGGCTGTTCTCTGTTACAAACTCGATACCACCTGTATCAATCATTGTAAACTCACGATTAAGCCATTCTGCATCGAAGTAAATTCTATCTCGTGTAACGCCAGGTATATCCTCGACGATAGAAATTCGTTTATTAACAATGGCATTAAATAATGTAGATTTACCTACATTTGGACGACCAACTACGGCCACTAATGGTTTTGCCATACTTTCACCTCTTTTATTATCTATATACATCACTTCATTTTATCATATTAAAGGGAATGTACGCAAAAAGGCTAATCAAGGAAAACCTTGATTAGCCTCATTAAAAGATTCTGAATTATTCAGCGTCTTCTTCTGTTTCTTTTGCTTCCATCAACTCAGTCAAAGCCAAGCCCAATTTCTTTTCATCTTTGTTAAGAGAAATGATTTTAACTTCAACTTCTTGACCACGGTTCAAGTAATCTTCAACTTTAGCATTACGTTGTTTTGTAATTTGAGAAATGTGAAGTAAACCTTGAATATCATCGTTAACAGCTACAAATGCACCATAAGCTACCAAACGAACAACTTTACCAGTGATTACATCACCAACGTGTAAAGTTTCTTCAGCAACATCCCATGGGCTCTTAGTTAAAGCTTTTAAGGACAAGGATAATTTGTTGCTTTCAGGGTCGAAAGATTGTAATTTAACTTCGATTTCTTGGCCAACGGAAAGAACATCTTCCACTTTTTTAATTTTTTGCCAAGAAATGTCGGAAATATGAAGTAAACCTTCAATACCACCGATATCTACGAATGCACCATAAGGCATGATTTTACGAACGATACCTTTATAGTTTTCACCAACGTTGATATTTTTCAATGCTTCAGCTAATTTTGCTTGACGTTCCACTTCAAGTACTGCACGGCGGGAAAGAACCAAACGGTTTTTCTTTTCGTCGATTTCAAGAACTTTTGCTTCGAATTCAGTACCAACCAAGTTGTCCAAAGATTTTACGAAATGCACATCACCTTGGGACAATGGAATGAAACCACGAAGGGATTTTACTGTTACCACCAAGCCAGCTGGGATAGCATCGATACCTTTACATACGATAGGTTCGTCTTTTTCTTGAGCTTCGATAACATATTGCCAATCTTCATCTTTAGCCAAACGAGTCATGGAAAGATAAATAGGATTATCTTCTTTGATGTGGTTCATGATAACTGCTTTAATTTCATCACCATTTTTCAACACATCTTTGGCAGAGTTTGGTGCTGGATAAGAAATTTCAGTTCTATTCAAAATTGCTTCAGTTTTGTAGCCAAAAGATACCCATGCGCGTTCATCTTCAACTTGTACTACTTGACCTTCTACAACGTTTCCTTTCTTAAATTCTTCTTGACCTTCTGCTGCTAATAATTCTGCAAAATCTTTCATTGTCTCAATGACCTCCTTAATAATCCAGTCGGGAGTCGATGCTCCTGCTGTTACTCCTACCGTCTGTACTCGGTTAAACCATTCCAGTTGTAATTCAGTAGAAGTTTCAATGTGATATGTTGTACATCCAACGTCTCGACAAACCTCTGCCAATCGATTCGTATTGCCGCTGTTCTTACCACCTATCACAATCATAAGATCTACGTTACGAGCTAATTCAACGGCAGAATTCTGACGCTCCTGAGTTGCATTGCATATCGTTTTGAAAATCTTAAGATTCTTAGATTTTTTCTCTAATATCTCTATTATACTGTTAAATTTGAATTGTGAAAAGGTCGTTTGAACAACTACACCCATTTTTTCAACAACTTGTAGATTTTTGGCGGATTCTTCATCTTCGATGATTATTCCTTTGTTATTCGCCCATAAATTAATGCTTTTAACCTCAGGATGGTTTTTTTCACCCAATATAACCAGTGTCATACCATCTTCGATAACAGATTTTGCATCTTGTTGAGCTTTTTTCACATGTGGACAAGTGGCATCCAAAATGTTTAAGCCTTTCTCTTCTGCTTCTTCGTAAATTGCAGGGCCCACACCATGAGACCGAATAATCATAGTTCCTTCATCAATGTCCGACACCTCTTGAATCGGGCTAACACCTTTACTCTCTAAACGACCAACTACTTGTGGGTTATGAATGATAGGACCCAATGTATAGCTTTTACCATCGCTATCAGCAGCTTCATTGGCCATTTCAACAGCTCGTTTTACGCCATAACAAAAGCCATGATTTTCAGCTAAAATTATTTCCATAACGTCTCCTCTATGCGATTTTCATGATAGGAATCAATCATGCGTTGAATTTCACCCTTTACGCGATCATTAACCTCTTTAATAGCCTCAGGTGTCGGTTTAGCTTTACTAACAGGTACCTGTTTACCAATGATGCAAGCAACTTGGTTTCTCTTCATATTATGAGAACCGATAATGGCAACTGGGGTAATACCAATTCCTGTACGCAACGCAATGGATGCGGCCCCATCGTGAAAGCGTCCTAATTTTCCATTCTTTTGACGATTACCTTCTGCAAAAATTCCTAATACTTTATTATTCTTTAATAGTCCTAATGCATGACGAATTGCTATTTTATCTATAGCTCCACGATTTAACGGGAATGCACCAAGCCAGGTACAAAAAAATCTTGAAATTGGATTTACAAATAATTCCTGTTTTGCCATAAAGTGTACGTGCCTAGGCAATGCATAGCCGCAAATAGGTGGATCGTTATTACTTAAATGATTTGGCACCACAATAACCGGACCTTCCATAGGGAAATTATCGCGACCATAAACCTTTAATCCATAACCGACTTTATAGCGCAACCAAAAGGCAGTTCGCCAAAGCCATGTAGAAAATTTGTTCATTTAGATTCGCTCCTGTACTAGATGTAATATATGTTCTACAGTTTCATCAAATGTCATTTCACTGGAATCGACCAATACAGCATCCTCTACCTGAATCAATGGAGATTCCTTTCGATTCTTATCCATATCATCACGTTGCATAACACTGTCTTTAATATCCTCTAAAGTTTGTTCGTTAACTGTACCCTTCACTTCTAAGTAACGGCGCATAGCACGAGCCTCTACAGAAGCGGTTAGATATATTTTTAATTCCGCATTAGGTAATACAACGGAACCGATATCACGTCCATCCAATATAACGCCACCAGCTTCTGCCATAAGTCTTTGTCGTTCAACCAAATATTGACGCACCCCTTTATATGAAGCCACTATAGATACAGCATTGTTCACTTGTGGCGTTCTAATAAAATCAGTCACATCTTGACCAGCAATAAAAACCTTACATGAATCATCACTGGCCTCCATAGTAAGATCTAATTCTGGTAATAATGCTTCCACTGCCTTTTGATTATTTACATCAATATGATTATGCAATACAGCCCATGTAACAGAACGGTACATAGCACCTGTATCGATATAAAGATACCCCAGTTTTTTTGCCACTATTTTAGAAATAGATGATTTTCCAGCGCCTGCTGGGCCGTCAACAGCAACGGCAATTTTATGTGTATTCATAAGTCCCTGTATCACTTTCACAAATTATATAAAATATACTATTCAATCATACAGCGTAAAATGTCTCTATTAAAACGCCTCAGGGTGAGTTATATGCATAGCTGCTACATATCCTGTAGAAAAGGCAGCCTGTAGATTATATCCACCTGTAAAAGCATCAATATCCAATACTTCACCTGCACCATATAAACCTTTAACCAACTTAGATTCCATAGTTTTAGGATTAAATTCTTTAAGAGAAATACCACCAGCAGTAACAATTGCCTCTTCTACAGGACGTAATCCTTTCACGGTAAGAGGCATATGTTGCAACATATAACCGATTTGTTGTCGTTCTTCCTTTGAAATCTGATTAATCGGTTTTTGTGGATCAATACCGGCCAATTCAATAATTAATGGTATCAATCGACTTGGTAACAAATCTTTCATCCCATTAATTAATTGTTTCTTAGAATAGAGATCAAAATCTTTTTGTAATCGTTTATCTAATGTCTCTGGAGATAATGCGGGTTTTAAATTGATATCTAAACCTATAGTGCCGATATTTTTTTTGCGCATCAATTTTCCCACCGTATGACTAAGGGATAAAACGATAGGACCGGTAATGCCAAAATGGGTAAACATCATTTCCCCAAACATCTTGGCTTGTACCTTATTCTTAGCAACTACAGACAATTCAACATTCCGTAGGCTAAGCCCCATTAAATCTTTTACCCAGGACTCTTCCGTTACAATCGGTACTAAAGATGGACGGATATCGGTAATCTTATGGCCTACTTGAGCCGCCAAAATATATCCATCACCAGTAGAACCGGTAGCAGGATATGATTTACCTCCCGTAGCAATAACCACGGCATCAGCGTGATAGGTTTCTTTGTCTGTCACAACACCGGTGACAACACCATCATCAATCAAAAGTTTCTTAACTGGTTCCTCAAGATGAACATCTACACCATAGTGTTTCATAAGCTTCATAAAGGTATTTCGTACATCCAGTGCAGAATCTGAAGCGGGAAATACGCGGCCACCTCGCTCTACCTTGGTTTCTAAACCAGCGTCGTGTAATAACTGCAACAAATCTTCATTGGTAAAGCGCTCGTAAGCACCATATAAAAACTTACCATTGCCCGGTGTATTTTTAATAAAATCAGACATATCACAAGCATTCGTAATATTGCAGCGTCCTTTGCCGGTAATGCCCATCTTTTTACCAACATAGTTCATTTTTTCGAGAAGCGTTACCTTTGCCCCTTCTCGACCAGCAATGACAGCAGCCATTAGCCCTGCTGCACCACCTCCGATTACTACGACGCGCTTCATTTAGAAGCTCCTAGCGCTTTAAGTGCACTTACTTCACGTTGTGTCAATTGACGAACACCACCGCGCTTAACACCACTTAATGTTAATCCACCATAAGCAATACGTTTTAAATTATGAATTCGGTAACCAAAATGTTCAAACATACGACGTACTTGTCGATTACGACCTTCATGAATAGTAATTTCTACTTCGTGAACCCCATTGTGGTCATCAAATCCTAAATCTACAAGTGTAGCAGGTGCTGTCACACCATCTTCAAGAGGCACACCATCGGCGATAACCTGTAAATCTGTATCATTTACACGCCCCTTAATACGAACTTCATATGTCTTTTCAACGCCTTTAGATGGATGTGTAAGATTCTGAGCTAGTTCTCCATCATTTGTTAAAAGCAATAAACCTTCCGTATGTAAATCAAGTCGTCCAATTGGATAGATACGGCGTTTTTCATTTTTAATATAATCCATTACAGTTTCCCGTCCTTGTGGGTCTGTAACAGATGTAATAACACCTTTCGGTTTATTCATTAAATAATACACAGGTTTTTCCACGGCTAATAATTGTCCATCAACCATGACCTTATCTTTCATAGGATCAACCTTAACACCCAGTTCCGTCACTTTACGTCCATTGACACGTACCTTACCAGACGCAATTAATTCTTCTGCCTTACGACGAGAAGCTACACCACAGCTGGCGATAAATTTTTGTAATCGTTCCATATTATATCCTTTTCTATATGGTCTCTGTTCCATCCTCATTAGGAGATTCTATTAAGCTTTCGTCTTTCACACTGTCTATTGATACACCTGACATATCAGACTCTGCAGTATCTAGCTCTTTGTGCAAATCATCAATTGAAGTAACACCTGTACTTCGCAGAAATTCATCAGTTGTGCCATACAGAATAGGGCGACCTACCGTATCCTTATGACCCAACTCAGCAATTAATGAGCGAGACAATAATTGTTTAATTACCTTGTCGCTATTAACACCGCGTACCTCTTCAATTTCAGCTTTTGTAATTGGTTGTTTATATGCAATAACCGCTAGTGTTTCCATAGCTGCATTAGATAATTTATCCTCTTTTTTACGTATATGACCAATATACATAGCCGATTCTGGTGCACTTACCAGTTCCACACCAGCAGCAGAGATTCGCACGCGAATACCGCGTTTATGGGATTCTAAATCAGATGCTAAGTAATCTATCAATATCAAGCTATCTTGTTTTGAAAGCTTAAATATATCTTGAATGACATCAATAGAAATAGGTTTAGCCGCAGAAAACAATACCGCTTCTAAATCTGATATGCCCATGCTACTCCTCCTCTACTTGTACATCCCGTTCACCAATGATAGGTGCGGTAAAAATAATATCATCATTTTCGTAAAACATGACTAATTCTTGTTGTTTTAAAAGTTCTAGCACAGCCATGAATATTGTTACCATACCACTTTTAGATTCTATAGCAACAAGTAGCTCACGAAACGCCAATCGTTCACCACGCCTTGCACGACTCGCTAAGGATACGATCATATCCTCTAAGCTATATGCATCTTTCTCAACAGTTACTTGACGAACCTGTTGTTCATCTTCAGATTCAACGGTCTTATGTAATACAGAATAGAATATATCATATAATTTAGATAGTTCTAAATTATAATAACTATCTAAACCTAATACACTCGTTTCCTCAGGGCGACTAAACACATTCGACTCAACCGATGCTTTTTCCATTAATAGCTGAGTAAAATCTTTTATCTTTTTAAACTCTACTAACTTAGCCACTAATTCGTCTCGTGGATCTTCGCTTTCATCTGGTTCCGGTTCAACCTTAGGTAATAGCATACGGGACTTAATTTGTAATAATGTAGATGCCATTACAAGGAATTCACTACTATAATGGATATCAAAATGATTCCAATTATCTAGGTATTCTAAATACTGACTTGTGATTTCAACGATTGGGATATCCGTGATTTCAATTTTATGTTTTTCAATTAAATGTAAAAGTAAATCGAGAGGTCCCTCGAATACATCCAATTTATAATTATAGTCCCCCATGAATCCCCATTCCTTAACGATACTATTTCATAACTATATAATTATATCGTAAATCGAAAATTTCTTCTACGTTCACCATATATAATTGTATTTTTTAGTATTCTTTGTTATCTTATAATGTGAAGAAAATTATATATTTGTTGTAATCTCCTTTAGAAAGGATACATTATGTTGTCATCAATGAAATCATTGATTCAAAATCCTATTTTGCGCTTTGGCATTATAGGCATAGTGCTCTACATTGCACTATTTTTTATTTATGAACCTATCACATTAGGACTTGATGTAGAGGATATTACAATCCTTGCGGTACCGACCATGGTTGGTATGTTTTTATTCCAATACTTTATGAGTTGTACCGTATTTCATCGTGCGTTCTTAGGATATGGTTTAGTAGGCTTACTATGGGGACTCACATTTCCATTATTATTTCATTGGTCTTATGTAAAACCTCTATATTTCTATGAGTTTGCCAATGATTTTCTATTCGGCTTACTTCTATTTATGGGGCTTTCAGGTATCCAATATTTGGTAACCCAAACGGGACGTCTACAGAAATTAACATCAGCTATACTAGCTTTATTCTCTTCGTTCCTTAGTCTTATTCCATTATTACAAATTGGTTATTATATAACCACCTGGCACTGTTTAACACCAGCAAGCCTATTGGCCGTATACATGACAAATCCTGAAGAAGCCTTTGGATTCTTAAAAAATGCTGCTGGTATTCCCGCCCTTATCGCTATCGTCATAGGCCTTATTTTATGGACACTCTTCCTATATTGGTGCAACCTAGGTATGAAACGAGTTGTCGATTTTAATACAACACGGCCTTTACGATTAGGTGTACTCATCGCATCCATGGTAGCATTTATCGTATATGTACCATTCTTCTTATTTCCTCAAACATGCATCGTAGCCAATTGGACGGCTGCTGGTAATTATGTTAAAGAAATGCAACAATACAACGATAATCACCATCTTGTATTTGATTCATTCAATTTGGACACAAAGGATACGACACCTACTAAAACGCCTGGAACTATCATTCTCGTTATCGGCGAATCCAGTTCCCGTGACTATATGAAGGTCTACAATCCAAAATTCCAATACGATGACACGCCTTGGCAAGAGGATATGCGCGATCACAATAAAGATTTTATCTTCTTTAATCATGCATACTCTTCCTACGTACAAACAGTACCAACCTTAGAACGTGCCCTTTCAGAGCGCAATCAATATAACGACCGACCATTCTTAGATTCAGCTAATATTTTGGATGTAGCTAAAAAAGCAGGTTACACCACATCGTGGTTCAGTAACCAAGGCGTATTTGGCGAATACGATACAGCTATTTCTTTGATGGCTAAAACGGCAGATACTACAAAGTGGGCTCACGAATCCTATGGCTTCTCTGATTTATATGATGAAGCATTATTGCCATTATTAAAAACAGCTGATCCAAGTAAAAATAATTTTATCGTAATTCATATTATGGGCAGTCATATTTATTATAATGACCGCTATCCGCATGAATTCAGTAAATGGAAAAAAGGTCCCAATCCTGAAGGTATCGAGGCTTATGCTAATAGTCAGCTCTATACAGATTGGCTGTTACAACAAATCTACACCTATGGTAAAGATAATTTAAATCTTCAAGCTATGGTTTATTTCTCTGATCATGGTGAAAGCGTTGACAAGTCCCACAATCCAGACACCTTTGATTTTGTGATGACTCACATTCCATTCTGGATGTACTTATCGCCTCAATATCGTGCAGCATATCCTCAAACGGTATCAGCACTCGATAGTCATGAACATCAATATTTCACAAATGATTTATTATACGATACATTAGTTGGTCTCATGCATGCACCAAACAGTCGTTACGATAAAACAAGAGACTTTAGTAATAGTGCTTATCGATTTAATTTACACAATTTAACAACACTATTAGGTGAACAGCCATTAACAAATGACCCAGTTAATGCAGGCCAATAACATACACTAATACAACAATAGCGACGATTGATACATATCAATCGTCGCTATTGTGCTGTATAAGGTCCTGTACATTCTTTTCTGTATAGATTTGTATATTATGTTGTAATAAAAGCTCAGACGTGACACCAACCCCATTTACGAGGGTTCTAGTAAATGTACCATCATATATTTCACCATATCCACAGCTTGGACTCTTAGCCTTTAGTAAAGCACACAAACAATTTTTATCTATAGCAATTGCTAAAGCTAATTCTGCACCCCGTTTAAATTGTTCTGTAACATCTATACCATTTCTTGTTTGGACTCGATCACCTATCCGCTCCGCTGGGGGTCTTGGTGTTAAAAGCCCACCCAGTACCTCAGGACATACTGGTATAAGGTTATAGAGGCTCTTAAGTTCTTCCAAACAGTCTATTTTGTTATGGTCACCATCATAACGGCAACAAACACCGCAAAGACATTCACTAATCAACAGATTCGGTTTACTCACGTTATATACCCACTCGTAAATACAGTTAAAATTATATACAAAAAAAGACTAACCGAAGTTAGTCTAATGGTGCCGAGGACCGGAATCGAACCGGTACGGTTATTTCTAACCGACGGATTTTAAGTCCGTTGCGTCTGCCTGTTCCGCCACCCCGGCATGGGTAACGATTTTGTGGAGGCGGCACCCAGAATCGAACTGGGGAATAAAGGTTTTGCAGACCTCTGCCTTACCGCTTGGCTATGCCGCCATATAAAATTAGTGGAGCGGGAAACGAGATTCGAACTCGCGACCCCCGCCTTGGCAAGGCGGTGCTCTACCGCTGAGCTATTCCCGCATGTACATGGTGCCTCAGGACAGAATCGAACTGTCGACACACGGATTTTCAGTCCGTTGCTCTACCGACTGAGCTACCGAGGCATGAATGGCGACCCCGATCAGATTTGAACTGACGATCTTCGCCGTGACAGGGCGACATGTTAACCGCTACACCACGGGGCCGTATCCAAAGTACTTGCTTAGTATATCTGTTATCAGAGTTTTTGTCAACACTATATGTGTAAATTCTTAATGAAGTTTTTTTCATCTCCCAAAATAGTGCTCTCCCTATGTCCAGGCTCTACTAATAATGCATCATCTAACTCCAGTATTTTACATAAGCTTTTACGTAAAGCTTCAGCATTGCCATTGTAGTTATCACTATTCCCCACATTTTGTTTAAAAATAGTGTCACCTGTAAATAGATGACCTTCTATTTCAAAACATACTGAACCCGCACTATGACCCGGTGTATGATACACCCGTATATGAAATGGTCCGATATTTAGTATACCTTCTTGCAAAGGAATACATTGGGTAAACATTTTTTTCTTGTATACACTTGGTCGACGACGAATCAATTGCAATAATTCATGATCTCTATCATGTAGATATGCAGGTATATTATAATGTCCACAAATATCATCAAGAGCCGACACATGGTCACAATGACCATGTGTTAATAAAACCGCAATTGGTTTAGAATCTCCTACCATCTCAATTATATGTTTACTATGAAATCCAGGGTCAATTATGAGAGATTGATTGTCTTTTTTTAATACATAACAATTTGCCTTATACAAGCCTAATGGGCGTTTTATTATTTCCATTATACAATCCCTCCCCCATAACTAATGCAGTATACAATATAAACTTCTATAAAATTCTATATCGTTTTGTAGTATCTTTTTTAATAAAATACCCTTCCCAGAATTGTGGATGAAGCATAACTAGAATCGTAAATAATTCCAAACGACCTAATAGCATATCTACAATAGCCACACCTTTTGCACCTAATGGCAATAATGCAAAAGAATCAGTTGGTCCATAACCACCAAAGGCTAAACCTACATTACTTTGGAATGCGGTGACTATTTGGAGTGCATCACCTGTAGATAAACCAAAACATGTCATAAGAAATACGGATATAACATAAATCATTAAATATAGAAATATAAATTGTTGCGTCATATGCACCCATTTATCTGGTAATGGCTTTCCATTGATTCGTACAACTTGAACCATATCTGGATGTATGGCTTTTCTCAAATAAATGATACTACTCTTAATTAATATAATGAGACGAATAATCTTAACGCCACCGGTCGTAGATCCACTACACCCTCCAAAAAAACTGGCTATAAATAACATCATTTGAGCCGCAGCAGGCCATAAATCATAATCAGATACAGCAAAACCACTGCCCGTTTGTATTGATACTAAGGTAAAGGCTGCATCTTGAAAAACTTGTCCTATATCCATAGAATTAGATTGAAAATATAAGGATATAAAGGTGATAAGAATACCAATAACTAATACAAGCCAATACATACGCGTTTCAAAATCAGAGAATAACGCTGAGAATCCTTTTTGAATTACATTATAATATACGGCAAAATTGCCACCTGCAATGACCATAAACAGTATAAATACAACACATATATATGTATTTTGACTATATAAAAAAGTACCTGCAGTAGTTGGTGTCAATCCACCAGTAGCAATAATAGAAAATGCATAATTCAATGCATCAAAAGGATCTATACCACCTAAACAAAGCATGATAAAACAGATGATTGTAAATATTACATACAATGTCCATAATTTCGATGCTATAGATTGAATCCGTGGTAACACTACACCTGGTTTTGGCACAGATGCCTCAGCATTGAAAAAATGCGCAGCATCAGCACCAAGATTACGTAAGAATGATAGAATCAACACAATGATTCCCATACCGCCAATCCAATGCATTAAACCACGCCACAGTATGAAAGACTTTGGTATGCTATCAACATCAGAAATAACTGTAGCACCAGTAGCGGTAATACCTGACATAGATTCAAACAGCGCGTCCATCGGGTTAACTAAAACACCAGATATTATAAAGGGAAACGCCCCCAATAACATTGTTAAAATCCATGTTGAGCTAACCACTAAGAAGCCATCTCTTAAGCTAAAGGTTTTACTCTTATTTCCACCAAGTACTAGTAGACCACCGAGCAGTATGGATAATATAGCCGTAATACAAAAGGACCAATATGCAGTTTCAAATAGAATACTATATATAAATGGTATAACAAGAAAAGCTCCAAAAATATAGAGTAATTTGCCTACCAAGGACATGACAATCTGTATGCGCATATAACCCCTACGTTAAATAATTCAATAATTTAGTAACAGATTCAGGCAATGAGAATAGTACAATATGATCCCCCACTAACAGCTCTGTATTCCCCCGTGGAACAATCGCGTCATCACCGCGGAGTATAACACCGACTAAGGCTTTACCAGGTAGACGAATATCTTTTAGTTGTTTACCAGCTACGGGAGATTGTTCTGTAATAAGAATCTCTATAGATTCAGCCTTGCCACCTTCAAAAGTAGATATGGAGACAACACCTTCTCCACTTCGAACAAATCGTAGTATTTGTCCTGCAGTCATTAGACGTGGTGAAAATACAATATCTATACCGACTTGTTCCATAAGCATAATATATTCAGGACGTCCCACACGAACAACGGTTTTAGGTATGCCCATATGTTTCCCTACTAAAGCAACTAAAAGATTTAATTTATCATCATCTGTTAAAACAATAATAACATCGTTATCGGCCACTTCTTCGGCTTCTAGTAGATCAAAATCCGTACCATCCCCATTGATGACAATGGTTTTATCTACTTGTGCAGCTAAGGCTTCACAACGCTCAATATCCTTCTCAATAACCTTAACAGTAAATCCTGCTTTTTCCAATAAGATAGCTAGATTACGACCTAATAAACCAGCGCCTACAATAACAGCCCGTTTATGGAAGGTTGCATGATTAGAAAACCATTCTTGTTCTACTTCATTAATACCATCTTTTAAACCTAAAAAGAAAACACTGTCATTAGGTAATAGTATGCTTTCACCATGAGGTATAATCATTTCACCTAATCGTAAAATGCCTACCAATAACACACCTTCTGGAAAAGTCAACTCTTTTAAAGGTTTATTTACGAGTGGGAATGTACTATTAATTTTAAATTCCATTAAACGTACAGCGCCTTGACCAAATTCTTCTACGTCCAAAGCGGATGGTGTTTCAATAATATGAAGTAATTCTTGCGCCGTAACCATCTCTGGATTAATGAATAAATCAACACCTAATCGTTCTTTCATATGATCGTCCATATGATCAACGATATTGGTATCCCTCACACGTGCTACAGTAGATGGGACACCTGCTATTTTAGCTACCGCACAAGATAACATATTAACTTCATCTGAATCGGTAACTGAGATAAACATCCCCACATCAGATAAGTCAATTTCATTCAATAACTGAATATCGCTACCATTACCGCATACTAAACTAACATCCAATGTGTTTTCAAGATTATGGATACGCTCCTGTGAACGGTCTATAAGATATACGTCATGATCATCTTGCACCAATCTTTCACACAAGGAATACCCAACCTTACCAGCACCTACTACAATAATCTTCATAGTTTAGACCTCTTGTGAATTTGAGGTCCATTGTTTACCAGTTTCTGTCAACAATGTCCAACCATCTTCTTGTACTACAAGGCGGGATTTCATTAAATGACCTAACGCTCGTTTAAAAGCAGCCTTGCTGATGTTAAATTTATCCTTAATCAACATGGCTGATGACTCATCACTATAAGGCATTTTACCGCCTCGTTGTAATAGGTATTCCATAATAATCTGACCATCAGAGATTAACGCTTTTTCTTTAATTGGACGCATTGACACATTAATACGACCATCTTCACGTTTGAACGTAACACGTGCCTCTACCATTTCTCCAACATTTAATTTGCGTGTCATTTCTGAACGATGCAAAAAAGCAATCCATCGCTCAGGAGTAATAAAAAAGGCTCCATCACTAGTCAAATTGTAAATAGCACCACTTACTTGTTGTCCTACAACAGCATCGGTAGCAGCTTTAGAGGCGCGTCTCATCTCATCATCAACGTCCATAGAAACGGCCATACGACCAGATTTATCGGTATATAGTTTTACCCATACCTTTTCCCCTACTTGAGGTCTGCCACGCATTTCAGCGTGAGGCATAAAAATCCCCCGCTCAGTACCAACCTCAACGAAACAACCAAAATTAGTTACATTAATAACCTCAACATAACCAATTTGACCGACCTTCATAGCAGGCAATCGCATGGAGGCAGTCAAACGGCCCTTAGGGTCACGATATAGAAATACCTCTACATCATCACCGATAGCAACTGGTAAAGTTTGTTGATCCTTATGGAGCAAAATATCATCATTTGTATTTCCCGTTTGACCGTCAAGGAAAGCGCCATGATCACTAGTGCGTAGAACACGCAGTGTAGCAATGGTATTTTCCAATAATTCGCTAGCCATAGATTATTCTCCTTCAAAAGGAACACGTCCAGCATCGTTCCATAAGGCTTCTAGTCCATAAAATTCACGAATTTCATCGTTACCAAACACGTGACAAATAATATCGCCAAAGTCCAATAATACCCATTCACCTTCGCGATATCCTTCACGATGGAGGACCGTCATACCTTGTTCTGCTGCTATATCCTCAATTTCATCTGCAATACTTTGAGATTGTTTAATATTATTGGCGCTTACAATCATAAAATAATCGCCTAACATAGAAACACCTTCCAAATCAAGTATTTCAATATCATGACCTTTCTTATCATAAGCCGCTTGTGCAAGCGCTAAAACATGTTGTTTAATTTCTTCTTTTTGTTTCATTGTATCTCCTATTGTTCTTTCTTCTCTGGTTCTGAACCTGGTTCTGATGGTTTTACACGTGTGCTTTGTTCTGATTCTACCGCAACAGGTGCTTTTTTAGTTTCAGGTGTAGAAACAAATTGACTTAAATCTTCTGGTGCCAATGTCCCCATTGTAATTCCCACTAAGCGCTGAGCCTCAGTTGGATTTACATGCCAATACACGACGTCATTAATTTTTTCTTTTTCACCAGGTAAAATATAAAAATGAATATGGTCTTTATCCATTTGACCGATAGAACGCATTAATTTAATAGCATCCCATGTAGATATATTACTTTCATAATGACTCCATAAACGCCATATATGCCAAGCTTTTGTAATAAACCAAGTATCTTGTTCCCGATCAACCCATAATTTCAAAAACCGTTCTTGTCGTTGAACACGTCCAAAATTATCATTATTTTCGTCTGTGTAGCGTAAATATGCTAATGCATTATCACTATCTAAATTTTGATAGCCTCTGCGTAAATCTATATCTTTACTACCAGTTTCAGCATCAACATGTTCCATATTCTTTTCTACGTAAAACTGTTGACTACCTAAAACATCACTTGTTTTTTTGAAAGCCGCCTCATCAACGACAACATAGTAAGGTATACTGATATGGAATAAATCCTCTACAACGGCTTTCGTTAGTTCAATATTACCTTCTGCATACATTTGATTTAACATAGATGCAGATTTTTGATCTCTACTTTCAATTTTACTATTGCTAGGAATACCAATTATATCCATCGTATTAGTATTCATATTAATAGACATGAGGAATAATGAGTCAGCTTGACTCGGATTATTTTTATCTCGCCCTACAATTAATACATATACAGGCTTGTCCAATGCTTTCTGTTCTACATTAACCGTATCAGTATGCTTAGGTTCACTGGATTCTTCAATCTCACTTGCAGTATCAGTTTGTGTTACTCGATGATATACATAGCTGATTCCACTATACATACCCCAACCGATGCCACAAATAACAGTAAGTGCTAACACGAATGCGATGATTAAACGACCCCATTGGAGCTTATTTTTTTTCATCTGACGTTCTCGACGTCTTCTACGGCGACGAGCCCGCGCTTTTTCACGTTCATCCATTCTAGGCACCTCCTTTTTTCATATGCTGTATAAGATCATTACGGCTAATAATAGTAAGAGGATAAATAGTATCAGTACTATCTATTAAATGTCGAATGGTCATATCAAATCCACACAATACTCCGGCATCAAGAGACTGTTCTGCAGCTGCACGAACATCGTTTACGCCAGGAAAATTACGATTAGGCTCAATATAATCAGCTAAAAATATAACTTTATCCAATTTTGACATGCCCACTTTTCCAGTTGTATGAACACGTATTGCTTCTAATACTTGTCGATTAGTAATACCATAATGAGTATTCGCTAACACCATACCTGCTAAACCATGTAATAAAGCACCGCTATGTAACATATCAACATCACAGGCCAAATCTGCAACTAAATCTTGCATTTCCAATAATGGTAATTCTTTAGCACAGTCATGTAACATCGCTGCTAACCGAGCGTCTTCTACATTAGCCCCATATTTTTTAGCTAAATAAACAGCTGACTCTACAACACCTAAGGTGTGTATAAAACGCTTTTTACTTAATTTATTAGATAAGTCGGTTTCAATTTGTTGTATATCCACCTTTAATTATTCCTTCCGATAAATATCATATTTTTCAATATATTGAACTACACATTTAGGTAACATATATCTGACCGTCAAGCCATGACGCAGTCGGTCTCGTAAATAAGTAGCAGATAACTTCATTTCTGGTACATTCATTAAATGAATTCTATTCTTAGCTTTGGGACCTAATAACTCTAATGTTGTATCAACAACTTGAGATCCATCAGGCCTCATAGCACCAATGAAATGACAATGCTCTAATAATTCATCAATAAATTTCCAATTAGGTAAGTCTCGTATTGTATCTGTACCAGCAATAAAGTAAAAAGAAACAGAATCTCCATATATTTTTTTGAAATGATGAATAGTATCAATTGTATAGGAAGGCCCTTCACGACGCATTTCCACATCGGATATTTCAAAATACGGGTTATCTGCTACCGCCGCAGCCGTCATGGCATAACGATGCTTAGCATCAATAACATCATTATGTTTATGAGGAGGTATTCTTGCAGGAACAAATATAACCTTTTCTAAATGAAAGCTTTCCCTTGCTACCTCTGCAATCATTAGATGTCCTAAGTGGATAGGGTTAAAAGTTCCGCCTATAATACCAATCCGCCGGTTCTCTACCATATATAAGTCACACCCTTTATGACTATAATACAAATCAAGATAAATAATGCTAATGCTTTTACATACGATACCCACTCATAACGACCTTTTGGAGTCTGAATATAACGATAATAGGCTCGTATCAAATAATATAAATGCATCACGAACGAATTTGTCCTGTACCAAATACAAAATATTTATAGGATGTTAATGCTTGTAATCCCATTGGTCCACGAGCATGGAGTTTTTGTGTACTAATGCCAATTTCAGCGCCAAATCCAAATTCAAAACCATCTGTGAAACGTGTAGACGCGTTATGATATACAGTAGAACAATCGATAAGATTCATAAAATGCTGAGCGGTTTTCATATTATCTGTTACAATCGCTTCAGAATGATGTGTCGTATATTGATTAATATGTGAAATAGCCTCATCCACAGATGATACAATAGCTACATTTAAATCAAGATCATTATATTCTGTACTAAATGAGTGCTCATCAACAGCAATACCCTTAACAATCTGTAATACATCTGGTGTACCGTGAATCGTTACATGATGGGGCTCTAATTTAGAGTCTAATGCCAACAGAAATTCGTGAGCAATAGATTTATGAACCAATAGAGTCTCCATAGAATTACATACAGATGGACGTTGTACCTTTGCATTCACAGCAATATCAACAGCCATGTCAATGTTAGCTTCAGCATCAACATAGGTATGACAGACACCGCATCCCGTCTCTATAACTGGTATCATACTATCACGTACAACCCGTTGTATTAATCCTGCACCGCCACGTGGAATCACTACATCTATATAACGGCGTTGTTGTAGCAATACACTTACAGCTTCACGATCTAATACTTCTACTAACTGGATAGCTGCTCTTGGTAAATCATTGGCTTCTAATACATCTTGCATAATGGATACGATGACGCGATTTGTACGGTATGCTTCCTTACCACCGCGTAGAATAGTGGCATTAGCGGTTTTAAAGCATAAGGCGCCAGCATCAACAGTTACATTTGGACGTGCTTCAAAAATGATACCTATAACACCAAATGGTACGGCACGCTTTTCAATGTGAAGTCCGTTAGGCCTATTAATAGTTTCAAGTATGGTTCCTACCGGTGATGGTAATAGACTAACTTGACGAACACCTTCTGCCATTTGATTAATGCGCTCTTTAGATAGTAGTAATCTATCCAACATCGTATCAGGTACCACGCCTCGAGCCGAATCCATATCCATGTGATTGGCTGTTAAAATTTGTTCACTGTGTTGAACTAACGCATCGGCTATAGCACATAATACTTCATTGATGCGTTTCTCTGGTAATTGCTGTAAAACAATAGATGCTGCTCGTGCAGATTCACCCATTTCTTTAAATATACTTTCATATGAATTCATACTGTACCTCATCAATGAATAATTACTAGATTATTTCTGTGAACAACCTCATCATATGTTGTATCAATTTCTAATACACGAGCTATATCTTGCGTATTGTGACCTCTAATCTTAAGTAAATCTGTAGAACTATAATTCACTAATCCTCTGGCGATTTCTTTTCCCTTAGCAATAATTGATACTGTATCACCAGGTTCAAAAGACCCATCCACTTCAATAATACCAGCTGGTAAAATACTAGCTCCGTGATTTAATACGGCTTTCGTACATCCTTCATCTATAGTAATGCTTCCACTTAAGCGTTTCCCATAAGCTACCCAATGATGCTTTTGAGAAACACCTTGATCATTAGCGACAAATAATGTACCTATATTCTCACCTTTACATACTTTACGTAAAGAATTATCCGATTCACCACTGGCAATAATCATATGTATACCTGAATTAGTCGCCATATGGGCAGCCTTAATTTTTGTATACATACCACCAGTACCCATACTTGAACCTGCACCACCAGCGATCTCATAAGTTTCATCTGTAATTACAGAAACTTCGTGGATTAAAGTAGCTGTAGAATCCGTAGCTGGATTAGCCGTATATAAACCATCAATATCAGATAAAATAATAAGCACATCGGCTTCTACAATCCCTGCTACAGTAGCCGATAATGTATCATTATCGCCTATTTTGTATTCTTCAATAGCTACTACATCATTTTCATTAATGATTGGAATGACATGTAATTGTAATAACGCATGTAATGTATTTCGTAGGTTCAAATAGCTATGACGAGAAGTGCTATCCTCCTTCGTCAATAATATTTGAGCAACCGTTCTACCGTACTCTCGAAACATGCGTTCGTACATATGAATGAGTACACCTTGTCCTACCGCTGCTGATGCTTGACGTAACACAAGATCTCTTGGTTTTTCTTTAAATCCTAACGGCGCAAGGCCTGCACCCGTAGCCCCCGAGGAAACAAGAATAACCTCTTTCCCTTGGTTGGCAAGATCTGATAATTGACGGACTAAATGTTCTATCCGTTCTAAATTTAAATGACCATTTGGGTAACATAATGTACTGCTCCCCACTTTTACAACAATGCGTTTAGCATTCTTAATGGCATCTCTCATACAATCATCTCCTATAAGGGAAAAAGGTTATAACTATTATTTCGGTAATATAATTTTTGGTTCTTTTTTAGCTTTATAAAGAACACCATTGAATCCAATAACTTGTACTAACTCAGCACCAAGCATATCTGCTAATTCTTGAAAAATCGCTTTATCTTCTGGACTATTATTAAGCAATTTAACCTTGATTAATTCACGTGCCATCAGTGCTGCTCGTGCACTATCAATCACGCTATCCTCAAGACCATTTTTACCAATTTGCACAACAGCTGGCATAGTTGCAGCTAATGAACGTAAATACCGTTTCTGTTTTCCTGTCATTATAACTCCTAGTCTCTGAATGTGAATCGTTGTTCACCAATAACAACTTCATCGCCTTCTTGACATCCTTTTTCACGTAATTTATTATCCAATTCCATAAAACGCCAAATACGTTGGAATCGACGTAAGGATTGATCATCGTCAAGATTGGTCATTGCCACAAGTCGTTCGATACGTTTACCCGTAATATAGAAAGCAGCATCATCACCACGTGTAATAACAAACTCCGTATCTGGTTTTGCTTCATACATAACGGTATCATCAGTGGCTTCAACCTCTGGCTCATAATTTTCTACATAATAATACGCTCGTTCCATTAGCTCAGGTAAACCTTCACCACTCAATGCATTGATTAAGAAAACTTCATAACCCTTGTCTTCAAAATAAGATTTTGTATTTGGAATTGTTTCATCATCAAAGACAAGATTTATTTTATTAAGTGCCACGATTTGTTTCTTATTAGCTAATTTCTCTGAGTATTTACGCAACTCATCATTAATAGCATCAAAATCTACTTTAGGGTCACGACCTTCCATGCCAGATACATCTAGAACGTGAATCAGAATATTCGTGCGTTCTACATGGCGCAAGAAATTATGACCAAGGCCTACACCTTCACTAGCCCCTTCAATAAGACCAGGAATATCAGCCAATACAAAGCTACGATCACCAGGGAGCGTTACAACACCCAATACAGGAGTTAATGTTGTAAAATGATAAGCCGCCACTTCTGGTTGTGCTTTAGATACTTTGCGTAGAATACTTGATTTACCAACGCTTGGATAGCCAAGCAAGCCAACATCAGCCAATACCTTTAGCTCTAGTTGTAACCAGCGTTCTTCCCCTGGTTCCCCTTTTTCAGCAAAGGTAGGTGCACGATTAGAGCTAGATAAAAATCTCGCATTACCGCGTCCACCGCGACCGCCTTTAGCGATGATAAAGGTATCACCATCGTGAACTAAGTCACAGAACACCTTGCCTGATTCTTCGTCCTTAACAACGGTGCCTAATGGAACAGGAATAATTAAATCTTCTGCACCGCGACCATGTTTATTGGCACTTTCACCATTACCACCCTTTGGCGCTTTAAATTGGCGTTTATAACGAAAATCTACAAGAGTATTAATATTCTTATCTGCTTTTAAAATAACATCTGCCCCTTGGCCACCATCGCCACCGCTTGGTCCGCCATTAGGAACATATTTCTCTCGACGGAAACTAGACATACCGTCTCCGCCATCACCCGCTTTTACAAATACACGAGCGCGATCTATAAACATAATTACATCCTTTTCTGCAAAACTATTTTAATAGTTCTATTGCCTTTTGAATTTGAATATCTGACATATCACTAGATGGGGTAGTTCCCTTTGGTAATTCTAGAACTACATCTGGTTGAATACCAGTTCCATCAATAACACGATCATTAGGAGTATGGTATTTAGCTATAGTCACTTTAATACCTTCATCCTCTAGATTTGGATATACACTTTGAACAGTGCCTTTACCATAACTATTTGTGCCAACAATGGTACCTAATTTTCTATCTTGAATAGCGCCAGCAATGATTTCAGATGCACTAGCAGAACCTTTATTAATGAGAACTACCATAGGTAATGCAGGATTTTTTCCATCAGATACATAATTTTTGGTTTTTCCATCTCGTGTTGTGAAAGATACTAATGTACCTTCTGACATAATAATGCTAGCAATATCTTGCGCACTATTAAGTAATCCACCAGGATTATCGCGTAAGTCTAGAACTAATGAAGTCATTCCTTCGGATAGAAGCTGCTCATATTGTGTTTTAAAATCACCTGCTGTATGCTCAGCGAATTGACTAATGCGAATATATCCAATGTGGTCTGATAACATCTTACTTTTTACTGTAGGTAATACGATTTCTTCTCTTGTAACGTTAAACGTTAATAATTGATTATCCCGTTCAACCACAATCGTTACATCGCTACCAGCTTCACCACGTATTTTTGAAGCTGCATCTTCAATCGTCATAGAATTAGTATCTACGCCATCAATGGATACGATGTGATCACCGCTTTTGATGCCAGCTTTATAAGCCGGCATATCATCAATCACGGATACTGCTTCTAACCCCTTTGAACCATGTCCAAGAACCATGCCCACACCTGCATAGGTGCCAGAGGTATGCTCTTTCATAGATTCAAAGTCATCCTTGTCTAAATAGACACTATGAGGTTCTCCTAAGGAAGCCACTAAACCTTTCAACATACCATCAAACAATGTGCCTTTACTTACAGGTGTCATAAATTTCTGAGTCGCTATGTAATAGGTTACGACAAATCGTGGTAAACCCATAGCTGATCCAGAAATATACCAAAATACGAGCCACAACATAATGATGGAAGCAAATATATATTTAATTAAGGATAAACCAATTCTTTTAAAATTATTATTCATTCTATAAATAACCCATAGGATCTACTGGATCCCCGTTTACACGAACTTCAAAGTGAACATGAGGTCCTGTACTATTGCCAGTACTGCCGGCATAAGAAATAACTTGGCCCTTCGCAACGGATTGACCTTCATCTACAGCGAGCTCAGAGTTATGACCATATAGTGTAGAAAGTCCATTACCATGATCGATAACAACAGCATAACCATAGCCGCCCATCCATCCAGACCAAACTACGACGCCACCATCAGCAGCATGAACAGGTGTACCTTCATCAACGCCAATATCAATACCGGAGTGATAAATTGTAGTCCCCCAAATTGGATGAACACGATAGCCATAAGGGGAAGTGATTTCACCACTAACAGGCCAGCCAAGTTGTCCTGTACCTTGTACCCAATTATCTGATGCACCTTGCCCACCAGAGGATTGAGCCGCGGCCGAAGCCGCTGCAGCAGCTGCGGCGGCACGTGCAGCTTGTCGTTCTTTCAACATAGCACTTACTTGCGCTGATGAAGCATTAAGTTCTTCAATTGCTTGCATTGCAGTTGCTCTATCATTTTGTGCTTTTTGAAGAACTACATTGCGTTCTGCTTTTTTCTGTTCAATTTCAGCCTGTTTAGCAAGTGCAGCTTTTTCTAATTCAACCAACTTAGCACGATCTGCTTCGAGTTTTTGTTTATGAGCTTCAATGTCAGCACGCTCTTTTTTAATTTCGTTAATCAAGGTGATATCAGAATCGATAATTCGTTTTAAAACCTCTAATCGATTAGCGAAATCACTAAAATCTTTAGACCCAATAACTACATCAAGATAACTAAGTCGTCCATTGATATAAATATCACGAACTCGTTTATAAAATACGGATTCTCGACCTTCTAATCGTTTTTGAGCTTCCGCCAATTGACGTTCATTAAGTGTAATATCATTTTCTACAGCTACACGCTGCTCTTTAATCGTACCTAACTCAGCAGTCGCTTGACGAAGTTGTTCTTCAATTTGTCGCAACTGTTCAGAAACGCTTCCAATCACAGTTTCCGCATCTGCTTTTGCAGCATTCTGCTGGTTAACTTGTTGTTGAATCGAATCTAATTGATTTGTTAAATCTTCATCTTCAGCCATAATATAGGCTGGTGTCCCGCATAATACCACTCCCGAAAGAAGGGCTGCTACGAGACGAGTTTTAAATGTATACTGTCTCATAATCCCTCTACTATACTTTCATATATTGTTTCAATGAAATGGTACTGCCAATAATGCCTACGATAATCCCACCGCCAATTAAGCATGCCACTAATTGATAGAAGAATGGGAACATAGGAACTAATGGGAAGAATGCAAGTGAATCGGATACTTCTATGGTAATAAAATGATAGAACTCACCCACGCATAATACGGCAATAATGGACCCAATAAAGCCTAACAACATGCCTTCGATAACAAATGGCCAACGAATAAAGCTATTAGTAGCACCTACATATTTCATAATCGCAATCTCTTTGCGACGAGCAAATACAGTTAAACGAATAGTGTTAGAAATAATAAACAATGTAGCTGCTGCTAAGAAACCGATGAGTACGATACCACCAATTCGGATAATTTGTGTAATTCGGAACAATTCCTCAATGATGTCTTGACCATAATGTGTACTTTCTACGCCTTGGAATGTAGTTACTAATTTAGCTGTAGATTTAACATCTTCAGGATTTTCAAAGGTAAGAACATAAGAGTTTGGCAATGGATTTACACCACCTAAGGCATTCACCAATTGTTGTTGATCCCCCAAGCGCTCCTTAAATTCTTTCATAGCTTGTTCTTTATTAACAAATTCTAAGTGTTTTAGATTTGGAATTGCTTTCACTTGCTTACCAACAGCCATAATTTGCTCTGTAGTAAGACCATCTTTCAAATACACACTTAACTGCACTTGATTCTCTAAGCTCGATGCCATGTTATTAAGATTGATAACGCCACAGAGAAATACACCAAGCATAAATAAAGATAATGCTACAGTGGAAATAGACGCTAATGTCATAAGGCCATTGCGTTTCATGGACTTTAAGGCTTCCTTAAAGAAATATTTCATTGTTCTAGGCTTCATTAAATTCTGCACCCCTCATATTATCACTAAGAACACGACCATCTTTTAATTCGATTACTCGCTTATTTAAATAGGTAACAATATCCATATTATGGGTAACCATAATTACAGTAGTGCCAAAATTATTGATATGCTTGAACAAATCTACAATGTCTTTACTCGTATTCGGATCAAGATTGCCAGTTGGTTCATCTGCAATTAATACAGATGGACGATTGACGATAGCCCGTGCAATCGCTACACGTTGCTGTTCACCACCAGATAAATCCTCTGGTAAATCATTCGCCTTATCAGATATGCCAACTAATTCAAGAACGTGAGCTACCTTCTCTTTAATTACCTTAGGTTTCTCCTCGATAACCTCTAAAGCAAAAGCGATATTTTCAGCTACGCTTTTGTTAGGTAATAATCGGAAATCTTGAAATACTACGCCTAATTTACGTCGCAATTTTGGTATTTTACTACGTTTCAATTTTGTAACATCAAATTCATCAACTATAACAAATCCAGAATCTGGTGTAACTTCATGAGTTAATAATTTAAACAACGTAGATTTACCAGCCCCACTATGACCACAAATCAATACAAACTCACCATCATTAATGGTGATGCACACATTATCAAGTGCAGTAGATCCGTTTTCATATACTTTACTAACATTCTTAAATTCTATCATTGGTTCCCCTTTTATTTACGTGTCACCACTTTTTTAACTGCTTTTACAATATCTTCAGCTGTTAACCCATATTTCGCCATCAATTCTTTTGGTGTACCACTCTCCCCAAATGTATCTTGAACACCAACGAATTCCATAGGAACAGGTTTATATGCAACAACAACTTCAGATACAGCAGAACCTAAACCGCCTAAAATATTATGTTCTTCAGCAGTCACAATAGCACCTGTTTCTTCAGCGGCTTTAATGATGGCATTAGCATCGATAGGTTTAATGGATGCCATATTAATAACGCGAGCAGAAATTTGTTCACCTTCTAGTTGTTTAGCTGCTTCAACTGCAGGGCCTACTAAAGCACCACAAGCGATAATTGTCACATCAGAACCATCTTTTAATTGATTGGATTTACCAGGTGTGAAAGTATATCCTTCTGCTGTTACATCATCAACACCAGCACGACCGAGACGTACATAAACTGGACCATTATAATCAACAGCCCATTGAATGACAGATTCTGTTTCTTTTTCATCTGCTGGCACAATAACAGTCATGTTTGGTAAAACACGCATACATGCGATATCTTCTAAACTTTGATGAGTTGCACCATCTTCACCTACAGTAATACCTGCATGTGTAGCACATACTTTCACATTAAGTTTTGGATAGCATACAGCATTACGGATTTGTTCAAATGCACGACCAGTTGCAAACATAGCAAAGGAAGATACAAATGGAATCTTACCTGCTGCAGCTAAACCGGCACCTACAGAGATTAGATTTTGTTCAGCAATACCTACATTAAAGAAACGTTCTGGACACTCCTTCTTAAATGTATCAGTCTTAGTAGATTTTGATAAATCAGCATCAAGAACAATAATATTAGAATTTTCTTTACCAATTTTTGCTAGCGCATTACCGTACGCTTCACGTGTTGCTTTACCCATTATTGTACCCCCATGATTTCATTTACGAATGCCACACCTTGTTCTTCACTAGGTGCCTTACCATGCCAACCAGCTTGACCTTCCATTTCTGCAACACCTTTACCTTTTACAGTATGCATCACGATACATGTAGGGCCATCTGTGAAAGCTTTCGCCTCTTCAATGGCTTGATGTAATTCGTCAATATCGTGACCATTTACTTCAATAACATTCCATTTGAAAGCTTTAAATTTATCTGGAATTGGCAATGGGGACATAACTTTTTCAATATCACCATCAATTTGTAGGCCATTATAATCTACAAAGGCAGTCAAATTATTTAATTTATAGTGACCTGCAAACATAGCAGATTCCCATACTTGACCTTCTTCAAGTTCTCCATCACCGAGAATGGAATATACACGATAATCAGCATTATCGATTTTACCTGCTAAAGCCATACCACAAGCTGCAGAAATCCCTTGGCCCAAAGAACCTGTAGACATATCTACACCAGGTGTATGCTTCATGTCAGGATGACCTTGAAGGAAATGATTAATTTTACGCAAATTGATTAATTCGGATTTAGGAAAATATCCCTTTTCAGCAAGTGTCGCATACAATGCTGGCGCTGCATGACCTTTTGATAACACAAAACGGTCACGATCTTGCTTTTTAGGATTACTTGGGTCTACATTCATTTCTACAAAATATAACAGAGACATTACATCAGCAATGGATAAAGAACCACCTGGATGTCCAGATTTAGCTGCTGTAACAGACTGTACGATGCTTACGCGAATCGCTTTTGCTTTCTCTTGTACTAATTGTTTTTGATCTTGACTCAATGTAGCCATAAAGACCTCACTTTCTGGATAATCTCCAATTTATATTTAATACTCTTCTAAAAGTGAAATAGCAAATTCTGCATTGCGTTTCGATACCTTACGCAATGTTTGAATGCGATTGAATGAATGTTGATAGGATTCTGTAGATTGTAAAAGTTCTACACATCGATCATATAGAATATTAGAATCTAATTCTGTCATAGTACCAATTGGTTCTTGTTCAATCATATGTAAAAAACTTGTAATTTTAGGGTCATAGGAAATACCAATAACTGGTTTTCCCATTAAGGAACTAAATACAAGTGCATGTAGGCGTATGCCAATCATTAGATCTACATTGCCAGATAAGGATAGTTGCTCTTCTGTAGTAAAAGGTCCTTCTAATACGATTGGTTTTACCTTCATTAATGAAGCTATAATCTTTGCTTCCTTCGTATCATCAGGATGAGACATAGGTATGAATACTATTTCAGCATCTTGCTCTAAACTTAACCGGTTCAATACATCTGCTAAACTCTGTCTATACGCTGTATCATCCTTCCAACTACGCACAGCAATGCCGATGCGTTTCCTACCACTTTCAATAGGAGCACAATTATATTGGGTTAAAATATTAGCACCGATACTAGGATTGGCCTTATGCATAGCTAATACGGCATCCGCCGTAACCTCAACATCGTAAATCCCTAAAGCATTCAACTCATCTTTCGAAATGGAATCACGAACTGTAATTCCATCTACATATTTCAACATAAATTTAACAGCTCGTTTTGTAGATTTACGATATAAAGGACCAATACCTTGAGAGTACAGCATAACAGGTTTTCCAAGTAATTTTGCAAGTCCCATGATACTTAGATAATAATAGGTATTTCGAATACTTGTAGCATCCTGTAATAAACTACCTCCACCGCTAATCACTAAATCAGCATTACGTATGGCATTCAAAATACCAAAGGCAGCAAATGTTCCAACAGCCTTAATATTATGTTTTCTACTAGTCTCTTGAGGATTGCCGGAGATAACCGTAATATGTGCATCGTCTTCTACATCACGAATAGCGTCGATAATGGCGCAAAGCATAGCTTCATCACCAGCATTACCAAAGCCATAGTAACCGGAAATAACGATATTACTCATGACTGTCCTCCCGATGCATAGCCCATTGCGAGATGTAAATAAGGAAACGAACTGCAAGAATAAGAACAATACCTATAGCACAACCGAGCAACAAGCCATCATACCCACGCATAATAGACATGAAGACAGGTGTTCTAATATGACAGAAAGTTTCAACCATAGACGCTACGCCGATAACACCAGCTATAGTTAATACAAAGTGAATAACCATAGGCCATTTACGTAGAAATGCAAATGTTGCGAGCATCAACAATGGATGACCAATCATAAATTCCTTTTCTCTTGGTCTAGCATATAGTGTATTCTCTAGGAATCTACGCAATACGAGTTCAAATGTTGGAACAGGCACACCTGCCGTATGACCACTACGGCCTACAAATACCCAAGCCGCAGCACCTATAGCAGCAAACACAAAGAACACATACATTTTTACATCTGTAGTTAGAAATTCTTTAATGAATTGCTTAGCTTCTGTGCCAGAGTTAATCATGCGACCTTTCCATAATGGAAAGCGTTGTAGATATGCAATCATAACAAGGATGATTGGTAATACGAAGGTAAGTTTTACACCTCTAAAGATTTCAAATTCCATAAAGAATTTTGTATTACCTAATAATGCCGCAATATACATGCCACCAATAGCAGCAAATAATGTTGCTATTACGAGATAGAGTAATGCGAGTAGCGTAGATTTCCACGCACCTATAGGACGTGTACCATCTGATCTGCGCCATTCTTCCATAAGAATCACCAAGGCTCCAACAGGTGCCATAATAGCTGCAGATAAAGCCCAAATTTGAACTAATAATGTACCGCTAGTTACAATAAATCCAACAATGGATAGTAGTGATAGTGCAAAAAATAGAACTAATTGTTTGTGTTGTGACATAGCTATAAACATTTGTCCTACATACACAAATAACGCAATACTACCAATCATTGTTAGAACAACTAATAAAGGATTAGGTGTATAGGCAGGATAAATATCTGCTGGCCCAAATTCATAGCCCTTAGCACTCAATTTATCTGTTGCACTATGTACATAGTTAATCGTTGTTTGTAACACAGTTTCATTATTTTGCCCTACTTCATACATAGGGAATAAATTAAATCGAATGTTGCGCTCAATATCGCTAATATAGAATCGTTGAGCCGCTTCTTCCGGAGTAATCTTCTTTAACTCATCTTTAGAAATTGTGTAAACACGACCTACACTGTAATTCTTCTTAGCCGCCATATCTAAGAATCCTAACTGAGGCTCATATTGCAACTGATTAACAGCTTCAATACCAACCAATGGAATATGAAGATTATTCATAGCCTCTAAGGTTTCATCAATATGATCTGGTGCACCTAATGCCTCTTTACCAGCAAATATAATGCCTGTTACATGAGGTACCCCATCTAGACGATTAAATACATATTTAATATCATCAGATGTAACATTGCGATAATTAGTAGGTCGAACAATTACATTGAATCCGCGATTGGCCACTTCCATGGCTTGGATCTTAGAGATGCCTAAGTTCATCTTCGCATAGCTATCTGAAGTAGCACCTTGTAATTCTAGAACGGGTCCTATACTAGTATTAAGTTCTTTAACCTTTTCTTTACTAATACGATGATATAGGTCTTCGCGAATTTCTTTATAATAGCCTTCTTTACCAGGAATAAGTGCAACATAAGTAGCGCCTGGTTTAATAGAACCACCATTGATACGAACATCGGACATATCTTGTGATGAAAGTAATTTAATTTCACCAGCGTCATTTGCCTTTTCTAATGTTCTATCATAAATGGCAAATGCCGTTATTCCCGCCTCTTTCAGTGCATCAAAAGCATCTTTTTGACTACGTTTTTCAAAGGCATTAGCTCGAAGTACAGCATCATAATCTACTATATTCTCAATATGATTTTGTGCCTTTTCAATTGTATTGCGCTCCATTACTAAATAGAGTGCTGAAATAAGTCCTACTATGATACATAGTATAAGAACTAATGAGTGCTTAGTTTTCTTAACAGTATGCACGATATTTCCTTTCTAATTGAGTACAGGTTTAATCTTAATATGAATTTCTCCATTTTCAACGTTAACAGACTCAGCTTTAACCGGAACTGGGAAATTATTAAAATCATAGATAGCAATAGGATGCAATTGTTGTGATGTAATACCTGCAATAGTCAATCCACTAACTGTAAATCGACTAGGAGCAAATGATAAAACATTATCTTTCAACTGCAAGGCGCCTTCCAAACTAGCTGTTCCTTTCAAAGACCCCATAATGTTAACAGTCCCAGTTAATGCTATACGGTCATTATTAATTACTACATTAGCATCCTGTAGACCTTCTGTATTCTGAATAAGGAATTTCTTTAAATCATCCTCTAACACAATACCTTCTACATAGGATGGACCAAGACTTAGGACCTCAACCTCATGAGATGCAATGAGAGAAATAGGATTAATAACAATATTATTTGCCTCATAATGAAGACTAGAAAAATTCAACTTTCCTAATTGAACATTTTCCAATGTTCCTGCCGCGTGATCTGCTTGTCCGTAAACCAGTTTAAAGGCGGGTGTAGATTCAATAACAACAGTTTGGCTGGAAGGTTTAAGTGATTGATTTAACTCATCTTCTACAATAGATTCCATATATTTTGGAACTACAAATTGAGCACCCACCACACATACAATGATAAGCAAGACGATGAATATTAAAAATTTTTTCATTATAGCACCTATACTGTTAAATTAGCTTCTTTCTTTAAATAGCCTTCTATGAATTGGTCGATATTGCCATCCATAACAGCCTGTACATTACCAGTTTCAACCGATGTACGATGATCCTTTACCATGTTATAAGGATGGAATACATAGGATCTAATTTGGCTTCCCCATTCAATAGCTTGGTATGTCCCACCAATTTGTTCTTTTAATTCAGCCTGCTTTTCAAGTTCTAATTCAAATAATTTTGCACGTAATAAACGAAGAGCTTGTTCTCTATTTTGCATTTGAGAACGCTGAGATTGACATTGAACTACAATGCCTGTTGGTTTATGCGTCATACGAACAGCAGAATCCGTTTTATTAATATGCTGCCCACCGGCACCACTTGCACGATATGTATCAACTTGGACATCTTTCATATCGATATTGATTTCCACAGTATCATCAATTTCTGGCATTACGTCAACAGCTGCAAATGAAGTATGACGACGTGCTGCAGCATCAAATGGCGATATACGAACGAGACGGTGAACGCCTTTTTCAGATTTTAAATAACCAAAGGCATTTTCACCTTTAATAAGAAATGTTGCACTTTTGATTCCCGCTTCATCGCCAAGTTGTTCATCCATAAGTTCCACGGAAAACCCTGTCTTTTCTGCCCAACGCAAATACATTCGAATCAGCATAGAACACCAATCTTGTGCTTCTGTACCACCTGCACCAGCATGGAATGTAAGAATAGCATTATTCTGATCATATTCTCCGCCGAGCAAAAGCAATACCTCTTGTTTTTCAACAGCCTCTTGAATGCCATTTACAAATTGTTTGATTTCCCCCTCCATAGAGGTATCTTCTTCTTCAATTGCCATATCCAACATGACACTAGCATCTTCGATATCAGACACTAACTGCTTATACCCCTCTACAGAGTTTTTTAATTGTGTTGCCTCTTGAGAAATCTCACGAGCCTTATCAGGATTATCCCAAAATGTAGGATCACTCATCTGTACATCAAGTGTGAAGATTCGTTCTTCTTTCTGAGCTATGTTAAAGTGAATCCCTCATTCCATAAATTCGCTCTTCTAAACCAGAGATAATTGGTTTTAAATCCTCTAACAATTTATGTTCACCACCTTTATAGAATTACTACATGTACATAGTAACGATTTACTGTATTGTTAAAATGAAAAATGGCCGTTGCCCAGAAGGTGTTTTCCCATTGAGCAACGTGCCATTCACAAATGTTAATCTATGTTTTGTGGCTCCAACACATCTTCATGATGGGGTTGTGCACCTTCTAAGTGATCAACTGGTTCTTCAATTTCTTGAATCAATTGTGCACGAATTTTGTACAATGCCATGATTGTTTCATCTTGAATAGATTCAATCATGTGCTGGAACATATCATAGGCCTCAAATTTATATTCAACCAAAGGATTTTTTTGACCATATGCACGAAGGCCAATGCCTTCACGAAGCATATCCATATTATCCAAATGTTCCATCCATTTACTATCGACAACACGTAGCATAATCGCTTTTTCAAGTTGGCTAAACATCGCTTCACCTAAAAGATCAACACGATCTTGATATTCGCTATGTGCGATTTCGTGTAAACGTTCATCCAATTCTTGACGTGTATATTCTTCCATTTCTTCTGCAGACATAAGTTCAGAAGTCAAGAAGTATTGACTCAAGTGTTTATGTAAACCTTCGTAATCCCACTCTTCAGGATACAATTTTTCATCAGCATATGTATCAACAGCTTCAGTTACAAGCTTGTCAATCATTTCATTAATGGTATCTCTTAAAGATTCATTTCGTAATATACGACGGCGTTGCTCATATAACACTTCACGTTGTTGATTCATAACATCGTCATATTCCAAGATATATTTACGAATATTGTAGTTATGATCTTCAACTTTCTTTTGAGCACGTTCGATAGATTTTGTGATTAAGGAATGTTCAATTGGTTCATCTTCTTCCATTCCTAGTTTATCCATGATGCCAGAAATATTATCAGCACCAAAGATACGCATCAAGTCGTCTTCCAAAGATAGGAAGAATTGTGAAGAACCTGGATCACCTTGACGGCCGGCACGACCGCGTAATTGATTATCAATACGACGGCTTTCATGACGTTCAGTACCTAAGATAGCTAAACCACCAAGTTCAGGCACACCTTCACCTAGTGTAATATCAGTACCACGACCGGCCATGTTTGTGGCGATTGTAACCATACCCATTTGACCAGCATTGGCAACAATTTCCGCTTCTTGTTCATGATGTTTAGCGTTCAATACCTTATGTGGTACACCAGCGCGCAATAACATATCTGAAAGTTCTTCGGATTGAGTGATAGATGTAGTACCAATCAAAATAGGTTGACCCGTTTGGTGACGTTCTACAGCATTGCGTACAACAGCACGATATTTTGCTGCTTTAGATTTAAAGATAAGGTCAGGCAAATCCACACGAATCAAAGGACGATTTGGAGGAATAGGAATTACTTCCAAGCCATAAATATCATTAAATTCCTTTTCTTCCGTCTTAGCAGTACCAGTCATACCAGACAATTTTTCATACATACGGAAATAGTTTTGGAACGTAATAGATGCTAATGTTTGGCTTTCACGTTCAACTTTAAGACCTTCTTTTGCTTCAATAGCTTGGTGCAAACCATCAGAATAACGACGGCCAAACATCAAACGACCTGTAAACTCATCGACAATAACAACTTCACCATCTTTTACTACATAGTCTGTATCGCGATGCATCATAGCATAAGCGCGTAAAGAGGCACCTAGTAAATGGTTGAGTTCAATATTATCAGCATCATATAAATTTTCGATGCCTAACATTTTTTCAACTTTTGTAATACCAGAATCTGTCGGTGCAATCGTCTTTTGTTTTTCATCGATTGTATAGTCTTCATCTTTTACAAGATGTGGTACAACTTGCGCCAATTTATAATAGTTGTCAGTAGAGCGACTACCAGGGCCAGAAATGATGAGCGGAGTTCTCGCTTCATCGATTAAAATAGAGTCAACTTCATCGACGATGGCATAGTTTAATGGACGTTGTACCATTTGAGATACATCGGACACCATGTTATCACGAAGATAATCGAAACCAAATTCATTGTTAGTACCATATGTTACATCTGCAGCATATGCTTCTTTACGTTGATTATAATCGAGATTTGCAACAATTAAACCAGTAGAAAGGCCTAGAAAATTATACAAACGACCCATCTGCTCACTATCACGTGTAGCCAAGTAATCATTGACCGTAACAACATGAACACCTTTACCGGATAAAGCATTAAGATATACAGCTAAGGTAGCAACTAAGGTCTTACCTTCACCAGTACGCATTTCTGCAATATTACCTCTATGCAAGCAAATACCACCTAGCATTTGCACATCAAAATGACGCATACCAAGTACACGTTTAGATGCTTCACGACATACGGCAAAAGCTTCTGGTAAAATATCGTCTAACGTTTCTCCCTTTTGTAAGCGACGTTTAAACTCATCAGTTTTAGCAACGAGATTAGCATCACTTAATTTTACATAATTAGGTTCTAGTTCATTAATATGATCTACAATTTTGCGCATTTTTTTAACTTCTTTTGCGCTATTATTTCCTATAAGACTTTGTAAAAAGCCGAACAAACAAATCACTCCTCTTCGGGATATCTTACATTATTATATCTAATTCATTATAACGAAAAAGCCTTGAATAGTCAAAGAATTCAAGGCTTTTCTATAGATATACAACTAGAAATATAAAATGGATACCATTTCTGGTATCCATTCTATATTTCACTCGATTAAATCAACGTAGAAAGATAATTAATTGAATAATCGATCATATTATTTTAATTCTGGTTCAATCAAACCATAGAAACCATCATGTCTACGGTATACTACATTCATCGTTTCTGTTTCCGCATTGAAGAACATGAAGAAATCATGTCCAATCAAGTTCATTTGCAAGATAGCTTCTTCTACATCCATAGGACGAACAGCAAAATGTTTACGTTTTACTACTTCAATTTTTTCTTCTTCTACAGGTGTATCAAGAGGTGCTACATCTGGATGGAAAGCTTCTTGACGTTTAAAACGTTTTGCCAAACGAGTTTTATGTTTATGAATTTGGCGAACGATTTTATCTACTACTAAATCGATTGCTGCATACATATCATCATTTGTTTCTACGCCACGAAGTACAATTTTATCAACGAAACATGTAATTTCAATGGTTGCTTTATCACGCACTACAGATAGTACTGCTTGTGCATCTAACTCATCATCAAAGTAACGGGTCAACTTACCCAATCTTTTTTCTACATACTCACGAAGAGCCGCTGTTACTTCAATGTTTTTACCTCTGATTGCTACTTTCATATGTCAACACCCTTTCTAAAAATCAACGACCAGTTGTTAGAATGTTCTTATTTCTCTATTTCTGGTGTCTTAATTAGTATTTCTACATCTACATATAAAACTCCTCTTTTTTGATAAAAATTTTTATATTTTTTGTAGAAATATGTATTGTACACTATTAAATGTGCAAAAAATCCCAACAAATAAGGTGTTGGGATTTTTTTAATTTAGTTTTTATGTAATATTTGGTATATGTTTACGCTTTTACAACATTTGCTGCTTGTGGACCACGATTGCCATCAACAATGTCAAATGTTACATTTTGACCTTCAGATAAGGATTTAAAACCTTCGTCTTGAATAGCAGAGAAATGAACGAATACATCGCTACCATCTTCTCTTTCAATAAATCCATAACCTTTTTCTGCACTAAACCATTTTACTTTACCTAACATGGATAATATCCTCCTATAAAATATATATTGTCTTACTGTCGTGCTCTATATTTGTATAATAACATAGCGTGTATAAAATATCAAATTAGAACGCTCGTATTTCATTTAAATTATTATGCAGATTCAACTCTAAGAAATATATAAATTCTATTCTTAATTCCTTTTAATTATTGGTTTTACTCTATATATTCTATAGTATAAAGACTCATATTTATTTCATTATAACTAAAATATATGAGTATTATAAATATTTTTTGCACTGTACAAATGTATAAACTGTATATTTATCACAAATATTTATATCTAATATCTATTTATACGAATTAACAGATTTAGAAAAATCACTTGATTACAGCAGTTCCTAAAGTAAATATATATAATTTATCAAAATTTCTTATAAGATAACGGGTAACAAAAAACACTCATAATTATTAACTACGTAATTATGAGTGTTGTTCCTAATAATCTATAAAATTTTAGACAAGAATAATTTTGTTCTATCACTAGAAGGTGCATCAAATACTTGTACTGGTGTGCCATCTTCTAGGATTTGACCACCATCGACAAATAACACTCTATCCGCAACCTCTTTAGCGAAGCCCATTTCATGTGTAACGATAACCATCGTCATACCTTCATCAGCCAAAGATTTCATTACATCCAATACTTCGCGTACCATTTCTGGATCAAGTGCCGATGTAGGTTCATCAAATAACATTACCTTCGGTTTCATAGCTAATGCACGTGCAATAGCAACACGTTGCTTTTGACCACCGGATAGTGAGTCCGGATACATTTGAGCTTTATCAGCTAATCCAACACGTTCCAATAGTTTCATAGCAATGTCTTGTGCTTCTTTCTTATCCGTTTTTCTTACATTTACGGGAGCCAATGTCAAATTATCCAATACCGTCATATGTGGGAATAAATTAAAGTTTTGGAATACCATGCCCACTTCTGTGCGTACAGCATTCAATTTATTTTTATCGGATAAATCCATACCATCCACAATTACATGACCACTGGTAGGTTCCTCTAGGTAATTCATCGTCCGCAAAACTGTACTTTTACCAGATCCTGAAGGACCGATGATTACGACAACTTCACCTTTATCAATTTGTAGATTGATGCCCTTTAATACTTCATTTTTACCAAATGATTTTCGCACATCTTTTAATTCTATCATTTTACGTTATATTTCCTTTCAAGGTAAGCAACCAATCGAGAAATCGGTATTGTCATACATAGATAGATAATGGCAACCGTTCCCCAAATTTCAGTAGCCGCATAGGTTTTAGCGATAATTAATTGACCACGACGCATCAATTCTTCAAAACCAATAACAGAAACTAAAGAAGAATCTTTTAGCATGGCAATAAATTCATTACCCAAAGGAGGGATTGATGCTTTAAACGCTTGCGGAATAATAATAAAGCGCATAGTTTGCCACCAAGACAAACCTAGTGAACGACCGGCTTCCATTTGCCCTTTATTTACAGATTGAATACCCGCACGGAATATTTCGGATACATAAGCACCAGAGTTGATACTACATGCTGCACAGGCTGCTATATAAGGATCGATTCGAGTGCCAATGATTTGAGGTAATGCAAAATAAATCATAAAGATTTGTACCAACATAGGGGTACCACGAATCACATCTACATAGCATTTAGCAATCAATCGAACAATTACGAAATTCGACATTCTAGCTAAGGAAACAATTAAACCGATAATGAAACCAAAGCTTACAGCAACAGCTGTAATTTTTATGGTCATTAAAGCCCCATATAATAATAATGGTAAATTACTCGTTATGACATTCCAGTCCATTTACAACTCCCTAATTATTTAAAATCCAACACAACAGGCATATCTGCAGGTGCATCTACATTAAACCATTTTTTATATAATGTATTAAATTCACCATCTGCTTTCATATCAGCAATAGCCTTATTAATTTCCTCTTGTAAAGCTTTATTATCTTTATTCAAAGCCAAACCTAAGTACTCTTTTGTATTTGGATATGGCAAGATTTGGATATGCTCATCAGGATGTTTTGTGCTGTAATATTGAGCAACTGGTAAATCAATAACAGTAGCATCAACACCACCATTTTGCAACTCTAACAACGCTTCATTACTATGATCGAATTCTTTTACAGAAGTACCTTCGATCTTATGAGCTAAATCGGAACCAGTTGTCCCCATTTGAGCAGCAATTTTTTTATTCTTCAAATCATCTAAGGAATGAATGCTATTAGAATCTTTATATACAATAGCTAATGCATTTTCATAGTATGGAGATGAGAATAATACCTTTTCACTACGCGCTTTTGTGATTGTCATACCAGAAGCTGCCACATCGATATCATGTGTATTTAATGCTGGAATCAACGCATCAAAGGCAACGTTTTTAAGTTCTACATCTTTGTTAATACGTTTGCCAATTGCACGAATCAAATCGATATCGAAACCTGCATAATCTTGAGTCTTATCGTCCTTAAATTCGAATGGTACAAATGTAGCATTTGTGCCAACAATTAACTTTTTATTAGACGTTGTTGTAGAAGAAGATCCACAACCACCAACTAAAGATGCAGCCATAACAACCATCAAACTACCGAGAACTAATTTTTTTACTTTTTTATTAAACATCTTCTTATAACCTCATATATAACTAAGTTTATTTATATAGTATATATACACGGAATAATTATGTCAATAATAATGTATATAACATTTTTAAAATTCCATATTTTAATGATTTCTCTATTAATTTTTATACACAATATGTATTAATATACGCTCTCTGTATACAAAACATAGCTTAACAAACGCAATATCTACAATTTTCATTTATACATCTGTATAAATGAAAAAAAGCACATGAGAAAAGCCTCATGTGCCCGTTATACGGCTGACCTGGTCTTTGCCCCCACACTCGCCTGCTGGAAGGTTCGCTCATAAGCCCATGGCCCCCCACTACTACTCCTCTCGGTTTCCCGGCAGGACTTACATCTAAGCCGCACCATGCTCACAGCCCTTTGGACTGCTTATGTGGATCGTTTTGCCTGCGACTGGCCTCGACTTACAACCACAGACCCGTATTTTAATATTATAGATTATAAATTATATCTATGTCTATATCTTTATTATTTGCAAGTTAATACAAACATATGTGTTTATCAATATCACTGTTGTGAGAATAAAAAATGCAAGTCTTAATTTCAATGTATAGAAAATAGGAATAGGAATATAAAATAATTCTTCATTTTTCTATTATAATTCTTAAAACACGATTTTTACATCCCATTCTTAATGCATTCCTTTTTTGTCAACACTTTCTATTATGCTAAATATGAATACCTATTCAAAAACCAAACATTATACCGATACACAAAGCATAAAAATTGTTGTATAATACGAATACTGTTAAAGAAGAACGGACTATAAGTTGTACGATGTAAAGTCCTTGGGGTTGGGACTTTACATATTTGTATAGTAGAGGGGTTTATTATGTTTATGTTATCATTGATGCAGCCGTCCGGGCTGTATGAACTGGAGAAAGATAGTTTAGAGGCCATTAGTGCTCAACTATTACAAATGATACAAATGAAAAGCTATCACTTGTATACACACTCTGTACAAGTCTCCAATTATGCAGTTAGTATTGCTGCAAAAATGGGATTGCCATTAAATGAAATTGAACAAATCCGTCATGCTGCACTATTACATGATGTAGGTCTTTTGATGATTCCTAATGCGATGATTCAAAAAGCACCATACTTGAACAAGCAAGAAATGTCAAAATATAAACAACATGCTGCTAGTGGTGCTAATATGATTGAAAACTATCCATGTTGTCAACAAATCCTATCATATATTCGTTACCATCATGAAAAATGGGACGGCTCCGGATATCCAAAACATTTACGTGGCGCCAACATTCCACTTGGGGCACGTATCATTGCTGTTGCGGATTACTATGATTCCACTGTGAATCCATCCACTGAATTTTGGGCAAAAACAAAAGCTAAAGCAAAAGAAGAATTATTTAGCGCATCTGGTTCCCTCTTTGATCCAGATGTTGTAAAAGCATTTATCGATGTACTAGGTTAAACAACATAATTAAGGCTGTAATAGAACAAAAATCTATTACAGCCTTTTATTTTTAAAAACTACCACTAGCTAATGTCAATGCTTCAATATATTGAGGATGATATGCTCTTAATATTCGTGCAGCTGACTCTAAGGTAGCTCCTGTCGTAAATATATCATCAACTAATAAAATCCGCTTATCATATAACAACGAGGAATCGCAAGTTTCCTTCCACATAAATGCCTTATCGATTGTACTATGACGTTCACTACCAGATAAGCTCCACATTTCTTTATGGGTATCCATTTTATATAAACAATCAAACCAGTTATAACAGATCTCTTTTTCAGTATTATATTCCATAACTCCATTTACACTGTCATCGCTGCTTCTACCATCAATACGATTAGAATTTGAAAATGAGAACACCCAATCATAAAAAAATAAATCCACCTGATTATATCCTCTAACTTTCTTTTTTTCTGCACTTGATGGTATAGGAATCACATAATGAGGCCTATAATCGTGCATCCTCAAGTTGTACGATGCTAAAAAAGGAGCAGCCCCTTTGGACTGCTCCTTTTTTTCGTTAAATTTAACGTCATATATCATGGATTTAATACCACCTCGATAGTCAGCTAGAATCCAAGCAGAATCTAGCGAGGACAGTAATTTAGATGGCACTTGTCTTACATGTAGAACTTCTTCAATACAAGCATCACACCAATCCCCTTGTTGTTGTACATGGGTACCACAATGAGGACAAACAGGAGGAAATAAAAAATCAAATAGATTCATTATCCATCACATCTTCCTTGTAAACGTTCTTTAAATAATGTATATCGTTCTTCACCATTAACCGTTTTAACAGCACGCTCTACAGAACTCTTTGTACCGATCATGATAACCTTTCGCTTGGCTCTTGTCACGGCAGTATAGAGTAAGTTCCGTTGTAACATACCACCGTACATAGGAACAAATGGTATAATAACAACACCATATTCACTGCCTTGACTTTTATGAACTGTTATAGCATAAGCAGGCATAATCATATGCGCTTCATCAATAGATAGGCGAACCTCTTTATGAATAAAGCGAATGCAGATATCAGATTTGGTAATGGCATAAATAACGCCGATTTCACCATTAAAAACTTCTAATTCATAATTGTTAAGAACTTGAATTACCTTATCACCAACGCGGAATGTAATTCCATTAACACGCACTTCCCCTTTATAACTATCTGGAGGATTTACGGATTGCTGCACATATTGAGATATACTTATACTGCCAGCCTTACCTCTACGCATAGGCGAAATGATTTGAATATCAAGTTCATCATCGACAAATTCTTTTTCCCGTTTATACACATCAACGATGGCTTTCATCATATCACCAAGAGAGTTAACGGAAATGAAAGTGAATTCATCACTAGTCGTATCAAGATTTGGCATTTCACCACGGTTAATAGCATACGCACTATCGACGATACTATTACCAGAACTTTGACGATAAATATGTTGTAATCGCGTATACGGAACCATATCACTATCAAGTAAATCTTTCAATACGAATCCAGCACCTATAGGAGGCAGTTGATCCACATCGCCTACGATAATAACATGGGCCTCACGAGGAATCGCTGACATTAGAGAATAAAACAATCGCACATTGAGCATGGATGCTTCATCGATGATAATAACATCTATATCAAGAGGATCATCTTCATTTTTAGTAAAATCATAGGAATCACTGCCAGCTACAGGCATGAGCAAGCGATGTATAGTTGTGGCTTCAAACTCAGTGGCCTCTGTTAAACGCTTTGCTGCGCGTCCCGTTGGGGCACAAAGAATAATACGTCCTAACCCACCTAATTGAAAACCTTTAACTAAGGCTTTAATAATCGTAGTTTTACCAGTGCCAGGTCCACCGGTAATAAGCGAAAATTTTTCAAAAAATGATAATTCTATAGCTTCCTTCTGTTCAGGGCCAAAGGTAATATGATTATCTGCTTCAAATCGCTCAATAAAATCTGGAATATCTAGAGATATAGGATCAGCTTCAATTAAGAAATCACGCGTATAGTGTACACCTTCTACTTCAGATACATACATTTCAGGTGGATATACATAGAGTATATCATCATAATAGGTACTATACATAATAGCTTGAGAAAGTAATGAGTCAATATGGTTAGCTATTAAATCTGCATCTACTTGCAATAAATCGTAGGTACGACCTATCAATTCATCGACAGGTAAGCACGTATGACCTTGATTATCTAAATTCCCTAAAATCCAGTTTACACCAGCCTCTAATCGTCGCTCGTCATCAGCATCAAGCCCTAAATTCATAGCTAATGTATCAGCCGTATTGAATAACATATCTGGGGCGATACGCAATAAATTATAAGGATTATCCTGTATGACATCTATAGAGGATGCACCATAATATGTGTACACAGTGCGAGACCATTTAGAAGAAATTTGATGAGACTCAAAGAAATGGTTTAAATCGGATAATATACCTTCACCGAGTAATGTATTGTATAATTCCTCTTTAACGCCTTTGCGTAAACCTGGCACATCTTTAATTTCTTCTGGCCGTTCTTCACGCAGTACATCTAATAACCGGAGGCCGAAATAATCACAGATTTTCTCTACAGATTTTTCGCCTAATCCCTTTATGCCTAAGTTCATCAAATACAACTTAGCAGCCCCCATATTATCGGGTTTCAGTTTTTCTATACTAGATGCATCAAACTGAATGCCATACTTTTGATGCTCTACATAACGTCCCTTAATCTCAATATCTTCCCCTTCTTTAGGGGCTTCAAAACGACCAGTACAAGTAATGTATTCCTCATTATAATCTTTTACAAGAAATACACAATACGTGTTCTGTGTATTTTGATATATAATTCGGTATACAAATCCTCGTAATGCTTCCATTATTTCTCCGTATTAGGTAATGCTTCTATAATTTCTTGAACGGCGTCAGTGATGCTACCTTCATTGCCAATCTTAATATGGGCAACGCGTTCATATAAAGGATATCGTTCTTCATATACATTGAAAATATACTCGATACTTTCTTTCACAAGTGGACGAATTTCTAGATCCAAATCATCGAGAATATGGTTAACATCGCGATTTACAAAAACAACTAAACCATTATTACGCATAAGGTTTACGATTTTTTCAGATGTTACCGTACCACCACCAGTAGCAATAACAGATGGCTTATTATGAATCAATTCTTTAATTGTTTCGTATTCATATTCGCTAAATGCATCTTTACCGTCATAAATAAAGATATTTTGTACGGTTTTTCCCACTTTATCTTGAATGGTTTGATCTAAATCATAGAAATCTCGGCCTAATTCTTTAGCTAGCATTTTACCAACCGTAGTTTTACCTGCCCCAGGCATACCAATTAGGAAAATATGCTTATGCATGTGTTCCTTCAAGAACTCATTGCTAATAGAAATGACATCCTTCATATAAGATTCAATATATGTCAACATACGTGAATCGTCACATTCAGTTTTAAGACTAGAAATAATCTCTTGATCACGTTCTTCATCAATAAGAGGTAAATGATGTTCATCCTTAAACTTACCAATTGATTTAATGATAGATAAACGTTGTTCAAATAATTCTACTAACTGTGCATCAATACTATCAATTTGTTTGCGTGCGTCTTTAATATCCATAGCTCCCCCTTATGGGTTATTACGTAAAATCCGAATTGCTGTTTCTTCATCGACTTTCATTTGATCAATCAATTCTTGTAAATTATTAAATTTAACCTCACCGCGTATATATGAAATAAACTGAACCGTTACTTCCTTACCATATACATCTTGGTCAAAATCAAATACATGTACTTCACATCGATGATATTGATTTTTGAAAGTTGGATTATCCCCTATATTTCCAACCCCATCATACCAAATGCCATCTATACAAACCCGATTAGCATACACCCCATCAGGTGGAATTGCCATCTCATTAGGTAATAAAAAGTTAATGGTTGGAAATCCTAATGTACGACCTCGTTGATCACCTTTTATGACGATACCTCTAAACTGGTATGGACGTCCAAGCCAAGCCGTAGCTTGTTCCATATGCCCTTCTTCTATAGCCTTACGTATGTTAGTGCTACAAATTGGACCTTCTTCTGTCGATAGCAATGGTTCAACGATGATATGAATCCCTTTTGCAGACAATCGTTCCCGCATTAACTGAGGATTGCCCGCTCCTTTGGCACCAAATGTAAAATTAGTACCAATTGCGATGCCTACTACATCTATATCACGACAAAGAGCATCTAAGAATTCATCAGGTGACATATTAAATATATCCAAATTCATAGGCAACCGTAAGATATAATCTACCTTTAAAGATTCCAAAATTTCATCCATAATATCGGCAGATAATACCCGTTTTGGAACATCTCCAGGTCGCAATATAGTCATAGGATGCGCACTAAATGTGACGAGAACCGTAACGGCATCATGCGCCTTAGCCTCTGCTATTGCATTTCTAATGACCCGCTGATGACCACGGTGTACACCATCAAATGTGCCTAATGCGTATACGATTTTACGATTAATTTGACGTAATTCATCAAACGAGTGTAAATGTTTCATACTTATCCTTCAATAAAAATATTTTTATCCACTTTAAGTGAATGTTTCGTTCGTTTAAGAATGCCTACAAAACCATTAGGTCCATAAGCTCTATACTTGTTAGACGGAATCGTATGAGAAAAGGCCTCTACGATTGGTAATTCCTTACCTTGTACCATCATCTTTAATTGTACACTATCTACGTCCACTTTTGAAAGATGAGATACCGCAATATCCGTAGGCAACAACAATTTTTCACCGTGAATCGTCAATTCCTCTGCTATATAGGCAGATTGAATATCAAATGGCCCCACACAAGTCCTTGCCAAGGAAGTCATAGTCCCAGGAATGCCTAATTGAATACATATATCTCGTAACAACGAACGAATATAAGTACCACCAGAACAAGTGACACGAATTGTAAAATAAGGAAAACCATAGGCTACTAGTTCAATATTAGAAATCGTAATGGTTCGCATAGGTAACTCTACAGGTATGCCTTTACGGGCATATTCATAGGCCCGAATTCCATTGATTTTAATAGCCGAGTACTTAGACGGACGTTGCTCTTGTGTGCCCACAAATCCAGATAGCACTGACGCTAACTTATCCCATGTTGGAGGTATCAAAGTTTCATTAATTTCAGAGGAATCCTCTAATACGGTAACGCCATTGACAAGTTTCATATCTTCGTCTAGTAATACGGGTTGTCCCGTACTATCCTCAGTATCTGTAAAGGTACCGAATTTGCATTCTGCTACATAGGTCTTATCAAATCCATCTGTATATTCAATGAGACGTGTTGCCTTGCCTAAAAAGATAGGCAGTACGCCATAAGCCATAGGGTCTAATGTACCACTATGACCAATTCGTTTTTCTTTTAAAATGCGACGACATATACCTACAGCATCATGACTGGTAATACCAGGAGGTTTTAAAAATGGCAATACTCCATCCATTATTTGATGACCTCCAATAGACGAGCCTTAGCCTCATCAATGGAACCATCTATAGTACAACCGGCTGCACGTATATGACCACCACCGCCAAAATGATTGGCGATAGCATTCACATCAGTGCCTTTAGACCTAAGGCTGATACGCGTGCGATTTGGGCTTTCACCTTTCAATAAAATGGCCACATCTACGGTATCAACATTACGAATGATATCGACAAATCCGTCTGTATCATCACCTAATATTTCCATAACAGATGGAGATAGCTCGATGGTAGCAACCCGATTATCCTTGTAGAATGAAATGGTTTGCATAATCTGTTTCGTTAATTCAAGACGAGCAGCACTAACGGCCTCAATCGTTTCAGAAATAACATTTGGCCTTGCACCAGCAGCAACACAACGGCTAGCCATTTTTAGGGTATTAGCCGTAGTGTTGCTAAATTTAAAGAATCCACAGTCGGTAGCAATCGCCATATAAAGGGCATTGCCCATAGACTCTGTAATAGGCCAATTCCATTGTTCGCACAAATCCGTAATAATTTCGCCAGTAGCCGCAAAATCAGGCTTCAAATATAGATGATCTGCAAATTCTGAATTAGAAATGTGGTGATCTATATTAAAAATAGGTGCACTAAATAGTGCACCTACGCGGCCAATCCGTTCATACGTGCTAGCATCTAATACCATGAGCATATCAACCGATACAGGATGATTTTCAAAATACGTTACATCCTTAATTTGGTCGATATACGATAAAAATGAATATTTTTCAGGTATTACATCATCCACCACCATGTAGACAGTTTTGCCTTGCGCTACGAGAGCCTCATAAAAGGCCACCATAGAACCAATGGCATCACCATCTGGTCGTACGTGGACAGTGAGCATTATAGAATTAGCTTCACACAGAGCCATGTGTAATTGATTAATTGTGATCTTACTCATGTTCTGTATCCTTTGTGTTAATTTGTTTCTTCATCCTTTTTGATTTCATTCAAAAGGGATTCAATATGCATGCTGTAATCCAACGATGTATCCTTATCAAAGGTAATCGTAGGGATATGGCGCAATTTCAATACCTTGCCAAGCTCGGTACGTACATGGCCAGATGCATGCTTTAATGCGATAAGAGTATCTTCTTTCTCTTTATCGGAACCAAACAAGGAAACATAAATCGTAGCTTCACGTAAATCACCAGTTACATGAACATCGGTAATCGTCGTAAAGCCGATGCGAGGGTCTTTCAACGCACGCATCAACATTTGACTTACTTCTTGTTTGATGAATTCTTGTAATTTTCTTACACGAACATCACTCATAGTAACCTCCTATATTTGAGGTGCAACTTCTTCCATCAAGTACGCTTCGATTACGTCGCCTTCCTTGATGTCGCGGTAACCTTCCAAGGAGATACCGCATTCGAAGGATGTTTTAACTTCTTTTACTTCGTCTTTAAAGCGACGTAAGGAGTCAACCTTACCTTCAAACACGACAATACCATCACGGATCAAACGAACTTCAGAGTCATTTGTAATACGACCTTCTGTTACATAAGAACCAGCAACGATAGCTTTTGGTGTAGAGATAACTTGACGCACCTCTGCACGACCAACGACAACCTCTTTGAATTCAGGTGCCAACATACCACGCATAGCAGACTCAACATCATTGATGGCATCATAGATTACGCGGTACGTACGAAGGTCAACCTTTTCTTGTTCCGCAGCACGACGAACATTAGCATCTGGACGTACATTAAAGCCCATTACGATAGCATTAGATGCAGAAGCCAACATAATATCGGATTCGTTAATGGCACCTACAGCAGCATGAACGATAACAATACGAACTTCAGGGTTCTTAATACCTTCTAAAGATTGACACAATGCTTCTACAGAACCTTGAACGTCCGCTTTGATGATGATATTAAGATCTTTTAACTCACCTTGTTGAATTTGGTTGAAGATATCATCCAATGTAACCTTGTGAGTAGCTTGCAATTCTTGTACGCGTTGTTTAGCAATACGTTTCTCAGCGATAGCACGTGCTTCATTATCATCCATACCGTTGATGATTTCACCAGCTTGTGGAACTTCGGAGAAGCCCAAGATTTCTACCGGCATAGAAGGACGAGCAACCTTTACTTTTTCACCGCGTTCATTTGTCATGGCACGAACTTTACCATACGCAGTACCAGCAAGAACGGTATCACCTACACGAAGGGAACCTTTTTGTACCAATACTGTACATACTGCACCACGACCTTTATCAAGTTGAGCCTCGATAACAACACCGTATGCTTTACGATTAGGGTTCGCCTTTAATTCCATAACCTCTGCTACGAGCAAGATATTTTCGAGCAAATCATCAATACCTTGTTTTTTCTTAGCAGATACAGGAACCATGATTACATCGCCGCCCCATTCTTCTGGCAATAAACCATGTTCAGATAATTGTTGTTTAACATGATCTGGGTTAGCACCTGGTTTATCCATTTTGTTGATGGCTACGATAATAGGCACATCTGCAGATTTAGCATGGTTGATAGCCTCGATAGTTTGTGGCATTACACCATCATCGGCAGCTACTACGAGAACTGCGATATCCGTAGACTTCGCACCGCGTAGACGCATAGCTGTGAAAGCTTCATGGCCTGGTGTATCAAGGAATGTAATCTTATTGTCATTGTAACGAACTTGGTACGCACCGATATGTTGTGTAATACCGCCTGCTTCGCCAGCTGTTACATTGGTTTGACGAATTACGTCCAACAAGGATGTTTTACCATGGTCAACGTGACCCATAATAGTTACAACAGGAGGACGTGGTTTCAATGTTTCTGGTGCATCTTCAATTTCGATAACATCTGTAGGATCTTCTTCAGGTTCTACTTCTGTTACAGTTACACCAAAATCTTCGGCTACGATAGTAGCTGTATCAACATCTACTTCTTGGTTAATACTAGCCATAACACCTAAGAGCATCAATTTTTTGATGATTTCAGATACTTCACGACCCATTTTTTCAGCCAATTCTTTAACTGTTAAAGGACCGCTTAATTCGATTTCCGTAGCGATTGCTTCTTGCGCTTTACGCTCTTCTTCCGCCTTATGTTGCAAGTATTGCTCGTTACGATGTTTTACCTTGTTTTTCTTCTTTTGCATGGATGTAGACAACAAAGATTGAGGGCGGTTATTGCCTTTTTTATTTTTCTTGTTGCGGCGATCATTGCCATTTTGTTGGTTGCCACCGTTGTTGCGGTTATCTACACGGCCATTGCGATTGCGATTATCTCCATTACCATTGTGGCGGTTGTCATTTTTTTGACCTTGTTGGCCATCATTCTTTTGTCCTTGTTGTTGACCATTAGGACGGTCTTGTTTTTGATGATTACGGCCATCTTGTTTATTGCCACCATTATTTTGTTTTTTAGTAGGCTCGTTGATTTGTACATGACGAACATTAGATTTCTTATCTTCATGTTTCTTATCATCATGTTTAGCCTCTTTTTTATGGCTCTGTTCTTTTACTGATTTATCTACTTTTGCAGGTTTTTCAGCTTTAACAGCCGTTTTTTCATGTTTGCTTGGGTTTGCAGGTGTAGCTGCCGCCTTTGTATCGGCTCCACTAGATTTACCACCTAATTGATTTTTCACCACAGTATAACCTGCATCATCTACTGTATTAACGGCTTTTGTAACATTAAAATTATGTTGTTGCAAAATAGAAATAACCTGTTTACTTTCAACGCCAAATTCCTTAGCGATTTCATGTACGCGCTTTTTGGACATCTACATACCCCCTTCTTACTGATCAATCTCTTTTAGTAATGCTTTTGCAAATCCATCATCCTCTACGGCTACCACTACACGTACTTCTTTGCCTATAGCCGTACCTAAAGATTCTTTACTGCCGACTTTACGCAATGGGATATGATGTATTTCTGCTAATTGTATGTATTTCTTTTCATTATTGGCCGCACAATCACCTGCTAATAGAACAAGCTTAGGGGTTTTCTTTTTCATCGCTTTCTCTACGATGAAATCTCCGGAACTCAATTTTCCGGCCCGTTGTGCCAAGCCTAAGAGATTTAAAACTTTATCTTCATTCATATGCTGAAATTATTCATGACCTTCCAAATCGTGCTTCAATGCTTCATATACCTCTTTTGATACAGCATGCTTTAAAGAGCGTTCTAATTTTTTACCCTTATACGCAGCCTCAAAACAGTCCATGGATGCACAGATATAAGCACCACGACCAGGGGCTTTACCAGTTCTGTCGATACTGATTGTCCCTTCTGGGCTTAGAGCAACACGCATTAACTCGCGCTTACTCTTTGGTTCACCACAGCCTACACAGGTGCGCATAGGTTGAGATTTGGTTTTCATTAGTCTTCGCTTTCCGCTGCTTCAGTACTTGTAAAACCTGTAAAAGGATTTTCTGCAGCTTGTGTTTCACTCTTAATGTCGATTTTCCAGTTTGTCAATTTAGCTGCTAAGCGAGCATTTTGACCAGCTTTACCGATAGCCAAGGATAATTGGTAATCAGGTACTACAACATAAGAAGATTTTTCTTCTTCGCTAACATCTACAGAGATTACCTTTGCAGGACTTAAAGAGTTCGCAATATAAATGGCAGGATCTTCATCCCATTTTACAATGTCGATTTTTTCATCGTGCAATTCATCTACAATGTGTTGAACGCGTTGACCTTTAGGACCTACGCAAGCACCAACTGGATCAATAGATTCATCGCGGCTATATACGGCGATTTTAGAACGCATACCAGGTTCACGAGCTACAGATTTAAGTTCTACTACGCCTTCATAGATTTCTGGCACTTCTAATTCAAACAAGCGTTTTAATAGGCCTGGATGAGTACGGGAAATCATAATTTGAGGGCCTTTCGTAGTTTTCTTAACCTCTACGATATAGCATTTAATGCGGTCCCCTTCATGATATGTTTCTGTACCGATTTGCTCAGTTGGAGGTAAAATAGCTTCTGTTTTACCTAAATTGATATATACGTTTTTACCTTCAACGCGTGTAATAACACCCGTAATGATATCGCCTTCACGGCTATAATATTCTTCGTATACAACACTGCGTTCAGCTTCTTTCAAACGTTGAATCAACATTTGTTTAGCTGTATGAGCTGCACTGCGACCAAAGTTAGCAGGTGTTACATCTGCTTCAACAATATCGCCAATTTCATATCGTTTATCGATTTTACGAGCATCTAGTAGACTGATTTCAGTTTCTGGGAATTCTACAGTTTCTACAACTTGTTTCTTCGCCATTACCTTATAGGCACCAGTTTCACGATTCAATTCCACATACGCATCTGGATTAGAATGTGGTTCCTTACGATATGCTTGTAATAATGCAGCTTCTAGGGATTCAAAAATAACCTCAGGTGCAAAACCTTTTTGTTTTGTCAGCACCATAACTGCTTGAATTAATTCTTGACTCACTCGTATGCCTCCATATATTAAAAATCAAGATGTAATCGAATTTGTGCAATGGCAGAACGTTCAAATGTTACGCTTTCACCATTGATTGAAAATTCTATCGTTGTATCTGTAAAGCCTTGTAGTACACCCGTATATTGTTTACTGCCATTAATAGGTTTAAACAATTGGATATCTACATCACGGCCATTATAGCGAATGAAATCTTTATCTTTTTTTAGAACTCGATCAAGACCAGGAGAAGACACTTCAAGCAAATAATTTTCTGCAATAGGGTCTTTCTCATCGAGAGCTGCGCTCAATTTTTCACTGACCATTTGACAGTCATCCAAATCGACACCACCTGGTTTATCAAGGTACACGCGCAAATACCAATCCCGTTCTCGAACATAGTCGACATCGACTAATTCCAGATTCGTGCCAGCTATAACGCCTTCAACTACAGAGGATACAAATTCCTCTACGGCCTCTCTTTTCATAGCCATCGCCTCCTTATAACATACTACATATCGATTATATACGCTGTTTTCATCATACAATTTGATACAATTTGATACAATTATATGACTAATTTCACCCAATCATAAACGAAAGAGTGAGCAAAAAATAGCCCACTCTTAAAAAAGTTTATATAAAAGTCATGTATAGTATAGCATAATTCCGCTAAAATGTACAATTTAACCGCGTGAATTTAGTTCACACAGTATATTTTTTAAATGTTCAGATAGTACATGTTCCAAATCATCTAATGGCTTAGCATCAAGATGATGATCAATTTCTGGATAATTTTGATACCGTAATTCTGCAAAGAATTCATCGCGAAATTCATTATAGTACAACAGTAATCCTGTACATTCATCCATCTTTCGATATTCACCTATGATATAGGAACCATTAATCATGCGCACCGCATTTTTAGGTGTTATATCTCGTACAAATCCTTCTAACTCAGCGGGCATAACAGATTCATAATCCCAATTTTGTAGCCCCTTACGCATATAGGTATAGGTAAAATTTTCTGCACTGTTGATTAGTAATTTTGAAAGCCCCTGAACACAACGTTCTTGTAGGCCCTGCCAATACGGTTCGAACTCTTGGCGCACAAAAGATATATCTACAAATGTGAACAAAGGCATCACTACGTGCACGGTATAATCCTCTACCTCTTTATCGTAAAGAGCACACCACTTCCACCCTAAATCATTTTCATAATGAAATAGAGGCAATGTTAATACAATCTTTCCAGCGGACATAGTCTCTTGAGCTTTAGCAATTTCGTCAGGTCCTGTTACAACGAGTTTAAAATTACCAATCTCCAATGGTAACCAAGAATAGTCTAAAGACTTACAGGTTTCAATGATATTCTCCATATAATGCCTCATATCTTTCTTGATACATTAATACCGTCTTCACATACATACGTGTTTCAGGAAACGGAATCGTATCAATCATGCCATTCCAATTCTTTTCCTTAATCCAGGACTCAACATGTCCACGCCCTGCATTATAGGCAGCCAGAGCTTGTACCTCATCACCATTAAATTCTTTTAATAAATACCCCAAATACCATGTGCCTAATTGGATATTCGTTTCTGGCTCTTTTAGTTGACGATCCGTGTAGTTACCATGCCCCATTTGCTGGGCCACCCAACGAGCTGTATCCGGCATGAGTTGCATCAATCCTAGAGCGCCTGTTTCGGATTCAGCAGTATTTTTATATTTACTTTCAGCCAAAATGACACTGGCCACCAATGCCGGTGATACCTCTTCCTTTTCCGCAGCCGATACAACTACATCTCTATAATCAAAGGGGTATGCTGTATAGCGTGCCACAGGATCTTGTAAATGGTTAAAATAAAACCATCCTAACACAACAACAGCCAATGCTGTTGCGGTAGTTCGTTTCATACATCCTCCCCTTAGTTCAAACCATTACATATTTATATTGTATTCATTCAATCATACATTGATTGATAATTATTTATTATACAACGGCCATAGTTTATCGTGCCACAATTTTTCCAACTGAATATATAATTCATCAGGTGTACCATCATTATTAATGATGACATCTGCAAAAGGACGTTTATCATCTAATAACATTTGACTTTGAATACGTGCTAATGCGTCCTTTTTTGAGTATCCATTGCGCTCCATTAACCGGCGAACCTGCACCTCTGGCGATACATAGACAAGCCAAACCGTATCGAGTCGCTCATACCACTTACCCTCAATGAGAAGAGGAATATCATAAATTACGATTGGAGCTTCTTCCTCTTCATACATAGAACTCAATTCATCAATACGCTGACGAATGAAACCATGTAAGCAGCTATTTAACTGTAGGCGTTTTTCTTCATTATGAAAAACGATACTACCAAGTGCGTCACGATTTAATCTACCATCATCGAGAATCACTGTATCACCAAATAATTCACGGATAGCAGCGAGTCCAGGCGTACCAAGATCAACCACTTCACGTGCTACTACATCGGCATCAATATAAGGTACATCCTTCTTTTTAAAAAAGTCTAGTACTGTACTCTTGCCAGATGCAATTCCACCTGTTAAACCTATTTTTAACATATGTGCCTCCTGCAGCTATCCTTCTACTCGAACGTTATATGTAAAATTTATTTTACAAGTGCCCAGTTTTCCGCATTATGTACATCAACGATAAGTGGAACATGTAATTCTACAATGGATTCCATAGTTTCCTTAAGCAACGTTTGAATAGCATCCAATTCTTCATTTACAACTTCTAATACAAGTTCATCATGCACCTGTAATAATAAGCGCGATTTAAACGTCTTCTCTTCTAAAATGGATTCTACCTTGTTCATAGCGAGCTTAATAATATCAGCAGCAGTACCTTGTATCGGTGTATTCATAGCCGTACGCTCTGCAAAGGAACGACGGTTAAAATTACGACTATTAATATCTGGTAACTCGCGCATGCGACCAAACATCGTACGCACCTTACCCGTTTCATGGGCTTCTTTTACCATGTTATCCATATATTCCTTAACCTTTGGATAGCGGCTAAAATAAAGCTCAATATAGTTTTTTGCTTCTTGACGCGTAATGCCTAAATCACGAGATAAACCGAAATCTGAAATACCATAGATAATGCCAAAGTTGACAGCCTTAGCATGAGACCGTTCTTCGCTGGTTACCTCATCTTGAGACTTGCCAAGCACTTCGGCAGCGGTAAATCTATGGATATCTTTACCATCGTTGAAAGCCTTAATTAACGCTTCATCACCAGACAAATGCGCCAAGATGCGGAGCTCGATTTGTGAATAATCGGCACTCACCAATGTATCAAAGCCTTCGCCAGGATAGAATAACGCTCTAATTTCACGACCCTTTTCTGTACGAACAGGAATATTTTGTAAGTTCGGATCTGAAGAGCTTAACCGTCCAGTAGCTGTTACCATTTGGTTAAATGTGGTATGAATACGATGCGTTTCAGGATTGATGAGGACCGCTAAGCCTTCACAATAGGTAGAAACTAATTTAGCTACGGAACGATAGGCTAAAATCTTCTCTACAATAGGACTTTCATGACGAAGCATATCCAATACTTCTGCATCTGTGGAGTAACCTGTTTTCGTCTTTTTAATGACAGGTAGATTCATCTTTTCAAACAAGATAATCCCCAATTGTTTTGGAGAATTAATATTAAACGTTTCCCCTGCTAATTCATAAATTTCTTGCTGAACAGCTTCGAGTTCCGCCTTGAATTTAACAGTTGTTTCTTCTAATTTTACAGGGTCAATATAAATACCATTTTTCTCCATAACTAATAATGTATGAATCAATGGCAATTCAATATTGTTGTATAAATCCCATAAGGATTCGTCTTGCAATGCCTTAACAGCAACATCGTCCATAGCAAGCAATGCTTTCACCATAGAGACGCACTCTACATCTACACTACCTGTAGCAATGGATGGCACACTAAAACGCTCTGTTAAATAGAGATATCCATAATTGGTACGCGTTGGGTCCAACAAATAGGCCATCAAGGATACATCGTGAATACGGGCCACACCATTTTCATACAAACGGATTTGAGCCGGTTCATCGTGGCAAAGAACCTCCAAAAATTCCTTGCTTTGTGTCGTTACAATCGTCTTTGCACCATTCAATGCATTCAATAATTTGTCATTATGAGAACCATCTAGCTTGATAATGCTTTCACCATTATTAATGAAAGCAGATGTAATCGTACGGAACGGCGCTTTGCCATCCGTAATAATATGAACACCAATGGTTTTATTTTTGTAAAAGTCCTCAGTAAGAGCAGATGCATCTAACAGATCTTCGATTTTAATCTCTTCGGCCATACTAAAGAGTCCACCAAAATCCTCTGCGTCGTCACCTTCTACGCCCATCACACTAGCCAAACGAGGTGTCAATTTAGTAAAGCCTAATGTTTCAAACATAGGTTTCACTTCACCAAGGTGGAAATTCTGTACAAATTGATCGAGCGAATAAGACAACTCCATGTCAGTCTTGATAGTAGCCAATTGACGAGATAAGAAGGCTAACTCTTTATTTTCAACAAGACGCTCTTTTAATTTCTTGCCAGAAATGTTATCGATATTCTCATATACAGACTCTAAATCACCATATTCATTAATCAATTTAAGAGCTGTTTTTTCACCAACCCCTGGAACGCCTGGAATATTATCGGAAGAATCGCCCATAAGCGCCTTCATTTCGATAACTTTATCTGGGCCATAACCATATAATTCAGTCATATTATCCAAGGTAACCTCAAGCATATCCGAGATACCTTTTTTCGTTAAGAATACATGACTGTAGTCAGTAACAAGCTGTAAATTATCACGGTCACCAGTAATAATTTGCACTGCTAAATCAGAAGATCCAAATTTCTTAGACAAGGAACCAAGAATATCGTCCCCCTCATAACCTTCCTCTTCAATAACACAAATGCCAAGAGCCTTCAACACATCTTGAATCAAGCTAAACTGAGGCCGTAAATCCTCTGGTGCATCAGGGCGATTACCTTTATATTCACTATACATTTCCGTACGGAACGTTTGACGACCTTTATCAAAGGCTACAGCAATATAATCAGGTTTAATCTCTTCATATAATTTAATGAGCATTGTCAAAAAACCATATACTGCATTGGTTGGCGTGCCAAGAGCAGACTTCAACGGAGGAAGCGCAAAAAAGGCACGAAATAACAGACTGCTGCCATCTATAATCATTAATTTTTTCATAAGTACACCTCGCTTAATCATATGTTTCATTATAGCATATTGAGGCGTAATAAAATTGATTTTTACTACCTTTGCTTCTATCAAAAATATATGCATTCATCTTTCTAAGTTTTGCAGAATAGGACTGAGGGCAGCCCCAAAACCTCCACCGGCCGGGTCTGTCTACGGCCTGCGGCCTTCGCAGGGCCAAAGTCAGCTTTAGGCCACCCGTGTTCCCCCATATCAAGCATTTAAAACATATATACATATATTTTTACATTCTGCTTCTACGATATATAAATCAATTTTATTACTGCTGGGTACAAGGAAAAAGGACGCCATTCTGGCGTCCTTTGGGTATAAAAAAAGCCCATCGATGATGGGCTTTGGCTCTATAAAATTATAAAGCGTTTACTTTAGCTGCAAGGTTGGATTTTTTGCGAGCTGCAGTGTTTTTATGAAGTACACCTTTGGAGGCTGCTTTATCAATTACGCTAGTAGCTTGAACAAGTGCTTGTTTTGCTTCTTCTACTGCGCCTGCTTGAACAGCTTCAACGGTTTTACGAGCTGCTGTACGGATTTGAGATTTCACAGCGGCGTTTTTCGCACGACGTTCAGCATCCGTTTTTACGCTTCTAATACTGGATTTAATGTTTGGCAATTGAGTCACCTCCTTAAAAATCGTTTCTTATACCTGAATGATTATATCATACAAGATATTGTGACGCAAGGATTATATTACACAATACGACTATTTCATAATATCTTTTAAAAATGATGTGCCTACTGCATATGGTGAAAGTCCAAAGTTCGCCAATACGGTTTGTCCTATATCACCAAAACTATGGCGTAAACCTAAATCGATGGTCCCTTTCATACTTGGACTATAGGCAAGTAATGGAACATGTTCACGCGTATGGTCTGTGCCATGCCATGTAGGATCATTACCATGGTCGGCTGTGATGATAAGCAAATCATCATCTTTCAATAATGGTAATAATCCACTCAATTGGTAATCAAAATCTTCGATGGCACGTTTATAGCCTTCTACGTTACGGCGATGACCATATAGACTATCAAACTCTACAAGGTTTACCATCATGAGGCCCCTTTCAAAGGAGGAACCTAATAAGTAAGGCACCACATTCATGCCGTGAGCATTCGATTTCGTTGGATAGCTTTCATCCCATCCGACATGAGCATAGATATCACCAATTTTGCCGACGGCCACCGTCGGAATTTGTGCAGCTTGTAATTCCTGTTGCACCATGCGGTGTTCAGGCATACGGCTATAGTCATGGCGATTGTACGTGCGCACAAAATGACCGGGTTTTCCTACAAACGGACGAGCAATGATACGTCCTACATAATAGTCACCCACGCATACTTTGTTACGCGTAATTTCGCACATACGATACAAATCCTCTAAAGGAATCACATCCTCGTGTGCTGCAATTTGGAACACAGAATCCGCAGAGGTATACACGATCGGTTGCCCCGTTTTCATGTGTTCTACGCCAAGACGCTCTATAATTTCCGTACCAGATGCGACCTCATTACCAAGATAACCATAACCAGTTTCTTTAGTGAAAGTATCCATCAATTCCTTAGGAAATCCATCGTAAAATGTAGGGAACGGAACCGTAACAGGATGGCCCATCATTTCCCAATGACCACTGGTTGTATCCTTCCCTGTGCTGACTTCCTCCATTTTCCCATAAGCACCCATAACAGGTGTTTCATCGGTCTTAATATCCGCAATATTTGCCAAGCCTAGAGAACGCAATGTGGGACAATGAATCAAACCTGCAGTTGCTTCGATATGTCCTAATGTATTAGATCCTTCATCATTAAATTTTGCCGCATCTGGGGCATGACCAATGCCAACAGAATCCATAACTAATATAATGATTCTTTTATACATAATAACTCCTATTGTAATATTCAGCTAGAATATTACATGCTATACTACCATTAAGAGCCAAGTAACGTGAGTTAGAGAATAAAAATGCCTAACGTATGAGGTATCCTACCACCTCAACACGTTAGGCATCATCATATTTCCGTATTTTAGATGAGCCTAACGCTAACAGCACGTTATTTGGCTCTCTTTATGTGTTCATTATACTATATATTATTTTTTTAATAAAGTCCTATTTAAGATATGGCATAGCAAGCATAAGTGCAGCCAGTGATTTACTATCCTTAATTTGTTCTGCCTTAATAGCCTCTAATAATTCAGGTAATGTATAGTATTCAAGTTCTACGTATTCATCTGGATCCCAATGGGTTTCGCCCATGGTAAGGTCTTTTGCTAAGTATAGATGTAATACTTCATTACAAAATCCAGGACTTGTCGCAATTGTGCCTAATGAAATCCATTCTTTAGCGCGGTAACCAGTTTCCTCAGCTAATTCACGTTTAGCACAGTTAATAGGTTCTTCGTTAGGATCTAGTTTACCAGCTGGAATTTCAAGCAAAGGTTGTTGTAAAGCATAACGGAATTGACGTTCCATCACGATTTTGTTATCCTCTGTAACGACAACGATGGCAGTTGCCCCTGGATGATGTACAACTTCACGCCACGCATCATTACCATTTACATCAGCTATATCATAGGTAACCTTAATTAGTTTACCATCAAATTTTATTTCGCTAGATTTTTGTACTTCTTTGCTAATTGCCATACTTAATTCCTCGTATATATAAAATGATTGTTATAGTATAAAACCTACAACTCATTATAGCACAAATTAATTACACCAAAAGAAGGTTCCTACTAGTCATTTTGCGACTAATAGGAACCTATTTTAATGAGATTATATAAATGTTACGCTACATTTACATAGCCTTGTAATGCTGTATCTACAATACTACATTTAGCATCTAATTCGGCTTTAAGTGCCTTTTCAGGATTGACTTCTCTAGATACCACCATATCTACGATGGATTTAGAGAATCCAGATACGAGAATGACACCGCTTGGATGCATTTGTACAGGAATTATATTATGTGCATAGACAGATACATTCCAGAAAATGAGCCGTGGCATAGTATACCCAAGGGCTTCAAATTTCTGACGACATGATTCAATAACGGACGTGTTATCCTCATGCTTTGTAGCCTGGTCAAACTGCATATCAGAAATGATAAGGCATGCTGAAGGCAACTCATCTTGACGCAGATGATGTTTTACGGCTGTGTCGAGAATTAAGTCAAAAGTTGCCTCTATATCCGTATTGCTGTAATCGTCAAAGCGATGCAATCGTCTCAACTTATCTCGCAAAGTTTCACACATCGAAATGTCTACCATCTGAGGGCGATTGCTAAAGGTAATGAATCGATTTTTAAAGGATTCATTCTTATTATGCTGTGCACAATACAATGCAATCGAATCTGCTACGCTAAGTGCGGTAACGGAACTATTACCAGATAGTTGTTGCCCCATAGATCCAGACCCGTCGCGTATAACTAAGATATCGTCATAATCCTTAGGAGATTCTTGGGCATGCCATAATTGTTCTAATGTTTCGTCATATGGATTTAGACTATTATCCCAGCAACTATCCGCCTTTACATAGGCTTGCACGATATCATACAAGAACATAGAGTTCGCATTAATCTTAACTGAGTCGTCTCCCTTTTCTAATGATGTAAGATACGCCTGGCGACGTTCTTCATCATGTTTTAAGAAAGCATTACGATATTTAAGATTCGCCTTTGATGGCACATGATTATAATTAATATCGTTCCATTGGTTAAGAGAAGCCTTGCGATCTACCACCGCTAGATGCTCGCGCAATCTAGACAACATTTTACGATACTCTCTTGCATTTAGATGTAACAAGGATTGTAAAATAAGCGCCTCAGAACGTTTTTGCTTAGACGATGTATTATTGGACGGCATCCATTTAGCTAATAAACTAATAGAATCGCCAAGCCCACACGCCATTACATCGCGTCTAAACTGATTAGCTATTAACGCCCCTAGTCCATCGTGTAAAATACCGCTTGTAGTATCAAAAAAGATGCGTAACACATCATCCCAACGGCCATAGTTCCATAACTCGGTGCCGATGATGAACTGCAATGCCATCTCTGGATACAAGTCACCAATTTTAGTGAGCATCATGCGGAATACATCACGCTCACCAAGGCCTAGCTTAATATGGCGGGCATACATAAGCCATTTCATGGTATACAGAGGGTCTTCATCGTAGGATGTAATGAATAAGCGCAATGCATCCACTGCATCCATAGTGCGATGTGCACCATAGAAATAGCGGTCATGTTTACTTTTACCATAAAAATCAACCGCAACTTGACGTAATGCAGGCACAGAGAAATTAAGGTCCACAAGAGGACTGCCACTTGTACGATACGCAGTACCATCATTAGCTGTATAGGATTTTTCATTGTTTGTTAAAGCGTTCATAAATGTATTCATAGTTCATATCTCCTTGGCATATAAAAAAACCGCTGCGGATTATCACAACGTAAATTTTGAAAGCAAAATAAACAAGACAACCGTGAGCGGTTACAATACAAAGTTCAAGACAATTACTAACCTCACTGAGGCTAAAGTTTACTAGACACGATACTCTAGACCAAAGGGTCTCCAAAATAACTTTTTCTGGTTAAATCATCAAAGATTGCTGCTAGTGTCTAACCTTATGAATCGTTTATGAACGATAACTATGAAATTATACTAGATTCTATACTCATCTTAATCAAGTTATGTATGTGACAGGATTGCTGTTAGAATCTAAGTCTTTCTGTTCTACATGTTGGTGATTTCTTTCACCTGATGATGTAATTATAATACACGTATCCGTGTGTGTCAATAATTATTTTTAAAATATTTTGCTTTTGTGAAAGTTAGAACTAGCAATACATGTTTTTCTGCATTGCTAGTTCCTTATAGTTACTACTAATACTCAGCCTCAACGCGCCAAATTTCATCAACCAACCATTTCATTGGTCCCCACGAAGGTTTAAATACTCTTGCTGCCATACCTTCTATACTAAGTTGTGTGGACTCTAGTTGACCTGTTTTACACCAAATAGCAAAGTGTTCACAGTTATGGCCAAACAAGTTATAATCGCCTTTTCCAATCATAGATTTTGCACGTTGTACAGTTTTACGGGGCCCATAAAATCTAGCAGTTACATCAGAGTCTTGAAAAATAGATAATAAACTATCGTCCTCAGCAATATATAAGGTATCTCCGTCACAAAACTCTTCAATACTAGTTTCGGCAATTCGTCCATCTAGTGGAGAATCCCCTTTTACATAATGGATAATTTTATGATAACCTGCATATACGCCATAATGTTGATATAAGTTACGGCCTAATAATCCACTACGTCGTTCACAAAAAACAATATCACCTAATTTTAACTTTTTTGAAGCCATTATTACTCTCCCATACAACAGATTATTTATGATTATTTATATACGTAATAATATCATCTAAGGAAATATTTTGATTCTTGCCTCGTAATAATCGCCATACCTTTCTAACTAATTTATAGAACAAATATAACCCAGCCAATGGCCAGAATACACCAAATGGGTTTTGTTCAAATGGATTCCGTGGATGTGGAAATGGTCCAGGCATAGGTCCTATAATATTAGGCCAATTGTGTTCATGATACACCCCTTCAGGATGAACACCAGTTTTATTTTTATTGGAAGAAATATACTCTACTACATCCTCGTATAATTTAGGATCTTCCTTTTTTATACTTTCAAGAGCTTCTTTGATAACATCTGTTTTCATACCATACACCTCTATACTACAAAACAACATTAGAATAACTAACTGATTACATGTATATTGTACAAAAGTGTATGCGTATAAAATAACGCATCAAAATATTATTTTAATAAATCGAGACCAAAAGTTTCTAATAAAGCTTCTTTACTAGATCCATTGATTTCATTTACACCTAAATGATTTAGAATGGACTTATAATCTTCATTAGGTAGATTATCATAGAATACTAATTGTAAATATGTATTTGCCCGCGATGAACCTACATAGACTAACCGTTTATGTAATTCATTAGTGAGGCGATTGACTAAAATATCAATTAGTAGAACTGCTTTAGCCTCTAAGCCTTTAAATTTACGAACTGATGTGAACAATATATTATTTTTCTTTGGCTCAATAGAGATAGATACTCCGTTTATAGCAGAAATATTTTTTAACATACTGTTAGAAACACTACTTGTAGTAAGAATAACAATGTCTTCAGGTTTAACCTTATCTTGAATCATTTTTGTAACAAACTTTGTAACAATGTTACGTAATTCATTTTCATTCTTATAGAATGATCCAAGTGGTTTTATCCCAGATAGCTCATTTATATAAGCATCTTTCTTTATATCACTTAATGTTGTACCTACAGTTTTAGCTATTTCAGCAGTATTGCGACAATTTTTATATAATACAAGACGACAGTCCCCATAAGTATCTAACCAATGCGTCGATTTATGCATCATTATATACTGATTTTTATCGTAGAACACATAATAATGACCGCCTAACATGTCTACTAATATAGAAATATGTTCTAATATACGTTCATCGATATCTTGACCTTCATCAATAACTACATTTTCATAAGACCACTCTAGATCATCATATTCATTTTGAAAGTACTCAATAAATTTAGGAATAATTTCTGCAATAGAATAATTGCTATTAGGCATCAAATTTTCAGCTAATGATCTAATATTATGAAAGACTATATTATCACACGTATAATGCTCTTTTACATATGATAATAAGAACTCGTTAAAACATAAATATAAGACTTTCTTTCCTTCCGCGGCCAACATTTTAGCCTTTTCAATAGCAAGCATCGTTTTACCCGTTCCTGCTGGACCATGAATAACAGCCGTTGGTTGCTCACGTAAAAAATGCAATATAGATGCTTGTTGTTTCGTCATCTGTATATAACTTTTCGTTGATTCAAGCGCCGTACTTGCAACAGATTCAACAATATTAAATGTAGGCATTAAAGTCTTAATCATATTCTGAAAATCATTAACTGATTGTTCTGACTCTCTAAATCCTAAATTAGATTTCCAATAGCTAAAAGCTTTATCCATAGATTCCTGTGGATTAAATAAGCAATCTACATCAAACACAATATCTCTATTTACCTCTAGTGGTAAAGAAACCTTGTTATGAATAGCTACAGATGGGAACCATACGGCTCGACCAATAACAGGTATTTGCCCATTATAATGTTTACGTAAATAATTCTGAATCCTAAATTGACTCTCCGCAGCTTGTCCCAAAGGATCTATAATTTTTTCTTCTTTTGTATTTCGATTCGTTTGAATCCAGTTTCCATCACGATAGGAAATTCCACCAGCTTTTACCTCTATGGATAAAATACCTTTTTTAGGATGTAAAATAACAAAATCTGCTTCACCTTCACTCCGCCGTTGGTTCAATTCGCCTAACCATCTATAAGAATGAAAAATTACGTATTCGTTATTTAATTTAGAGAGCGCCTCATATACGAGACGCTCTCCTTCACTACCATGGAAACTATTTATTATTGTGGGGTAGAATTTTGGCATGATATTTTTCCAAATGAATTCTATATTATAAAAGTTTCAACAAACTTTTATAGTCTGAACTGAGAACAGAAATAAAATAATTTATACTATCTAGTATAAATAAATATTCAAAGCATTCAGTGATATTCCACTTACCAGATAAATTCATATCTAACTCATCATCAATATAAACCTCCATTCGATTTAGCAATATCTCTGTAGAATTAACTAAAGCAGATTTATCTTCACAAATAGCTACTAAATTGTCATATGCTAATTTAACATATCTATACTCTTTATCAATTGCATCAATTCTATTAAATCGATAACAAGCCTGAATATATGAAGCATAATTATCTGATTCTTCAAGCAAATACTTAACTTTAGAATTTTTATTCAATTCATTAAGGGACTTCAATATTTTATCTCTTTGATTATTAATACAATTTTCTTCTAATTTAAAAAAATAAAAAATACCAATACTATCTTGAGTAAAAATTATAAAAAATTCATCTTTTTTTCGATTAGTTTTGGAAGAAATATCTATAATTATAGTGTCAGAAATATTTGATGGTAGATTAGTAACATCAATTCTTGCTTTGAATCCCTCATTTTCAACAGATAATTTAATTGCATCAATAATACTTATATCATAATTAACTTTTACAGCCTCAAATCTAATGTCAGCTAGAGAAGGTTTACTACAATATAATAAATCAGAAAACTCAGACATAATACACTCCTATAAAAACATTATTAGAATTTAAACTATAAGTTGTATCTTACAACAAATATTTTTCTTTTATATTTTCTTGAACTGAAATATTATATTTTTGACATAGCATTTTACACATACTTATATAAATATCTCGAGCCTCATCATTCTTTTTATATTCGATCATTGTTAAACTTGGGTCTATATAGACATTCCACAATTTTTCGTAAATCTCATTTGGATACTCTTCTGTATTTATATGATTAACAATTGTCGGACCCAATCTATAATATTCAGATACAGCCTCATTTCCTTCTGAATGAATGAATATATTTCTAAATTTTATAAGATTTTTAATATTGATACGTTTATCCTCTAATTTTAAAGCTTTGCAAGTCGCGGTAATAACATAACAACCACTACTTTTCTTAGGCTTTGTTGTTTTAACTATCTCTGGTCTATAACTTTTAGACTCACTATAGGCTGACGATCTATTACGTCTCTGCTCTTGTTTATATAGTATATCATCAACTTTATTATATCGTTTCCCAGCGTCTTTATACCCTATAATTTTATCATAGAGTCTTTTTGCCTGATTTAAGTCTTTAGCCACACCATTGCCATATTCAAGCATTCTTGCACAGGCATATATAGCCGCCTCATCATTAATAGAGGATAAATATTGATAAGCTCTACCATAATCTTGAATTTTATTATACATAAGACCTATACGCAATTCGTATAGTTGTTTATTATATTTTTTATATAAGTAGTTATATAACTCAATTAAGTTATTAATTCCGATTTGATTCTTTTCTTCATCAATCTTACTATATGGAATTCTAATATATTTTTCGTATAATTCATTTGCCAAGTACTCAATAGCTCCAATATGCAATTGAGATGCAGCAACTTTAAAATAGACATTAGCTTTCTTGTATTTTTTATTTTGTTTTTCTATAAGCGCTAATTTAAAGCTTGCCTCTGGAATCAAGAAACTTGCAAGTAATTCAAGATCTATATTTAATCCACACTCTTTAGTATATTGTTCTAGTAACAAATGACTATCCTTATATCCAAATTCCAAGGATTTTAAAATCATTTCTTTAGCTTTATCATATTCATTTTGACTCATTAACCATTTAGCACTATAAAAGAACTCTTCGCCCGTTTCAATATCATTTATATATTTCATTAAATCCATAACTTCTTCATTTATCAGGCCTAATGCTTTATTCATGGCTAATTTTATCTTAGCAATATAATATGCATCATCAGGATATTGTCTAATTAAATTAATTTCTTCTTTACTTAATTGTTGTCCTTGAGAAACTTTTAGTAAAGCACTACAACAATCTTTATAAGGATAATTAATTTTATTTAGTCTAACTATATCGTTATAAGCTTCACTATATAAATTACCTGTTATGTGTTTAAAAAAGAGTCTTAAAAGTACTTGTGAATATAATTCTATATTCAAATTATGTTGCGATGATTCTAATTTATCATTATTAATAATCTTCGAATCATATTCTAAGATTTTATTAGTAATTATAGAATAATTATCATTAAAATTAGATGCGATTGTATTTAAATTGTGATAATAATTTCGAAATTGATTTCTATGAACTTTTAATTGCATTAATAAATCATTATCAGAAACATTTACTAAATCATTATTAAAATGCTCTAACTTTACACTAATCTCCGATAACTTTGAGATATAGTATAATCGAACATCTAATAAAATTTCCTCTAACTTCACTGCAAATAACACATTTAATGTAACTTTATTAAATAATTCACATTGATTATAAAAATCTGCAGGTTCCGATATATTAACGTTTGAATTTCCATTAGAATAATAATTTACACTTTTATTATATTCCTCTTTACTACCAACAAAATATATTTGATCTTTAATCAAATGTCGATGTAATCGTTTCCAATTTAGTTTGTCATTATAAAGAACTACCTGGAAATTAACATTCGATTTAATTGACTCCAAGATATTATTTGTTTCATCTAAAAATGGAGGCATAATAATATACGCTTCGTTACAATGTTTACATTTATGGAATGAAATAAATAATTTAATTAACTTTCTAGCTTCTATATTTTTTCTATAAAATTCATTTCCTATAATCTTATAATCATCACTAGAAATAGGTACTAATTTATCACAATAATTTAGTGCATAAATACCTTCTGATTTTAATGAATTATTTTCAAGAGGCAAAATTAAATGTGGAATATTATTATTAAAAGTAAAGTGTTCTAAACCTTCTATAATTGGTTCTAAAATCTCTTTTGAATTATTATTTGTACCAAATATAGCAAATAGAGTTTTTCCAACCAACTCTGGAACCTTAATCAATAATTTGTTTTTTTCAAAAGTATTAGAACATCTTCTAATAATGTTAGCATTATCGATATAAGATCCATCATCAAGAATCTTTGATAACTCTGCTAAAGTTATGTTTGCAAATGTCTGATAATCTATTTCATTCGTTGATATATCCTCAATACTTTCATCCATTAACTTTTTTAATACAGAAAATATTGATTCACTACTATTACTCATATGCACTCTCCTTATAGAACTTATTTAAATCGTTCTCTAAACGCTTCATATAAGAATTAAACTTACGAATACCAATTCTATTTTTTCTAAGTTCTTCAAGAGAATCTCCATATAAATTTACGACTGACTGTATTTCTAGAATAGACTCTGAATTTGCTATTATATGACTTAAAGAATTTCTATTATCAACCCAAAACTGTTCATTATCATTTAATTCTTCAGAAATTGTCTTTTTAATTTTTTGAATCTGTATAAGAACATCTTCTCGTTTTATACCATTATTTATTGCACTTAAAATAAATTGATTTATACAATCTTTATTTGACCATTCTTTATTATCTAAAGAAGAATATGCCGCAACATCATATAATGAGATTCCAGATGCTAATACAGTTGATTTTACCAGTGACACTATTTTCTCAACATCAGCATCTGTTTTTTTGTCTATCTTATTAATTACAATTAATATAGGTGTATTTAAGTTCAAGCTTTTAATAAATTCAATATCATTTTGTTGAATAACTCCATTCTCTATGTCCATAAGCCAGATTAAAAAGTCAACTTTTCTTAACTGCTCATATGATTTACATTCATCACTTTCTCCTTTTTTCAAATTTATATCTTCAATATTATCCGCCTTGTTATAACCAGGAGTATCTAAAAAAGCAATATTAGAATAAGGCATATCTGGTTCAGTAACAACTAAACTATGAATAAAACTGGAAAATCCAATATTATACTTTCTATAAAAATGATGTGTTAAAGCTTGTAAAGCCTCTTTATCTAATACAATCTTTTCACCATTATTTGTATATGCATTAATCTCCTCCAACTTACCTTGAACAATATATGTTGGAATTGAAGTAGTAGGATTTTGATCTTCTGGTAATAACTCTTCACCAGCATGTAATATGGAATTGATAAATTTTGACTTTCCAGAACTAAACTTACCACCTAATCCAATTACAACACGCTTATTTAATATTGAATAACGTTTTTCCTCTACTAGTTTATCGCTTAATATTTCAAGTTTTTGTTGAAGGCTAGCTTTATTAGGAAATTCTATATTAGAAATAACATTTAAAAATTGCTTTTCTATCATACCTTTTAATTTATTACCTAGATAATAGTCTCGACTTACTTTATTTTTAATTGGAATGATTCTAGATATAAATTGTAAAGCAGTCTCTTCATTGGCTAAATATATATTTTCAGTTTCAGGCTCATAATTATCAACAAATAGACTCTGAGAGTCATCAAATTGTTCAAATAAATCCATCTTACAACACCATTTCTTTAATTTGATAATTATATTCTTTTATGTTTTTAGACAATTGGTCATATTGTGCTAAAGAATTTTCTTTATTTTCAAGTTGCTTTTTCAAATTATCATAATTTTCCTGTAATTTATTAATTAAAGAATCTACTAACGTATTTTCTTGAACTTTTAATTCTAATTGTGTCGAGCTAATTGATTTATCAATTTCAACTTGTAAATCTTTACATACCTCTCCTAATATACTTGTTTGCATAATCTTCAACTGATGAATTTGTTCATTTTTAGCACCAGACGGGAATTTATCAGCAACCTTCTCCATATAACTATTATGGTCTATCTCTATATAAGTTGCTTTTATACTCTTTACTAATAAACTTAAAGGAACCAATATTTCTCTCTCATCGAAAAATTCATCCCCCATATCAAAGCCTTTTAAAATAACCTCTTTTAATTGCTTCTCTAATTTATGACAATCTACAGCCTTCTCAAGAATTCCATTAGCAAGCTTTCGAGCTTCAAAAATATAACTCTGAATATTAGACATTACATCAGACACATCAGCTTCATAATTATTTGTAGTTTCAATATAATACTTTCTTTTTTTAAAAATCCAGAATCCTTCGTCATACCCTTTTCTTTTCTCATCGATATGACTTGATATAGTAATATCCTTATGATTATTTACAACAGCAACCATTTCATTTTTTAATTTAGATATAGAAGTTGCTATATCTATAGCGACTTCCTCTATTACGCTCTTAACCTCTCGTCTAACAGAATTAAGACCTTTTTCCACTATTTTCATTTTTTCTTCTAATTGACTTTTATCACTATTTTCTAAATTAATTTTATTGGCCATAATTTGATCATTAATTTTTCCCAATAGTTCCAAAAGAATATTTTTTTCATCCAAAAGTATCTGTTTATTCTTATCGTCAATTAGTTTTTCTCGTGCTTCTTTTAATGGCATCAATTTTTTTGATTGAATTTCTGGAATCCTCGATATATCAGATAATATATTAGGTTCATCAACAAAGTCATTAAACTGTTTTCTCAAACGCCCTATAATATGTTCTTGCTCAATTGTATACTTTAGATTATTCTTTTTTCTCAATGCAGCACCATATAAATATGATGAAATATAAATAGGCGGTAGATATTCTTTAATATGTTGAATTCTATCCTTATTTGGAGATGCTAACAGTAAGTTATTAATATTTTCACGTGCTTGTTCATTATATATATATACTGTTTTATTAATTGCCTCTTTTAAATTTTTACTTTTATTATAATCCAATAAACCAGAATCAAACTTACTACCAACTATTATTATTTCTCTAACACCTTCTTTAGGTAAAGTATTAGACATAAATGCAATATCTTCTTTTGTTAAAAACTGTCCAGTATAACTTAATAAAAATACTACATCACATTCACTTAGAAATCTTTTAGTAGTTTGCGAACGACTAAGTATAGGATCATTTAAACCAGGAGTATCAACAATCTCGAAATCTTTGAGAATCGGTTCATTCATTTTTAGTTCTACATGCTTAACAATAGGGGTATATGCTCCATTTGCTCCAATATACTCAGCTAAATCAGTATTAATATTATCAATGTTAATTTCCTTACTTGATCCTAATAGTGTGTGTAAGTTAATATTCGATTTTTGATACATATCAACTAATTCTTTACAACTTTTAATATCATCAGAAATGCTTTCGCTTAATACACTTATTAACTCCTCTTTTGATTTATTATTAGCCTTGAATTTATTGCGAATTTTTGTAATATTTTTTTCCTGTTCTTTTTTATATTTATTATAATTATCATCAATTTGTTTATCATATTCAGATGCTAATATAGCAATATTTTCCCAGTCCTTTTCACTGTAAAAAACAATTTTAGCACTTTGTTTTTCTCCGTAAGATATTTTTGTCAATGCTGCCGTCATTGGTGTACTTGCATGTGGTAACAAATCTTGGCCTTTAAATAATAAAGCATTTAAAAAAGATGATTTACCAGCTTTCACTTCACCCACAATTCCTATTTTTAAAGCACGACCTTCTTGTAAAGAAGCTTCTATTTTAGGTTTAAGTCCTTCAAATCGATCCTTAAAAGACATATATAATTCTTTAGAATAACAGGTTTGAAAATCTCTTAATTCATCAAGTATAGGTTGTACAATATCATCATATTTTATATTCATATTAAATCCCCTTTATTAACTCTATATCTTTTTGTATATTAAGTACTTTATTGTCATAAGAATCAATTTTTTCTTGTTTCTTTGACTTCAAAATTGCTAAAGCGTTATTTTCTGTATCTATAAGTTCTTGTATTGTCAAAACAACACCATTAATTGCAGCTTCTTCTACATCTTGTAAAGGTACATCTAATTCATTATGAAGCTTTGCTATAATTTGTGGAATAATCTCATTTAAAATTATTTTCTTTGCTTTTTCTTCTCTTGAATCAGAAACTATACTTTTAAATAAATTAACTAAATCAGGTAAGAATACTATTAATAATTCTATAATCGGTGCCAATACATTGGTACTTATAGCTATTGCTGTACTAATAGTTTTATATAATTTAGCACTCATACTATTAAACTTCTTATTACTATCCAACTCAAATATAGATCGATTGGAAATATTAAACTTCCCACTATCGATAATTCCCTTAATTTTTTCATATACAGATTTAATTATTTGCTCCAAATCTAACTCTTCATCAAAACTTTTCAATAATGAAACTTCTAATTTATTTACAAATGCATCTATAGCAACTTCTGAGTATTCCTCAACTTCTGTAATTAAAATAGGTCTAACTATTTCAATAACGCGTTGTTGAAGTGATTCAGCACTAATTAATGCACCTGTAGCTAGATAATCTGCTTGATTAGTTAATCCATTTCTGACTAAGGAAATAATCTTATTTTTCATATTTCCCCGGATTTCAGATTTGATTTTTGCTTTCTTACTATCTATGCTATTTATTAATTCAGTTTTAGCTTTTTCACGCAAATTAATTTCATTATCTAACTCACTTAAATCACAAGATTCATTATCTTGAATTATCACTAATGAGTCTTCAATTAATTCTTTAATATAAACAAGTTCAGATGTAACATTCTTATCATATAAATAATTTACATCAAAGCTTTCAACTAATTCATTCAATTTCTCCAATATATCTAAATCATGAATTGATGTTGTTATAATAGGATAATCAAAACCTGTATGTGCTAATAACATATTTTTAATATGATTCTTGACTTTTTCTACTTCTGTAGGTATTTTTTTATCACACTTATTTATAATGATTCCAATATCATTACTATAACAATTTACCTCCTTTAAAAAATTTAATGTACTTTCTGAAAGTGTACCTTTATCACTATCAATCACTAATATATAAGCAGTTCCTTGCGGAATATACTTAATAAGAGCTTTATTATGACGTTCTACTCCTGAATCAAATCCTGGAGTATCAACCATAATATAATCTGGATGAAGTTTTATGTTTTCACTATTCACATAACATATTAAATTTGAAATTTTATCTGCATCAGATTTTAATACATTAAAATCCAGGTTTTCAATTTTCGTTCCATCAATATATTCAGCAACCAATCGCTCATTTTCAGAAAATTTTAATTCAGTTGCAAAAGCAGTTTCTGGAGCTTGACTTTCTTCTAAAACAGATTTCCCTATATACTTATTTAATAAAGCTGATTTGCCTGCACTAAAACTACCTACTACTAATATATGAGCACAATAATCTCTATTTAATATTTCAAAACAATTTAATTTATCAATAATATCTATTAGATTATATTTCTCAGCAATTTCTTTTAATACTAAAAGACGTTCTTCATTTTTACTTTTATCTATCATTATAATTTCTCCACTATTAATAAAATAAGATCATTAGATTTTTAGAAAATATGACTTATAGAAAATATTATAAATTTTCTAAGTAAATAATTATATTCGGCAGTTATTATCTTAAGCCAAAAACTAATACATCTCCTTACTCGCGATTATAATAACTATCAAACTATTTATTTTATCTATATATTACCAATATAATATAATCTCTTTTATAAATCTTCATTAATTCTTCATAAATTTTTTTCATCTATTTTTCACAAAAGTAAACATAAAAGGCTACATGAATTCATATGTAGCCTTTCTTCTTATATCAATTAACTAACTAATTTTTAGTAAATCATAATATCTCTTATATAACTTCTTTTATTTCCTTTCTTATAATTCTGTTTCTCTCATTTTGCATTTAATATTCTTTAGATTAATTAGAAGGTTGTTAACTTTATTCTTCCTTAAATAACACCCCCCCTTATCTACAAACAGACTTAAACTTATAGAAATTAATAATATTAATATTATCAAGTCAAAGAGTTATATAGCTCTTTACCTTTTTCATTAAATGTATTTACATGTTTATTTTTGATATTCCAATTGATTGACTTCGCATAATACATTACATCACATTCATAAGGACTACCAGGCAATAGAGCAAGTAGTTCTTCTATAGGATTTAAATCATCTAAGTACAAATACTCCCACTCGTCCTCTAAATCCACATAATATTCAAAGGAATGAGCATCACTGTATTCAACTTTTTCTGGCAAATTTCGATCTAATAATGTAAACACATTTGTGTATATGAGTTTTAATTCATCTGTAAATGAGCCTTTCATATAGAAGTCATTAGTTAAAAAGGCTTTCATCACTAGTAATTCTTCACACCATGTTAAAAGTGGTACTACTTCTACATCATAGATATTAAGAATTCTTTGGTCATGGTCTTCTAATGCTTCTTCTAGATTACGTTTTACTTTTTCTTCAGCTTCATCTCTTGAGCCACTTTCAGAGGAGACAAAAATTTTCATCCATGCAGCACATTCGGATGCTTCTCGAGTAATTTCAATTTCACGAAGTTTTAGCTCCTCGTTAATAACAGCAATGTAAGTTGCTATATCTCCCCAGATATCAATGACCCAATCTTTGAAAGTTTCCTTATTGGTAAAAGCATCATTAATTTCCTTACGATATTTCTTTAAGCCTTTTACCTCCCATTCAGCATGTAAACGATCATATCGTTCACCAAAATCTTCATCTTCAATAGGTTCTTCCATAAGTGCATTTAAGATTTCTTCTTTAATGTCTTTTGCTGTAATTACATGTTGTTGTAAAGTTTCCATAATGATCTCCTTTATATAATATAAACAAAACAAATTCATATGTTCTTTGATGATTGTATTATACAAAGTCAAATGTGTAATTTTTTACACAAAAAAAGCCACCCAACCTAAGTTGAGCGGCTTTCACCATTCTGTTCAGAATTGTATGTAGTTTACATAGTCCCAGTACTACCGATACCACCTGTACGTACGCCTGTTGCGTCGTCATCGTTGGTGATAAGGTATTTAGAGAAGATGCCTTGTGCAACGCGTTCGCCTTTTTCAAGGGTAACAGGTTCGTTGCCAAAGTTTAGGAGGGCGATCATGATATGACCTTCATTCTCCTCATTATTGTAGTAATCGCTGTCAATAATGCCTGTGCTATTCACAAGAGCTAGTTTGCGTTTGATAGCCATGCTAGAACGGATGTGGATAGCAAGGTATTCGTCGTATGCCATGAAAGCCTTAAGACCTGTTGGCACGAGAACTACTTGATTTGGTTCTAATGTAACAGCTTCAGCGCATTCAATATCATAGCCTGCGCTTTCTGTGGTTTTACGTGTTGGTAAATTGATATTTTGTTCTTCAAAAGCAGAAACTACTTCAAAGCCACGAATATCCATGTAACACCTCTTATTTCAAACAATCTTTACGGGACAAGTTAATACGGCCTTGTTTATCAATTTCGATAACCTTAACCATAATTTCGTCGCCTACATTTACAACGTCTTCTACATTTTCAACGCGTTCTTTTGCAAGTTTGGAAATGTGTACAAGACCTTCTTTACCTGGTAATACTTCTACGAAAGCACCAAATGCCATCAAGCGAGTTACTTTACCAAGATATACTTCACCTACTTCAACCTCTTTAGTAAGGTTTTCGATGATTTGTTGCGCTTTTGCAGCACCTTCTTGGTCTACAGAAGCGATAAATACAGTACCATCATCTTCGATGTCAATTTTTGCACCTGTTTCGTCAATGATGCTACGGATTACTTTACCGCCAGAACCAATTACGTCACGAATCTTATCTGGATCGATTTTCATTGTAATGATGCGTGGAGCGTATTGGGACATTTGTTTACGAGGTTCAGCAATGGTATCTAACATAATGCCCATGATATGCATGCGACCTTTATGAGCTTGTTCCAATGCTTCATGAAGAATTTCACGAGACAAACCAGAAATTTTAATATCCATTTGGATGGCAGTTACACCCTTAGCTGTACCAGCCACCTTGAAGTCCATATCGCCAAGAGCATCTTCCATACCTTGAATATCTGTTAAGATTGTGTAGTGTTCACCTTGTGTTACAAGACCCATAGCAATACCAGCTACAGGAGCTTTAATAGGCACACCAGCATCCATCAAGGACAATGTAGAACCACATACGGAAGCCATGGAGCTAGAACCATTAGATTCTAATACTTCAGATACTAAACGCAATGCATATGGGAATTCATCTTCGCTAGGAATGACAGGTACCAATGCGCGTTCAGCTAAAGCACCATGACCGATTTCACGACGTCCAGGACCACGAGAGGAACGAGTTTCCCCTACGGAGAAGGATGGGAAATTGTAGTGGTGAATATAGCGTTTTTCTGTTTCTAAACCGATGCCATCAATTGTTTGTTTTTCAGACAATGGCGCTACAGTAGCTACGTTCAATACTTGCGTTTGACCACGTGTGAATAGACCGGAGCCATGTGTACGAGGCAATACGCCTGTACGACAAGAGATTGGACGAACTTCATCAAGTTTACGGCCATCTGGACGGATTTTTTCAACAGTGATCATATGACGAACGATTTCCTTCGTCATCGCATCAAATGCTTTATTTACATCAGCTAAGTTATCTGGGTAGATGTCTGCGAAATGTGCTAATACGTCTTCACGTACTTCAGTTTCTTGTGCATCCCGTTGTTGTTTATCTGCACAACGAACGGCTGCGTCAAGTTTATCGTGACCATATGCGCGAACTGCATCAGCGATTTCAGCAGGTACATCTTTGCTTTCAAATACGCGTTTTTCCTTGCCTACTTTAGCTTTTACATCTTCTTGGAATGCAACGATTTTCTTAATTTCTTCGTGAGCAGTCATAATAACTTCAAGAATTGTTTCTTCTGGAACTTCTTGCGCGCCACCTTCAACCATGAGGATAGCATCTTTAGTACCAGCTACTACAATATTAAGATCAGTTTCTTCTAATTGTGCTTTTGTTGGGTTAACGACAAATTCACCATTTACACGACCCATGCGAACGCCAGCAATTGGGCCAGCCCATGGAATATCGGAAATAGATAATGCTGCAGATGCACCAATCATACCACAGATAGCAGGATCACAATCTTGATCTACGGACATAACTGTAGCTACAACGTGTACTTCGTTACGTACACCTTTATCAAATAGTGGACGAATAGGACGGTCAATCAAACGGCTATTCAAGATAGCAGATTCAGGTGGACGTGCTTCACGTTTAATAAAGCCACCTGGTAAACGACCAATAGCATACATTTTTTCTTCATAATCTACTGTGAGTGGGAAGAAATCGATATCCTTCGCCTCTTTAGAACCTGTAGCGGTAACGAGTACGCGTGTATCGCCATAACCAACCATTACGGCACCGCCAGCTTGTTTTGCAAGTTCCCCAGTCTCGATCGTAAGCGTACGACCAGCTAGGTCCATTTGGAATTGTTCCATTCCTATTCCTCCTAAAAATCTTCTTATACGTATACCTTATTATTATATATCATCAGTAAAAAATAAGCGAATTATTATAATATACGTTTATTCATTCTATTATGCTATACTTAAAATGTTGCTAACTCCTAATCTGGCAACAGAAAGGAGGTGTTTCTATGGTAGATTATGTTGTTTCCCTTATAATCACTATCATAGGTGGTGTAACTTGCCATTACGTCATCAAGTGGCTAGATAGTAGATTTAAATAGCAACTAGCACAATAAAAAGGACAGAGTTGCCGCTCTGTCCTTTTTTCTGTGTTTCCACAATAGATTATCGGCAGTTGTTTCCCTTTGCCTAAATTCATTATAACACAAGGAAATAAAATAAAAAAGCCGTCCAAATGGACGGCTAATTGTATTATTTACGAAGACCAAGACGTTCGATAAGGGAACGGTAACGTTCGATATCTTTACGACGAAGGTAGTCAAGCATGTTACGGCGTTGACCAACTAATTTCAACAAACCACGACGGGAATGATGGTCTTTTTTGTGTTCTTTCAAGTGTTCAGTTAAGTATGTGATGCGGCTTGTCAAAATCGCAACTTGTACTTCTGGAGAACCAGTGTCACCTTCATGAGTAGCGTATTCTTTAATTACTGCTAATTTAGCTTCTGTAGTTAACATTAATGTTACCTCCTAAAAAAATAATAATCCCGATAAGCTTAAGTAACCGTTGGAGATTCGAATACTTCGCTTACGATATGTCTTATGACTTAGTTAAGTATACAGTATAATCCCCATAGTGTAAAGGTTTTCATGAAAAAAGAGAGGATAATATCCCCTCTTTTTTAAACTATATTATTTAGGTACTTATTTTGAACCGAGCATCATACGGTCGCTTAAGGCACCTTCGCCAGCTACTTCAAATTTTTGTAACAAATCAGCAACTGTTAATTTTTTCTTTTCTTCCCCTTTTACATCATAGATGATACGACCAGCGTCCATCATGATAAGACGATTACCAAAGCGCAATGCATCACGCATGTTATGAGTAATCATAAGGGTTGTTAGATTATGTTCTGAAACAAGTTTATCTGTTAATTGCAATACATTTTCAGCTGTCTTAGGATCAAGTGCTGCTGTATGTTCGTCCAAAAGTAATAAATCAGGACGAAGCATAGTAGCCATAAGCAATGTAATGGATTGGCGTTGACCACCAGATAATAGGCCCATCCGTGCAGATAGACGGTCTTCAAGGCCTAGACCTAATAGTGCAAGGCGTTCTTTAAAGAATGCTTGTTCGCTATCTTTAAAAGCCCATTTAAGACCTAAGTTTTTACCACGGCGCATCGCAAGAATCAAGTTCTCTTCGATTTGCATATTGCCTGCTGTACCAACCATAGGATCTTGGAATACACGGCCGATGTATTTAGCACGTTTGTATTCTGGCATTTTTGTTACATCAATATTATTGATGGTAATACTGCCTTCATCGACAGGAAATACACCAGCGATGGAGTTTAGCAATGTACTTTTACCAGCACCATTACCACCGATTACGGTACAGAAATCGCCTTCTTCTAAACGAAGGTCGATGCCTTGTAGTGCAGTTTTTTCATTAATTGTGCCCTTAAAGAAGGTCTTTACCATATTTTTTACTTCTAACATAGTGTCCTCCTTAACGAGCTAACCATTTGGCTTTCAATGTAGGCAAAGAAAGCGCGATGGCAACAAGAATAGCAGTGAATAATTTTAAATCGTTTGGTGGCATACCCATGTAGAGTACAGCAGCGATAACGATACGATATACGATGGAACCAAGTACTACAGCAATGAGGCTACGAACAAAGGATTTTGTACCGAATACAACCTCACCGATAATAACGGATGCCAAGCCGATTACGATGGTACCAATACCCATGCCTACGTCGGCAAAGCCTTGGAATTGACCGATAAGCGCACCGGACATACCAACGAAACCGTTGGAAATTAATAGGCCAAGAACGATCATATTATCTGTGTTCACGCCTTGGGCGCGAATCATTTGAGGGTTAACGCCTGTTGCACGTAATGCGGTACCAATTTCAGTACCGAAGAACCAGAACAGTAATAAACATACAACAACAGCTACGATAACACCAACAATGGCAGCAGACCACATATTTGGTGTATGAAGCACGCTACCAATAATTGTATAAATTGTATCCATGCGAAGTAAGGATACGTTGGCTTTCCCCATAATATGAAGGTTAATGGAATATAAAGCAATCATCGTTAAGATACCAGCTAACAATGCAGGAATCTTTAATTTTGTATGGATCCAACCTGTTACGGCACCGGCAGCCATGCCACCTACGCCAGCAATCAAAATAGAAAGAATTGGGTTCATACCAGTTGTAATCAAGATGGCGGAAATGGCCGCCCCCATTGGGAATGTCCCTTCAACAGTCAAGTCGGCCACATCAAGAACGCGGAAGGTAATGAATACACCGACCGCCAACAAGGACCACAAAAGGCCTGTTGTTATGGTGCCTACCACTAAATCTAACATCAAAATCTCCTCTTTTATTTCATATCTTTACGAAGTGCATCAGGAATTGTGATACCTAATTTTTTAGCACGTTCTTCGTTGACAGTCAATTTAATATCCTTTTGTGTTTCGATGGCCATATCGCTAACTTTTGCTTCGCCAGAAAGAACTTTAGCTGCCATCAAACCTGTTTGATAACCTAATTTATAATAATCTACAGAATATGTTGCTACACCACCAGTCATTGTCATACCTTCATCAGCTGCAAATACTGGAATTTTAGCAGCATCTGTAATTTGTGCTAAGTTAGCCATAGCAGATGCTAATACATTATCTGTTGGTGTATAAATAGCTTGTACATCTTGATTTACAAGATTTGTTGCTGCTTGTTGAATATCGTTTACGTTGGAAACGGTAGCTTCTACAACTGTAATACCTTTTGTAGCAGCATAGGCTTTCATTTTTTCAACTTGTAATTGGGAGTTGATTTCAGAGGATGTGTAAATAGCACCAATGCGTTTTACATTTGGCACTAATGCGATGATAAGATCGACCTCTTTTTCAACAGGTGTCATATCGGATGTACCAGTTACATTGCCACCTGGGTGTTCATTGGATTGAACGAGTTTAGCGGTTACATAGTCTGTAATAGCTGTACCTAAGATTGGCATATCATGAGATGCATTTGCCATCGTTTGAGCCGCTGGCGTTGCAATCGCTAGTACTAAATCCTTTTTATCAGATACGAAACGTTGCGCAATACTATTCAAATTAGATTGGTCAGCTTGTGCATTTTGTTGGTCGATTTTAATGTTTTCTCCATCTTTAAAACCTTTAGATGCAAGACCATCTACAAAGCCTTTATTAGCAGCATCAAGGGATGGATGTTCTACTAATTGAATAACGCCAATTTTCTTTTGGTCACTAGTTGTAGTAGTATTGGAACCACAACCAGCTACCATTGCCATAACAGTGATGGCACTAAGTGCCACTGCAATACCTTTTTTCCAGTTCATGTGTAACTCCTTACCAGTTAAGTATTAAATCATAGTTGCTTTGTTCATCAAATCCTCTGGTAAGGTGATGCCCAATTTTTGTAATTTATCTTTATTTACAACTAATTTGAATTCTTTTTGCATTTCAATCGGCATATCTTCGACTTTAGCTTCACCAGTTAAAACCTTAGCCGCCATCAAGCCAGTTTGGTAACCAAGTTTGTAGTAGTCTACAGATAAGGACATAACCGCACCGCCTTTTACGTGGTTATCTTCACCGCCGAATACAGGAATTTTTGCAGGGTCGGTAATCGCTACAAGATTGCTCATAGCAGATGCTACCACATTATCTGTTGGTACATAAATGGCATCAACACGTTGAGATACAAGGTTTTGTGCCGCTTGTTGAATATCGTTTACATTGGAAACAGTAACCTCTTCAACCTTAATGCCCTTTGTCGCTGCGTAAGCTTTCATCTTTTCAACTTGAATTTGAGAATTTACTTCGCTAGAGCTATAAATCGTACCGATCGTTTTAGCATTTGGCAATACTTTTAAAATCAAATCTACTTGTTGTTCTACAGGGTTCATATCAGATGTACCGGATACATTACCACCTGGATGTTCATTAGATTTAACAAGTTTAGCAGCTTCGTAATCAGTAATAGCTGTACCTAAGATTGGAATATCATGAGTTGCATTCGCCATGGATTGAGCCGCTGGCGTAGCAATTGCTAAAATCAAATTTTTACGATCAGATACAAAACGCTGTGCAATACTATTCAAATTAGATTGGTCAGCTTGTGCGTTTTGTTGATCAAAGGTAATTTTATCAGATAAGCCCTTTTCCTTAAGAGCATCAACAAAACCTTTATTTGCCGCATCTAGTGCTGGATGTTCTACGAGTTGTACAACACCAACCTTATACTCTCCATTAGATGTAGTTTCATTTGTGCCACAGCCTGTGAAAGCCATCAATGCTGCCGCCGTGAGCGCGAGGGCAATGCCTTTTTTCAAGTTCATTGGGTCTTCCTTCCTATATTCGAAATAATAATACTTCTATTATAAACAACTTTGTGCACTACATCAATGTATCAGACTAAAGTATTTTACATTTGTCCTTATGTAGAGCACATATTGTATTCTAACAGATTTATTATTTATCTAGAGAAGCTAGCATATCCTCTGTCAATTCATTGGCTGCTAGAATGTATTCTTTTAGTGTCCCCTTATCGAGGGCCACCTTCATTACGGGCACTTCAAATGGGTCAAGGATGACACACATTAAAATTTCTCCCGTTACATAATAGCCCACAACGGCTTCCCCTTCATCTTCATCTAAGGTTTCCCGTTTAACAGTCACACAATATGGTTTCATGACCTCCATAGCAGCTTTAGCTACCTCTTCGCGGGTAGCGATGTATTCTTTTGCCTTTGTTTCAGGAATATCAAAAATATCGACCTTTACAGTCTTAACCTCTGTTGCCTCTCCCTTCGCAGCCTCGATAGCAGCGCCTAATTCCGTTTGTTTCATCCTATACCTCACATAACATGGACTTTCACCAATGGTGAAAGCCCCATCATACTAGATTGTTTCATCATCTGCATTCAAAAATGCTACGTAACAACGTTTTGCTTCATAAATATCGGCCTTAGATGTAACCTCCCATGGTGCATGCATGCTAAGAACAGCAACGCCGCAGTCGATTACATTCATACCATATAAGGCCATGATATACGCAATGGTGCCACCACCGCCAAGGTCAACCTTGCCAAGTTCAGCCGTTTGGTATGTTACGTTATTAGATTCCATTACACGGCGGATAAAGCCCATATATTCTGCATTGGCATCGTTGGAACCGGATTTACCACGAGAACCGGTAAATTTATTAAATACGACGCCCATACCTAGGTAAGAAGCATTTTTCTTTTCAAAAGCAGATGCATACAATGGATCATATCCAGCACTAACATCAGAGGATAGCATACGAGAATTTTCCAATGTACGGCGCACATTTACTGAATTAGGTTTACCCATCAATGTTAAGATTTCTGCTACCGCATTTTCAAAGAAGCGAGATTGCATGCCTGTAGCACCAACGGAACCAATTTCTTCTTTATCTACCAATAAACAGCAAGTCGTACGTTTTACCTTATCAACTTCGAGCATAGCCACCAAGGATGTATAAGCACAGACACGGTCATCTTGGCCGTATGCTAATACCATGGAGCGATCAAAGCCCATATCGCGCGCCTTACCAGCTGGTACAATTTCAAGTTCAGCAGATAATAAATCGCGTTCTACAAATCCATATTCTTTTTCAAGGAGGTTATTAATAAATTTAGTAACCCCTTCTTTTTCTTCATCTTTAACAGGACGACTACCGATGAGAAGATCAAGAGCCTCACCTTCAATCACCTTGGCTGCATTCTTTTGCATTTGTTCTTGTCCTAAGTGAGGCAATAAATCTGTAATGCAGAATACAGGATCAGACTCTTTATCACCAATATTAATGTTGATGCGTGTACCATCTGTTTTTACTACAACCCCATGAATGGCAAGCGGCATAGCTACCCAGTGGTATTTTTTTATACCGCCATAGTAGTGTGTATCCCAAAACACCAAATTGCTATCTTCATATTGAGGGTTTTGTTTTACGTCAATGCGCGGAGAATCGATATGAGCACCAAGGATGTTCATACCGAGGTCTAAATCATCGGTACCGATATTAAATAGCGCAATAGATTTATCCATATGAGTATAGTAAATCTTATCGCCCGCTTTAATTGGCGTGTTAGATTTAATCAAGTTTTTTAAATCAACATAGCCAGCTTTTTTGGCAGCTTCTACAGATTGAATGACACATTCGCGTTCTGTTTTACCATTATCCAAAAATTGACGATACGAGTCACCTAATGACATCACGTCTTGTAATGTTTGTTCGTCATAATTATGCCAAGCATATTTACGTTCCATAATTTCATCCCTTTCTATATAAGCATACAGCACAATATATCGTGTGTTATGCTTTTGATTTTTCTAATAATTCTTTTTGACGGCGTTCATAGTAGAGCCGCTCTTTCTCTCGGTTAATTTCCGATTTTTCTCTATATAGTTTATCGATTTCATCAGTACTATGACTCAATACCTTTGTTACATAAAACTTGGTAATTCCCGACTTAATCGTATATTTTCCTACTTTTAACTGAATGGCAAATGCTCCATGTTTCGGACAAACGCCAATGGCTAAGTGCTTATCCCCTTGTACCCGCTCAGGGCGTGTTGTTTCCAACCGGCTTTGGCAATAGGGACAAAAGGATAGTCGCACCCGTCTATCATAAACGATGCGTTTCTTTTCTTGAAAGTTATCGTACATAAAGAAGGTCAAACCCGGTGGATATAAAAATGGATTTGGCGCCTCTTTCCGTATGGAATCATAATGCAATAATGCTGTTGGCAAATCTAGCTTTTGGCAGATATGTGCTGTAAATATAGCATCGTGAAGTGCATTATGAGCAGATAATTCTTCAGATGATATGTGTAAATCCTCCATCGCATGAGCTACGGAGTACTGTTGTGTCGTGCCATATCGTTGATAGCTGTATAGCATCTGTGCATCCGCCCAAGAATCATAGTCGATACTCTTTAATTTATGGAGCAATAAATTTTCTCGCAATATAAGAATATCGTCAGCGCCCCAAGATAGGAGCATATAATCCTTGCCACACCATTGTTGAAAATGACTGTAGGCCGCCCTAAATGGGACACCGCGATTCAAATCTTGATTAGTGATTCCTGTAAGGGCCTTTACATGCTTATGCATATGTGGTAAATATTTAGGTTTTACATACATTGTGAACGAATCCACAATCTCTAAATTCTCATTGAGCTTAATAGCTCCGATTTGAATGATTTCACCGGTCAACGGCATCCGTGCTCGTTTCATAAAGCTAATGTCGTTGCTATATGGTTGATTCCACTCTAAATCAAAAATAATATAATCCATAACTTACGATTCCTGCAGTAATGTTTCAGCTGCCTTAATCACTTGTTCTTCGGTAATAACAGAAATACCTTTGTACTTGCCTTCTTTAATAACCTGTTTCATGCTTTTACCAATTTCATAATGGTCCATCGACTCAAGTACAATAGATTTTGCTTGGTACGGACCATAGAAAAATGGATTAGACGGTCCATAAAGGGCTACGATAGGAACACCCTGACTAATGGCTACGTGCATAGGTCCAGAATCATTCGTAATCAGCAAGTCACACCATTTCATGGCCGCAGCTAAAGGGCCCAATTTAAAAGCACCTGTAGCCACGATTGGCGACGTCTTCATCTGTTCTACAACAGGTTTTACCATGTCCAAATCCATGGGGCCCCCAAAGAATACAGTTTTATACCCTTTATTGCCAAAATAATCGGCTACATCTGCAAAGCGCTCTGCGGGCCATCGTTTTTCAGGCACTGCACTGCCAATATTAAAACCAATAATCTTATCACGAGGCATAACGCCTTGGCTTTTATAAAAACGGAATACCTCGTCATTCCATTCCTTACTAGTCTCTATATGTAATCCGTGATTAGCTACGTCGGTGACGCCTAATTGCTCTAATACGTTAATGTACATATCAGCAGCATGACGTGTCTTGCGATCAAGACGGGTATATTTCGTCATAAATGGTCTAAATAAGAAATGACTCATCCCTGTCGTTACCTTACCGTGAATTTTCCATGCCAAATATGATGTACGTTCATTAGGATGCAGGTTGATAACGATATCTGGACGACCTTGGTCGTTAATGCGACGAGCGATCTCATTTAACCCTTTAATGCTATTATGACGTCCTTTTTTATCGACCGTAATCAAATCATCGATATAAGGATTGTATTTCATCACATCTTGTAACTTTTCATCAATCACATAGGTGATATGACTATGAGGTGCTGCTTTACGCAACACCTCTAGAAATGGAGTCGTTAATACTACATCGCCTAAATGCATGAGAAAGGTTACGACAATACGTTTGTAATCAAGTTCCATCATAAATCCTTTCTCAACATTTCAGAATACACATCCCATACCGCATCTACTGGAATTTGTGCCATACAGTGGGGATCATCTACTAGTGGCTGTTCAGGTGTAGCCTTAGATGTAGGGGAAATAATAAGATGCACATGACTGCCCCCATATGGGCCCGTTCTATGCGGTGATGTCGTACCAAACAATGCAATTAATGGTTTCTTTAATGCATTGGCAATATGTAAAGGCCCCGTATCAGCGCTGATGAAAATATGGCAGTGACGAATCAACTCGATTAACTCAGCCATGGTCGTTTGACCAACTAAATTAATGAGATTATCGCTCTTCACATAGTTTTCTATAAATTGACCTTTTTCACTATCATCAGACGAACCTGCAATGACCACCTTTTTACCACTTTCACAAAGGCGAATACATAATTCACCAAAATTTAATAACGGCCATTCCTTAACAATCCATCTCGCACCAGGTACAACGACAACATAATCATCGGTTACACCTAGTTCAGACAGCCGGTTGCGAATCTTCCCTTCTGCTGCATGGTCATGAGGCATTGGAAATTCCACGCCATCCACTTCGCCACCTAAGGCACGTACCGTATCGAGATAGCGCTCAATAACGTGATCATATTTATGAGCTCCTACTAGAGCTTTATTAACTAATTGACTGCCTTCGCGAAGTTCCCAATAGCCATATTTCTCAGGAGAACCAGATAGTAGAGATACAATGGCACTTTTGGCGATACATTGTAAATCTAAGGTCATATCGAAATGACGACTATGTAGTTCTTTACGAAGATTCCATAAATAAGACGGCGATTTTAATTGTTTCTTATCGATGACAATTACTTCGTCCACCCAAGGGGTACCTGGCAAGAGGCTCGCAAATTGTTCATGTATAGCCCAGGTAATTTTTGCGTGCGGCAAATTTTGGCGCAATGCATATAATGTTGGCAATGCGTGAATGACATCACCTAAGGAACTCATTTTTATGATGAGTATATTGGAATAGTCCTTCATAATAACCCCTCTATGAACGAAGAATACACACAAATGTGGTTCATCCAAAAATTAGTGTTTTAAAATCTTTTTCATGAAATGTAATAGATTGGGTTCTGTAAACAGATATCCCTTTACCCCTGCGGCCTCAGCAGCATCTACATCACGTTGGCTATCACCGATAAGAAAGCTATGTTCTACATCAACATCAAAATCCTTGATAGCTTGCAAAATCATACCAGGCTTTGGTTTACGACAATTACAATCGACAGCATAGCGTTCTACAGTGCCATCCTTGTGATGTGGGCAATAATAGAAATGCAAGATAGGGGCACCCGCTTTAAATAGTTCATTCCCCATATAATCATGTAGGATTTGTACATCGGTTTCCTTATAATAACCTCGTGCCACACCACTTTGGTTTGTTACGACTATCAGTTCATAACCAGAATCATGGGCTAATTTCAATGCTTCTTTTGCACCATCAACCCACTGTAGATCCGCTATCTTATAGAGATAGGAAACATCCTTGTTGATAACCCCATCTCTATCGAGGAATAACACCTTTCTCATACTACATCCTTTACAATTATCAAAGAATTGACATTAATCTGTCACAACAAATTAACGCAAGTAACCTTCGTTATTATCTAATAATTCACAATATTCTTTTACGGCATCAGCTAATGGTGTAAAGCCTTTATCATAGCCAGCAGCCATCAATTTAGTCGTGTCTGCTTCGGTAAAGCTTTGGTATTTACCAATCAACACTTCTGGGAACGGAATGTATTCAATGCGACCTTTACCATTATAGTCAATAACAGCTTGCATGAATTCATTGAAGCTATGTGCGTGACCTGTACCGCAGTTGAATGTACCAGAAATTTCAGGATGTTCCCAGAAATAGAAGTTTACATTTACCACGTCTTTGACATAGATGAAATCACGTGTTTGACCACCATTTTCATAGCCATCTGTGCCTTCAAACAAATTGATAACGCCTGTTTCTTGGTTTTTATAGAACATTTGGCGTACTAGAGATGCCATTTTATCCTTATGTGCTTCATTAGGACCAAATACATTGAAATAACGCAAACCTACCACTTGCGCTGTATATTCGCCCTCAAATTTACGTACATAGCGGTCAAATAATAGCTTAGAATATGCATACGGATTTAACGCTTCTTCTGCTTCTGGCGTTTCAACAAAGCCATTTGTACCATTGCCATACGTAGATGCAGAGGATGCATAGATAAATGGAATAGCACGATCTTGGCAATAGTGGAATAGATTTTTGGAACCTTCGTAATTGTTCTTCATCATATATTTGCCATTGTATTCCATCGTATCTGCACATGCACCTTCATGGAAAATGACTTCAATAGGACCTACATTGAATGTGCCGTCTGCAATGGCAGCATCAAAATCATCACAGTCAATGTAATCTAAATAATCTAAATTTTGGAGATTGCGAATTTTACGACCATCTGTTAAATCATCAACGATTAAAATATCATTGCGACCGCGTTTGTTTAAGGCTTTCACAATATTGCTACCAATAAAACCGGCACCACCAGTTACAATAATCATAATTTCCCCTCCTTAGCCATCGTGGCTATTTTCTTTACGATATCCGATGTAGAGTATCCTTCTTTAAATGAAAGTACCTCTACTTCATCTACAGATTCTCTACCAACGATATCCTCTTTTTTATAATCGCCGCCCTTAACAAGAATATTAGGGCGTAAGTACGCTAATAATTCGGCAGGTGTATCCTCCTCAAAAAGGACAACACCATCTACACATTGTAAGGCGCTTAATAAGGCTGCTCTATCCTCTTCGGATACGATAGGTCTTGTTTCACCCTTTAAACGTCTAACAGATGCATCAGAGTTAAGTCCAATAATGAGGTGAGCCCCAAGTTGTGCCGCCTCTTGTAAATACGTAATGTGCCCTCGATGCAGAATATCAAAACAACCATTTGTAAATACAACGGTTTCGTCCATGCTTTGCCATTTATCGATTAACGCCTTCATTTCTTCTTTCGTATATAAAGGACTAGATGTTGTCAATTGTCGTACAGAGCGCCATAACTCAATCAACTCTTGGCGATGAATTGGATATGTTCCCACCTTAGATACGACGATGCCAGCAGCGCCATTGGCGATATGTAGGGCTAAACGCATGGATAAGCCACTGGCTAAGCATGAAATCATCATAGCTACGACCGTATCACCAGCGCCACTCACATCGAATACATCCTGTTGTGTTGCTGGATTATGCCAAGTTCTACCATCCTTAGCCACAACGGTAATCCCCTTAGCGGAACGAGTACCAATAATATATTTAATATTAACCTTATTAAGTACTTCCTTAGCTGCCTCAATAACTGAGGTATCATCATTCGAAATCACACGACCTAAGGATTCACCCAATTCTTTTACATTCGGTGTAATACATGTAGCACCATCATATTTGGACCAATCAGCACCCTTAGGATCTACGATGGTCTGTACTTGATACGTGTTCGCCAACTTGAATACATGTTGCAACAATGTCGGTGTGCATACGCCTTTTCCATAATCGGATATGACGATGCCTTGTAATCCACGTTGACAAAGCTCTTCTAGCCAACTGATTAATTGTTCTTCTTCAGCAGCTGTAATAGGTGTAATCGTTTCAAAATCGAGGCGCATCATTTGTTGACGGTCACCTAAAATACGCATTTTAGTAATCGTAGACCGACTTTCATCATGGATGAGACCGGATGTATCAATATGATCAGCGGCCAATAAGTTATCGAGCACTCTACCATGGTCATCGACACCAGCTACGGCCCCTAAATAGACATGGCAATCGAGATTGGCTAAGTTAGACGCTACGTTACCTGCCCCGCCAAGCACTTCTTTCACAGAGGATACGCGATTGACCGGCACAGGAGCCTCTGGTGAAATACGGCTCACATCGCCAAATACATAACGATCCACCATAACATCACCGATAACTGCAATGTTTAGGTTCGGTAATGAATTTGTCAAAAACTCATTCACTGTTTTTGTAATCATAGGTCCCCTTTCAAGAAATCTGTGATTTCTTCCCTATCTCGATTAATAATCTTCTTCAATAAGTTCGCAAATGATATGACCAGCTAAAATGTGCATTTCTTGAATACGCGCCGTAACAGTACTTGGAATAGCTAGTGTAAGATCGCATAATTCTGCCAATTTACCGCCACCTTCACCGGTGAAAGCAATCGTGTGCATACCTGTATTTCGTGCCATTTCCACGGCTTTCACAACATTTTTTGAATTACCCGATGTGGAAATACCGATAAGTACATCCCCAGAACGGCCTAAGCCTTCAACTTGACGCGCAAACACTGCATCATAATCATAATCATTGGCAACAGCTGTCAAAATAGATGTATCTGTGGTAAGCGCAATGGATGCAAGAGAGCGGCGTTCTTTTTTAAAACGTCCAATAAGTTCTGCTGCAAGATGTTGAGAATCCGCAGCGGAACCACCATTACCACAGAATAAAATTTTATTGCCACTATTCAAAGCCACAATACAGCGGTTAGCAATTTCTTGAATAACATCCATCTGATCCATTGTTTTACTAAACACATCAAGATGGTCTGTAAATCGATCCGCAATGATTGGATTTATATCTGTCATTATAAAATCTCCTTTAGTAGGCGATCCGCGTTTTTCCAAAATAGTTTTTCCGTTTGTTCTTCTGAAAGCCCGGCGCCTCGAAATGCATCATACAAACGATGCATATCTGAAATATCCTCAATTTCTGTATTTGGCTTGATACCATCAAAATCAGTGCCTAGAGCGATTACATCTTCACCGCCCTTATTGATAATATACAATCCGTGCTTCACAATATCATCGATGCGACTGATAGGTGAAGTCCCTAAGAAGGATTGAGCAAAGTTCAAACCTATAACGCCACCCTTTTCGCCAATTAAACGAATCAAGTGATCCGGCAAATTACGACGATGAGCTGTCACTTCTCGCGCATTAGAATGAGATGCAATAAAAGGCACATCAAGAATATCACCTAATTGTTCTGTTCCCCCATCATTAAGATGAGAACAATCAACAATCATGCCTAATTCTTGCATCCGTTCTACAAATGCAATGCCTGTTTTAGTCAATTTCTTATGAGAATCTCCAGTATTAGGTTCCCCCAATTCATTAGGATAATTCCAGGTCAATGTAATAAGTCGAACACCATCAGCGTAAGCCTTGTCTAACTTAGCTAAATCGCCTCCAAGGACTCCACCTTCTTCAATGGATAATAAAGCAGCTACTTTATGATTTTCATAACACGCTGTAATATCATCATAAGAACGCACATGACTGATATAGTCGCTATATTTTTGTATCTGACTATCGAACAATTGGCGCATAGATTCATATCTACCATACGAATCGTCTTGTTCTTCTAAGTCTACAAATAATGCAAAATCCTGCAATCGACTATGCCCTTTGATAAGGCGCTCAATATCAATTTTCCAGTTATTAGAAAATAAATCACCATCATGAGGGTGGTCAATTAATTGCATTATCGTATCACAATGTAAATCAATCATATATTCACGCTATTTCTTTGCTTTTTTAGCATCTAATTTTTTTAATGCTTTAAGTTCAGCCATAAAGCTGTCAATATTATCAAACTTACGATATACTGAAGCAAAACGTACATAGGCAACTTGGTCAATATCTTTTAATTGTTGTAATACAAGTTCACCAATACGATCTGTAGAAATCTCTTGATTTACTTCATTGCGAATGTCTCGCTCTACATTATTGACCACTTCTTCCATAACGGACATAGGCACTGTTCGTTTGTCACAAGAACGTAACAAGCCATTTAACAATTTACCACGGTCAAATAATTCACGGCGACCATTCTTCTTTGCTACCATGAGTGGTACTTCTTCGATGATTTCATAAGTAGTAAAGCGGCGTCCACAATTAATACACTCCCGACGACGACGGATACTATTTCCTTCATCTGTCGTTCTTGAGTCTGTTACCTTCGTGTCTGTATGTTGGCAATAAGGACATCTCATTAGCTAATACTCCTTTTCTAATCAGTCAGTAATCATGAAAAAGGCACAATACGCCTATTTTCTTATACCTTATATAGTACCATATTTAGTAGGAAAAGTCCCCCATATAATACAAAGGAGTATTATATGGGGGACTTTTTTATGCACTTACGCGCTAAATCGTATGAAATTAACGTTTAATAGCATCTTCAATGTGTAACAAGCAATCACCGGATTCGATACGGCTGCCTTCACGAACAAGAATTTCTTCAACGATACCACCGATAGGAGCTGTAATTGTTGTTTCCATCTTCATAGCTTCTGTTACGATTAATGGTTCACCTTTAGTTACGGATTGACCTTTCTTAACTAGAATCTTAACAACGGAGCCAGACAACGTAGCACCAATTTCACCAGGGTTGGATTCATTTACTTTACGACGAACAACGCCAGTTGTTTTAGCATGTTTATCATGAACTTTAATAGAACGTGGTTGGCCATTGAATTCAAAGAGAACGATGCGATTACCATCTTCATCAGGATCGGATACACCATTCATCTTGATAATTAATGTTTTACCTTTTTCAATAGTAACTTGAATTTCTTCACCACGTTTCATACCAAAGAAGAATGTTGGTGTATCTAGTACAGATACATTACCAAAGTCTTTAGTAAATTTAGTGTAGTCTTTAAATACTTTAGGATACAAGCAGTATGCACTTACATCTTCATCAGTAGTATTAGCACCCATTTCGTTTAATTCATTACGAACATGTTCGAAATCAGTTGGAGGTAATACAGCACCAGGACGAACAGTAATAGGGCGAGCACCTTTCAAGATGATTTTTTGAAGTTCTTCAGGGAACCCTTGATATGGTGTACCTAGACGACCTTCGAAGAATTCTACTACTGATTGAGGGAAATCAAGAGTATCACCTTTTTCATAGATATCTTTTTCAGTCAAATTATTTTGTACCATGTACAATGTCATATCACCAACGACTTTAGAAGAAGGTGTTACCTTGATGATATCACCAAACATCATATTAACTTGGTGATATACTTTTTTAATGTCTGTCCAACGATCACCAAGTCCAACCATTTTAGCTTGTTGTTGCAAGTTGGAATATTGACCGCCTGGCATTTCATGTTGGTATACTTCTGTATTTGGATATTTTTCAGCTTTATCAACGCCTCTGTAGTAAGGACGAATACTACCGAAGTAATGAGACATTTCTTCCATGTAGTCAATATTCATTTGTGGTTGACGTTCAGTACCAGCTAAAGCGTAATACATAGAATTCATGCTTGGTTGGCTAGTGCCATTAGCAAATGCAGAATATGCTAAGTCAATAACGTCAACACCAGCATCTACAGCACGTCCATAAGAATAAATAGTATTGCCAGAACCTTCATGAGAATGCAAATGAATTGGTACTGTTACAGCATCTTTCAAAGCGGATACTAAGTTGTATGCAGCTTGAGGTTTCAACAAACCAGCCATATCTTTAATAGCAATGATATTGGCACCAGCATTTTGCAATTCTTTAGCCATTTTTACATAGTAATCAAGATTGTATTTAGGACGATTGCTGTCGAGGATATCGCCTGTGTAGCACAATGCAACTTCAGCAATCTTATTTTGATTGCGAACTTCATCAATAGCAACCTTCATATTGTCAAGGCTATTCAAGCTATCAAATACGCGGAATACGTCGATACCATTTTTAGCGGACAATTGAATGAAATTACGAACTACATTATCAGGATAGGATGTATAACCAACGGCATTAGCACCGCGAATCAACATTTGAAGCAATGTATTAGGCACTTCTTTACGGAACATGCGCAAACGTTCCCATGGATCTTCGTGCAAGAAGCGATAGGATACGTCAAATGTTGCACCGCCCCAACATTCTAAGGAGAATAGATTTGGTACACCTTTAGCGGCATCGCCAGCTACGCGTGCCATATCGATGGTACGCAAACGTGTAGCAAATAAGGATTGGTGAGCATCACGCCATGTTGTATCTGTAAAGAATACTTGTTTTTGGTCAGCCAACCATTTACTGAAACCTTCTGGACCTAATTCGTCGAATTTTTGTTTTGTACCAGGTGCAGGAGATACATCTAATTTAGATGGCAATTGCATTGGTTCAAAATCAGGTACCTCTTGAGGGCCTGCACCGGAGTAACCATTGATTGTAGTATCCGCAATGTAGCGAAGCAATTTAGTGCCACGGTCGCGATCTGGTTTTAATTCGAATAATTCAGGATGGTCTTCAATGAAGTTAACTGTGTAGTTACCGCTTTGGAATTCAGGGTTTTCAAGAACGTTAATCAAGAAATGAATGTTTGTTTTAACGCCACGAATACGGAATTCTTTCAAGCAACGAAGCATTTTACGAATAGTTTCTTCGTTGTTAGGACCGAATGCAGTAGCTTTTACCAATAGGGAATCATAATAAGGTGTTACTACAGCGCCTGTGAAAGCATTACCAGAGTCAAGGCGAATACCAAAGCCGCCGGAACTACGATATGCTAAGATTTTACCAGTATCTGGCATAAAGTTGTTCTTAGGATCTTCTGTAGTGATACGACATTGAATTGCAGTACCTTTACAAGGAATTTCATCTTGTTCAGGAATGCCTATTTCTGGGCTGTGCAAATCATAGCCTTCAGCGATACGAATTTGAGAATGAACAATATCGATGTCCGTAATCATTTCTGTTACGGTATGTTCTACTTGGATACGAGGGTTAACTTCGATGAAATAGAAGGAACCATCAGAAGTTACCAAGAATTCAACAGTACCAGCATTAACGTAGCCAACATTTTTCATGATTTTTACGGCTGCATCACATACGGCTTTACGAGTTTCTAATGGCAATGCAAAAGCTGGTGCCATTTCAACAACCTTTTGGTGACGACGTTGTACAGAGCAGTCACGTTCATGTAAATGAACTACATTACCATGTTCATCACCTAAGATTTGTACTTCAATATGTTTAGGTTCAACGATGAGTTTTTCTACGTAAACATCGTCATCACCAAATGCTGCTTTAGCTTCGGATTTAGCGCGGTCATAAGCATCGCGTAAATCTTCTTTGCGGTGAACTTCGCGCATACCACGACCGCCACCACCGTTTACGGCTTTAATCATCAATGGATAGCCGTGAGTTTCAGCAAATTCTTCTAATTGTGCAAAATCACGCAATGCCCCATCAGAACCTGGAATCATTGGAATGTCTGCCAATTTAGCTTGTGTACGAGCATTAACCTTGTCGCCGAACATATTCAAATGTTCTACGTGAGGTCCAATGAAAATGATACCTTCTTCACCGCAACGACGAGCGAACTCTTCGTTTTCGGATAAGAAACCATAGCCAGGATGGATAGCATCAATGTCATGCTCTTTAGCAATGCGGATGATATCTTCAATATCCAAATAGGCATCAACTGGTTTTTTACCTTCCCCAACCAAATATGCTTCATCAGCTTGGTTACGGTGCAAGGACAATGTGTCTTCTTTAGAATAGATAGCTACTGTTTTAATACCCATTTCGTTACATGCACGAAATACGCGGATTGCGATTTCGCCACGATTGGCTACCAAAACGGATTTAATTTTCTTCATAATTGCCTCCTACCGAGTCCTATCGAATGATAGGTTCGTGTGCATTGATATACATTGTATATATGCATATCGAAATACATGTTTTACTTAAACATTTATCACTTTTTTTGATATCCGATTATGAATCAAATATACTTATATTATACAATAATTTTCAGATATTAAAAGCATTAATCATCAATATGGTTATATTTATAAATTATTTAACCTAATATAGAAATTATTCTATTCATTAATTTTTCATATGTATTTTTACATACACCAGATGTTGAATAAGATTATATTTATGTAATTTATTCATCACCCAAGAAATGTTGCATTAAATGATTCAATTGTTCTTGGTCACGAGCCCCCATCGTTTCAACAGCGGAATGCATAGCCAATAATGGTAAGCCAATGTCCATCGTCCGCATTGGTAACATAGCTGATGAAATAGAACCTACAGTTGAGCCGCCTGGAATATCAGAACGATTAACATAAATCTGGTAGGCTACATTAGCTTCCTCACAAAGGCCTTTCACAATGGCAATAGCCTTTGCATCGCCTGCATAAGATTGGCTACAGGCCTGTTTTAATGTAACCCCTCCATTGAGTACCGGGAAATTGGTAATATCATTTTTCTCTGGATAATTTGGATGCAATCCATGGGCTACATCAGATGAAATCATGAAGCCACGAGCCACATCTAAATCCATATCATCACGGCTTAATCCTAAACTGCGATACACACGTTCTAATAAGTTTGGCAATAACATTCCTGCTCCGCCTTGTTTAGTACGGCTACCCACCTCTTCATTGTCGAATAGGATTGCACAGCGAATACCATCAACTTTATTTTTCTTTGCCTCTACAATACCCGCAAGAACACCGAAGCAAGACGTTAAATTATCAAGTCTTGGAGAACTAATGAAATCGAAATCTGTACCAACTAATGCACCTTCTGTTACAGGATAGAGTGTAATTTCATAGGATAAAATTTCAGATGAATCACAATTAATCTCGTCTGCTAAAAATTGATTCCATACCTCTTCCTCAGATTTTGTCGTATCTCCATCTGGTTTCATCATGATGATAGGTAACATTTCTTTTTGGCGATTTAAGGTTACCCCATCATTCACACTACGGTTCATATGAATCGCTAAATTAGGGATAATAGCGATTGGCCGCTTCGTATCAAATAGAACAGAATCAACATCATATGAATTTTCACCCTTTAAGACAACTGTTCCGGCGGCCCCTAAAGGTCGATCTAACCAAGTATTTTGAATTAATCCACCATACATCTCAACATTGAGCTTTGTGTATCCTTTCACATCTGTAATAGGATTTGGCTTGACCCGTATAGCAGGAAAATCTGTGTGAGCCGATGCAATGCGTAAGGAATGACGATAGTCCTCGCCTATGTGAAAGGCAAATAATGTCGTACCAAATACATTAACCACATAATTTCCAGATGTTAGATTCCAAGGTTCTTCTAAGGATAACTCTGTAAATCCTGCATCTAATAATAGTTGCAAACTAGTATCTACCGTATGATACGGAGATGTACATCCTTTGATATATTTTATTAATTGAGGATTATCAAATTTCATATGACCTCCTACTTAATTATTACATGCAAATTGTTATGTAATATACATAATCTATTGTCATTGTAACACAAAAACGCCGTCCCACAAGGGACGGCGTCATGTATACATAATCGTATACGTTTATGTAATTGTGTTTTACCACATACCAATTGCTTTCATCCAAATAGAACCTAATCCTACAAAGATGATTAAGTTGATTACGGATGAGAAGAAACCAAGTTTCCACCATGCATTTTGAGGAACATATCCAGTATTGAAGATAACTGGAGATGGGCCTGCAGCATAGTGAGTCAAAGACATACACATACCTCCTACATAGGAAAAAAATTAAACTTTGTATGAAAAAAGCTGTGCATCTAAAACTATGCACAGCTTTCATCGTCATATATATCCTATTCAGGCAAAGATACATCCTCTAAATTTGTTTTGTCGATAGACTCAATATCACCTTTATCGCAAAGGTTTGCGATGTTTGGATCAATTGGCAAACGATTCAACAATAAAAGACCGTATTTTTGGAGGATTTCTTCAATGTGGCTTTCACCAAAGATTTGGTAATCCTTACCGTTATCTGGGCAATGGAAGTACGAGTAGTTTTCCACTACACCAATAATAGGCACTTGCATTAAATCAGCCATCTTAACTGCTTTTTCAACAATCATGGATACCAAGTCTTGAGGAGATGTAACAATGATGATACCATCCAATTTCAAGGATTGGTATACAGTAATCGCTACGTCACCCGTTCCTGGTGGCATATCAACGAATAAATAATCGATGTCTTTCCAAATAACATCACTATAGAATTGTTTTACTACATTGCCCAAAATAGGACCTCGCCATAAAACAGGATCTGTATCATTTTCAAGCAACAAATTAACGGACATTACATCAATCCCATATTGCTTAGTTTTAACAGGATACATACCAACTTCGTCAGCGTAAGCCTTTTCTTTGATACCAAACATCTTAGGAATAGATGGACCAGTTATATCAGCATCAAGAATACCTACTTTATAACCTTTACGAGCCATCGTTAAGGCCATCAAGCTTGTAACGGAGGATTTACCTACACCACCCTTACCGGATACAACACCGATAACATGTTTAACGGAACTCAATTCATGCAATGGCGCCGTCATATCTTGAGGCTGTTGTGCACCACCGCAACCTGCGGATTTGGATGGACAACTATTGCAATCACTACTGCTGCTACCGCAACCCATAGTAAACACCTACTTTCTTCGAGGACTTCCCTCAACAATATATAGTTAGAAAATTATTATCTCATTGTAAATATCGTTCATTGTGAAAGCTCTTTCTACAACTAACACACATCATATATTTACAGTGTTATTGTATCATGGTAGTTTAATAATTTTCAATATACCTATACGCTTTAAACGACTAAATTATTCACCACAATAGTCCTTTGTAAGAGCACAGAGGATTTCCATCCCCTTCTCAATTTCTGGAATTGTTGGCACCGTATAGCTCAAACGGAATGCATGACCATTTTGTACACCATCCGCTGCAAAAGCACCACATTTAATAATGCCTACATTTTTATTCATGCACGCTTCAAAGAATTCATCACAATCAACAGTATCCGGCATTGTCATCCATGCGAACATACCACCTGTAGGTTGAGTCAAATGAACCTTGGAACTACCTTTTTCTTTAAAGACACGCATCATAGCATCACATTTAGATTTATATACCTTCCGTACATTTTCTAAATGTGCATCGTAATCGATATGGTCTAGTACGTGTGCTACAACCTTTTGTGTAACTAATGGCATTTGTCCCGCCGTATTATTTTTTAACGCTTGGATAGTGCCGATAACATCTTCTGGGCCCAACAAGAAACCAACACGCAATCCTGCCGATAATGTTTTAGAATACGATCCTGCGTAAAGAACACGGTTTTCCGTATCAAAGGATTTAAAGGTCGGTACATGTTCACCAGCAAAACGAATTTCACCATATGGGTCATCTTCATAGATAAACAAATCATATTTTGATGCTATGGCGTAAATCTCTTTGCGACGTTCTAGTGGCATGGTAATGCCTGTTGGGTTTTGGAAATTTGGAATTAAATAGATATATTTCCCCTTGCCTAATTGAGCCGCTTTTTCCAACGCACTTGGAATCATACCGAATTCATCAGTTTTGATGCCGACTGCCTTAGCCCCCATATTGCGTACAGAATTGATAGCACTTGTGAAAGTATAATCATCCATGTACACTTCATCGCCAGGTTCACACACAGTAATTGGCACCAAGCCCAATAATTGACCAGCCCCATTAGAAATAATCAAACCTTGACCCTCTAAATTCATATGGTGAACTTTTGATAAACGCTGTAAGGTCAATTCTGCTAATCGCGCATCCCCTTGCATCGGACCATATTGTAATAAACTCATAGGATTATCATGAACGATGAAATCAAAGGCATCTTCGATAACTTTCACAGGAATTGCCTCTGGTGCTGGATTACCAATACCAAAACTGATAAATCCAGGTACACCCACACCACGTTCAAATACTTCACGGATGAAATTAGGCCCTTTTAATATTACGCGTTCAGGAAGTGAAAAACTCATAGTATCGCCTCTTTTATTTTAATTACATAGAAATACATGTTTATTAAGCATTAGGATCATGTTCTCGTTCTGCATTACGTTTATTAATATATCGTTTATATACCTTCCATAGAATAAAATATACAATGGCTGCTACGACGACAATAATACCTAGACGCCCCATATTTTCTTGAAAATTTACAATATCTGTGCCAATAGCAACTTCAAGGGCTGTAGACGGAAATTTACCAATTAAATTTGCTAAAATATAGTCACGCGGTTTAATCTTACTGATAGCCCCTAGCGCAGTGATGACACCAGATGGAAAATAAGGTAATGATCTAGCAAATAACATGACCACAAAACCATTATTACCGGAAAAATCATCAACCTTCATCAATGTGGTACTCTTAGAAATTAGCTTATCCGCCGCATCTCGTAAGAAATAACGCATAATGTAAAAGCTGATGACTACCCCAATGGTTTCAGCGAGCCATGAAATAATAATGCCAGGCCACATGCCAAACACAAGGCCATTCGCTGTGGAAATAAAGATGGATGGCAAAAACCCTACAGCATTGACAAAAATATCAAGGAGCATGCTCACCACCATGGCCATAGGACCATAGCCTTGAATATACTCGGCAATTTCCTCCATAGAACCACTCGTTGCTAGATGCCACATAGTTGGGTAAAATGTAGGATCTACAATATTAATGATGATTAGTAGTACGACAAATAATACGCCTGCTATTACCTTCACCAAGCCTTCACCAGAAGGCGAAAATTTTCGTTCTTTCATAGTTACCTCGTTTAATAAAACTAGTACTATTATAGCACGGATTCTATAGAGTCTGTATAATTAAGTCTATTTTAGGAATAATAAATTTTATCATTACAAAATTAGCATATATACTCATAAGAGTTGTATAATACAAATATATTCTAGTTCATTACGAAAGAAGGTTTACTATGATACAAGTTGGTCAATCTGCGACAGCAACAGTTACAGTTACAGAATCTAATATTGCAAAAACAATGAAGTCTGGTTCTCTTGAGGTATTCGCTACTCCTGCTATGTGTGCACTTATGGAAGAAGCGGCACAAGCAGCGGTACAACCAGAATTAAATGATGGTGAAGGCACGGTAGGCATCTCCCTATCCATTAGCCATGATGCTCCTTCCCCAATGGGTGCTACAATTACAGCCACTGCTACAGTAACAGCTGTGGAAGGACGAAAAATCTCCTTTGCCATCGAAGCATCCGATGGTGTTGGAATTATTGGTAAAGGCACACATGAACGATTTGTCATTAACAACGAGAAATTTATGACTAAGGTCAGTGCACGAAAAACATCAAACTAAATCGATAGATCCAATCAAATAAATTCTATAAGCGCAAACATCCTCCACAATCTTCTGATTATGGAGGATGTTTTAATATTATATTATTGTATATTACTTAAAGATTAGCAAATCTTAACTACCCAACCTTCTGGAGCTTCGATTTCACCATGTTGGATACCAAGTAATGTATCATATAATTTTTTAGTTACAGGGCCCATATCATCCATGCCAGCTGGTACATTGATAGTGCCTTCTGGAGTATCGATTTGACCTACTGGAGAAATAACCGCTGCTGTACCGCATAGACCCATTTCAACAAAGTCTTTTAATTCATCTTTATAAACAGTGCGATGTTCTACTTTCATACCAAGATAATGTTCTGCTACATACATCAAGGAACGACGTGTAATGGATGGCAAGATACTATCAGATTTAGGTGTTACTAATTTGCCATCTTTAGTGATGAAGATAAAGTTTGCACCACCAGTTTCTTCTACATGTGTACGAGTAGCCGCATCAAGGTACATGTTTTCTGCATAACCTTTGTTATGAGCATCAGTGATAGCATATAAACTCATCGCATAGTTTAAACCAGCTTTAATATGGCCAGTACCATGAGGAGCTGCACGATCAAAATCAGTGATACGAATTTTGATTGGTTTAGCGCCACCTTTGAAGTAAGGTCCTACTGGTGTAGTAAATACGCGGAATTGATATTCATCTGCAGGTTTTACACCGATAACGGAGTTTGTACCCATCATGTATGGACGGATATAAAGGCTTGCACCATGACCATAAGGAGGAACAAAGTCTTTGTTTGCTTTTACAACTTCTTTTACAGCTTCAAGGAAGCGTCCTTCAGGTAATGTAGGCATTACAAGGCGTTCCGCAGATTGATTTAAACGCTCTGCATTAAGATCTGGACGGAAACATACAATGTGACCATCTTTAGTGTAGTATGCTTTTAAACCTTCGAATACAGTTTGTGCATATTGGAATACACCTGCACATTCATTAAGAACAACGTTAGCATCAGTAATTAATCCGCCTTCGTCCCATTTACCATCTTTATATGTAGTCAAATAACGGTAGTCGGTTTCTACATAACCAAAACCGAGATTATCCCAATCGATATTCTTGCTCATAACAATAACCTCCATGCTTATTAATATACTTATAATCTTAACACTATGAGCAAGTTATTTCAACATATTCTATAGAGGTCGGAAGTTTATCTATAATAAATTTAGTACGATTCAAATCATAAGGTACGTCGTAACGCGTATGATATGAAATAGATTCTACACGACCAGTACGAACCGCATTATCGGATCCAAACGGAACTTTTACAATATCTCCTTTATATATATCATTTCTATCAGTACGATAATAAAATTCCTGGTTTATCTTAAAAATATATACAGAACAATACGTATAAATTCTTCTATCAGATGTATGATTTGATTGTAAAAACTCTTGTAAAGATTTATCTCTTGTATGAGCATGTATAAAATTAATTAGATTTTTATACCAAGTTGGCACATACTGATTAGTTATATTTCCTATAAACAATGTATCCTCTTTATGCGCCCATTTAATACGTACTGTTACTATACCACCACGAGCAGGGTCTCTATCAAGGTCATGACTTTCACTAAGACTAAAGGAATCTAGACTATATAGCGTTTCGCCAATGTGAAAGTCAATATCTTGCTTCAATTGATGAATCATTTGATTATCTACATACTCGCTATGACTATGGCTAGAGTGACCAAATTGCTTACTATTACAATCAATGAAAATAGACGGATCATTCCAATTAAAATTCAATGTATTTACGTCACCATATTCTTGGTACATATTTTTTTGCACTTCAATATGAATCTCTTGAATTCTATCTTTTTCTCGATTTCCATCAAATAAAAGTAATATAGACATACCTAGAATTTGTCTGAATAGTATAGACATGGCCCTCAGGGTATTATCAAAAGGAAATTCATATATAAATTCCTGATCCTCGGTGTTGATGAGCTGCACTTGGACAGCACACTCATCCTCATCATATAGGTCAATATCATCGGAAAATCTACGCCCCATAAGCTCTAATAGATATTGTTTTTTAGATTCGTCAATTGAGTACTCCTTAGTAGTTAAGGATTCTATTTTACCCTCTACAGGTTTCGAGATATGCTCCCATTTAATGCCATAGGTAACACTTATGGTTTCCTTAATAGAAATATGTTGTATCTCTTCAATATAGTAATCTTTACGATTTAATTTCACTTCCTTTGGAACGCCATCTGGTAAATCACCATACCAGCTACCCGTACTTATAATGTCACAAGATACTACGGTACCTATAAATTTATCTGTCACATTTCTATGCATATACATAGGGACTCCTCCTTTTATTACTTTGTTTAAGTATAACAAACAGGATGTGACAAAAATGCCTCTATATAATTATTTCGTCAAAAATATTCTTTACATACCGATTTATATTATAATTAACTTACAATATATGTATCTCATCTCGTAAGGAGGTATCTCTCATGAAAAAATCTATGACGATTTTGATTTTGAAAATGCTACCATTACCACAACAGTAAATGGTGAAGTGCGTCAACAAGCTAAATTAGAACAAATGCTATTTAAACCAGATGCGATTATCGAATTTGTATCTCAGTATATTACACTACAGGAGGGTGACATTATCTTTACCGGTACACCTAGTGGTGTTGTACTTGGTAAAAATGAAAAACGATATGGTTGGTTAAAATCAGGAGATACCGTATCTATATCGATTAGTGGCATTGGTACCTTAGTAAATCAATTTAAATAGTCCCCCCTATATATACCAAAAGAGATTACCTATGATGTGTCTATCCATCATGAGTAATCTCTTTCTTCTTTTTCTATAAGTCTATTTAAATATGATTTTACAATCTAATATGTACTATTTATGTTTCGCTTCAAGATCTAGCAAATATTTCTTACGTTCAATACCACCTGCATATCCGGTCAATTTACCATTACTGCCAATTACACGATGACACGGAACAATGATAGATATAGGATTATGTCCTACAGCACCTCCTACAGCTTGAGCAGACATTTTATCTTTTCCTTGTTTTTCAGCAATCTTCTTACCTATTTCACCATAAGTTGTCGTTTCACCATAAGAGATAGTTTGTAATACAGACCATACAGACTTACGGAACTCTGTTCCTTCTAATTGTATTGGTGGAGTAATAAATGGTTTTTGACCTTTAAAATATTGATCTAGCCACATAATGGTCACTTCAAAAGGGCCTGTTAGTTGTTCAATATATTCTGCATCATCATAAGTAGGAGCATGGCTTTCATCTACAAAAAATAAATCTGTTAAATACGTTAATGTACCAAGCATAATCATAGTTCCTAATGGGCTTTCATAGGTGTATTTATAATTCATAGTACATTAACTCCTTTTTAAACTAACAAATCATTCATAACCTTTTGTATGTCATTATTAAATGATACAGTATTTTTATGAATTTCAAAAGGAGTATATTATTTATCCCAATAATTTGTTGTAGATGTCATAATCTATATCCTTAAACACATTAAATACCACTTGTATTTTACTATTTGTTTCTTTTAAATATGTTCGTACCGTATCTATGGCAATCTGTGCTGCTTCTTCATTAGGGAATCTAAACTCACCAGTAGAAATACAACAGAATGCAATGGAGTGTAAGTTAATGGCATTATCGATACATTTATGATTTGGAGCAAAACATCCTAATAATTGATTATTGGCTGCATTTACAATAGCGTCTACAGATAATCGAGTAATGTCTCCTTGCCACAGATAAATCTGAGTCTCTCGCTCTTCCATATCATTAATGGTTACGATGCCCTTTTCATGAGCCAATATATTTAAATATTCAGCCTCTATCTTCATCCATTCAAGAGGCATTCCACCAGCAGGGCGAATATTACATAAAGATCTAAAGAGAGTAAATTGCTCTTCTTCAATCACAGGGATCTCTATATGTTCGTTATGCTTCTCTTTGTATTCTGCTACTAAGCCTTCCACCAAATAGCGTAACCGTTTTTGCTGTGTCATATGTAACTCCTTTTAGTATAGACTATACGTTCATCTATTATGTAACAAAAAACTGCTAGCACATACATATGCATACGCTAGCAGTAACTTTACTGTTTATAATATATCAAAAGTTATGGTCTTACAAAATCTTGACCACCATGATTGACCAAGATATCCCCATCTAATACTTTTGTGGTAACGTTTTGTAGATTACCTTGAATTTGGCTCATCATGAAACGATATCCCGGACTATTTACATGTTTATTGAAAGCTGATTCATCGCTATAAATTTGAATTACATACCAGTGAGTTTTATTATTTCTTTCACGTAATACATAACCTGCCTTATAACCCGCATCATCACGAACGGCACGTTCAATATCTAATTGATATTGTTTTTGTACTGTATCAACTTCATTACCGTCTACTGTAAAATCTGTTAAGGTCACAACAGATTGACCGTCATTAATCAAAGATAACGCATTTGGTTTTTCAATCAATAACAAAGGCTGTACATCATACAATTTACGATTTGTCAGTTTAGAACCAACCTCGTTAATATAGTTTTGGAAATGCTCGGATTTGCGGTGTGTTTCTAAGGCAGCCGTATCTTTATATACCTCCACTACGTATGACTCAGATGGATTACCTTTTACATGAGCCACATTCATAGATAATGTATTAGATTCTTTCTCCATAGAGGTTGTTAAATTCTGAACACCTACAGTATTATACGCACCTTGTAATTCAGCAGGTACTTGGAAACGATACAAACCTACAATAGGAGCTGTATCGACTTGTTCTTGTTTATCAAATGTGAATGCTGCTAACGATGTGCTAACGCCTAATATGGCAATAGCAGAAGTTAGCAAAATTCGTTTTATCATTCTCTTATTCATTAGTGACTCCTTTACATATATCTTGATAATTTTTCAGCCCATAATCCAATACGTTTATAAGTTAAAAGTTCACATACTTTTGATGTAAAATGGCCAAATCTACGATAAAAGAAATTAAAGGTCAAATAGGCTGGTATCGTTCCGATAGTCTTAGGCATACGACGGAATATATTTCTTATGGAATATAACTCTTGATATATCCAAAGATATCCTTCTTCTAATTCCTCTTTAGACATACCAAGCGGCGTTACAACTACATGAGACGTATTGTATTTAGATAAATCATGATCAAAAATTCTATTCTGAGCTTCCATTCTCTTGTAAAATTCAGTCCCCGGATATGGAGTTACAATATGAGAGGTAATGGTATCAATTTTCTGGCTAATAATCCAATCTAATGTATTTTTAAATGTCTCTGGCGTATCTCCATCTAGACCAAATACAAAGCTAGCATTGACCATAATGCCACGCTTATGTAATTCGTTAATAAGTCTTTCAAACTCTTCACGATTGTTTTGCATTTTATGAACACTAGATAAAGACTGAGGACTGATACTTTCAAAACCAATAAATAAACTCTGACAACCAGTTTCTTTCATCAAATCCATTAATTCAGGGTATTGTCCTATTTTCATAGTAACCGCTGCATTCCAGTTTAATTTTAAAGGTTTAATACGCTCTAAAAACTGTTTAGTCCAAGAAATATTACCAATAAAATTATCATCAATAAACATAATATGCTTTGTGCCTAAACTTTTAATATCTGCTAACACATCATCTATATTACGATTTATATATTGATGAGTTCCAGAACTATTATAGCAAAAATCGCATTTATGAGGGCAACTGCGACTTGTAGAAACAACGTTATACCATAAATAATCGGTCTTATCTATCATGTCATATGCAGGCGCTACAATATCATTCCCAGAAGTTAAAGGCTTAGATACATATTCAGATTGTAATCTATTATGTTTCATGTCCTCTATAATTTGAGGCCATGTATTTTCTGCAAAACCAATACATAAGCTATCAAATGCATCCTTTGGCACAGAACTAGATGCAGTGGTAATATGTATACCACCAGCAATAACCTTAACACCTTTTTGTCTATATATAGATGCAATTTCAATAGCTCTAGGTAAAACATCTACAGTAACTGCTATGCCTACCAAGTCAGGCACATCATCAAAATCAATGGGTCTAATATTTTCATTTTCAATTGTAACTTCACAATCATGTCGAATAATATTAGCCACCGTCAACAAACCTAAATGAGGGGACATGCGTATTTTTAAATCTGTATCCATAGGACGTTTTAACATACGCGGTTGAATCAATTTAACTTTCATGTAAAACCTCTTATGTTACATCTATATTGTTATATATTCAATTATTGTACCATGCTCCTCTATAAGCTTAACAAGGTCTTTTCCTTGTAACCACACGATCGCATCATTTTGATTTGGATGGATACCAATGAGATTATCCTTATAATCCGCATCAATGTAGTAATGCACCTTACGCTCCTCATCGTGGAGTAAGCAGAATGGTGATACATGACCTGGTTTAATCTTCAAAATCTCCCATAACTCTTCTTCAGAACCAAAGGAAATCTTTTTAAGATTGTGTTCCTTACGGAATTGTTTTAAATCTACACGCTTTGAACCGCGTACAGTAATTAAATAGTAATGCTCTCGCTTATGGTCTCGGATAAATAAATTCTTCGCATCCCATTCTGGATATGGCAGTTCTACATCTGGTTTATCGTCCATACTAAATAGCGGTGCGTGATCCGTAACTTCAAAATCGATATGATGGTCACGCAAACAATCATATACGCCTTGTTTATCTAACATGTAATACCTCTAATACATATATTGTTAGTGAAAGTAGCACTTATATGCTATATCACTACATTTATTCTGGAACTTTATAGGTCCCATCAAATACAAATAATTCAGGATGTGCATGTACGAATGTGTCTTCATAGATTCCATCATATTCATATACTACATCATCTTTTTTATCAAGGAAATCGAACAGTTCATCCTCATTTTCCCAATCTTTTAAAATGTTCCATCGTTCTTCCCTATCAAATGGAACTGAGCCACCAAAATAATCGATGACAGATTGTAAATTATCCGCTAGTATATCCATCTTAAATAGTCGTAAACCTTCTAGAGCATCTTCCCATACAATACCGGTAGAGTTATAGAAGAATTGATGATGACCACCATTATTAACCTCTGCGAAGTACCAAGATATAGCATTAAGATAGCGTTGCTCTAAGGTGAAAGGTTTTGCGGATTCTATATAATCATCATAAGATCCATATATATTGATGGTCCAATACATGGGTTCATTAATGGTCCATACATCATCGGTAGCTTGTATCTCTTCAACAGTGATTGTCCGATGACGAGGTACACCTTTACGTTTCTTCTTTTTCTCTGCTACGTATTCATTATAAGCAGAACACAAGTCAGGATAATCAGATTCACATGTTTCAAAATCCATTTGCAAATAGCACATATCAATGACTTCAAAACAGTACGATTTTATATCATCTAGTTTCGCTTCTGTAGCTAAACGTACACCTTTATCTACTAATCTTAGCATCTGTTGCATAGTATTCGATGTGTACCCGTCACTATTATCCAAAACAAGGGCTCCATACGCATAGGCACAGCGATAATACCACACCGCATCACGATACTCTTCATCAATAGTTTCTAATACCTTAATAGCCTCTTTTTCATTGCTATTATTGTTATAAGCTCTACCAAGCTCACCTAATAGAGGTACGGATAAATTTTCCATGCCCATATCAGTTAATATATTAATAATAGTTTCTACATTCCCAGAATTATTAAGCTCTTTAATGGTTTGTAATTGCTCCGCATCAGAAAATGCTTTAAATTGTTCAACCGTTAATGCCATTATGTCACATCCTATCATATTTCATATATAGTCTTAAAATAAACATTATCTAGAAGCTAGCTACCACAAACAATATAGAATACAGGTATACCGTCTTCGTTATCTATGAGGCCATACCCTTCACATTCATGGCCTTCGTATTCAATACCTTCAAAGAATACATGATCGCCCAATTCTTTATTGGCCATCAAATTGTGCAATTTAAAGAGTAATTCTTCTCTAGTAAAATATGTGCCATTATCCGCCACAAGATGAGCCATAATTTCTACCTGCCACATGCCATCTTCTTTATCTTCTTCCAGTAATTCTTCGTCGGTAACACGTTCATTATCAAAAAGTTGGTCTTCACTTTCAATCCAAGCTTCATAGGTTACTAGAATTTCAGGTTCTTCTAATCTATCATCGTCATCTGCTTGATTATCATCTACATATTTCTTTACATTTTCATTGTATTCTTTGGAAAATGCTTCTCTGCTATATGTTTGCTTATTAAATACCCAATGTGCTACATCATATGTAGGATAGTTATCTTCTTCGTATTCATTATCGTCTTCAATATGGTTATCTTCTATAGTCTCTTTATTATTTTTATTATCAAAGAGATTCTTAATGGTTTCAAATATCACAGGATAATCCTCCTTGTACTCTTTTGGCTTGATTTGAGTTAATAGGTATTTTACAACTTCACAGCACCAACCAAGTTGTTTATCTAAATGGGCTGCTTTCGTCATTTTTATGCCCGTCTCTATTAACTGTAATGCTTTTTGTACATGTTCAGAATCATAGCTTTCACCACACCCTAAAGATGCATGAGCATAGCCACAACGATAGTACCAAGACCAATCGCGATGTGCCTCATCTATACGATTAAATAAATCGATAGCCTCTGCTGCGAGGCCATTATTGTTATACATACGTCCTAAGGCACTTAACAATATAGGCGACAAATTATCAATGCCTATGTTAGTTAATAACTCCATCGCACGCTTGAAATCGATGCCCTCTTGTTCATTAAGGAGCTTAACCTTTTCTGTATCACTTAATTCTTGAAACTCTGCATCCGTAATTTCTTCTATACTGAAATATAAGTTCTTAATAAAGTCACCAAAATTATCTGCTAACGGCGTAATTGAGTAATCACATTCTTGATCTACACGTACAACCTTAGGCTCACCGGTAGGACCACACTCACGATAATCGAGGAAAATCATGTCGTGACCGCCGGAAATTGTATCGGCTACAACGATACCGATAGGGGGATATTTTACTTTTGAAATCCAAAATTCATTACCCATCTCACCTAAAAGAGAGTATTTTTTATCTCTATCGATGCCATATATTCCTGTTATATATACACAATCGTCATCATCGTTAATAAAACAATTCTTATTTACTACACCACCATTATGGTTTTTAAGTAGTTCAATATATGCTGCAGGCAATGTATAGCCTAGTTCAGCTTCAGCATTCTTAATATCCTCATCGTTAACAGGTTTACCGATATAGGACTCAAATGCATAATCGGTGTCTTTCCAAAATCCAGTCCAATTGAAATCTTTTAGATGACTCATAATACTCTCTCCTATTTTAAACCGATACAATCTAAATTTTTAAATACTCCTTCATAGAATATGTTTTGATTAAAGCTTTCACCTCGCGTCGTATCAATATAGTATCTACAATATAGGCAATAATTATATAAGGAAATGAATTTATAATCGCTAGGGGCATTAATATGACTGCTGCCCGCAATAGATCTAAAGAATAGGCATACCACGTAATATCTATGGTATTTAAAATGGGTATAACATTGTATATTACCCGTATTTCCCATTGCATTAACGGGTTTAATTCCTCACTGGTTCCTGCTATCCAAGCGAAAGTGACTCCAAAAATCAAGAAATATAATATACCAATAGGAATTAATATTTTTGCTCTCTTTTTTAATAGATTGCGATAAATTTCATCTTCTTCCTCTGGTGCTATATCATATAACATATTACATTGAATCTGAATCCGTCTAAATCGATAGCGAATATACTTATACAAAAGGTTATTCGGTGTATATAACATAATAGACTCCGCATGCTATTGGTAGTAACTAAATCATTAGAGAATATATTATCCATCTATGGCAAAGTAATGTAAATCTTTGAATTCATCATCCCAAAACGTAAAGGAAAAGATGTGTGTATCATCAAAGGTTTGCTCACAATAGGTCACAGCATCTCGCTCTGGCTCAATAATAGGCATACCTATCCGTGTTTTCACTTCATCAATAGTGACATCGCCATACCAATCTAGAATTTCGTTATGAATGAAAGTAACAATGGAATCTATATTCTTATGATAATTAGTAGCTAATAATTTAGCAGTATCTACATTAGCATCTGTTGGCTTCTCATCCCAACAAAATTGTATGCCTTCATAGGACCAGGTATATTGCTTTAACCGTTCATCATATTTTACATCATTAGTCATTTTCGGAACCCTTTACATAACTTTCCATCTTAGGTCTTAAATCTAACACGATGTCCCAATCATCTAATGTTGGAACCTTATGATGTGCAATAAAGTCTTCTATGATCTGTAACACCTCTTGGTGGCCTAGTTCATTTTTACCATATATGATGGCGCCTCGGTCACCATCATTAGTTACACTAAGCTCTATATGTAATAAATCGGTATCTCGATCACTACAAACCTGTACAAAGCTATATAGTTTATTATCTATGGAGATTGCCTTTGATGGAGAAATAACTACAAAGTCTTGCTCTTGGTCCTCAATAGCATACAGATTTTGTTCAACTTCATTCAGTGTAATACCTTCATATTTATAGGTGCCTACATCAATGGACCAATCCGTATATGTTTTCTCAAATGTATCTGTCATATGTATTGCCTCTCCTTTACGATATACATTAAATAAGGTTTCTAATTGACCTGCCATATCTGCTATAAACTCATCAAATTTACAGAGCTCTCGTAGTTCTTGATGTTCCATATCATAACAGGAAATCTTTTTAGATTTATGGTCCCAAACAATTTGATAATCGTTGTACTCACCTAGCTCTTTAGATAAACGTAATAGTTTACGACGACCCCATTTAAATGGAACTGTATCAAGTAAAGGTAAGAACTCTATAGAGATAAAATCTGAGTCTGGCAATTCAAAGTAAAGATTATCTCCCTCTAAAAAGGATATTAACACTTTTGGTAGTTTAAATGGTTTTAATTGATCCATTTTATTCTGTTTATCATGGTACTCAGCAGGCTCTAAATTTTTAAAATACTCTGCCATTTCCATATCGCCTTTTTCAATGGCAATACTATAGGGACGCATTCCATCCTTTTCTGTGATGGTTACATCTGCACCATGTTCGACCAACCATTTTACACTTGGCAAACAGTCCATTACTAATGCTAATTGTAGAGGTGAATACTCACTATATTTACCAATTTGTACAGGTTCATCTATATCCCAACCACTATTTAATGCGCTTTCAAGAGCAGTTATATTTCCATTTATAATATCTGTCACTAAATCTGGTACAGATTCAAAACTGCCTAAGTCCTTAAGATGTATCATATCCCTCTCTCCTATATACTATTTACTTATACCACAACTGGTATAAACTTCTCTTCAAAGGCAGTCAATATACCTAACAGTTTAGTATCTAAAAATGACAGAGCCTGTTTTCTAATATCCGTTGGAATACCATAATATGCCTGTGCTACACCACCACAAATAGCAGCAACAGTATCACTATCACCACCTATTGAGATGGCATTACGAATGGCAGCTTCAAAATCAGTGGATTCAAAAAAAGCTTGCAATGCTTGTGGCACGGTTCCTTGACAACTTTCATTAAACCTATAGGTATCTCTGATTTCATCCAATGTGAAATCCATGGTGTAATAATGCTGATTAATATAATCTCTGATTTCTTGTATATCTTTACCAGTTTTAGCTAAGTATACGGCAACTGCTGTCGCCTCTGCACCTTTCATGCCTTCTGGATGGTTATGAGTGACCTCAGTAACTAACTTAGAAAGAAGCTTTGCTTCGTCCAAACTATGTGCTGCAAATCCAGCAGCACTAACTCTCATAGCAGAACCATTACCATAACTATTATATGGCTTTGGATTCTCTGCAAAAATCCATCTATAGAACCGATCGCCATATCCATAACCTGGATAGCATCTCCCAATCGTCTGCATACATTCCACTGCATTTTTTGAAAGATTTCTGTAATTTGGTTGACTCATAAGAATTGCCTTTGCTACAGCAAGTGTCATGATACTATCATCAGTTAACACACATTGATCTGTAAAGAAATCAAAGTCCTTCCGTCTAATATTATTAAATTCGAATCGTGAACCAACTATATCACCAATGATTGCTCCTAACATGTTAATCCCTCCCTGAATTTGTTGAATTTATTATTTAGCTAATTTTTATCGTATTAACTATATACATAAATGTTCCGCCAATACTATCCATTTAGTTTAATTATATTACATTTATAAGTATGAGTGTATAGTAAAAGCCCTTTGCACAAGCAAAGGGCTCTATTTATATAATCCTTATTTAAGCTTTAATGTATATAGAATTATTTCTTTGAACGCTCTAATTCTTGAATACGTTTTTCTAATTGAGCAATTCTTTCATCGGTGGATGTTGTATTTGATTTAGATTCAGGGCCTACTTTAAAGCTAAGCCCACCATTAAAGCCTTGGTTACCATTGCCTACCACAGTACCTACATTAAATTGTACATTGCGGCTTGGGCGATAGTAAGCGCCTAAAGCAGTAGCTGTTTTTCCATGATAATGACCAAAACCAACGGCTACACCTAATCCAGTTTCTCCTTCAGAGAAATTTGGTTGTAATGCAGCTAATGCATAACTTGAGGCTGTTGCCTTATTAACTGTAGTTTCTAAATTCGATCCTACCGATTGAACTTGGCTTATAGTAGATTCTAATTGACCTACTGTAGCTGCATCATGTGCATCAACGCCATCAGCTACTTTCACCAAACGATTATATTTAGCATCTGAGTATGTAGTAGGTGTTACTGTCGGTTCTTTATCATAATCTGGCACAGTCTTTTTATAACCTAAGTGTGTGGTGATTTCTTTATCTGGATATTTTACTGTGTAACCAGAAACATCACCAGCATCATGACCAAATGCAATAGTACCTTCTTCGGTAGCTACGCTTTCATAACCAATGGCAGTGCCATATTTGACAGTAGCACCTGCCTTATGACCTAATGCCAAACTGTTCTCGGCCTTAAAACCTGTAAAACCACCACCTACAGAAGTAGAAGCAAGACCAAGTGTTAGACCATTAGATCCACCCACAACGGCACTACCATTTCCTACGGTCATAGCATCTCGTGATCCAACAATGGTGCTATACTCACCATTGGCAATATTTTTATGGGTCACAAATTTACGACCTGTAAATTCACGACCGCCACCACCAAGGATAGATGCTCCAGTGCCTACGGCTTCATTCTTACTGCCCCCAAATACGGATGACCACATACCAACACCAGTATTCCCTAAACCGCCTGCAAGTGTACTCCCTTTACCATCTGCATTGTTTTGAGAACCGCCTATAACAGAACCAATTTCACCAGCTGCATTATTGCCACGACCACCAGCAATAGAACTATGTAATCCATACGTACCATTGGAATTACCACCTGAAATAGATGAGGACTCACCATACGCAATATTATCCTCCCCACCGCTGATAGTTGCATAATTTCCTACTAAGGTTCCTACTGCTTCAATTTGATTTTTCGTACCACCAAGGATGGTACCATTTTTTATTTCTTCGTGAACAATATTTTGAAAGCCCCCTACAATAGCGGTATAAGGGCCTTCGGTCATATTTTTTGTTCCTCCAAGGACTGCACTATTTTCACCTTCTGCTAAGTTAGGTGCCTTATCCTTACCACCACTGACAACCACACTACCATCGCCTAACGCTTGGTTACCAGCCGTATAACCACCAATTACTTGGCCTGCAGCCCCTACAGTTAATATATTTAACATAACACCTACACCAAATGTTAATGCAATTACACAAGCAGTTGCGGTTGTACTAAAGCACTTTACATTCTTAGGATTATAATTTTGGGAATTCATCTTACCAGTTAACATCTTTTGTACTTTATTCATTTTCTCTTCTCTCTCATCTCTCTATGAATATACAAAATCACAAACAAAAACAACTATACTATTACCCCCTTTCATACTATACACAAGATTTCATATGTATTTTCATTCATGAAAATATAATATTTAAATTAATTATAAACTAATTTCGCTATTTTTATAATTATCATTACTTATAATCATATAACTAGTATTCATAATGTTTTATTTTTTTCAATGCTATACTAAAAATGATGTGTTTTAACTATTTATCAGTGTAGAGGGTCATAAATATGAAAAAAGGTAAACGAAAGAAAACAGTAACTAGTTTTAAACAAACTAATACATCAAAAATCATATTATTTTCAATGATTTTAACGGCTATGAGCGCATCCATTGTATATGCAGCAGATACCAACGTGGCCGATGAACCTAAAGTATCACATACCATCACGGTAACTGCTACTAGAACTATGGAGGATATCATAAAAACACCAAGTGCTGTATCTGTTGTAACAGACAAAGATATTGAAACACGAAGAGTTGATACCGTAACAGATGCCCTACAAATGTTACCTGGCGTGTATAAAAGCCAAAAAGCAAACGGTGGATTACAAATTCGCGGCTTTGATTCTACTGACACCTTAGTATTACTCAATGGTGTACCAATGAATAACACCTTTAATAATGGTGTTGATTGGGAAGCTATACCAGTACATTCTATTGAAAGGATTGAATTAGTACGTGGTCCTAGCTCCTCTTTATATGGTGGCAGAGGTGTTGCTGGTGTTATCAACATTCAAACAAAACAACAACAACCAAAACAATCTGTAAAAGATATCCATTGGCATGGACAAATTGGATATGGATCTCATGGGACACTAAATAATGAGTTAGGGTTTGATGCACAAGTATCTAATCGTATTACTGTCGGTATGTCTGCAGAGCAAAGAAAAACAGATGGTTATCCAGGTTTCTTTATTACCGGCAGAGCTGCCAACATAAGGCCGTCTACTGTAACAGTTACACCAGATAACCCAGTTCCACAAACCAAAGATGGTTCCTATCTATTAGGTAGTCGAGGAGATAAGTCATTTAATAATAAGAATCTATCTGCGTATGTAACGATGAAACTCCGTGATAGAGAATCATTAACCTACTCTTATCTATATACGAAAAATAGATATGCTTATGAGAATCCAATGAGTACCATAACCGTAAATGGTGCACCTATCTTCTCTGGAAATGTCAAAATTAACAATCAAAAATATGTAGCACTTAGAACAAGTAGATACTTAGGCTATGATGGATTAAAAGAATATCATGCTCATAACCTACAATATAAAAATGACAAAAATAAGCTACAAGTTACTTTCAATATATTAGATCGAAAAAAAGATGGATTCTCTAGCCCTAGCAATCCAAATACACCTAACTACAGCGGCCCTGGTGATGATTCATTCTATCCTGGAAAAACAATTAATTTTGATGCACAAAAAGTATGGGATCGTATGGGGAAACATAGCGTTGTTGCGGGCATTAACTGGAAAAAGGAAAGCTTTGAGCAAAAACGAAGAGAATTAACTAATTGGAGAAATCATTCTTCCTTTGATTCAACCACATATCCTGGTGGATTGTATGAAATCAACAAAGGTGCTACAAATAATTTAGCCCTATTCGTCCAAGACACATACCGTCCTAATTTCAATTGGGCTATTTATACCGGACTTCGTATAGACCGATTCAAAAAATTCGATGGTCAACATGTTACCTATGATACGACCAATAATAGATACGACACCGTAAATCATGGTGAAGGTAGCTATACTGAATGGAGTCCAAGATTAGCAATTGAACATTATGTAACCGATTCGCTAAATGTATATGCTTCCTATGGTCACTCTTTTAATCCACCACCACTTAGTCAAGTATATCGTTACACAGATGTAGTACGAGCGAATCCAAATCTTGATCCAGAACGTTCAGATACATTTGAAGTTGGTATGAAAAAAGAATGGGGCACAAAAACTGCATTAAATCTATCTGCATTCTATGTAAAAACAAAGGATAAGGTTAAATATGTAACACATTATGATAATAATGGTGATGTAGATTATAAAATGTATGAAAATGTAGACCAAGAAACTCGTCGCGGCATAGAATTAGAACTTCGCCACCAACTATCCTCAAAATGGTCTGTATTTGGAAACTATACATGGCAAATGGGTCGTATAAAACATAAAGATCTTCCTAACACAAATGCAAGCGGATATGAGGAAATCAATTATGATATACCTAAACACATCTTCCATGCAGGTCTTGAATATACTAATGGTAAATGGAATGCCCTTTGGGATGCTCAATATGTAAGTCGTCGACAATCAGTAGATGATATTACAGGTCAATACGGTTCCTCAGATAGCTACTTTATCTCGAATGTAGCAATGAATTACAAATTCTCCAAAGAAGCGACATTACAATTAGGTATTCAAAATGTGTTTAATCGTGTTTTCTTTGATGATGAAGCTACCGCAGGACGAACATATTCTGCAAGTATGAAGTTTAAATTTTAATAATCATTCATCAAATTTTACTATATAACTTCTATTTGCTTTAACCACAACCATATAAAATCTATTTAAATTTAATATATAAAAGCAAATCATAACCACCCGTAGAACGGGTGGTTTGCTCTGACCCTATAAGGGTCTTTCTCTAGTGGTGGCCCTCTAAAGAGGGCTTTGAATGATCTGACAACCACTCTATTACCACTGGCTGCCCCCTACTCGGGGGCTTTTATTTTGCCTATTTTACCGGCTCACCCGTAAACGGGTCGGTATATTCTTTAAAGTTTAATGTATCTTGTGCTATATCTTCTTGTAATTGATTGCGAATATACTCTTTTATCGCTCCTTCGTATCTTCCCACTGTATCCACATAATATCCTCTACACCAGAAATGTCTATTTCCATACTTATATTTTAAATTTGCGTGTTTATCGAATATCATGAGGCTACTTTTGCTTTTTAAATATCCCATAAAACTTGATACACTTAAATGTGGTGGAATAGTTACTAACATATGAATATGATCCGGACAGCATTCTGCCTCTATAATCTCTACATTTTTTCTATTACATAAATCTCTTAAAATTTTACCTACATCAGCTTTTATCCGTCCATAAATTATTTGCCTTCTATACTTTGGTGCAAAAACAATATGATATTTACATCTCCATTTACTATGTGATAAGCTTTTTACGTCATTCATTGACATTGAACCTCCTATGTTGAAATGTTGTGGTTGCCAGACCAACTTCATTTTACCACTAGGAGGTTCTTTCCTTTTCTCTAAGAATTTTTTACCGACCCCCAGTTTAACTGGGGGTTTAGTCATGCCTATTCGGCGTACAAAAAAGGTCCATCGCATATCGTTTCTATGCGATGGACTTATTTATTCTTCTTCAATTATTATTCCATTTATATATGCAAATTCAATCATAGTGGATCCATAAAATTCACTCACGCCTAATGAAATATTTTCTTTAGGAATTTCTTTCAACTGATTATAAAAGTCAATATACATACTTCTTAACTCAGAATTTTTGATTATTTTATTAAAATATTGTTGAGCTTTATCTTTTCCACCATAATGATAAATATAATACGGTAGATTATAATCGTTTATATCTCCCTCTATAAGTTTTTCAATATTACGTTCTGTATCTTCAAAACCTTCAAATAGCGGTATTATATATTCCTCACATAACTTGCTAACTTCATCTACAGTATATTGATAGCTAGCACCTGCTAATTGATACCAATGCCATTCCGTTCTATTTAACAAACGACCTAATTCTCCGCCATATACAAACCCGTTATGAATATTAGCTTTTTTCATAGATTTAGAATAAATGGCAATATGTGGAACAAACTCTACGCTATCTGCATAGTTATTTCTATTAGCTTGAAAGTAGATTTCAAAGATAAGGTCTTTATTCTTAGAGGTTTTCTTTAACTTCTGACCTTTACTAACTACCTTAAAATCAGGAAATTTACTTGCTATCTCCTGCCAAGCTTTTTCACATAACTCTCTAGGTTTCAAAATTGTAAAAGTCCTCCTAAATAATACTGTATTTCTTTTAAAGATTACTTTCAATAACTATATCAGATGTATATTAAAGTATTTACTTTTCCCAAGTAATACATGAGTTTAAAACTCTAATGCATCTTTACTAAAGTTTATAAAATCAACTTCAATATTATGAATTATTTTAATCCAGTAATCTTTCTTAATCCAATTATCAAAGCATACATCAAATCTATCTCTTTCAGTATTATCTGATGCATCTATAATAGGATACACTTGATTAAAGTAAGAAACTAAGATATCAAAATCTGGACTATAAACCCGTAATGGATATCTATAATAATGCCAATCCTTCATACTGGCTTGCTCTACGTGTAAATGTCAATATAAGAATGTACAAAAATGATGATATAAGAATGTACAATTATTTTAATACACTATTCAATTACCAGCTCTACATAATCCCCATCTTCCTTATTGTATACATGCTTATTTACGATTCCAAGTAGTTTCTGTATATCTTCCATATCTGAAGCCGAAAATTCCAAATAACAAGTCTCATCACTGGTATAATTCAAATCTTCATAAAAATCCTGAATCGCCACATAAAATTTTTCTAAAACATCTTCCAATGGATATTGGGAAATATTCCTCGGACTATCTCCTTCTCCTAATTCTGGTTCTTGAACAAATTTTAATGAAGTAACAAAGCAATCACTTTTCATAAAATCGTCATACGTTTTATAGATATGTTCTGCTACCTTTTCGTAATCAGCTTTGTTATATCTTTCATGTACAAAAATATCTATATTTTTCATCTCAACCTCCTTAATGTGGTGTGAAAATTATCATTAGTCCCCTACAAATTCAAATTTACGTATTCACATAAATTTATATTTTGTACCATTTCAATATTATACAATTATTACTTATTCGTTTTCCTTATAGTAACTGGGATAAAGAGGGTGTTCAAATACACCATCATCAATCATTTTCTCAATCTTCGATGGCAAATCAACTTTATATACTTTTTTATAAATAGCTGTGCTTAAACATTCAAATCCTCCTCCCGAAGAAATATCACCTAAAAAATTTTGAATTGCTTCTATATCGGGATAATGATCAGGATTATGTAGATAACGCATATATTCCTCTAAAACTCGTCTAATGTATAGAAAGTCTTTCAGGCTCATTGTTATTTTTTCCTTATCAGAAATATTATTTAACCCATATTCAATTATGTCTTTTATATCTGCATATTTTCTCATATCTGAATTCAATATATCTTTTCTCCAAATAAACCGAGAGTTTCATTAAATTTCTAATGAAATTATCTCCATAAATTTTGATTTCTCTTTGCTTAAAAATAAATACCATTATATAATTCCATAAACTCTTTAGCAAACTTTGCGATAAGTTCATGATCAAGTGTAGTAGCTAAGATTTCTTCACTATCATTAGCTGTTGATGTCCAAGATTCGCTGTTACAGAAACGCTATCGCATAAAGCATTCGTAATTAAGGACTTCGGTCTATTCCCTTGTCATTAATACAACCGTCTCCTCAACAAATTCAAGTTAGCAAGTACACATTATATCAATAAGAACTTCACGAATGTCCATTATTGGCTATTTAATTTGGTTGTCAAGCTCAATACCCTGTTCCGCTAAACCAAAAACTAACTCCTTAAAACTTTCTGCAATAATTTCTAAATCATCAACCGATGTCACATATACATCATGTGGCAAAACAACAATTTTGTCTGTTTCCTTTAAAATACAAACTAAACTTCCATCACCTAAACCGCCAATAGGAAAAACAGTATTATTTGATATGTTGCTTTCTTCGTCGTCGCTATAGTTTGCAATAAAAGCAGGGTATTCATAACCTAATTCCTCTAAAGTGAAAATCCATGGATCAACAAAATGGCAGCCACCAAATTCCTTGAGTAAATATCGATATTCTGACGGAATTGGTTCGAATTTGTTTTCAAACTCAGATATGTCTTTTTCGGACTCCGGGTGATATTTGCTGTGCGTGTCAGCCATAACGCTATAAGCTTTTCTTAGTAATTTAATCTCTGCTTTTGTTAATTCCATATGCTTTCTCCAATCAATACGATGAATTATCTTTTGTTCACCTTATCCACCTTTGAAAATCAGCCCAAACAAACGGGAATTGGTTATCCTTTTCCGCAAGCTCCTTTTCCAATATTGCCCTCAACATTATGATAAAATATCCGGCACTTTTCCTGCGTAAATGCTTGCATAATTCCATTCAACTACTGAAAATCCATATTCTTTAATAAAATCTTCAAATTCCTTTTTATCCCATTCTTGATACATCTTAAATCCAAAAATAGACATCAAACTTTTTATCATTTTTCTTTGCTTTCCCTCTTTCCATAGAAAAGTGGGGGCGAACAAAGTCCCATTAGGTTTTAACACCCTATATATTTCTTTCATCGCCTCATCCGGTTTAGGCATAATATGAAGTGCATTAGCAATTAACACACAATCAAATTTTTCATACGAATAGGATAATGCTACTGCATCGGCTGTTTCAAATGAGGACGAATGTATTCGCAAACTTTATCATATACTCCTTTGTCTTTTTTCATGAAAGGAGCATATAGCTTAGCAAATTTATCCCCAAATTTTTTATTGCTTTTATCAATCATTTCAACGCTCCTTTAAATATAAAAATGATCCTATCAATCTATATATTGAGCCTATTTTCTCATTGATACCTTGCAAGAAAGGAATAATAGCTGTTCCTATACCAAGTAGGAATGTCATAAATGCAGAAAGTCATATGCTGTCATTCTTTTCTATTCAATCATTTTGAAGTGTCTCAAGGCATCCATGATAGCTTCTTCTTTTTCAGGTGTACACTGTGGAATAATTTGTTTCTCCTTTTTAGACTTGTTGTAATGTTCTCGTAATTCTATTCCACATTTCCTTTTTATCTGTGCAATATATAATGTCGGAACTTTTAATTCAAATTTATTCCAAACATATTCTTTGATTTGAGCATATGTTGCCTTACTTTCAGCACTGGTCAAATCAAGCTCATCCAGCTCAATTTCAACTTCTATATGCTTATCGACATCGAGTTTGGACAAAAGTGCTACCGTCTCAACATGCGCTGTCATTGGAAACATGTCTACAGGTTGTACTTCTTTTAGTTCATAGCCGTAGTGTGTAAGGATTTCAATGTCTCGAGCCATAGTTGCTGGGTTACAGGATACGTAGACAATGCGGTTAGGTTCCATACTAGCTGCAGATGTCAATACCTCTTCTTTACAGCCTGCTCGAATTGGATCGAATACAATCACGTCTGGACGTACGCCGGCTTTATAGAGTTTTGGCATTTCAACAGCCGCATCAGCGACGATGAATTCAGTATTGTCATAGCCATTACGTCGTGCATTTTCACGAGCATTAATAATGGCTGGTTCTACGATTTCTATACCGATAACATGTTTTGCCTTATGAGCCAAAAACAATGAAATAGTACCCGTACCACAGTACGCATCGATAACGATTTCATCCCCTTTTAGGTCTGCATAAGCTAATGCTTGATCGTAAAGTACTGTAGTTTGTTCCGGATTCACTTGGAAGAAGGAGTGTGGAGATAAGGTAAACTGTAAATCCTTAATGTGATCTGTAATCGTCCCATCACCATAAAGGATATTATTTTTAGTGCCTAAGATAACATTAGTACGCTTACCATTCACGTTATGAACGATGGTTTCCACTTGTGGTATACGATTTGTTATGTTCTTAACCCATTCTTCGTGCTGTGGTAGATAATCAGTAGCAGTTACGAGAATAACCATCCATCCAGATTGCCCAATGCGACCGATTACATGTCGTAATACACCTTTGCCTGTATGTTCATCGTACGGCTCAACATCAAGTTCTTTAGCAATGTCATAACACACTTGAGCAATTGTATTATTTCCTTCATCTTGGATAGGACAATTCGTCCCCTGTACGATATCGTGAGACCCCATTGCATAGAATCCCATTTGAATGTCGCCTCTAACACCACCGACAGGCATTTGCATCTTGTTTCGATACGCCCAAGGTTCTTTTGGTCCGAGTGCAGGTTTTACAAGGTTGGGATTTTGGTGACCAATTCGTTCAATAACATCCTTCACCTTTTGTGTTTTTAGTGAAAGCTGTCCTTCATAGGTAATATGTTGCAATTGGCACCCACCGCATACACCATATAAGTTACAGGTAGGCTCTATACGATTAGAAGCTGGTGTTACAATATCTATTAACTTGCCGGTAGCATATGTCTTTTTCACCATGTTGATAGATACTTTCACAATTTCACCAGGCAAAGCAAAGGGAACAAAGACGGTAAAATCGTCTACGCGACCTACACCTTCTCCACTACTGCCAATACCGTGAATGGTTACCAAAACCTCCTCACCAAGTTTAACAGGCGCATTTAGAATGGCCTGTTGTTTTTTAGAAAGTTTTCCACCTGTATGTTGTTGTCTACCTTTAGATTTATGTTTACGAGATGTACGACCTGTACCGTTCATTACGCGTCTCTTTTCTTCCAAATTTTAATGATACCAGTCACGATGAGTACAAAGAATACCGCACCAAATTTAACGAGTAATTCTTCCCCTTGAATATATGGTAAAAGAAGTGGATCTTCTACGATCATTTCACCGGCAACCCATCCAAGTAGTGCACCGCCAGCCCAAAGAATGGCTGGGAATTTGTTAATAATACGAGCGAATAGTGTAGAACAAAATACGATGATAGGTACCGTAATTAGCATACCAACGATAACAAGCTCTAAATGACCTTTTGCAGCGCCCACAACACCGATGACATTGTCGATACTCATCATAGCGTCGGCAACGATAATCGTCCAAATAGCACCCATTAAGGAATTTTTAGCCTCAATGTGTGCCTCTTCGTCATCACCTTTCAAAAGCTGAACGGCAATCCATATGAGCACAAGTCCACCGCCTAAATGAACGAGAGGAATCAAGGTTAACGCTTCTACCAAAACGGTGGCAAACAGAAGGCGCATTAAAATGGCACCTACCGTCCCCCATATAACGGCTTTCTTTTGAAGTTCTGGTGCTAATTTACCGGCTGCCATACCGATAACTACAGCATTATCTCCGGCTAATAAAATATCTATCAATATAATCTTGCCAATCGTAACCCACGTGGCCGCTTCTAAAAATTCCATTATATGCACCTCAACTATAATTAATTCTATAACTATCCCTTAACTATACCATATTTTATGTATTTTCTCATCTAAAACAAATGCTTTAATATCTTTCATAATCTACTGCAAAAAAATATCTCTCCTCCTGTAAAAAAGAGAAGAGATATTATACATTCCAATTATTTTTTAAGTTGTTTTACTACTAAAGATGCGCCTACTACAAGGATAACGGCAGCTATTTTAATATACAGCGCATACGGTTCAACTGTATGAGCAATTAATGTATCTTCCACACTCATGCCAGCGCCGACCCATCCTAGGATACCACCACCAACGTAGAGAATAATTGGGAAACGCTCGATGACTTTCACAAATAATGTACTACCATACACGATGATAGGCACCGTAATAAGCATACCAATAGCAACCATTGTCATGTGGCCACCTGCAGCGCCTACTACGCCGATTACATTATCGATACCCATGATACCATCAGCAATGACAATCGTCATGATTGCAGCTCGCAAACTATCCTTGGCCTCGATATTATGCTCACTGTCATCATCAGCAACAAGCTTGTACCCAATCCATAACAAAAGGATACCACCTACCAAACGAAGCGCTGGAATTGTATTTAAAGCCTCAACGAAGAGGAATGCCATAACGAGACGTAAAATGATAGCACCTGCTGTGCCCCAGAAAATTGCTTTCTTTTGTAAATGAGCCGGTAAATTTCGTGCAGCCATGCCAATCACAATGGCATTATCGCCGGCCAACAGAATATCGATGACAATGATTTGTAACATTGCCAACAAACCTTGAACAGATACAATGTCCAATTCGTACCTCCTATAACGAAAATATTTAATATACTTATTATACTAAAGAGCATCTACCTTGTACAATACTGTAATGTATCCATCTATTCGTAATACGAATACCTGTATATAACTATATTCTATAGTTTTTAATACACCTAGCCATAATAGATAGACTATGTTAAAATATATCATCAATTTAGGAGGTCATTATGTATCAAACATATTCTATACTACAAAAATTATGGTTGTTCATTAAATTATTTACTCCTATGTGCATCACCCAATTTTCTCTTGTAGGGGGCACATTTATCGCCATCTTCTTAACAGGACAATATAGTACAATTGATTTAGCTGGGGTTGCTACAGGGTACAATCTATGGTTATTATTCTATATCTTTGCACAAGGGACCCTAATGGGTATCACCCCGATCATTGCACAGCTATTAGGAGCCAAGAAAACAGATAGTATACCTACCATCGTCTACCAAGGGTTTTATATTGCAACAACCCTAGCACTTATTATATTATTAATCGGTGTTTTCGGATTAGTACCATTACTAAATTTCCTTAATTTAGAACCTGCTGCTACGGCTGTTTGTATCAATTATTTGAAAGCTTTCGCACTTGGCCTATTCCCTCTGTTATGGGTTAATACATTGCGTAACACCGTTGATTCCCACGGGTTAACTCACTATTCTATGGCCATTGTAGTAACGAGTTTTGTAGTGAATGTATTCTTAAACTACTCACTGATATTTGGGCACTTCGGATTGCCTGAAATTGGTGGTGTCGGTGCTGGTTATGGTATTGCCGGAGCATGTTGGACAAACTTTATTTTATTTAGTGCGATGGTGCTCTTCCATCCTAAATTAAAGGGATATCGTATCTATAAAGATTGGGTAAGCCCCAAATGGCAATACATACGTGAGCAATTACAAATCGGCTTGCCAATCGGTTCTTCTATTTTTTTTGAAGCCAGCATTTTCAGTATTGCCGGCCTATTGATGGTACACTTTGGTTCCGCTGTCGTAGCGGCTCACCAATCGGTCATTGCCTTTACCAACGTGTTCTATTGCTTACCACTTAGCATTGCCATGGCTTCCACCATTGCTGTAGGCTATGAAGTCGGTGCTGAGCGACATAAAGAAGCTATTCAGTACTCCTACATTTCTCGCGTGTTAGCCATTGTCATTGCAATTTTGATTTGTGCTTTCACATTTACCCATATGGAAAGCATATCCGCATTATTTACAAATGATGAAGAGGTATATAATCTAATTTATAGATTCCTCGGGTATGGCGTTTTCTTCTCCGCCTTCGATGCCATTGGTACACCATTACAAGGTATTCTACGGGGCTACAAGGATGTAAAAATTGTATTCTATATTTCTCTCATTTCCTATTGGGGCGTTTGCTTCCCTATTGCATACATTCTTGCCAACAACCCAAATTACGGCCCATTTGGTGTATGGATAGGCCTATTAGCTAGCGTAATTGTAGCAGGCATACTATTCACCATTCGAACATGGTATATTCAACACAAACAAGTACATATAAAAGCATAACGCACAAAAGCAGCACTGCAAGTCATACTCAGCAGTGCTGCTTTTCTACTATAAGGTATTAACTATTTTTGTATTACATTGTATTACCTTGTAATACATCTTGTTTTTCAACATTCGACATGCGGAAAAAATTGTATAATGTTTCCGCCGTCTTATAGTTCATAGAATCGACCTTAGCTAATTCATCTATACTGGCTTTTTTCATGGCCTCTAAGCTATTGAAATGAGCCCATAAAGCCTTACGTCGTTTAGGACCAATACCATCAATGTGATCGAGTAGGGATTCTAAGTTACGTTTGCCCCGCAATTTACGATGATAGGTAATAGCAAATCGATGGGCTTCATCACGAATTTGTTGCAATAATTGCAACTCTGGTGAATGATGACTCAAAATGATGCTATCCGATTGCCCCTCTACAAAGACCTCTTCTATCCGTTTTGCCAAGGATATAACAGGCACATCTGTAACACCTACAGCGCGTATGAGCGGTATAGATGCATTGAGCTGCCCCTTACCACCATCGATAATAATGAGGTCTGGCATAGGCCAATCCGTTTCATTACCATAGCGGCGTTCCATGATTTCTGCCATCGATTTAAAGTCATCGGGCTTTCCCTGTGTAGTCTTTAATTTAAAGCGTCTATACTCCTTCTTAGCTGGCTTGCCGCCTTCAAATACAACCATGGAGGCTACGGTTTCAGAGCCTTGTGTATGGGAAATATCAAAGCACTCCATACGCTCTGGTAATCGAGGTAAATCGAGGACCTCCGCCAATTTCTTAACGGCACCTCCACTCTTATCGATTTGGTATTGCCATTGGCGGCGACGTTCTTCAAGGAATGTTTCAGCATTTTCATGAGCCATTTTAATCATGTCCATCTTATAGCCACGTTGAGGCACAAGGACATCGACCTGTTGGCCCTTCATGTCACTGAACCAATCCTTAAATAGATGTTGCTCAGAACTTTCCATAGGCAATAATAGCTCTTTAGGAATAAAGGTAGTATCCCCATAGTACTGCTTAATAAAATCAGTCATAATGGTTTCTTCCGAGTCACCTTCATTTTGCACGAAGTAGTTTTCTCGGCCTAATAGACGGCCACCTCGAATAAAGAGTAATTGTACACATGCCAATTGACCATCTACAGCTATCCCCAGTACATCTAGATCACCACGTTGCGTTACCATCCGCTGTTTTTCTTGAATTTTTTCAATGCTCGTCAATTGGTCTCGATAACGTGCTGCATCTTCAAATCGAAGCTCTTCCGCAGCTTCTTCCATCTTTTCCTTAATTTCTTTAAGCAAGGGGATTGGTTTGCCCTCAAAGAGTTCTATAATTTCATCGATATATTTACGATAATCCGGTACTGATATCTTATGAAAGCATGGCGCTTCACAATAGTGCATATGATATTGCAAACAAGGGCGTTCTACCTTCATCGATTTACAGGTACGCAATGGAAAATACTGACGAATCAACTTGAGGACTACATGAACGGCTGTTACATCGGTAAAGGGCCCAAAATATTTAGCCCCATCCCGCTCAAGGCGACGTGTCATATATACGCGAGGATAGTCTTCTTGAACAGAGATTTTAACATAAGGATACGTTTTATCGTCCTTAAGGGAAATATTGTATTTCGGCTTATGTTCTTTGATAAGCGTATTTTCTAATATGAGGGCTTCCATTTCCGTCTTTGTTTGAATAATCTCTACATCGACGGCACGCTTCATCATCGCCGTTACCTTAGGCGCTCGATTCGCATCATTACGCACATAGGATCGCACGCGATTGCGTAAATTAATCGCTTTACCCACATAGATGATGCGGTTATATTGATCACGCCATAAATAAACCCCTGGTGTGGTCGGTAAATGGCTAACCTTTTCTAATAACTCTTCAGACGGCATATATCCTCCTTTCTTCGTCAATTCTCCATACCATTATAATTAATACTTCATTGTCGCAACCATGCAAGGCAGTGCCATACAAATTATTTCTTTTTCTTTGCAGCATTCATAAATGTATTAGTCTGTTTTAATACAGGACCTAAGAATTTTCCTGTATAACTTTCTTTCACATTTGCAATCTGTTCCGGTGTACCGGTAGCCACGATGGTACCACCGCGGTTACCACCTTCAGGACCTAGATCAATAATATAATCAGCCGTTTTGATAACATCTAGATTATGTTCAATTACGATAACTGTGTCGCCACCATCTACCAATTTCTGCAATACATCTAGAAGCTTTCTAATATCTTCCGCATGAAGGCCTGTTGTAGGTTCATCAAGGATATATAATGTTTTACCTGTACTGCGACGTGCTAATTCTGTGGCCAATTTAACCCGTTGTGCTTCACCACCAGACAATGTGGTTGCCGCTTGGCCTAAACGAATATAGCCAAGACCAACCTCTTGCAATGTTACCATTTTCTTGTAGATTTTAGGGATAGCACTAAAGAATTCTACTGCATCATCTACGGTCATATCTAACACATCGGCAATAGATTTGCCCTTATATTTAACCTCTAGTGTTTCCCGGTTGTAGCGAGCCCCCTTGCAGACCTCACAAGGCACGTACACATCTGGTAAGAAATGCATTTCAATTTTGATGATACCATCACCACGACAAGCTTCGCAGCGACCACCTTTTACATTGAAACTAAAACGACCCTGTTTATACCCGCGCATCTTAGCCTCTGGTGTTTGACTATATAATTCACGAATTGCATCAAATACACCCGTATATGTGGCAGGGTTAGAGCGAGGTGTGCGACCGATAGGGCTTTGATCAATATTGATGATTTTATCGATATGCTCAAGGCCGCGAATTTCTTTATGGGCCCCCACCTTGTGATACGAACGATACAACTGATTAGCTAGCCCTTTATACAGAATTTCATTGATTAAGGTAGACTTACCAGAACCGCTGACACCTGTAACTACTGTAAATAGTCCAATTGGGAATTTCACATTAATATTTTGTAGATTATTTTCTTTGGCACCTCGAATTTCGATGCAGTTTTTACCAGGTTTACGTCGTTCGTCAGGAAGAGCTATAAACTTGCGGCCGCTCAAATATTGACCGGTAATGGAGCCTTTCACCTGCATAACCTCATCTACAGTCCCTGCAGCAACGACTTGACCACCATGCTCGCCCGCACCTGGTCCAATGTCTACAAGGTAATCTGCGGCGCGCATCGTATCTTCATCATGTTCTACAACGAGCAGTGTATTACCAAGGTCACGCAACCCTTTTAAGGTATCGATAAGTCGATCATTATCCCGTTGGTGTAGACCGATGGATGGCTCGTCAAGAATATACAACACACCAACAAGACCAGAACCAATTTGCGTTGCTAACCGAATACGCTGTGCTTCACCACCGGATAAGGTGCCTGCACTCCGATTCATAGTAAGGTAATCAAGGCCTACATTATTGAGGAAGCCTAGTCGAGCATTAATTTCTTTTAGAATCTGTGCACCAATCACTTGTTCTCTGTCAGTTAACTGCAAATGACTAAAGAAATCTAGCGCTTCTTTAATCGTCAACTGGGTTACTTCATTAATATTCTTATCCCCAACGGTAATCGCTAATACCTCGGGTTTTAAACGGGCGCCATGACAGGTCGTACATGGTTTAATGGACATGAATTTTTCAAATTCTTCGCGCATAGAATCGGTAGAGGCTTCGCTATGGCGGCGTTTCACCATCGGCAAAATACCTTCGTATTCGGTGAAAAATTCCTTTTCTTCGCCACGCATATTTTCATAGGTAAAAGCCACCTTGTCCGTAGTACCGTACATGACCTTTTTCTGTAATGCCTTAGGCAATTCATCATAAGTAGAGTCTAAGGAGTGTCCATTTGCTTTCAATAGACCTTCTAGCTGACGCATAAACCATGCATTAGGATTAGAACTTAACGCTTGTACACAACCATCGGCAAAACTAATAGAGCCATCTGGAATTACGCGTTCTTCATCAACCTCCATAGTAGAGCCAATCCCCAAACAAGCGGGGCATGCCCCAAAGGGACTATTGAAAGAGAACATACGGGGCTCAATTTTCGGCAATGAAATGTGACAATCTGGGCATGCAAAGTTCTGACTATACATATGCTCTGGGCCATCGACCTCTTGAACAATAACGATACCTTCTGCCCATTTTGATGCAGTCTCCATAGAGTCTGCTAACCGGGATTCAATGCCTTCTTTGACAACGAGACGGTCTACAACAATATCGATGGAATGCTTTTTATTTTTCTCTAATACAATATCCTCATCCATTGTGCGTACCACACCATCAACGCGAGCACGGACAAAACCCTCTTTTCGAAGTTGTTCAAAGACAGATTTATGTTCCCCTTTTTTTCCTTGAATCATAGGTGCTAAGATTAAAATCTTAGTCCCTTCAGAAAAGCTCATTACATCATCTGTCATTTGTTGAATGGTTTGTTGTGTAATGGGTTTACCACACTCTGGACAATGAGCATGTCCAACACGGGCAAATAATAGACGTAAATAGTCGTAAATCTCCGTCACCGTACCAACTGTAGAACGAGGATTTCGACTTGTAGTCTTTTGGTCGATAGAAATGGCTGGAGATAAACCTTCAATATAATCTACATCAGGTTTATCCATTTGTCCCAAAAATTGACGCGCATAGGCCGACAGTGATTCTACATAACGCCGTTGGCCTTCTGCGTAAATCGTATCGAATGCAAGGGACGATTTACCAGATCCACTTAAACCAGTTAAGACAATAAACTTGTCTCGCGGTAGTGAAATATCTATATTTTTAAGGTTATGCTGACGTGCACCTTTTACAATCAATTGATCTTTCATATATGTACCTTTTTACTTTTTGGTGATTGTTTCTTAGAATTTTTTCGTGGTTTTTTTAACTTACTTTCACCGACACTATGCATATCGGACCATTGTTGACGAAGTTCGCCCAATTGGTCACGTAATTTAGCAGCCTTTTCAAATTCCAACTGTTTAGCAGCCGCCTTCATTTGACGGTCAAGCTCTTCAATCTTGTTATATAGTTCTTCCGCTGTAATCTCTGCTACCTTAGTAGTATCTGCATCTTGAGCATATGGTTCGTGGCCATGGTCCATACCAGCTGCAGAGGACTTCTTTTTCCCCTTCTTTGGTGAAAGCCCTTTGCCATCGGTGACCATATCTGCTTCAATTTTAGTGAGCTCAATAAGCTCTTTCACATCTTTAGATACAGATTTTGGCGTAATATGATGTTCAATATTATATGCCTCTTGTACTGCACGACGACGATCTGTTTCGTCCATAGCGCGTTGCATAGAACCTGTTACACGGTCAGCATACATAATAACATGACCATTCACATTACGCGCTGCACGACCGATAGTTTGAATCATAGCTGTATCAGAGCGTAAGAAACCTTCCTTATCCGCATCTAAAATAGCCACCAAGGAAACCTCTGGCATATCGAGGCCTTCGCGGAGCAAGTTGATACCGACTAATACATCGAATACACCGGCCCGCAAATCGCGAATGATTTCAGCCCGCTCGATGGTAACGATATCCGAGTGAAGGTAACGAACACGAACACCCATTTCCTTCAAGAATTCCGTTAAATCTTCAGCCATCTTCTTCGTCAATGTCGTAACGAGAACCCGTTCATTCTTAGCGGCGCGCTTATGAATCTCACCGAGTAAATCATCCATTTGCCCCTTAATAGGACGAATTTCAATGGATGGATCGAGTAGCCCTGTAGGACGAATGATTTGCTCTGCCACATTCGTTTCTACTTCCATTTCATACGGTCCTGGCGTTGCTGATACATACACGATTTGATTGATCCGTTCTACAAACTCATCGAATTTCAGTGGTCGATTGTCGAGTGCTGATGGCAAACGGAAGCCATATTCGATAAGAGATTCTTTACGCGCTCTATCCCCATTGTACATGGCGCGAACCTGAGGAATGGTTACATGCGATTCATCTACCATGATGAGGAAATCATCAGGGAAGTAGTCTATCAATGTATATGGTGCTTCCCCTGCTTTACGCTCCGACATATGGCGGGAATAGTTTTCGATGCCTGAACAGTAGCCCATTTCTTGCATCATTTCTATATCATAACGGGTGCGCTGTTCAAGACGTTGCGCCTCGAGCAAACGATCTTCTGCTTTCAGTTTTGCCAGCTGCTCATCAAGTTCTGCCTCAATGCGCTCTACCGCAATTTTCATTTTTTCTTTTGTTGTAACATAGTGAGATGCAGGATAGACCGCAACATGTTTGCGCTCTGCAATGACTTCTCCCGTTAATGCATCCACCTCAACAAGACGGTCGATTTCATCGCCGAATAGTTCCACCCGAATGGCTCTTTCACTATAGGCAGCAGGAAAAATTTCTATGGTGTCCCCTTGTACGCGGAATGTACCGCGAATAAAATTCATATCATTACGCGTATATTGGATATCTACGAGTTTAGACAGAATTTCATCACGAGATTTCGTCTGACCTAATCGCAAGGACAATACGAGATCAGAATAGTCCTCCGGATCACCTAAGCCATAAATACAGCTAACAGAAGCAACGATGATAACGTCTCGGCGCTCAAATAAACTCATGGTAGCACTATGGCGCAATTTATCAATTTCATCATTAATAGATGCATCCTTCTCGATATACGTATCGCTAGAAGGGATATACGCTTCTGGTTGATAAAAATCGTAGTAAGATACAAAGTATTCTACCGCATTATTAGGGAAGAAACTTTTAAACTCGCTGCAAAGTTGAGCAGCCAATGTTTTATTATGGGCGATAATCAAGGTCGGTTTCTGAACCGCCTCGATGACCTTTGCCATGGTAAAGGTTTTTCCTGTACCAGTCGCACCTAATAGGACTTGAGCCCATTCGCCACGCTCAATCCCGTCTGTAAGAGATTGAATGGCTGTAGGTTGGTCCCCAGTAGGCGTAAAGGGCGCCTCCACTTTAAATGGTTGGCCCCCTTCATAGTTATAGCTATTATGTTTCATTACTGTTCATCCTGATGTTTACGGATAGCCTTGAGTTCTTCCTCTGACAAACGACGACCTGCATTTTCAGCTTGGTTCAATGTATCCTCACCTTCTAACACTTCGATGAGCATAGCAATGGAGAAGCGATCTAATGTAGGCGTGGTCTTTTGAATTTCATCGGCCATCATCCAATCTGATTCAGTATAGTTATTAATACGATCTGTAATTTCTTCCCAGTTTGAAAGTAGTAATCTCGTAATAGGACGATATAATTCAATACCGAAATACTCGATTAAGCTAACGATTTTTTCCATGTTTTCTAGGCTTACATTACATTCATTTTTTTTATTTTCAGATTCTACATATTCAAGTAAGAATTCCCGGTTATATTTATTTGTCACCTTGAATCATTCCTTTATTAAATAGTGCATTGGCAAATTCTTTTGCATTAAATGGACGTAAATCATCCATGCCTTCACCAACGCCAATCCAACGTACAGGTACGCCTAGTTCTTCTTTAATAGAAATAACTACGCCACCTTTCGCAGTACCGTCTAATTTAGTAACTACAATACCATTAACAGGTACGGCTTGACCAAATAATTTAGCTTGGCTTACCGCATTTTGACCTGTAGTGCCATCGAGAACGAGCAATGTTTGATGCGGAGCACCCTCTACATGATTATTCGCTACGCGGCCCATTTTTTTAAGTTCTTCCATAAGATTTACTTTTGTATGAAGACGACCAGCCGTATCGACAATTACCATGTCTGCATTACGTGCCTTTGCGGCTTCCATCGCATCATATACAACGGCAGCAGGGTCTGCACCTTCCTTATGTTTAACGATAGGTACGCCTACGCGGTCAGCCCAGATGGATAATTGGTCCGCCGCCGCCGCACGGAATGTATCTCCAGCAGCGATGATAACCTTTTTACCTTCTTTAGTATAGTAGTTTGCCAATTTAGCAATAGTTGTAGTCTTACCCACACCATTAACACCAACAACCAGGATAACCTCTGGGTGGTGAAGTGTGATTTCATCCTCTTGGTCAACTAACATTTCTGTGATGCGGTCTTCCATGAATGGCATTACATCACCAGTATTGTTAATAACACCTTCTGTAACACCACGGCGGATTTCCTTCATCAAATACTCTGTAGTCTTAGGACCTAAATCGCTAGTGAGCATGACCGCTTCTAAATCATCAAGAAAATCATCATCGATTTCTGCATAACCAATGATCACTGTTTCTACATTTTTTACAAAGGACTTACGAGTTTTTTCTAAGCCCTCTTTAATTTTATTAAAGAATCCAAATGCCATTATGCTAGATCCTCCTTCACATCTTCAAATGAAACCGTTAACAATCGAGATACACCGCGCTCCACCATGGTAACCCCTTGTAATACTTCGGCAGCTTCCATCGTTTTCTTACGATGTGATACGACGATAAACTGCGTTTCCTTATTTACCCGATTCAAATAAGAACTAAATCGCTCTACATTTGCTTCATCCAAAGCAGCATCAACTTCGTCAAGCACACAGAATGGAGCCGGACGATAGTCAAGGAACGAGAACAATAAGGCAATAACTGTGAGTGCTCGTTCTCCACCAGATAGTAACGTCAATTGCTGACGCTTTTTCCCTGGTGGTTGGATGTAGAAATCAATACCACCAGTCAAGATATTTTCTGGGTCGGTAAGTACGATTTGAGCCGTACCACCACCAAATAATTGACTGAATACATGTTGGAACTGCTTACCTACCACCTCTAATACATCATAGAGTTGCGTGCTCATGGCCTTATCCATTTCAGCGATAACCGCCTGTAATTGCTCTTTTGCCGTATCGAGATCTGATAATTGATTCGATAAGAAATCATACCGAGTTTTCGTCTCTTCATACTCTTCTACAGCATTAGGGTTTACAGATCCAAGTTCTGCAATTTCCGCCATTAAACGAGCTTGTTCCATTTTCCAATCATTCACAGAGCCGGCAATATTTATATGCTGTGCATCTTCCAATGAATAGCCTAATTCATTCAAATCCTCTACAGCACGATCACAATCCATGCGATAACGCGTCAATTTACCTTCTGCTTCAACTAGACGATTTTGAACCACCTTATACCGCTGGTTGAGTCGGTCTTGTTCAGCTAAAATTAATTCAATCTCCTCCCGTGCACCAGCAGTCGATTGATACGCTTCATCACGTAAAGCGCGAAATTTTTCAACCTCTCCACGAATCGCTTCAAGAGACTCATTAGCAACTCGAATTTGTTCAGGAATCACAACATTCAAACGCTCTTCACTAGAGTGTAATAACTCCATGAGAGGTTCTAAGCGAGATACTATGGTTTCCAAATTTTGCTTTCGTTGCTCTTGTTGTACCTTACGTTCTTCTATAGTGCTTTCTAAACGTTCACAAAACAATCTAGAGGCTGTAAAAGATTCATATGCCTCTTGCTGTGCCTTTTGCAGCGTACTTAATCGTTCCATAATTGCCGATTGATCACCTTGTTGTTCAGGTGAATTATGTAACGCTGACAATTCCGATTCAGATTGTGAAAGCACATGTTTTGTTTGTCCCATGTCCACGTCAATTTGAACGATACGTTCCTGTTCATCATGAAGCACACGCTTTTTACGTTCTAATTGATTTTCAATGTTCTGAATCTTCGCTTGACTGGCCGAGAACAAAAGATTGGTGTGTTGATATTGTTCATCCAACACACTTCGCTCACGTTGCGCCCTTTCAATACGATTTTCTTCATCTTTAATTTGTTGTTCAAGCTTGGCCGTACGCTCTTCTACAGAAGCTAATTCGGCCTCTAAACGAGCCGCTTCTTCACGACGACTTAACAAGGAACTGCGTTTTTTCTTCGTTGCACCACCAGTTAAGGAACCACCTGGTTGGAATTGTTCCCCCGTCAATGTAACGATGCGTAACTGCTGATTATATTTCTTTTGTAACGCAATAGCCCGTTCCATTGTTTCTACAACTAATGTACGGCCCAACAAGTATTGAAAGATATGATTATAGGCAGCATCGAATTCAATACAGTCGACAGCTGTCCCAATGACACCATCTTCCGACAATGCAGGAGTATCATAAGGTCGCCCTTTCACAGAATCCATAGGCAAGAAGGTAACGCGCCCCCCTTGAATTGATTTAAGGAATTGAACGCCTTCTGATGCGGCTTTAGCTGTCGTTGTCACAACATGGTTAACACTACCACCTAATGCGATTTCAATAGCAACAGTAAATCGGTTATCTACGGTAAATAAATCACCTACCGCCCCTTTAATCGCTTCACGCCATGGGCCCTTACCGTTAAGGATGTTTTTAGTACCTTCTAAGTAACCTTCATGTTGTTCTGCCCATTGTGCTAATAATTCTAATCGCCCCTGTGCCTTTTGCACATCGCTACTCATGCGATTTAATGCCTTTCGGGCTTCTCGCAATCGTTCTGATGCAGACCGTTCTTCATCAACTAAGGACTTCCGTTTATTAGATAACTCATTAAATTGAGTATCTAAGGATTCATGTTCAGATTTCGCTGCCGATAAATTGGATTGAACCTCTTTAATTTCCGCTTCTAATGTTTCTACTTGAACAGCGGACTCAGATTTACGAGATTCTAAATTTCGCAATGTAGCCTTCGCTGTTTCAATACTAGCAACTAAATCTAATTGACGCTGTTGATAGGCTTGTCTGTCGCTTTCTAAGGACTTCCATGATGATTGTTCCGCATCTAATTGAGCAATGGCCTTATTATAATTTTCCTCTAAAACTACGAATTGAGTGCGTTCAGATTCTAATTGAGCCGTTTCATCCTCAATAAGGCGATCTAAAATGAGCAATTGCTGCTCTTCACCCTTTTTAGACGCTTCTGCTTCGCTAATACGCAGAGAAGTATCTTCTACTTCGCGCTTAGTTGTACGCAACTGTTCTTCTAGTAGTGTTACAGTACCATTGATGCGTTCTTCTTCCCGTTGTTTTTCGCTAAACTGTGCTTCCCAAGATTTTAATAGTTCTTGATCCTTTGCATTTTCAGCTTGTAATGTATGACGCCGTGCATCGAGGGTAGATAATTGCGTTTGTAGTTCAATTTCTTCATCCTTCAATGCAATATTGTCATTTTCTGCACGGGTTAATAATCTATCAGCTGTCTTGTAATTATGAAAGCCGATAACACCATCATATTCGCGTTTACTACGGCTTAATGCCATATATTTTTTCGTCGTTTCCGCTTTTTCTGCCAGAGGTCCTAATTGTTCCTCGATGGTCGCCATAATATCGCGAACCCGTTCCATATTCCGGTCAGTGCTCGCAATACGACGCAATGCATCCTCTTTATTAATTTTAAAACGAGAAATGCCTGCAACGTCTTCAAATATAAGGCGACGTTCTTCTGGTTTACTATTAAGAATAGCATCGATACGATTTTGCCCAATGATAGCCATCGAATCTTTGCCAAGACCTGTATCAGCTAATAACAAGTGAATATCCTTTAGACGGCAGGTCCGTTTATTAATGAGGAACTCACTTTCACCTGTCCGATAGATACGACGCGTAATGGCTACCTCTTGCATGTCCACATCGAGTTGACCATCTGCATTATCAAATACAAGGGTAACCTCGGCAGCACTCATTGGTTTTCGTTTTTCTGTGCCAGAGAAAATGATATCCTCTGCACGTTGGCCCCGTAAATTACGCACATTGGATTCCCCTAGAACCCATTTCATAGCATCCGTAATATTACTTTTACCACTCCCGTTAGGACCAATAACGGCAGTCATCCCTGGGGAGAATTTTACAACTGTTTTATCAGCAAAGGATTTAAATCCTTTTAATTCTAGCCGCAGTAATTGCATGACTGCCTCCTTTCTTAGTATAACCCCATTAAATCATATCTTTAATTATACCACATATACCATGCCATCTATACTGCATTGTACTGTATCAATATCATTATTTTCTCGCCATGTGAAAGTTATATCTTCATATGCTCGTTCGAAATATGTTACATTGCGTTTTTTTAATCCTCTTACCTTAGACGTAAGACATCGTGGATAGGATATCGTAATGGTACGAATTAGATTTCTAAAATATTCTGTATGCTCATCGATACAATATGCTATGCGCTGCTTCCACTGCTCATTTGTCACTAGTTCTCCCATGGCAGGCTCATAAGGACCTGCCAATAGACTAGTACCTGTATCGAGTTCTTCAGTGCTTTGCAATCCAGTCCGAATAACAGTAATATGATGCGATTCAAACCAAGTCTTTAAAAACGCACAATACTGTAATGCTAACTCCAATGATAATGGCTCATATATACCTGACTTATATTGTTCCGCCAATTCCGTATGATCTATGACGAGAACGGGATAAATACGTACAAAATCAGGCTGCAATGCAGTTATTTCAACAGCTGTTTGTATTATCGTTTCCCATGAATCGCCTAAAAGCCCCGGCAACAGTTGTAGTCCTACGGTAAATCCAAACTTTCTTAATTGTTTAACAGCCAATTTTACATCATCAGAGGTATGACCGCGTTTAGCTAAAGATAGTACGGTATCATCCATCGATTGTACGCCGAGTTCTATGGTCTTCATACCAAATGAACGCAGTAATTCTAATTGTCCATCACTTACGGCATCAGGCCTTGTAGAACAACGAATACCATCTATAATACCCGCTTGTAGCGCTTCATTCGCAGGTGCTAATAATTGTTTTTGTAATTCTTGATCAATAGCGGAAAAGGAGCCTCCATAAAAACAAACCTCCCAATATTTATCCTCTCTAGACTCGCCTACATAATCTCTAATGGTCGATGTAATATATGCTGGAGTCAAATACCCTATGCCTGATATTTCTGTAATACGAGACTGATTACAAAATGTACACACATGAGGACACCCTACATGAGGGATAAAAAATGGAATCATACCATATTTCATGAATAAACCTCCTTCCTATTACTGATCTACGCTTCACGGTTCATGCTATTGTATGTAAAAAACCTAAATTAATAGTTCCTATATAAAAAGCGCCTTGCGGCGCTTATTATATAGCAGCCATTAACCGTTCTAATGTCAATTGTGCTGCATGTTGTTCTGCTATTTTTTTACTTTTACCAGTACCTGCCTCATAGGTAATCCCATCAATGGATACCTCCATCATAAAAGTCTTAGCATGATCAGGACCAGACTCACTGATAAGACTATATACTATATGTTTATCACCATCACGTTGTACAAATTCTTGTAACAATGTCTTATAATCTTTACCACGCTTACCTTCTAATGCTTGCTTAAGATTAGGAGCTAAGTGATGAAGAACAAAGTCCATTACTGTTTTATAGTCAGTCGTTATATATAACGCACCAATCAATGATTCAAATGTATCAGCTAATATGGATTTTCTATCACTACCACCAGAGGACTTTTCCCCATGGCCCAGTAATAAATAATCACCTAAATGCAATGTACGACTAACGGTAGCTAATGAATCTTCACAAACTGTAGCCGCCTTAATCTTAGTCAAATTACCTTCAGACATATCGGGATATGTTGTAAATAAATATTCACCAATAATTAAATCCAATACAGCATCACCAAGAAACTCTAAGCGTTGATTATGATGAATATGCTTAAATTTATGTTCATTCGCATAAGATGTATGAGTAAAAGCACAATCTAAAATCGAGATATCAATATTCGGTATATGTAAACGACTAACAAGCTCATGAAGAGAATCTTCACGAGCTTGTGTCATTATAGTATTCTTATGCGATACGTGACGCCCCATTAGTCTTCATAACGGCGAACACAAAGTGTACCGTTATGACCACCAAAGCCAAAGGAGTTAGAAAGAGCTGCTGTAACATGTAAATCACGAGCACCTTCACGTACATAATCAAGGTCTAAACCTTCATCTGGATTATCACAGTTAATTGTTGGATGAACCTTACCTGTTTCGATTGCCATTGCCATTACAATAGTTTCAATCGCACCAGCAGCGCCCAACAAGTGACCGGTCATAGATTTTGTAGAGTTAACAGCGATATCTTTTGCATGATCACCGAACAATTCTTTAATAGCCAATGTTTCGTTTTTATCATTCAAGCCTGTAGATGTACCGTGAGCATTGATGTAGTTAATTTCTTTAGGGTCAACACCTGCATCTTTAATTGCTAATTCCATACATTTACGAGCTTGTACACCACCAGGAGCTGGAGCTGTAATATGATAAGCATCGCCATTAGTGCCATAGCCTACTACTTCTGCGTAGATATGAGCACCACGAGCTTTAGCGTGTTCTAATTCTTCAAGTACAACGATACCTGCACCTTCACCCATTACGAAACCGTCACGGTCCTTATCAAATGGACGAGATGCTTTTGTAGGCTCATCATTGCGTGTAGACATAGCTTTCATAGCTGCGAAGCCGGCTACAGCAGCAGGGGAAACAGCAGCTTCAGTACCACCTGCAAACATGATGTCTGCATCACCACGTTGAATAATGCGGAATGCATCACCAATTGCATTAGTACCAGAAGTACAAGCTGTCACGTCTGTAATAACAGGACCTTTCAAGCCTAGGCGAATGGATACACGTGCAGAAGACATATTTGCAATCATCATAGGAACTGCAAATGGGCTAACACGACCAGGACCTTTTTCAAATAATGTTGTATACACATCATGGATAGAATCAATACCGCCAATACCAGTACCAACTACTGTACCACAACGGTCCAAATCTTCTTCATCAAGTGCTAATTTTGCATCATCAGCTGCCAAAACAGCTGCACCAATTGCAAATTCAACGGAACGGTCCATACGGCGAGCTTCTTTTTTATCTACGCCATATTGAGTAATATCAAAATCTTTTACTTCACCTGCAATGCGTGTTGCATAGTCAGATGCATCAAAGCGTGTAATTGGGCCAATACCAGATTTACCCTCTAACAACGCATTGTAGAAATTCTCTTTACCGATACCTACCGGAGTAATCGCTCCTAAGCCAGTAATTACTACACGTTTTTCCAATTATTCCACCTCTTATAGCTATATAGCCCCTTTAATTAATCGATTTCTGCTACTTGTTGTTTTAACTGTGCAAAAATATCTTTAACTGGCATAATCTTATCGACTTTTCGCATATTATTGCCAGAGAATACTAACCCCGTTTCCACATCACCTTGTTGCGCTCTAGATAAAGCACGGATAATACAGAATTTATGGGAACAATGTTTTAAACAATTGTCACATACTGTTGGTGGCGCTACAGTGCCATCAAGAACAGATTCAGCAAATTTATTTTTAATAGCTTGGCCTGGTAAACCTACTGGACTTTGAATCAATACAATATCCTCAGGATTTGTAGCACGCACATACATTTTTTTCAATTCATCAGATGCATTACATTCATCAGAAGCAGCAAAGCGACTGCCCATTTGAACGCCATTAGCACCCAATTTAAACATATCCACGATATCTTTACCATCTAAAACACCACCAGCTGCAATAACTGGAATATTTTTAACGGCGGCTACAACTTCTGGTACGATTTCACGAGCAGAACGATCCGTTCCCAAGTGACCACCAGCTTCGCTACCTTCTACGATAACTGCAGCGGCACCTAAACCTTCAGAAATGCGCGCTAATTTTGCAGAAGAAACAATAGGTACGATTGGAGTACCAGACTCTTTACCCATTGCGAACATATCTCTTGAAAATCCGGCACCTGCCACTACAAGATCAATGCCCTCTTCGATGGCAGTTTTTACAAGACCCGCAAATTGCGTTGCTGCTACCATCGCATTTATACCAATAATACCCGTAGGTGATAATTTTCTAGCTAATTGTATTTCATATCTTAATTCATCAAAAGGCAATCCAGATGCTGCAATAAGGCCAATACCACCTTCATTTGCAACGGCTGCTGCCAACCGAGCTGTAGACAATCTAATCGCCATACCACCTTGAATAATAGGTACTTTGGCCACTAGATTCCCAATGCGAAGTTCAGGGAGCTTCACTATCAATTCCTCCTGTAAACAATACCGATTAGGGGAGCCACTCGGCCCCCCGCACGGCTGAATTGTCAGCTATACAGCTTATTTAGCAGAATCAATATATTCTACTGTATCCTTAACGGTTTTGATTTTTTCTGCAACGTCGTCAGGGATTTCAACATTGAATTCTTCTTCAAATGCCATGATCAATTCAACGATATCCAAGGAGTCAGCGCCTAAGTCGTCGATGAATGTAGAATCAATGGTAACTTCAGCTTCATCAACGCCTAATTGTTCCACAACGATTGCTTTAACTTTATCGAAAGTGCTCATTAGTGGTTCACCTCCTTTCAAATGAGATTTATATATAGTCTAATTTTGTAACTACATTACCATGCCGCCATCTACATTGATGACTTGACCTGTAATATAGCTAGCAAAATCACTAGCAAGGAATGTTGTTACGGCAGCCACTTCTTCAGCTTTAGCCATACGGCCCAACGGAATTTGTGTTACCATAGCTTCTTTCACCTTTTCAGGCAATACATCTGTCATATCAGTATTGATAAAACCAGGTGCGATTGCATTAACTGTGATACCACGGCTAGCTAACTCTTTTGCACAAGATTTAGTAAAACCAATTACACCAGCTTTAGAAGCCGCATAGTTAGCTTGACCAGCATTACCCATCAAACCAACAACAGAAGTCATGTTAATAATATGACCAGCACGTTGTTTCATCATGATTTTGGATACTGCTTTTGTTACTAAATATACACCTTTAAGGTTGATATCGATAACGGCATCAAAGTCTTCGTCTTTCATACGCATAAGCAAACCATCACGAGTGATACCTGCATTATTTACTAAAATATCGATGTGACCAAATGTTTTATGCGTTTCTTCAACCATTGCTGCCACTTCTTCAGCATTTGCAACATTGGCTTTAATTTTAATCGCTTTGCGACCCAATGCTAAGATAGCGTCTACTGTTTCTTGAGCAGCAGCTTCACTGCCACTATAGTTAACAGCAACATCAGCACCAGATTGTGCAAGTTGAATAGCAACGGCGCGACCGATACCACGAGAGGCGCCAGTTACGAGAGCTACTTTACCCTCTAAGTGCATTTTATCGAACCCCCTTTAAAAATTCAAGCGTTTTCTCTAAGGATGGAATGTCTTCTACATTAGCTAATTCCATTTCTTTATTAATCTTTTTAGTGAAACCTGTTAATACTTTGCCAGGACCAACTTCTACAAAGCGAGTTACACCAAAGTTAACCATTTCTGCAACACAATCTTCCCACAATACAGGATTAGCTGCTTGTGTTACTAAAGATTCTTTAATGTCACTAGCATTTGTTAAAATTTTGCCAGTTACATTAGCTACTACTGGAATCTTAGCATCGTTAACTTGGATCTTATCTAATTCTTCTTTTAAACGAAGCGCTGCAGGTTCCATAAGACGACTATGGAATGGAGCACTTACAGGAAGCATTACTGCACGTTTTGCACCGGCTTCTTTCATTTTTTCAGCTGCTGTTTCTACGGCAGCTGTTTCACCAGCGATTACGATTTGACCAGGGCAGTTAAAGTTTACAGCTTGTACAGAACCAACTGTATCATTAACTTGTTGGCAAATTTCAACAACTTGTTCTCTTGGCAATGCTAGAATAGCCGCCATAGCACCCTTGCCCAATGGTACAGCTTCTTGCATATATTCACCACGTTTATGAACTACATACACAGCATCCTTAAAATCAAGAACACCGGCAGCGACTAACGCACTATATTCACCTAAGCTATGACCACCTACGATATCTGGTGTAAAACCTTGTTCTTTCAACACTTCATAGCAAGCTACGGAAGCAGTTAAAATAGCTGGTTGTGTATTAGCAGTCTTAACCAATTCTGTATCAGGGCCTTCGAAGCATAATTTAGAAATAGAATAGCCCAATGCTTCATCAGCTTCTTCAAAACGTTGTTTAACAATAGGGTATGCATTATACAAATCTTGTAACATGCCTACTTTTTGGGATCCTTGACCTGGAAATACAAATGCAGTTTTCATAGGATGGCCTCCTTATTTGCCAAAAGTTTGTAGATTTTTAATCACTGTTTCAGCTTCTGTCATAATGTCTGTAATGATTTCTTTACAAGGTTTCACATCGTGTAGCATACCTGCGATTTGACCAATCATAACGGAGCCTTCTTTTACATCACCTTCAATAGCAGCTTTACGAAGTGTACCTGCGCCAAGATTTTCTAATTCTTCCTTGGAACCACCACTAAATTCAAGATTTTTATATTTATGTGCTAATTGATTCTCGATAATTCGAACTGGATGACCTGTTGTAAGACCAGTCATAACAGTAGAACGATCTTTTGCTTTCAATACAGCGTTTTTATAGTTTTCATGAGCAATACATTCTTCAGATAGGACAAAACGTGTACCCATTTGAACTGCATGAGCACCTAGTGCAAACGCAGCTGCTACGCCACGGCCATCTGCAATACCACCAGCAGCAATAACTGGAACATCGACAGCATCTACAACTTGTGGTAACAATGCCATTGTTGTAATATCCCCAACATGGCCACCTGATTCAGTACCTTCTGCAATAATCGCATCAATACCACCACGAAGTAAACGTTTCGCTAAAAGAACGGATGCAACTACAGGAATAACCTTTGTGCCAATTTCTTTCAAAGCTGGGATATATACACCAGGATTACCCGCACCAGTTGTAATAACAGGAACTCGTTCTTCAACAACGACTTCCATAACTTCTTTTACAAAAGGAGACATCAACATAATATTGCAACCAAATGGTTTATTAGTACGCTCTTTAACTTTGTGAATTTCGTTGCGGAAAATATCAGGAGGCATATGTCCTGCACCAATTATGCCAAGACCACCTGCTTCAGATACTGCAGACGCAAGTTCAGCCGTTCCTAACCAAGCCATACCACCTTGAAAGATAGGATACTCAATCTGTAACAAATCACAAATATCAGTCTTAATCATCTTGATGTTTCCTCCTTAATACCATTTCAAGACGAGGCTAGCCCAGGTAAGGCCAGCACCAAATCCTGCAAGTGCTACATTATCACCGCGTTTTAAGCTACCTTCACGATTTGCTTCATCCAACGCAATGGCCACTGATGCAGCAGATGTATTACCATACTTATGTAAATTTACAAATACCTTTTCTTTTGGCATATGTAAACGTTTAGCGGCTGAATCGATAATACGAATATTAGCTTGATGTGGGATAAAATAATCTAACTCATCTAAATTCATATTAGCTCGTTCTAGAGATTTTAATGCCGTTTTTCCCATTGTTTTAACAGCAAATTTATATACTTCTGGACCATCCATATGAATGAAAGTCAAGCCTTCTTCTATACGTTGGTCATTAGCTAAAACAGCTGTACCACCAGCTGGTATACACAATGCAGAACCGCCAGTACCATCAGCGCCTAAGTCGACCCCTTTGATACCATAACCTTCTGGAACCTCAGAAACAACAGCTGCACCTGCACCATCACCAAATAGAATACAAGTACCACGATCTTTCCAGTTAACGCGACGAGACAAAATTTCTGCGCCTACAACGAGAACATTTTTAAATAATCCAGAAGCGATATAGCTTTGAGCAGTTATCAACCCATACACAAATCCGGAGCATGCAGCTTGTAAATCATAAGCTGCTGCATTTTTCGCACCAAGATTTGCTTGCAATATACATGCGGCAGAAGGAATCACCATATCTGGTGTCAATGTAGCAAAGATAATCATATCGATATCTTCTACATCGAGCTTAGCCATTTGAAGTGCTTTTTTTGCAGCTTCAGTTGCCATATAGGATGTATTCATACCTTCTGGTGCAATGCGTCTTTCTTCAATGCCTGTACGTTCTCTGATCCATTGGTCACTTGTATCGACCATTTTCTCTAAATCAAAGTTAGTCACCACATTATCAGGAAGGAAGCTACCTGTACCAATAATACCGACAGGTTTATTCATCATACTCATATTTTACGGCTCCTTCAATTTCCATTGTTTCTCGAATATGTTCAATTATTTTGCGTTCTACTAAATCGGCTGCAATGGTAATAGCAGTCTTAATTTCTTTAGCCTTTGAACTGCCATGAGCAATCATAAACACACCATTTACACCAAGTAATGGAGCACCACCATTTTCAGTGTGGTCCACCTTCTTGGCCATTGGTTTCAACGCTGGTTTGATAAGCAATGCCCCAATTTTAGCTAATATTCCACCATTCATGATGCTGTCTTTGATGAGCTGTGTCAAACCAGTTACAAGACCTTCTGCAAATTTAAGAATTACATTGCCTACAAAACCATCGCAAACGACAACGTCTACGGTTCCTTTCGGAATATCGCGACCTTCTACATTTCCTTTAAAATTGATGGTTTTCATATTTTCCAAGATAGGATATGTAGCAAGCACAACTTCATTACCTTTAGTCGCTTCTTCACCAATATTGAGAAGGCCTACCGTAGGATTTTCTTTGCCAAGTAAAAGTTTTGCATACTCAGCGCCCATCAATGCACCTTGTACAAGATGTTTTGGTTTACTATTTGAGTTCGCACCGGAATCCAACATAACGGTTATACCGTTTACAGTTGGCATTGGTGTAGCAATAACAGGTCTATCAATGCCCTTGATACGGCCTAGACCAAATAATGCTGCCGCTACAGCTGCACCTGTGCTTCCTGGGGCAATAACAGCTTCACATTCTTTACTTCTAACTAAAGATGTAGCCACCACAACGGAGGCATCCTTCTTCTTGCGCAATGCTTGGCCAGGATGTTCATCCATTCCAATTACTTGACTCGCATGATACACAGAAATGCGAGGATTATTTGTTTCATTATTATCTTCTAAAATTTTAAATATTTGAGTTTTATCGCCTACAAGAACAACATCAATATGTTCCGTTTCTCGCACTGCTTCCAAGGCGCCTAAGACGATTTCCAAGGGAGCAAAATCACCACCCATGGCGTCAATTGCAATTTTCATATACTACACCCGATTCTCCACAGACTCCATGATAAATTTAGCTCTAAATACTTCTTTTATTTTATCTCTAATTATAACCCAAATAAAGTATTTATCTCCACGACGACGAACAATTTCTGCTTTCGCCACCAAATTAGTACCAGACTCTACTGGATTTTTATATTTAATATTCCCTACCTCTGCAGAGCAAAGGGTTGAACCCATAACTAGCTTGGCCAAGGAATTTGCTTGAGCATACAAATACTGTGGATCAATATAACCAAAACGATCTTCCATGTCTGGCGTCGTATGTAACATGGATAAAGCTTGTTTTCCTTCCGTTACATCGATGAGTTCGCCTACAATTTCATGCTGTATTGGTTCCGGTTGCTCATCCTGAGCATGTTCGGTAGCCATCGCTTTAATACGCTCACGCAATTCAGGAATCCCCAATTCTAATCGATCGAGTCGAATTGTAGGTACACTGACACCAAAGTGCGATGCCAACTCTTCATCAGTAAGAAAAGGCGTAATATTCAGTTTTTCTGTTAACTGTTTCTGTCTTTCTTGCTTCTTCAACCTACTCATGGGACCACCTTTTATGACCTAGTATTAATATTACATCTTAAGTATATATAATAATTCCCATATTGGCAAGGTTTTTCGCATATATAGTGATATATTTTATGGTAATATACTAAATATTGTCCTTATTTTAAAATTAATTAATACTTTATAGGAGAAATTAATATAAAACATATATTAATCAACAACTATCCATTTTTGGGCAGTAAAAAACACCTACACAAATGTGTAGGTGTTTTACACGCTCAATTAGGCTTTTGCAACTACTTGTTCACCTTTATAGTGACCACATGTAGGGCAAACACGATGAGGCATCATAGGTTCGTGGCATTGTGGACATGCTACATAACCAGGAGCTTCTAATTTCCAGTTTGCACGACGACGATCGCGACGGCATTTGGATAATCTACGCTTAGGTACTGCCATTATCTGCACCTCCTTAGTACAATCATTAGGATAGTCTATCATCTTTCTCATCAAGCAAAGCACGTAACTCTGCGAATCGAGGATCCACCACAAAGGATTCACAAGAACAAGGTGAAACATTCAAATTTGCTCCGCAATGAACGCACAATCCTTTGCAATCATCCTGACATAACACTTGAGAGGGCTCATTGATGATTAATGTATCCCGAATCAGTTCGGTTAAGTCAATTTCCTCTCCGTTAAAAGGAATCACATCTTCATCGGCATCTCGAGAATCACTAAAGATTTCCTCGAAGGAATCGTTACGCTCATGTTCCGTAGTCGTTAAACAACGAGAACATTCGTAATCACCTTTAGAATTAATCGAACCTTGAACGATGTAGTTTTGACCATCAAACCAAAACTCACCACTAATAGTTATATCATGACGGCTCCAAGGAAAAGCAACTACGTCACTACCAAGTTCTTCACTCGGCATCGTATAGCTATAAGGAAATTTCTTTCCTATATGTTCTTTTGCTTGCTCTACTTGCAGTTTCATAATCTTACCTCGACTTATAATATTATAAACATGACAGTGTGCTTTGTCAAATAAAAAAGGCTATCTCAATATTGCTTAAGATAGCCTTTCTAATGTATCAATTACATTTTTTCGAATTGATCTTTGCCAACGCCACAGATAGGGCAAACATAATCAGCTGGTTGATCTTCGAATTTAACGCCTTCTACAGCTTCGTCATAAACCCAACCGCATACTACGCATACGTATTTTTCCATGTCTATTTCCTCCTTCACTTGAGATTATATTAATGTGTTCATATCGTTAAGATACTTTATCTGTAATATAGTATAGCAAAGACATCGAAACTTTTCAATACTCATTTTCCATTTTTCTACTAAATTTTCAATATCCTCTGAAAGCTGACTATTATTACTTTCATACGTAATTTTATAATGAAATCTATTATCAATTAGATTTTTATGATATACTATTTACTAGAAATATATAGTGGTATACTAAATATTCGCTACATAAGTAGATTTTATTATCTTATATATAACTATATTATAGGAGGATTCATGAGAACAAAACTGACTGAATTACTAAATATCGAATACCCTATCATCCAAGGTGCTATGGCATGGGTTTCTGAGGCTACATTAGTTGCAGCTGTAGCTAACGCTGGCGCTACAGGTGTTATCGCCTTAGGCGGTCGCGATGCAGAATGGACTCGCAATGAGATTCGCGCATGCAAAGAATTAACAGATAAACCTTTTGGTGTAAATTTAATGCTTATGGCCCCAAATAAAGATGAATTAGTAGATGTTATCATCGCAGAAAAGCCTGCATTTGTAACACTTGGCGCTGGCAATCCTACCCCATATATTAAACCATTCCAAGAAGCGGGTATCAAGGTCATTCCTGTTGTACCTTCCTTGAAATTAGCAAAACGCATTCAAGATGCTGGTGCCGATGCTATCGTCGTAGAAGGTATGGAGGCTGGTGGTCACATCGGTTCTCAAACGACAATGTCTTTGATGGAAAACATTCTACCAGAAATCACTATTCCTGTTGTTGTGGCTGGTTCCATCGTTGATGGTCGTGGTTTGGCAGCAGCTTTATTGATGGGTGCTGAAGGTGTACAAATGGGCTCCCGTTTCTTACTTGCCGAAGAATGTAAAGCTCATCAAAATATGAAAGAAGCAATTATCAAAGCAACAGATACTGACTCCGTTGTAACAGGTCTTCTCTCCGGTCACGGTGGTGTACGTAGCTTGCGCAGTGATTTTACAGACCGTTATATTGCAGCAGAAACTGATGGCGTTACAACAAAAGAAGAGCGCAGCAAAATGTCCCAAGGTACAAATAAATTAGCTGCTATCGATGGCGACGTTGTCAATGGTGCTGTACAAGTAGGCCAAGCGCTTAATAGACTTAATGAAATTGAACCAGCTCAAACTATTGTACACTCTGTTATTAATGAAGCTATTATGGCAATCCGTAAAGCACAACGCTTTATCGAAGTAATTTAATAGGAGGTCCTATGTTACCTTATCATGGAAAGTATCCAAAATTAGATCCAAAATCTTGTGTTATGCCTGGTGCTGAACTAGCCGGCGATGTAGAGTTGAAAGAATTTGCCTCCATCTGGCAAAACTGTGCACTTCGTGGCGATGTTAATAAAATTGTAGTAGGTCGTTATTCCAACGTACAAGATAACTCTGTGCTTCACGTCGATGATGATGAGGCTTGTATACTTGGCGACTATGTAACTATAGGTCATGGGGCCATTGTTCATGCGTCTACCATCGAGGATAATGTACTCGTTGGCATGGGGGCTATCGTACTAAGTGGTTGTCATATCGGTACTGGCTCTATCATTGCAGCCGGTGCAGTGGTAAAAGAAAACACTACAATCCCTCCCTATTCTTTAGTCGTTGGTATTCCTGCACGCATCGTACGTACTGATGAATCCCAAGTTGAAAGAATCCACAATCAAGCATTAAAATATAAACACCTTTGGACTGTTGAATATGGTATGCTACCAGATTGTGGTGGCGAAGAATACGACAAAAGCGCCAAAATTGTATAACTACAATGTAAAAAATAAGGTTTTCTATAAATAAAGCCTTCACACATAAAAATAGCGACTAATTGATCATCTGGTATCAACTAGTCGCTATTTCTTTATCATCAGAATATCGTCCGATATAGTATGCAGTTTTGTTTTATAATTGGAATCTTGCTTTTACAATCTGCTGAGTTATCAATGCGGAGCCCATAGCTAGCGCCATTGGGAAGCACATTTCCACGGAAAATCGTGAAAGTTCTAACATGAACACACAGGATGTAAGCGGCATCTTTTGTGCCAATCCCAAGAAAATTACGGCCCCTATAAATGCAGCAAAGCCAAGGTGTACAGGGCTGACCATAATACTCCACAAGGCCGCAAAGGCTAATGCCAATGTACTACCTAGCATCATAGATGGCGTAATTCGACCACCATAAGCACCAGCCATTAAGGCAAGTAACACGGCAATCCATTTAGTAGCTAATAGACCTAATGCATAATCCCATCCTACTAAATCTGTAAAGGTCAACTGATTACCAGCTTTACCATTACCGAGGATTTCTGGAAAATACATGGCCATCACCCCAATAACAGCAAATGATAAAAGAGCTATGACAATCATTTTAGGGCTTTTTCTATCAAACTTAGGTAATAAAGATTGTGTTTTATCAAATAAAACAACGCCAATAGCAATGACAGCGCCAAGGACGATAGCAAATTCTTGATAGCTACCATATAAGGGTGGTTGTGGCATCGTATACTGAACAAGATCTCCTATCCCTGCCTGACGAACGACCAATGTAGCTAGTCCACACGATAAAAGGGCTGCACTCATGGCTCGAACATTCCATGTGATAAGTAATGTCTCTAGCGTAAAAATAGCAGCTGATAAAGGAGAATTATATACGGCAGCTAAGCCTGCACCAGCAGCACAAGCAATAATAAGCGACTTGTCCTCAGGGCGCATATCAACATAGCGCAATAATCCAGACATGATACCAGCACTAGCTTCACGAGGTGCGACTTCTCGACCAAGCGGAGAACCCATGCCGACCGTGATAATTTGCAATGTAGCATGAATAAATGTGGTCAACGGAGGCATTTCTTTTGTAGAATCTTGGACAGCTTTTTTTATATCTACCAGTGGATCTCCATAACGATGGATAAGAACCCAACCTACACCGCCAACAAGACCACAGGCCAGTAAGGCTAACAATCGATGTTCAGGCGATACACGGGCTACGGCTTGTCCAAATGATAAACCTTCTGATGTAGAATAGGCATACATAAAATGCTGGATATAATGTAACAAATGGGTATAAAAAGAACCGATTAAGCCCGCCACCAGGCCAACGATTATTATTAAACCAAGTAAACGTTTATCTAACATACTCTCTATATCACTCCATAGCCAGGACTACTTCACCCTGTTTCAACGAAGATTGTACATCAATAATTCGTTGATTAGAAGATCCTCTAAATCGTAAGGATGGATCTTTTAACTCATCTACAAATCGACCATCCACGAGGATATCGATTTGTTCCACTAAGCTACGGCGCGATGGATCAGATATAATATCATCCCATACATAGCCAGAGTAAGCCCAAATAGGTTTTTCAGGCGCTGCTTCACGCACCGCTTTCACTATAGCTAGCATACCATCTACATTTTGAAATGGTTCACCGCCTAACAAGGTAAGGCCAGCACAATTAGGATCTTTTACATAAGACACAACCAGCTGTGTTTCTTTATCAGTCCATTCTTGACCAGCATTAAAATCTTGATATTCTTCATTAAAACAATTATAACAGCAATGGGTGCAACCAGTTACAAATATAGATGTGCGTATACCTTCCCCATTGGCGATATCATATTGTCGGATCTGTCCGTATCTCATAATAACCCCCATATTTGCCTGTGATCAACTTTGACCAAATTAAATATATAGATATATTTCAATTTATCATGTATATAGTAAAAGCTGTGCCGATGGCACAGCTTTTAACATGTTTACAATTAATAAAATTAAATATGCATTACACGATCTTTTATTTCTTTTGTGCGACCTTCGTTCCAGAAGTTTTCACCAAGGTATCCACACGTACGGCGGATAACTGTTAATTTATCGCGGTTTGTATTATGACAACGAGGACATTCCCATTGATTGTCATCATTAACCTTGATTTCACCATCAAATCCGCATTCATGACAGTAGTCAGATTTTGTATTGAACTCTGCATAGGAAATATTGTCGTAAATATATTTAATCATCGTCAATACTGCTGGAATATTATTGGACATATTCGGAATTTCTGCATAGGAAATGCAACCGCCTGTAGATTTCTTTTGGAATTCAGATTCAAAGGCAAATTTATCAAATACGTTAATTTCTTCACGAACGCTTACATGATAACTATTCGTATAGTAACCTTTGTCCGTTACATCTTCTATAATACCAAAGCGTGCTCGGTCCAAAGAAGAGAATCGATTTGTTAAGCTTTCAGCAGGCGTACCATAAAGACCAAAGCCTAAGTTATGTTTTTCACGCCATTCATTAATAGCTTGGTTCAAACGATCCATAATTTTCATGGCAAAAACACGACCATGTTCACCTGTATTAGATTCGCCAGTAATCAAGCGACATGCTTCATAAATGCCGATATAACCAAGGGAAATCGTCGCATAGCCATCAGTCAAAAATGGAGCGATTTTTTCACCTTTTTTAAGTCGCGCAATAGCACCATGTTGCCAATGAATTGGGGATACATCGCTTACTACATCTTTCAATAGATTGTAACGTAACATCAATGCTTTTTCAGCTAACTCAAGGCGTTTATCCAAGATTTCAAAATACTTTTCTTCACTACCGCGTGCTAAAATACCAATTTGTGGCAAATTCAAACTTACTACGCCCATGTTGAAACGGCCATCAAATTTATAATTGCCTTCTGCATCCTTCCAAGGAGATAAGAAGGAACGACATCCCATAGGGCTGAATACATTGCCTTCGTAATTTTCCTTCATCTTCTTTGCAGAAATATAATCAGGATACATGCGTTTAGCCGTACATTGAGCAGCTAATTCTGTTAAATAATAATATGGGCTATCCGGATAAACATTGTGTTCGTCTAATACATAAATCAATTTAGGGAATGCTGGTGTAATGTATACATCGGCTTCATTTTTTACACCCTTAATACGTTGACGTAAAATTTCTTCCGTAATTAATGCCGCTTCCTTAGCGTATTCATAATCCGGTTGGAAATACATAAACAATGTAACGAATGGGGATTGGCCATTTGTAGTCATCAATGTATTGATTTGGTATTGAATGGTTTGAATGCCGTCCTTTACCTCTTTACGCGTGCGTTTCCAAGCAATTTCACGAGCCTTTTCCATATTTGGTTCCATGCCGTAAATCTCAACTTGTTCTTCAATTACATTATTGAGGATTTTTTCATAAGATTTACGTACGAATGGTGCCAAAATACGGTCAATACCATTAATACTTTGACCACCATATTGACCAGATGCAACTTGTGCAATGATTTGAGTTGTTACAGTACATGCTACTTGGAATGATTTTGGCGTGTCAATGCGCTTACCGTTAATAACTGTACCATTTGTCAACATATCTTCTAAGTTGATTAAGCAACAGTTAAACATCGGTTGGATGATATAGTCCATATCGTGGAAATGGATAGCACCGCTATCATGTGCTTCTAGTATATCTGTAGGAATCAACTTACGACGCGCAATATCCTTGGACACTTCACCAGCAATTAAATCGCGTTGTGTAGATACAATGGCAGCATCTTTATTAGAATTTTCATCAAGAACACTAACATTACTACGATCCAACAAACCGATGACATCTTCGTCAGTCGTGTTTTGGCGACGTTTGAAAGCTTGTACCGCTTTATAACCTTCATAAGCACGAGCTGTTGCAGGATTATGATACTCAATCAACTTATAGTATACTTGATCTTCTATTGCATAGATTGTCATATCCTTTTGAAGTTTTATAGCATATGCTTCAATTTCGTCAGCAATGCGTTCAGCTAAGCCAGATTCATATAACCCCGTACTACTATGTTCTGCCTTTTCAATAGCTACTGCAATTTTATGTTTATCGAAAGGTACCTTAGTACCATCCCGTTTAATGACCTGCAACATCTCGGAACCTCCCCGTTTCCCATACTCCGAATTAATTAATGTCATTACATATAAAAAGTATGGAAAAAACCATACTCAATCTATATTATTTACTACGAAAAATACAAAATTCAATAGATTATTTCGTATTTCTAACCGCTTTCATAGTATACTATATATAGTGTTTTATTGCAATAAAAAATACAATATCATGTAAAAAAGAGTCTTTTTGCTATACTTAAACGGCATAACAAAAAAACTCTTTTTTTATAAAGCGATTGAAAGAAGTCGAGTCCAGAAATTAGGCCGTTTTCCTGCCCAATGATCCGGTACCGTAGGATAAAATACTCTATCCGCTAATAAATCGCGTTCATTTAATCGGACGTCACTAAGTAAATCTTTCTTATATTCAACATCTAGTTTAGAAATTACATCTACATAGCTACCATATTGATTGTTCATCACATCATAACCAGTACCAAAGAAGTGTATTAGACCATTCGTATATAATTCAATAGCTTTCGTATAATGCTCAGAATGATGTGTAAAAGACATAATATTACATTCAAATAAAATGCCCTTATCAACCCATTCCAATAGTTGTTCAGGTTTATTAAAGAAAAGGTCATTACGTTCCACTTCACTTATGATAGGCGTAATACCTAAGTCACATAAAGTCTGTAACCACGCATCTACATGATATAACTTACAATCTTGTGGAATAGTAACTAACATAAAATGGCTATTACCTAATACAAGTGATTCTTTATGATTGCGTATATAGTCAATCATACCATCACCTAACTCAACAACGGCACCACTATGTAATGTAACCGGTATCGCTTGTTCAGATACTACTTGTGTTAAATTTTCTACCTGCTCCACTACTGACTCAACAACGGTCTGTACATTTAGCTCATTAACCTTAGGTGTACAAAAAATATCTGTAATACCAGAACGGACTAAATCTTTAACCATTTGCACAGATTCAGCCATGGATTGAGGTCCCTTTCCATCTGCCATAGCCGGCAAAATATATGTATGTAAATCTAAAATGCGTTTCATCTTCTTCCCCATTCTCATCTTTATATCGCCCCTTACCTCGATATAAATCTCTTAAATATAATCTCTTTAATTACTCAAATTCATTTTGTATTCATATTATACCAATGAATCTATGTCTTGAAAAGTACCTATACCTAAACTTTTGATAATATTTGATTGCTTAAAATTAAAGATTATTTAATAATTTCATTTTGTTTTCACAAAAAAACAAGGCTCCTATAAATAACTCATAGAAGCCTTGTATATTTAATTAAAATCCATCTATTAACTATGCCGTATTCTTTGATAAATAGACAGTATAACTTGTACGACAGCAACACCAATGATGACGCCGGCTGTATCGATTGCTACATCGCGAATCGATGCATGTCTACCAATACTTGCAAGTTGCAAGCATTCATCCATAACGGCAATAACTAATCCTATAAAAATCACTTTAAGTCCTGCATATTCACGATTAAATTGATGCAATGCTACATACAAACATCCACCAAGTACAGCAAACTCGAACACATGCGCCATCTTGCGGACAATGCGATTTAAGGACCACATGTCACCGGTGAGACCCAGCTTATACAGAATCGGACTCAACCATTGTGTCATCTTAAGACTCAAACCATCTGAGGAAATATCATTTTGTAGCGAATTATCCCAGATAAAAAGGATAACGAGAACAACTAAAGTAAAGCTTATCCAATGTTTCTTTAACATCTACTATCACCGCCACTAATCTCGGTCAAAAATATCTCTAGTATAAACTTTATCCTTTACATCGGCCAAGGAATCATCCCAACGATTGGCTACAATCACATCACTAACACGTTTAAAATCATCAAAATTTCTAATGACTGGTGAGTGGAAAAAATCATCAGCATCTAGTGTTGGTTCATACACAACAACAGCAATCCCCTTTGCCTTAATACGCTTCATGATCCCCTGTACCGCAGAAGCCCTAAAATTATCGGAATTTGTTTTCATTGTTAATCGATAAATACCAACAATCTTAGGATCCTTACCAATGATAGCATCTGCAATGTGATCTTTTCTTGTACGATTTGCATCAACAATGGCAGATATGAGGTTTTGTGGCACATCATTGTAATTTGCCAATAGTTGTTTTGTATCCTTTGGCAAACAGTACCCGCCATATCCAAAGGAAGGATTATTATAGAAATCCCCAATACGAGGATCTAAACATACGCCATGAATAATCTCACTCGTATTTAATCCACGCACCTCTGCATAGGAATCTAGTTCATTAAAGTAAGCTACACGCAATGCTAAATAGGTATTAGCAAACAATTTTATAGCCTCTGCCTCTGTAGAACCAGTGAAACATAAAGGTATATCATCTTTAAGAGCACCTTCTGCTAATAAGTGAGCAAACGTATGAGCACGTTCCGAATCTTCACCAACTACAATACGAGATGGATATAAATTATCATATAACGCTTTACCTTCACGTAAAAACTCAGGAGAGAAAATTATATTCTTCGTATTAAACCGTTCTCGCATCTGTTCTGTATAACCTACAGGGACTGTAGATTTAACAATCATAACCGCATCAGGATTAATATCTAAAACTGTTTTAATAACAGATTCTACGGATGATGTATCAAAAAAATTCTTTTGTGGATCATAATTGGTAGGTGTAGAAATTATAACATATTCAGCACCTGTGAAAGCTTCGTTAGGATCTAATGTAGCACGAAAATTCAGCGACTTATTCTTTAAATAGTCGGCCAACTCTGAATCAACAATAGGTGATTCTTTACGGTTAATCATATCTACCTTTTCAGGAATGATATCCAGTGCAACCACTTCATTATGTTGTGCTAATAATACGCCATTTGAAAGGCCAACATATCCCGTACCAGCTATTGCTATTTTCATTTATTTACCATCCTTCATATAAAAATCTTTATACCATATTGCAAAACGTCTTAAACCTTCTCGAAGTGTTGTACTCGGTTTAAACCCAAAATCCGTTTCTAATGCAGATGTATCAGCATATGTAATCGGCACATCTCCAGGTTGCATCGGTACGAGTTCCTTATGGCGCTCCATGTTAAAATCTGCTGGTAACACACCAGCACCTATTAACTCTTCACCTAATATTGTCACAAAGTCCAATAGATTTTCAGGACTATTATTACCGATATTATAAATTGCATATGGTGGTACTGGTAATCCATCAGCTCCATTTCTTCGTTCAGGAGCTACTTGCATAACCTTATAAACACCTTCAACAATATCATCTATATAAGTAAAGTCACGCTTACAATTACCATAGTTAAAGATTTTAATCACTTCGCCTTTGCGCAATGTGTTAGTAAATCCAAAGTATGCCATATCAGGACGCCCTGCTGGGCCATACACAGTAAAGAACCGAAGGCCTGTACATGGGATGTTATACAACTTAGCATAGGAATAGGCTAATAATTCATTAGATTTCTTTGTAGCTGCATATAAGGACACAGGATTATCTACTTGATCATCTGTAGAATAAGGAATCTTTTTATTAGAACCATAAACGGAAGAGGATGATGCATATACAAGATGTTCAACACCTTTTGCCCCATTATCATACGAATGACGGCAACATTCTAATATATTGTAAAAGCCAATAATATTTGATTCTATATATGCGTCTGGGTTCGTAATAGAATAGCGTACACCTGCCTGTGCTGCTAAGTTCACAACTACATCCGGTTTATATCTATCAAAAATAGATTGTAAAAACTCTTTATCCGCTATATTCCCTTTTTTGAATATCCATTGATTATCATGTTTTACGGAGGAAACAATCTGTTGAAGTCTATACTCCTTTAAACTCACATCATAATAATCATTAACAGAGTCAACACCTATGATGAGGCTATTTTCAATATTATTAAAAAGCGACATAACAAGATTGGCACCTACAAATCCTGCAGCCCCAGTAATGAGAATTACCTTGTTATGTAATGATACATTTTGTAAAAGCATAGTCTGTCCTTTCCTTTAGGAACGTCTTAGTCGTGCTAAGGCGCTATCCCATATTTTAGCAAGTACAACCCTCTCCGTTGGAAATAAATACAACACAACAAGATACGAAATAAGACTGACACATATACAGAAAATCGTCCAAATCATACTATTATATAAATGCAACAAAGCATAGGAACCAATACCTACAATGGCGGAGGTAATGATATAGGCTTTAATATTAAAAATTACACTCCACGCATTCATCTTCACATACACAGCTAAGAGATATAAAAGTACACCAATCATTTGAATCCGTACTATAGAACGAGCATAGACAAATGTAGTGAAATCATATTGAACACATATGTATATAACCGGAATTAATACGATGAGATGTAACATCTGTGCAAGGAATGAAATATTTGGCATTCCCTTAGCACGAAATGCTTCAGATATTAAATATGAAATAGCGGTCACGAGAGATGAGCTTAATGCCCATGATCCTAGCACTATTCCGGCTAACTTCCACTGAGGTCCCAATAAAATTTGTACAATAAAATCTTGATATACAAACATACCAACACCTAATGGAACCAAAAATAAGGCCATATATCGTTGAAATGTTAAAAATGTTTTTTCAAACTCCTCTTTATTATGTTGATGTCGTGATAAAGCAGAGAATAAAACAGGAGCCATCGAAGATGTAGCAATAGCCATAACAGTAGTAACTATAGCTGTTGGCATCTTATAAACGCCAAGATAATATGCGTTCAAAAAATGACTAATAATGAAGGTATCTACCCATGCCGTAAGCCATATAGAGAATGCCTCCGCCAAGGACCATGCACTAAAACTGAACATATTACGAAATATAGGATACGAAAAATAGATGGATATCAATTTTTCTTGTCTCACACATAATGCAATAGCTGTAAATAGTTGTGCCACTAAAAGCCCAGCAATCAAAGACCAATAATCAAAACCTGATAATGCCATTGGTATAGATACGAACAAAGGAGTAATGATAGTAATCATTCGTATGCTTAAGAGAAATTTGAAGTTAAAATTTCTTCTATACATTGCCATTTGAATGCTACTAAATGCACTCAATGGTAACATAGCCCCCATCACAGCTAAAGGAATACCTAATCCTTCATTGCCAACCAATGATGCTAACTCATCACGGCAGACAATGATAGCAATCCATAATACAATAGCTAGTACTATATTTGAAATAAATGCAACACTAACACTTTTCTGTTTAGCCTCTTCACTTTCAAATTCGTATTGAACAAGAAATTTCTGGAATCCCGCATCTGCTAACATTTCCGCAAATGAAATAACCATCATTATAGTGGCTAAAATACCAAATGCTGTAGGGGCCAAAATATGCGCCAATATGATATTTGTAATTGGTGTAATAAGCTTTGCTAAGATCTCCGTTATAAGTGACCACTTAGCAGCAGCTACAACTTTAGTATCCATTGATATTCAAATCCATTTAATTACGATTTATATTCTTTAAGCCTTGTAAAAATAACTCATGATGCGCTTCACATGACAAATAATTCTGTATTGCTGTAAACCCATTAATCGTTTTTGTAGGTGATTTTAAATTTATAGATTCCATATCACCATTTTCGAATAATATACGATTTATATCTGTAGGAACAAAATCAGCTCCGATGTATACCTTCAAGATGTAACCACTCTCCCATTTCGTAATCAAACTCCATTGGTTCCATCTTTATAAATCCTGCGCCAGGATACAATGTTAATTCTCCAATATAAAGATGATCATTCACGTCATAAAAATCAACCCGTAAAAACGGAAAATCCTTAGATAATTGTTTGCATAATGATCTCATTTCTTCATAGTGTGGCGGTTTTTCAAATGTTTTGTTAGAGGGCTCATAATGAAGAACGGAAAGATTAATATAATTCCAATCCTCATCATAATAGTTCATACGTGTTCCACCTTTAGAAAATCGTTCAGAACAAACTACAGTTAGCTTTGGTTCTCCGTGAAAGGAATACATCTTATAGTCTAATAAATCTGCATTCCCTAACTCATCTATATACTCTTCTGCTAAAATACGGCGACGTACATTTTTATAGGGCCATTCACGAGCTATAAGATAAAAATCACGCTGTAAAGATTTATTAATAATTTGACGTGCTCCTTCTTTATCAAACTTAGACTTATCTTTACAAATTACAATACCACCACTGTCATGAGTGCATTTTAGTACAAACTGATTCGGTAATGCATCAAAATCAATTTCATTAAAAGAATCCCATACACCTAAAGTAGGAATGATGTACTTTGAGTCAATCCTATCAGCTAAATACTTTTTAGCCTCATACTTATCAACCATAGTAGTATATATGGATTTACGATCATATAATTTCATCCACTGCATCTTTTCACTAAAGGTCTGTGGATTATCTAAATTTAATGGATATCCCATATATTGAGGAAATATCCTTCGTAGAAACGCTTCATCGCTTAAGGAATCATAAGCACCCATTTTTATCATCACCCGTAAACGGTAATAAGGATCAGAGATGAACCGCTTTCCCTTGGTCAAGATTGTTTGTATGTTCATGTAATTTCTTCCTTTTAGCCCGTAAAATCTGAACTTCTATAAAAAATAACATCATATAAAAGTAAGTACTTTTACTTTCATAAGAAACCAAACCCATATCCATAACTAATTGAGACATAAGTAATATAAATACCATGACATATTCATTGCTGTGAAAATCATGATATCGTATCATGTTATAAACGAGATAGGCATACATGGAGTAGTATGTGACCACACCTATAACACCAGTACCCGCCAGTAATTCAATGTAATTATTGTGAAGGTAGTAATTTTCTCGACCGAAAATAGAGTATGTATATACCGCAGGATTATTAATCCCAACGCCTATAATTGGAGACTGATGAAATAAATCCCAACCAATATCGACTAAGGCCATGCGAACAATAGCAGAAGAATCCCCACCAGTGCCTGTGAAAGCATCTACCATGGAACTCATACGTTCTAATACTTCACTAAAAATAGGTAGCTGTAATATACCTATAAAAGCAATAATTAGTATGCTCAAATAAGCTACTAATTTAGCTAAGGAATTAACAATATTTTTACTACGAAAGCTTTTGAATACGAATAATAAAACGATACCTATAACGACAAATACCAATGCTTTCCGACTACCTGTAGCCGCCAATATACCTAATGTTGGTAATGCTATGATGTTCCACCATCGCGGTTTATCGTACATCATATAATACACGGTCATTACAATAGCATTGGCACCTAATAGTCCTACTGTATTTGCATTTAATGCGTCATTTGCTATACGAGCCGATGATGAAAGAACATTGATAAAATAATCGAGCCCATAGTAATACACCGTATAGAAACAGACAATATATCCTGTCCACATGCCGATTTTCAATAAGGAATCAACTGATTTTTCTCGCTGAAAGCACATATACAAAACAATGAGCATACAAAATATTTTTACAATATCAAAGCTTCTACTCATGGCTACAGATGGATCAAGAGCATTTAGAGAACTAAGATAGCAAACGCCTATGAATAGTAGCATATACATATGCATCCATGTAAATGACACTGTAATTCGCCCCTGGTCTCGTACGAGATAACATAGTATTAATCCAAACAAGCATACGAATAGCACATAGGCACCGTAATCTGCATCGCCGAGGGCGAACGATATGGTCAATGAAAGTACAAGAAATACTAATGTTATAAACCATATAAGACGATTAGATATGGTCGTAATATTTAACTTCAATACTGTCCCTCTTCTCTCAATATATGTACATCACAACACTAATTTTTCTATAAAATATCAATCCAACGTTTAGCAATTTTACTTAGTGGGAATGTATCTCGCACCTTGATTGCTTCAACAGATATACGTTTAGCCAACTCAGGACTTGCTAAGATGGATTTCATTTTTTCATACATCGTTTTCGTATCCCCTACAGGCACTAGTAATCCATTGACCCCATCTTGAATAACCATACGCGCACCGCCTACCGGACAATCTGTAACAACTACAGGTAGCCCCATTCCCATAGCTTCTAACATAGAGTTAGATATGCCTTCAAAGTCAGACGATGACACAAACATTGTACATGGTCGCTCTTGTTCCAAGATGTTAGTTGCGAACCCCGGTAAAAGAACTCTGTCTGTTAATCCTAAATTTGCAATTTGTTGACGAAGTTCATCCTCTAGGACACCTTGACCATAAATGACAAGTTTATAATCCTTAAACTCATTTGCCAACATGCTAAATGCATTGATCATCATAGGTAAATTCTTTTGCGGATGTAATCGACACGCGGTTACAATAATCTTTTCACGTTCCCCTTCGTAAGGTTCTGGTAAATTGCCATTAATCGGATTCGGAATGATATGCCCACGGCTTTGTATAGACTTAGAGAAATATGATTTCGCATCTTCAGTTTGAAATACTATAGCATCAGCAAATCGAAATGCAAAGTTTCGAAGCATTTGTTGATGTTTGCCGACAGGCACCTTACGCGGATTATTTCGTTCAGAAAATACCATGCGATTTTTCACAAACCACGAACTAATAGCTAATATAAAACTGGACGCACTCAGAAATGATAAACACGTTGCATTAGGACGTTGTTTTAATATGCCAATAAGTGCTTTAATTTCTTGTAAAAATCGAAGAATCTTATTGGAACTGGTCGTATGTATTTGAATTTGCTCTATACCTTCTGGCAATGCATATTCGGTGCCATAGCGATTGGGACTTGTTTGAATCACTGTAATCTCGTGTCCATCATGATGCCATTGGCGAGCCAATTCTGTTAAAATACGTTCAGCACCATCATTTCCAAGGGAAATAGTAACAATAATAATTTCTTTACCCATTTTGACGCTCCTCTGTGATATATTCGGCTAAACGTATATATGCGTCTTTCATTGTTACCTTTGGTTCCCATGATAGATTGCGCATCTTCCTAGAATTTAAAAACATATGAACTGTAGGCGCATATCCAAAGGAGGACACAATTTCAGGTATATCAAAGACAACAGAAACTTTATCGCCCCCCACATGGCACGCTACTAAATTGGCAATACTAGCAATACTACGAGTTTCCTCGTCATGGCACACATTATAAGCTTCGCCCATATCACCTTGGGTCATCAAAATAATAATGGCCCGCACTGCATCCGTAATATAGCAGAAGTTGGACATGGAATCGCCCTTAGTATGAAGGATAATATCACGACCATCCAAGGCATGTTGGGTGAACTGCATAAACACCCGATTATCATCTAACGGCACCCCAGCGCCGAACGTCTGCGCAAGGCGAGCGATTTTAACAGGAACACCAAATTCAACAGCATAGGATTTACAATAACATTCGCACATACGCTTACTTTCAGAATAGGAACTACGAACGTTTAGATGATCTAAATACCCAATGCGATCCTCCGTCATAACTTGACCAGATTCATAAGGTATACCATACTGTTCCATGCTCGATAGATATACCATACCTAAAATCCGCTGTTCTTTTCCCAGTTCTAACATACGTTCCGTACCATGTATTGATGTACGAATCGTATCCACCGGATGTTCTACAAAATATTTAGATTTTGTAGGGGCAGCCCCATGCATAATATAGTCACATGCTACAGTTAGAGAATCTAATGGCCTATCAACAAATGTGATTGCTTGTGAATTTAGAATATCTCCAAACATAGAATGTGCCTTTTCTATATTGCGCACATGGCATATGACATGTAATGAAAGATGGTAGGCATCATTGGCGGCTACTAATGAACGAGCCACCATAGAGCCTATTAAACCTGTAGCACCTGTTACAAGTATTGTCTTATCCTGAAACGCCTTAAATATATGAGAATCACCTATAATTTCTTGTATGTCTCGTTCAACAACCGTATTAATTGCCCTCACCTCCACTTTCTCTATTTTTTAATATACCTGTGAACATATAATAATCTGACGGGGTTGTAATCTTAATATTTTCAGGTTCCCCCCATACGGGATACAAGGGATACCCATAATGCATCATCATAGATGCAGAATCGATAAAATCATGAATTCCTTCAGCTATTGATGTATCATGAACTGAAAGAATATCAACGAGCCTAAAACTTTGAGGCGCTTTTGCCATCAAACATTGTTGACGATTTAAAATCGTTTTGATTTCTCCATCATCAGTAACCATAACTGTTTCAATAGCAGGAGTTACCGTAATGGCACTCCCCTTTGTTTCAACAGATCGTATATTTCTAACAATGGTAGAACGATCAACTAAAGGTCGTACACCATCATGAATTAGTACTGTTATATCATCAACACCATATAATCGTTTCACTTCAAGCAAACCGTTATATTGAGAGTCCAGTGCAGTCTCGCCACCAGGAACAATGGATACTATTTTTTGAAGGCCTTCTTTTGCTATCAGAGCCCTTGCATAATCCATCCAGTCTGACTTACACACTAATACAATGCCATCAATGAAGGGTTCTTCTTCAAAAATGGATAGTGTTTGTATCAGTATAGGCTTACCATTCCATTCAAGGAATTGCTTTGGCATTTTATCATTTTTCATACGGGATCCTACGCCACCAGCAAAGATAACTGCTATTCTTTTCATAGAACCTCCCTTAACTATTAACGATGTGTATTTACTAAATAATGAATGCCCTTGTAATTGGTATAACTACGATCCATATCGATATATACGGCATCATGCTTTGCTACACGCTGTTCCACTGGAGGCAATTGCATATAGTCGCCCCAAATCAAACGTAAGTATCGTTCATAACCAGCCATAACGGGAATTTGATGACCTTCAAATTCCTTATATACAACGTGATCAAAATCTTGGCGTGGATGGCGTAGCTTCATACCTTTCAAACTACCAATCAGTTCCGTTACTTCATGGGATGTGTCAAAATCATATTGGCTCATTTGTTTTTCTGCAAAGCGCCATATGTGATAACGCCACGAAGGTTTAGAAATCACCTTATAAATGCACCCAGCCAACATGCGATATACCTTGCCCTTGTTATCAGGCAACCGTTGTGCATTAAACAAGGCAAAGGTCATGGCCCACATTAATTGAAAGAATCGTTTGACAGTACCCTTGGGACAGCCATCGATAGGCATAATTTCAAGGGCTAATCCATGACAAATATCTTCATTCACACTATGGCGATTGATGAAAGTCGTTTCTTCATCGCGAATTGATGCACCCGCATCATGATAGATCTTATCTCTCGTTGTTCTACAATAGGTATATCGTTTATCACCGTGTATAGGCCAAAGTTCAGCCAATCTTTCATAATCAGGACGAGGCATAAAAATATCTAAATCATCATCCCAAGGGATAAACCCTTTATGTCGAATAGCTCCTATAAGACCGCCACCACATAAATAGAATCGTAGATTATGAGCATCACAAAATTCTTTAAACACTAAAAGCATATTCAATTCTTTAGCCTGTATATCATGAGCTGTTGTTTCTGCCATACTACCTTTCTAACGTATAACGGCCAATACCGTTTCCACCATAACTTTTAATTCTCCAATGAACGAGAATTCTTTAAGACTCCGTAAATTCCATTCCATCTTTGCAGGCAATACATTATGAATATAGCAATCATCTACATCATCTGCCGCATCTAACAAGATATCTTCATCCTTATACCGAATACTAGCTACACTCGTTACACCTGCAGGCAGTAACAATGTCGCTTTCATTTCATCTGTATAAGCTGCTACATACCTTGGGACCTCTGGACGCGTACCGACAAAACTCATGGTACCTTCCAATATATTTATCAACTGAGGCAATTCATCGAGTCGACATTTTCGCAAAGCCTGTCCTACAGATGTAACACGCATATCATCTTTAGACGTAACTTGTGTACCAAGCTGTTCAGCATTTTGTACCATGGTTCTAAACTTGTAAATTCTAAAAGATTTACCATACTGCGTGACCCGTTCTTGTCTAAAGAATACAGGACCTTCACTATCTAGTTTTATCCATACCGCTAATAATAGAAATATGGGACTCAATACTATTAATAGAATGGCTGCCATTAAGCGATCAAATACAGACTTAATCATTAAATCACGACGTTTGGATGCTAAGATGTCGTAATAAGGACGAATGGCTTCACATCGCATATCATCGGGCAACTCCTGCCATGATTTCCAAATCATAATGCACCTAAACATTCTTTAAATGTATGAATCACATAGCTTACCTCTTCATCTGTCAAATTAGTATGAAGGGGCAATGTAATTTCATTTTTGAACTGATCATATGCATTTGGATAATCATCGATAGAAAATCCCAATTTTTTATAAGCCGTATGCATTGGAATTGGCTTATAATGCACATTTGTAGCAACACTTTTTTCTGCCATTCGTTCAATTAATTCATTACGTTGTTCTATGGTTGCATCATTGATACGCACTAAATATAAATGACCACTACTCATATGCTCATCCGTATAATGAGGTACTACAGATACAGGACAATCTTTAAACGCGTCATTATATCGATCAATAATTTCACGACGCCGTTCTAATAGGCCAGGATATCGTTCTAATTGGGCCAATCCAATAGCAGCCATAATATCCGTCATATTGCACTTATAATAGGTACCTTTAATATCATATTCCCAGGCCCCCATCTTAGTTTTGGCCAATGCATCCTTATCCTGACCATGTAAAGATAATAGTTGAAATTCCTTATAGAGAGCTTCATCATCAATACCCTCTATATGATTCCACGTAGCACACCCACCTTCAGCAGTGGTAAAGTTTTTTACCGCATGAAAGGAAAAACTACTAAAGTCAGCTACATTGCCTGTATGCATCCCTTTATAGGTTGCCCCAAAAGAATGTGCACAGTCTGCAACGATTGGAATTCTACCTAAAGCACGTTGTATATCATTACTTGGTACAAATAAAGATTTTGCATCATTTACAATTGTAAATAAACGGTCATAATCACAAGGTACACCACCGATATCGACAGGAATAATGGCCTTTGTCTTATCGGTTATGGCAGCAGCCACCTTATCATAGTCCATTTCATAAGAATCAGGTGCTGTATCGATTAATACTAGTTTTGCCCCTACATGAACTACAGGACTTGCACTAGCCGTATAGGAGTAAGCACTAGTTATAACTTCATCACCTGGTCCAATACCCAATACGCGAAGAATCATTTCTAAGGCTGCAGTTGCTGAATTTAAGCACACTGCCTTTGGCGTCCCTAAATACGTTGCAATACGTCGTTCTAATTCCTTAGTACGTGGTCCAGTTGTAATCCAACCACTTTTTAACGCTTCTACCACCTCATTGATTTCTAATTCTGTAATATCTGGAGGAGAGAAATTAATTTTCATAGCTTTCACCTATACTTTCCATTTATTCCATATCAATAAACACTGATCCGATAATAGGTACTCCAATTTGCTCTAATCGTTGTTTAGCTAATGCCATATCATCAGGTTGAACATAATCACCTTTTACAACCAAGAGAACCCCATCAGCTTTCTCAGCTATTACCAAGGCATCCGTAACACTTAACACCGATGGTGTATCCACTATGATGACATCATATTCATCACGAATGTACTCAAATACCGTAGATAATCGATGGGAATCAACCACCTCTGACGGAGATTCCACTGCAATACCACTGGTAATTAGATCTAGATGAGGCATCACATGACGATGAATCGTCAAATCTTCATCCATAATGATATGATTTGTTAATCCTTGATTTTTTACATCAAATACAACATGTTGCACTGGATTGCGTAAATTACCATCAATTAACAGCACCTTGTCATTATTCTTGGATAAAGAAATCGCTAAATTAGCGGCCACCTCCGATACACCTTCACCTGTTGTAGCAGATGTAACACACAACATTTTTCTATTTTCTGCATTACAGCGATACTGTAAATTGCTACGCAATGTTCGATAAGATTCCACAAGAGGAGTATCACCATATTCATTTGAAATTAATCGTATCGTATCCATCTTAACCTCTCACCTTGTACAACCAACGCAACACTTTATTCTTAGGTTCTTCTATTACCGATTTTCTGTGATTAGGAATGACACCTAACATCGGCACCTGTAACATATCTTCAACATCTTTTACAGTCTGTATTCTACGATTTCGCAAAGAGTTAACTAATGTATACAAACAGCCTAAAATTAAACCGATAATAGCACTGGCAACCATAACAAGTACACGACGAGGAGCAATCGCTTTTTCTGGTAATGTAGGAGCATCGACAATTTGTACCTCATTCGGCACCATAACCTCTGCCACCTTAGCTTCTTCCAGACGTTTAGAAAGCATTTCATAAATATCTTGGGCTACATCTACATCACGCTTAGCTTGAATATACCCCCGTTCCTTTTCAGGGAGTGCTTTCATCGCATCTTCGTTATCTTTATCTAAATCAGCTAACGTAGCCTCTTTACTTTGAGCTACTGCTAAAGCAGCTTCATTTTTAAATTTATCTGTTAATAAACCTTGTTGAGCGGAGTTACTTGATGGAGCTTGCTGTGAAACAATAGCATCGATTTCCTGTTGTAAACCGGCTTGTGCTTTAGCAATCTGATCATTTACTTCCTTCATTGCAGGATGTGAATCAGTATATTTACCTACGTAACTTGCCTTACGAGCCTCTAAATCTGCTAGTTGTGATTTATAAGCTTGTACCGTTGAGCTATCTGCAATACTAGCACCTGCCGAACCTAAATCCGCATTAATGCTACCTAATGCAGCTTGCGCCGTTTCTAAATCGAGCTTATTTTGTGCCTTTTCACGATCGATTAACGTAATCTTATCTGTAAGCCCCTTCATTTGATCATTGGTAGAATAAATTTTATTATCTACTTGAAATTGTTGGAGCTTTTTCTCTGCTTCAGACAATTCCTCCTTCGCTGTTACCACTCTTTTTTGTAAAAACTCACGAGTCGCTTTTTGTTCAACTTGGGATAACTCGGCTAAGCGTTTTAAAAATGTATCAATTAATAACTGATTAGCTTCTTGTGCCTCTTCTGGGGACTTACCAGTCACACTAACTTGTAATAACTGTGTTTCTTTATATGGCTTTGTCTCAATACGATTTTTAACAAATTCTTCATACGTTGGTAGCTTACTACTATCTTCGGCAATTTCATTGATAACAGGTTCCACAACATTACGACTTTTTAAAATCTCTGCATCAGTATTCATCAATTGACGAGCCATCGTATCAGAGTAGCTTGGGTCACTAGATAGCACTGAATTACCTAAGCCTTGCGTCTGTTTAATACGCAACATAGCTGTAGACTGATAGGTAGATGGTGTTACGATTAAGTACGCACCGCCAAGGAGAATACAAATGCCAGTCACATTTATAATAGTTCGCCGTTTTCTAACAAGAATCTTGGCTATATCTTTTATATCTATAATTTGTTCCATCCCAATACCCCTTTCAAGTAGGCATACAACACCGCGGTCTCTCTTTCCGCTTAAATATTATGGTTAGGTGTATATGTTGGAATAATATCCTGTAATACGCCAATTACATCCATATCAGTTTCACAAGAATCAAAGCTGCTAATTTTTTCTATCAACCAATCACGATCAACGGTATCTAACGGGGCTTCAAAAATCTTTGTATGATTCGTTCGATTGGTTCCTTCTTCAGATGTAAGCAACTCTTCGTATTTCTTTTCACCTGGTCTAAGGCCTGTAATTTTAATATGAATATCCTTATCAGGTTCCAATCCTGATAAGCGAATCATATTTCTTGCTAAATCAATAATCTTTACAGGTTCGCCCATATCAAGTAAGAATACCTCTCCACCTTTACCCATAGCACCAGCTTGTAACACGAGCTGACTGGCTTCTGGTATGGTCATAAAATACCGCGTCATTTCTGGATCTGTAACAGTTACAGGGCCACCAGCTTCAATTTGTTTTTTAAATAGAGGAATGACGGAACCGCGACTGCCGAGAACATTACCGAAACGAACAGTAATATATTTCGTATCATATGTATCATTCATAGATATGATAACCTTTTCTGCAACGCGCTTTGTGGCACCCATAACGCTAGTTGGATTGACGGCTTTATCCGTAGAAATCATAACAAACCGTTCTACACCATGGCGACCTGCTACGTCTGCTACATTTCTTGTGCCATAAATGTTATTTAAAACGGCAGCCATTGGTTGAATCTCCATTAACGGTACATGTTTATGAGCTGCTGCATGAAATACAACTTGCGGATTATATTGAGTGAATATTTGATCTAATTGTTGTTTATCTCTAATATCTGCAATAATTGGTATAATCGGGCCGTCTTTATATATATTTTTCAACTCTTGATTGATAAGGTATATACTATTTTCACCATGGCCTAACAATAAGAGCTGTTTAGGGCCAACACGCATAATTTGACGACAAATTTCTGAACCTATAGATCCACCAGCACCAGTAACTAGAACAACCTTATCGCGAATATAATGTTCTACAATATCCATATCGAGACGAACCTCATCACGTTCTAATAGGTCTTCTATGGATACAGGATGTAAATGGGATACTAGTACCTCATCATCTAACAATTGATACATCCCCGGTAATGTATTGACTTTACATTTAAGAGGTGAACAGATTTCCATGATATTTCTGATTTCATTACGTGTAACAGAAGGCATGGCGATTATAATTTCTTTCACCTTATTTTCTTTTACAATAGATGGGATATCATGGCGATTACCTAGTATACGAACGCCGCCCATTAGACGATTGAATTTAGACTCATCATCATCGATGAAACCAATTACCTTACGAGACCGTTTATGATACCGTTCAATTTCACGAGCAATTGTGGCACCTGCATCACCTGCGCCAATGATTAAGGTATTTACCATATCAGCATCAGTACTTTGTTTTCCACCATATTGCATGGCAATATAATGGAGTATCATTCTACCAATTCCGATAACACCGGTACTAAGAATCCAGCTAATCAAATATATGGATCTAGGTAAAGATTTATCAAATACATACATCCCTGTATAGAACAGTCCTGCTCCTAAGGTGGTCGCAATCAATACAGCAACCATTTCGCGCATACCTGCATAGCGCCATATGCGCGTATATAGATGCATGGACAAAAGCATAACAATATAGGAGATTACCATTATAGGCAATGCATCTATCATCTGATACAGATAATGTGATGTTATATAACCATCAAATCGTATAAGCAAACTGATCAATGCCACACCAATAATAGTAATAACATCTACAATAAGTAATAAGCCGGGTAATAAATATGAACGCAATGAAAGCCCCCCTTATATGACTTACATATGATACTATTTTTACTAATTAGTCTTTACCTATGCGAGATACCATGTAAGCACCTGTCAAAATAGGAGCAATATCTCTAGAGAAACTAATCTTACTGTTCTTAGTTAAGTACAAGATATCGCCTTCACGCATAACGTAATTTTGGGACATATCACCAGTTTTCAACATATTATTTAAATTGATTTCAATAGGTTTTGTAGGATCATTTTGATGAATTAAAAATATCTTCTTCTTAGCCGTATCCCAGTTGAAACTACCCGCGGCCCCAATCGCATCAATAACGGTACTCGATTTTGTTAATGTATAAGCACCTGGTTTATTAATTTCTCCAAATACATAAACGCGTACGCCACCTAATTTTGTAACATTAACCGACACATCAGGATTGATAATGTATGTGGATAATGCGTTAGATACATTTCGGGTGAATTCTTCTACTGTCATTCCATCCGCCTTAATATTACCTGCCATAGGAATGGATACATATCCATCTGGTCGAATGGTGAAAGTTTTATTTGCACCTAAATCTGCTTGTTGTACTACATCAATCATGAGTTCATCCCCTTGTCGTAGACGATACTCTTGATCAGAACCAATTGTAGATGCAGACGTATTCATATTTGATGTTGTAACTACTACAGGAGAAACATCCTTTGCAAGACCCGTAGTGGCTATCGTACCTATGACAAGAGATAAAGCAATCCATTTTTGATTCATACATGCACCTCATAGCATTCATTTCAATTAACAAAACACCTTAACACAACTATTTAAATAAATTTAATATTTAATTAATTATCGTACACATATTTTATCATCGTTTCTATGTAACTACTATATAAGCAAGATGAAGCTTCTTTCTATGGTTTTCATGAAGCATCAAGAATACTGAAATTATCTATGTTTAATGCCCACCTGTATATGTGTATTTTTCTTCGCATGCATGAGTATTAAATTGTTCTATATATTTCTATTACTAATAAAAAATTTCTATATTTAGGAGTTTGCAAAAAAAATGGATGTATATATCCGTTTAATAATAGATATATACATCCAAATAAATTATATTTAATTTTATTCGACACGACCGCCCAAATAAGCTTCCATGACACGAGGATCATGTCGTACTTCATCAGCTGGACCAGACAATACCATTTTGCCTGTTTCCAATACATACGCATAATCAGCGATTTTCAATGCTTGACGGACGTTTTGTTCTACCAAGAGAACGGTGGTGCCTTCTGCACTAATTTCTTTAATAGTTTCAAAGATTTCGTTTACTACTAATGGTGCAAGCCCCATAGATGGTTCGTCTAGTAGCAATAACTTAGGACGGGCCATAAGAGCACGACCAATGGCAAGCATTTGTTGTTGGCCACCAGATAATGTACCACCTAGTTGATAGCTCCGTTCATCGAGAATTGGAAAGCGTTTAAATACCTTTTTAATGTCCGCTTCAATCTCATTATCATTGCGTATATAAGCGCCCATTTCAAGATTCTCGTAAACGCTCATATCTTGAAGAATTTGACGACCTTCAGGTACTAAGGAAATACCATTATGTACAATTTGATGAGTTTTATGTCCAGTAATGTCTTGACCCTCAAATAGCACCTTACCTGATGTAGGCTTTACAAGGCCCATAATAGTCTTCATTGTTGTCGACTTACCAGCGCCGTTGGCACCGATCAAGGATACGATAGACCCTTGTGGTACTTCTAAGCTAATGTCTTTTAAGGCTGTAATATGTCCATAACCAGCCACGATGTTTTCTAGCTTTAACATATTACACCTCCTCTTTACCTAAGTATGCTTCGATAACAGCCTCATTATTTTGAATTTCTTGAGGTGTACCTTCAGCAATCTTTTTACCAAAATTGAATACCACCAAACGGTCACAGATATTCATCATCAATTCCATGGCATGTTCAATTACGACAACAGTAATACCTAAGTCGCGAATTTTACCAATCAATTGGCGTAACGCTTCCGTTTCACTATCATTCATACCTGCTGCTGGTTCATCAAGTAAAATCAATTGAGGATGTGTAGCTAAAGCACGCGCGATTTCGAGACGACGTTGTTTGCCATATGGTAATGATGTAGCAACTTCTTCAGCATCTTCTTCAAGACCTACAAGTTTTAAAAATTCATAGGCAATGCCACGACAACGTTCTTCTTCAATACGTTGGCGTTTTGTTCTTAAGAAACTAGCAACGAAACCAGAACCAGTTCGGCAATGCATACCAGTTAATACTGTTTCCAAAGCTGTCATATTGCCAAAAAGTCGAATATTTTGGAATGTACGAGCAATGCCCATTTCTACCGTTCTATGCGGTTTAATGCCTACAACAGACATACCATCAAATACAATTTCGCCAGAACTTACAGGGAATACACCTGTAATCAAGTTAAAGAGTGTAGTCTTACCAGCACCATTTGGTCCGATAACACCAAACACTTCACCTTGCTTAACACCAAAGGATATGCCTGTGAGAGCTGCAACGCCACCAAAGCTTTTACTTACGTCATTTAATTCTAATAGCATTCAGTTCCCCTCCTATCCTTGTTTATCTTGTTGTTTACGTTTATACGCTTCAAAACGTTCTGTTAATACTTGTGTTTCAGGAATGTATGGAGCTTTTTTAAAGCCTAATTTACGGCTAATCTTATCTACCATAGATTCGGTTAAAATACCATCTGGACGAACAGCCATCAAAATGACTAACAATGCACCATAAATGATATCGCGATAGTCGGATAAGAAACGCAATACTTCTGGCAACAATGTAAGAATGAAAGAACCGAGTACGGAGCCCCATACTACATTAGAACCGCCAAATACAGGGAACAATAAGATTTGTACTACTTTATGATAACTGAAGTCTGTAGGGTTGATAAAGTTTGTAATATGAGCATACAAACCACCACCAATACCGGCGATAAATGCGCCGATGATGAAAGCCATCATTTTATAGTACACTACATTAATCCCCATCAACTCAGCAGCATGATCATCTGCCTTAATAGCGGCAAAGGCACGACCGACACGGCTATTGTTGATACGTACACAGAAAGCAATAATAAAAATCAAAACGATTAGTAAAATAATGATAGCCATAATGTTGCCCCATGCAACCGCATCAATTCCCATAAGGCCATCAATATCAATTTCGTAAGCAAAATTTGTCAATTCTTGAGGAATAGATGGAATGCCGGATAGACCAAGAGCACCATTTGTCACATCTAAGTTCAAGAAGATAACACGCACGACTTCACCAAAACCAAGTGTGGCGATGGCAAGATATAGACCTTTCAATCGAGTTGTTGGCAAACCGATGATAACGGCAACTAAAGCAGCTACAAAGCCACCTGCTAAAATACCAACTACGATAGGTAAATCAGCTTTCAAAGAAAGCAATGCACCCACATATGCACCAACACTCATGAAACCAGCTGCCCCAAGGGATAATTGTCCACTAGCAAGGGTGAAATAAATAGAGATACCAAGGATGGCATTGATGATGAAAAACATCACAATTTGTAGATAATAAGGGTTAAAAATATCCATTATGGTCTGCCCCCCTTATCTTTAGAACCAAATAAACCTTGTGGTCTCCAGAATAATAAGACAATGATTAAACCGAAGGCTACCGCATCACGGAATGTAGATGCACCATAAGCAACGGAGAAGATTTCCGCAATGCCCAAGATAAAGCCACCTACCATGGCGCCAGTAATATTGCCAAGACCTCCTAGGATAAGTACAGCCAAGCCTTTAAAGCCTATGATAACACCCATGGTAGGCTCAATAGCATTGAAGGAAAGGCCAACAAGTACACCGGCAGCTGCACCTAAAGCGGAAGCAATCATAACGGTAACAGAAATAATCATCGTTGGATTGATGCCTAAGAGAGCTGCTGTTTCCGTGCTCATGGATACGGCACGAATGGCTTTACCAATCTTAGTCTTTTTAATAACCACATTCAAAATAATCATTAAGAGAACAGAAACACCTAAACCGATAATTTGCACCATGGAGATTTTAAATACCCCAAAGTCGATAAGTCCACCAATATAATCTGGTGGGAAGGATCTAGTTTGAGGACCCCATAATAATAATGCCAAACTTTCAAGGAAGATGGAAACACCAATGGTGCTGATAAGTGGTGCTAAGTGAGACACCTTTTTCTTACGTAGTGGGCGTAACGCCACAAATTCTAATAAGTAACCTAGTACGGCACCTACAGCCATCGCTACGATAAGGGCTACAAATATGTTTACGTCAAAAACAGTTACCATAAAAAGACCAACGAAGGCACCTATCATAAAGATGCCTCCGTGTGCCATGTTGATGATATTTAAAACGCCAAACACAAGTGTTAAGCCAATAGCGAGTACAGCATATAAGCTACCGAGGGTTAACCCGTTAACTAATTGTTGTAAAAACACTATACTACCTCAACTTTTATTTTTTTAATGCGTCAAATTGACCGTTTCTAATTTGCAATACTTGAACTTCCATGGAAGGGTCGCGGTGGTCATTGAATTTGAATTGACCTGTTACACCAACGAAGTCGGCAATATTTTTCAATGCTTCGCGGAATTTTTCGCGATCTGTGGTGGAGCCAGATTTTTTCAATGCTGCTTCATACAAGTAAACTGCATCGTAAGCTTGCGCTGCGAATTGATCTGGTTCTTTACCGTATTTATCTTTATAAGCTTTACGGAAATCTTTTACCTTTTGGTCATCTTTGTTAGGGAACCAAGGTGTACCTACGATAACACCATCAGCTGCAGCACCTGCGATTTTAATAAATTCAGGACTGTTGAAGCCATTGGAACCAACTACAGGTTGTTTCATACCCATTTCACGCATTTTTTTCATAATCAATGCGCCTTCTTGGTATAGAGAAGCAACAACGATTACATCAGGATTAGCTTGTTGAATCTTAGTTAATTGTGCAGAGAAGTCTGTATCTTTATCTGCGAATGTTTCAGTATCAACGATTTGTACACCTTCAGCTTCCAATGCTTTACGAGCTGTATTATTTACAGATACCATTTGGTCATTGTTGTTGGAGTACATAATAGCTGCAGTTTTAAAGTTCAAAGTTTTATGTGCTTCTTTAATTGCAGTATCTACTGCCAAGGATTCTGGTACAGCATTACGGAAAATGTAATCGCCAATATCAGTAATACCTTCAGCTGTTGTAGATGTGCCAAGAGCTACGACTTTACTTTTATTTGCTACAGGGCCAGCAGCCATCATTTCACCAGATAACATAGGGCCAATAACACCTACCACTTTATCTTTAGAAATTACTTTATTCATCGCATTAATCGCTTCGTTTTTATCACCTTTAGTATCTTCAACGAGCAAATTAATTTTTACATTGTTAGCATCTGCATTGATTTCGCTAACAGCCAATTCTGCACCAGCTTTGATAGATTCGCCATACGCAGCAGCACCACCTGTTGTCGTTGTTAACAATGCGATTTTCGCTTCATTATTATTTGCATTACCTGCATCTTTATTGCTACCACAACCAGCAGCAACCGCCATTACACCAGCAAGGCCAAAAATGGCTGCTTTTTTTAACATGGATTTATTCATGTTACACCCTTCCTTTAATCACAATAATAGCAACTATAATAGTATAAATTATATATACTTCTATATTATGAAATATTTTTTATGTTTGTCAATTAAATCATGTATATCTTCTATAGAATTCAGATAAACACCTTATAATTTTTATTTATTATGCTAATAATTCTGAAAAATGTTCCCATTTCTCATACAACTTTTGTAAGTTGCTTTCCGTATCTGAAAGCTGCTTAGATATGTTTTCCATCTCCGCTAAATCTTGTTGGACTACAGGATTTGCTAATTGTACTTCATACATTTTCGTGGTCGCCTCTAATCTAGCAATTTCTTCTTCCACTTCAGCTAATTGCTTTTCAACCATGTATGTATTTGTTTTTTTCTTAGGATCATCAGATGGAGATGTAGAAATGGTTTTAGCTTCAGATTTCACATCTTCCTTAGCTACTTCTTCTACTACTTCTGTAAGAGCAGCTATATCCTGTTGCTCTTTTAATTTCTCTTTATAGTAAGAATAATTACCTAAGTATTCAGTAAGACCTTTATTCTCTAATACCAATGTTCTTGTAGATACTTGATCTAAGAAATACCGGTCATGGGAAATAATAAAACACGTACCACCAAATTGCTGCAACGCACGTTCGACTATTTCACGGGTAGGTACGTCTAAATGGTTAGTAGGTTCATCAAGAATGAGGAAATTATCACCTTGTAAGAATAATTTTAACAGAGCTAAACGCGCTCGTTCACCACCGGATAAATCACCTACTAGTTTAAATACATCATCCCCTTTAAATAGGAATGATCCTAGTACATTGCGAGCTTTCTCTTCGGTGAAATTATAATTATTGATAATCTCATCTACCACTTGCCACCGATCGTGTAATTCTTCATGTTCTTGTGAAAAATAGCCCACTTGTACACGATTGCCAATATCGATATGACCTTCTGTAGGGAATAACTCCCCTACAATAGCTTTCACCATGGTAGATTTACCAGCCCCATTAGGACCGATCAATGCAACAGATTCGCCGCGCCTTACAACTACAGATACATCATCAATGATTGGATTATCCGTTTTGTAGCCAATAGACACATGATCTAATACAAGTACCTTATCAGCACTCATAGCAGCCGGTGGAAATTTAAAATCTAACGAATGTGAAGTTTCAGGAGCCTCTAGTCGTTCTAATCGATTTAGTTGAGATTGGCGACCTCTTGCCATCTTAGACTTAATACCAGCGCGATACTTATCAATATACTCTTCTGTTTTCTTAATATATTCTTGCTGCTTTTCATAAGCAATCGTATCTGCTTTTAAACGTTCTTCTCGTTGTGCCACATAGCGACTATAATTACCGCGATATGTTGTGGCCTTGTGATGATCTAGTTCTACCACACCAGTAACGATGCGATCCATGAAATACCGGTCATGGCTGACGATCAGAATGCCGCCTCGATAGGATGATAGATAACCTTCTAACCACTCCAACATTTCCATATCCAAATGGTTTGTCGGTTCGTCGAGGAATAAAAAATCTGGACTCCGTACTAAGGCCTTCGCCAAATTAATACGCGTTTTTTGACCCCCAGAAAATGCATTAGCCGGTTTATATAGATCTTCATCGGTAAAACCAAGACCATAGACTATGCGTTTTGTTTTTTGTTCATAGTCATAACCACCTAACCATTCCAATCGATTTTGTAAATAGTCTAAGCGTTGTAAGTCACTTTCACTAGCCTCATGAGTCTCTAAATATGTGGTTAACTCTTGTAATTTATTTTCTAATGCATGAACATCTTCCCAAGCTGTTTCTATTTCTTCAGCTAAACTAGCATCACCTAAGTTAACATCTTGTTGCAAATAGCCAATGCTTGCCACAGGAGACATTACAACTTGGCCTTCATCTAATTCCTCAATACCGAGGATACATTTCAACAGTGTTGATTTACCAGCCCCATTAGGGCCAACCAAGGCAATTCTATCGCCTTCTTTTATTTCAAAGGACACATTGGAAAACACTTGGCGCACCCCAAATGATTTTCCTAGGCCGATCATTCGAATGCGTTCCATTCAATACCTCCTTTATCATTCCGTAACTATTATTATACCACAGTCGCTTTCACAAAAATGACCATTTCCACGCTATCCTTTGTCTTCCGGCTATGTCTAAATAATTTACCTAATAAAGGGATATCACCGAGTATTGGGATTTTTTCAATCTGTTTTTGATCACGATTATCCATTAAGCCACCTATGACCAGTACTTCTCCCGGTTGTAGACGCACTCTAGTCTGTGCTTGTCGAGTGGTTATTTTATAAGATTTCATCTCAGATACCATAATGGGTGAACTCACCTCAGCTCGTATAGACGTATCAATGGTACCATTTTTCGTTACTACCGGTGTATAGTCAAGTTTAATACCGACCTCTTCGTAATGAATGGATCTTTTTCTTTCACCATTAGAAATTGACTCTTCGATTACAGGAATTCGTTCACCTATCAAAATATGTGCGGCTTCACCATTTAAGGCCATAATGGAAGGGGTTGCAATAACAACTGCCTTTCCCGATGTTTCTAAAAGGCTAAGCTCAGGTTTAACAAAAAATTTATAAGCTTCCCCATCTGGAGCTTTTCCAAAAGAAATAGCACCATAGGAATTTGTCTTATCATTACCATGTCCGGTTAAACTCAACCAGGACCATCTAAATCCCGTCTCCTTCGTATAGGAATGCTCCATAGCCATAATGGTGGCTTCCAAGCGCACTTGTTTCATATCTCTATCTACAGATTGAATGATAGAGTTTACCCCTTTTTCCTCGTCTCCTGTTACATTTAATACAATCTGATTCGTTTCCTTATGCACAGCGAATTTTCCATTAGGTACTACTGTTTTTATGACAGATTCTAGCGATGTCGATGATGCCATCTTTGGTTCTACTACCACTACATGACGATGCTCCTTAGCACTAGAATGCCCTGTAACGGTTACCACGCCCTGATCATCCTGTATATCAAAATGATACATATCCCCTAAATGATGTAGCATGTCTAATGGCGACTTACCATGTATCGTTCCTGTCACAATTCCATTTAATGTATTAATGCCTAGTATATCAATCTTATAACTACGACTGATGGCCTCTACCACATCGGACAAAGGCGCCTTGCTAACCGTCATACTATATGTATTTTGACCTGACTCAGATTGTTGTACATGTATCGATTCTTTCGCCCATACACAAGGATTTTCTATTACACCTAAGAGTAAAACTATAATCATGATTCGCCAATAGATACACATCGTACATTGCCTCCTTCATCAAGGGTTACACCATTTTCATCTACATTAATTACCTTTACACCATGCCAAGAATCTCCTTCCATAACAACAGTAGATTCTGTGCCACTGCTTAAAATTACAGCCCATTGAGGCCCATGTATTACGCCATTAACATGAATTGTTTTCTGCTTATTATGTTTTGTTGTAACTGGTTCTGCACTAGAACTGCTATCTTGGTCTACTTTCTTCTGACTATGTCTCCGTTTACCTTGTTTTACCTTTGATGAATCATCTTTATTATTTAGGTTCTGCTGACCTCCACCGCTATGTTCTTCATCCATCATATATATTGAAGATACATTACTTTTGTCTAATGATTCGCCTAATACCTCACGCCAAGGAAGAGCTCGCAAGTTATTACTCGTACTGTATAACAATGTTATTTCATGAGATTTATCTTCTGATTTCGACATTGACGTTGAATCAGGCTCCATCTGGACATAATCAGCCTCGGGTGTATAGAATATGCCCCAACCAATTGCTATTCCACCTAATACAAACAATACACCTAGACTCTTCTTGTATCGTTTACATTGAGTCACATAAGGATACAATTTTTCTCGTAAACGTTCCTGTATGTTCATTCATCAGGACTCCTTTCACATAGTGGAATTAAAATATCTATCTAGTATCAGTATGCAACACAAATATACATAAAAAAAGGACACTAATAGTCACCCCCGTGACTATTAGTGTCCTTGACAAATCATAAAATATCAGTTATAAAGTTTTATTTATCATCATAACCCATTGGATGAGATTGATGCCAACGCCATGCATCCCCTATGATGTGTGATAATTCACTATGTTGTGGATTCCAGCCTAGAACATTCTTAATGCAATCTGAAGATGCGATTAATGTACTTGGGTCCCCTGCGCGACGATCACCATACTCCACGGGAATATCAATTTTAGTTACATTTTTAGCTGTTTCAATAATATCCTTTACAGAAAAACCATTGCCACTACCCAAATTAAAAGCTCTTGATCCACCGCCATTAATTAAGTAATTCATAGCTAATACATGAGCAGATGCCAAATCAGTAACATGAATATAATCTCGAATACATGTACCATCACTAGTATCATAATCAGTTCCAAAAACCGTAATATGAGGTCTCTTTTTTAAAGCGGCCTCTAATACTAATGGAATTAAATGAGTTTCTGGAGAATGATCTTCACCAATATTGCCACTTTCATCTGCACCTGCAGCATTAAAATAACGTAACGCTACATAAGTAGAGCCATAAATAGCACTATAGTCATGAAGCATTTCTTCAATCATTAGCTTAGTACGACCATATACATTAGTTGGCTGTAACTTAGCGGTTTCTACAATAGGTACCTCTTCCGGTTCACCGTAAACAGCAGCTGTACTTGAAAATACAAAATATTGGACTCCTGCCTGTCTTGCAGATTCTATTAATCGATAAGATCCAACCACATTATTTTCATAATAAATAGATGGATTAATCATAGACTCTCCTACTTGAGAATGTGCCGCAAAATGCATAATCCCCTTTATATTATTATCTTTCATGATATTGACAAGTTTTGAATCTGCAATATCTAACTCTATAACCTTAACCCCTTTAGGAATAGCACTACGGTGACCACGTGAAAAATTATCAACGACAATAGGTGTAAAACCAGCCTGTATTAATGCTCTAACCGTATGACTACCTATATAACCAGCACCACCTGTTACTAAAATATTCATATACTTACTCCCCCATTAATAACTACAACTTTTTCATAGCTTGAAGTTTTGGACCAATCAAGCGTTTATAAACTTCAACACCAGGTTGATCAAAGGCATCAACACCAGCTAAAATTGATTCAAAATACACAGCCCAACAATGCATGAACATAATTTCCCCTAAATGAAATGCATTTAATGTTGGTACCGATATGGTCATATTAAAACGATTATCTATCGATAGGGCCTCACGATTTGCATCAAGTGCGCTATTTAAGATATCACTAATAGGAATATCACCAATTGCATCAAGTTTGTCGTACTCACTATATAAATTTGGAACAACCAATGATGTATTCCAATCTCTTACCTTAATAAATTGAACTACCTTGTTAAGACGCCCCTCTTGGTGTTCTTGCACTTGTGCGTGCATATCCATCGTGCCTACTGCAGGAACAGGTGTACGTCCATAAGGAAGACAGGTATTACTCATTTTACCTAATGATTCGGATAAGAGCTGTACATACCAATCGGATAGTGAATGTAGAGACTCACCATAAGGCATGAATACCTCTATAATACGTCCATATCGCTCAGATGCAATATATTTTAATAATGCACTAAATAGTGCAGGATTTTTATAAACATCTTCTTCTTGGCAAGCCATATCCATCGATGCAGCACCGGCTAAAAATCCTTCAATATCAAATCCCACAAGAGCAGCTGTAACGAATCCTACTTCAGTAAAAACGGAGAATCGGCCTCCTACACCATAGGGAACGGAGAATGTTCTCCATTGATGCTTGATAGCCATATCATGAAGAATAGTAGGATGTGCCTCATCATTTGTTTCTGTAACGACGGTAACTTCATAATTAATATGATGATCCTCTAGTGCTTTTTGAAGAATCATAAAATTAGCCATCGGTTCAATAGTGGAACCAGACTTTGATGTAACTACAAGCATAACTTTATAGTCACTACCCTTTTCACCGGCCTGAGATACTAAGGTTTTAATTAGCCCTTCTAAGTATGGGCCATCTACATTAAACCCAGCAAAATAAAATCTCGGATAGCCGTTGCGTTCTTCATCAGTATAGTTATTCCAAAATGAACCACATTGCACATCAAAGAGTACCTTACTACCTAGATAAGATCCACCGATGCCAATAGAAACAACAGTATCAATACTTTTACGAGCATAGTCACCCAAGTCATGTAAACGGTCCATCATATCCGGTGTATTGATGCCGTTTTCTGATATATATGGCAACTGATAAAACAAGATTGGTTCTGGCTGACCATCTTTAGATAGGTGGCCTTCTTCATAACCTGTGGATCGCAAAATATTAGTATGACGCCATACATTTTGAATGGCCCGTTCAAAGTTTTGTATGTCCCTTGCCTGTATGCAGCTTTCATTATAGATATTGTTATAATCTAGCTCAAATCCAGAATCTAACTGTAACATCAAGTATCTCCTTTATGCACCAATCCAACCATAGCCATAACCGATACCAAATACGGACCAAAGAATAGCGATGGGAATCAATAACTTAAATTTCAATTTTGCTGTTTTATGATGACATACTACCATGCCCAATAAAGCGCCTAAACCACCAAAGGCAAAGGCTAAAAATAGCAATGTAAATTCAGAAATCCGCTCATACCCCTTTATAGCGGATAACTTATCATATCCATATATACAAAAGACAATAAAATTCCATACGGTCATAATAATCAGAAAATACGTTTCACTCATAATCCTATATTTATTTCCCCTTAAAATATGAGAAGGTATCACCCAATCCACAATCTAAACTAACAGTGGCTTCAAATCCAAAATCCTTTTTTGCTTTTTTATTACATAAGCGAGAATGGCGTATATCTCCAACCCGCTCTGCTTCATAATTAGTTACAATTTCTTTACCACTGATAGATGCAAAATAGCCTACCAATTCATTGACAGATGTACTCGTATTGGTAGAAATATTATAAATTCCTGTTAAGTCAGGATGATTCATAGCTTTAATATTAGCCTCAACTACATCAGCTACATATACAAAATCACGTGTTTGCTCACCATCCCCAAAAATGGTAAGCGGCTTATCCTCATTAATGAGGCGGTTGAAAATACTGATTACACCGCCTTCTCCACCATCCCCTTGACGTGGCCCATATACATTAGCATATCTAAAGCATACTGTTTTTAATCCAAAAGCTTGTTCATAAATACGTAAATATCCTTCAGCTGTCAATTTTGTAAGGCCATAAAATGATGTCGGTTTACCAGACATGTCTTCTGTGAGTGGTAATGTATCGAGATCACCATACACTGCAGCAGAGGATGGCATTAGAAAATGTGAAACATTATGCTTTCTAGCTGCTTCGAGCATATTAATTAATCCCATTAGATTCACATCACAATCCATCTTAGGATTTTCCATAGATGCAGGTACCATCGTTTGTGCCGCTTCATGAAATACCACTTGAGGTTTAAAATCTGCAAAAATAGATTCTATGTTAGCGTCTCGTACATCCATTTCTATGAATGTTGCTTTTGGATTAACAAATTCTCGTACCCCTGTTGTAAGATTATCGATTACCAATACTGTATGACCTAATGCTATGAGTCGATCGACCAGATGGGACCCTATAAATCCGGCGCCCCCCGTTACACAAACGCGCATTGTTTTCCCCTTTTAGATTATTTACCTATCGCTGCCCCTGCCTTTGCGAGTTGGTCAGCCATTTCATTATATGTATCACCCGTATGAGCATGTACCTTGTGAAAGTATACTTTCACATGTGGAAATATACGTTCACAAAATGCTGCATATTCATTGGTTAATACATTATTTCGTTTCCACTTCTTCGTGGCCCACATTTCAATCCCCATATAATCATAATATAAGGAACACTTAGAAATCCCATGAGTTAAAGCATATTCCATAACATGCATAGCCGCCAATAACTCACCAGACACATTCCAAAACTCTGTATATTTCACATCTTTTGTGCCGAATGAAAATGTTTCTTTGTTTCCATTTAGAAACATAATACCACCTGAACCTACAGACTGATTATATTTATCATAACTGCCATCGATATATGCAATTAAATGATTGGTTTCTGAGAAATCAGGGACTATAGATTTCTTTGTATGGTTTGTTTTAGACGTTTTTGATGATGCTAGATAATCACCAATACTCATGCCTTCATCACCTATAAAAGCCTGAGCTTCTGACTTAGTGGGAAACGATTTATAAATAGCCCCACCAAAGCCTTTAACCTGTTTTTCACAATCGCTCCAAGTTTCATAAATACCTGGCGTACGGCCTGCTTTTACAGCATAAAATTTCTTCGCCATACAACCTCCTAATGCTTCATGGTAAGCGGTACAAATTCAGCATTTACTACAGATTGTAAATCTTGTGGATTAACATGCATCTGCATGCCTCGTAAACCAGCACTAACATATACAGCCTCTTGAGCTTGCATCGTTTCATCAAAATATGTAGGAAATAGCTTTTTCATACCTACCGGCGAGCAACCACCCCGTAAATAACCAGTTATACCTAATAAGTCCTTAACATGAATTAATTCAACTGATTTATTACCACTGACACGAGCAGCCTGTTTCATATCTAGTTCTTCAGCTACAGGAATACAGAATACTACATATCCTGTTTTATCACCCTTGCCAACTAAAGTCTTAAATACTTCTTTTTCATCAAGACCTAGTTCATCAGCTACATGAACACCCTGACCTCGTTCTTCAGACCATTCATATTCATTAATCGTATATGCTATGTGATGAGTATCTAATATGCGTAATGCATTTGTTTTTTTATGCTTTTCCTTACTCATACAAGAGCCTCCTATTTATTAACAATTTTATTTATATTCTTTAATTCAATGCGTAAAGTACCATCATCATTAGTTTTAATTTCGATAAACTCTCGATTTTGCATATATTCTACAGGGAACGAAATTTCTATGCCAGTATCGGTTTTAATCTTATGATGTTCGCCTACCTTCGTAGCAAATTCACGATTTACCGGTAAAGGCCGCATCATATCCTGTTCAGCTAACTCCTTTTTAGCAGCTTCTTGTTGAATGGGATTAGACTTAAATACCTCTTCCACAATGCGAACAGGATTAACCGTATCAGATACTTCTGCATTTTTAGCAATCATAGACTTTGCCATCGTCAGCTCTGCTACACCATCGGATTCGTGCGCTTGAGCCACCTTATCTATAATGTTTTTTACCTTTTTAACAGTATCCCTAGAGGATTGATCTGTACCGAGTTGTAACACCTTATCTGCTAAGATATAACAAACTTCACCGTCATATTCACCTTTTGGTTCAAAAATGCGAACAGATAAATCCAATGTATTTATGGCAACAAAAGCTCGCAACTTTTGTGTCGGCATCGGCAATACCGCCTTATGTGGTACAAGTTCAGTCGATAAGGATCCATCATCTTCACTAAACAATTGATGCGTAAAGGCATCATGAGCCTGACATAATAGCATACAAATATAGGATGTGTCTGTCACCACATCGCATACAATAGTATCAATGACAACGCCTACTGTGGCTTGTTTCATATAGTCAAAGGTCTTCTCCCCTAACTCTTTTGCTAACGTGATAAAGGAGATTTCACCAGATTTATATTCACCGATTCGCTTTCCCATAGGGCTATGTGCATGTAACGTCCCTGTTCTCGCGCCGGGATCTTTAAAAGCTTTCGTTACATGGCCTGCAATATAGTCATGTATGTCTTGCTCACCTATTTTTAATTCATGTTCAGAATAGACCGCTAAAGATGATGTAAAATCAAAAATCTCTAGGGCTGCTTTATTAATTTGCATGATAACTCCTAAAGGATAAAAATATTACTCTTTATTATACCATTCTTTTAGTAATTCTTTGTCTATTTTTGAAGAATCAATGATTACTAGTTATTTCACAACATCTTCATCTAGCTCTTAGTTCACAAAAATAAATAAGAAAATAATATAAATAAGGAGGTGTATATATACATAGACACCTCCTTATTTATATTAAATTTTAATTTTAGTAGCTAACCACGCAGCAACTAAACATTTTACAATATCTCCAGGAATATAAGGAAACATTGCAGCAGTTAATGCAGCCCAAAGTGGAGTTCCTGTAACAAGCATAAATCCTATAACACCAAAAAAATATACTACAGGAATTGTTATAACAATAGAGCGCCAAGCATAAGAAAAAAAGTTTTGAGACTTACCTTTGCAAATACTTAATAAAGTATATGCTATTGGCCAAGAAACTATAAATCCACCTGTAGGACCCCATAATTTAGCTAACCCAGACGTTCCACCAGCAAACACGGGAACCCCTATTAAGCCTAATAAAATATATACTAAAAATACAATAAATGCTTCCTTAGGTTTCAACATTAATCCGGTTAATGTGGCAACCAAAGTTAACGCAATCACAGGAACAGGACTAAATGGTAATGGAAATGAAATCCATGCTGATACACACAATAGCGCTGTTAATAAAGCCATTTTTGTTAAACGTCTTGCTTCCATAATATACCTCATTCACATAAAATCTTAATTTGTTCTATGCTCATCATAGAGACGAGCCTTAAAAAGAATCATATCATCTAACGCGCCAACTAAGACATTACCTTCACGTTGGCTTTCAATAGAAACACAATCATTAGCAAGCATAGGAGATAAAAAACGAATAGACATGCCTACCTTTGTGTTACTATTTATCATATGCATCCAAAGATACTCAAGTATAAGTAACCCTGGCACAATATAAGGAACTTCACGATGAATACGATTGCGATCATTTACATCCTCTACAAATTGTATAATTTCATCCTTTGTAAATGTAATACGTTTAAGTGAATCATCAACTTTAGGAGTCTCACGAATTTGTAAAGGTCTTGTTAGTTGTAATAAATTAACCCATAACGTACCACTTGTATTGGACATACAAACGGATATATGATTGCCTTTATACTCTACACCATGAAACACAGTTTCATCTGTGCCTTGCGTATCAAAATAAGCCTTCGTAATAACGCAATTAGTAGGTAAATTTAACGTTTCTTCATCCGTTAAAAGAGCTAATAGATCTCGCATATTACTCCTTATAATTTAATCAGTATAATAATAGTTTTATACCATTACTATTAAATTATAATCAACGGAAACACTATAGTCAACCTAGTATGACATACGAGTTAACAACAAAAGCCACCATTGATAATCAATGGTGGCCTCAATTTTATATTTAAATCCAAAGAATATATAAGCTATTTTATAACTTCAATCCTTTTAAATATTCCTTAAATGCTGCCCCTAATTCTTCATTACGAAGCGCATATTCCACGGTAGCTTTCAAATAGCCTAATTTATCACCCGTATCATAGCGAACACCTTCATAGGCTAAAGCGTAAGTATCTGTTTTGGATGCAGCTAATGCATCTGTTAGTTGTACTTCATTACCAACACCTGGTTTTGTATTCTCTAAGATATCAAAAATATCAGGTGTTAAAATATATCGACCAAGAACAGCTAAATTGGACGGTGCCTTATCAACACTTGGTTTTTCTACTAAGCCATGAACGCGATACAAGTTATCTGCCAACGGTTCTCCGGACACAATACCATAGGAGCTTACCTTTTCATTCGGTACAAATTGAGCACCTAATATGATACCTGGATGTTGTTCATAACAATCCATCAACTGTTGTAAGCATGGTTTTTCTGGATTATAAACAATGTCATCACCTAATAATACAGCAAATGGCTCGTCACCAATAAACGCTTTAGCACATAATACGGCATCACCTAAACCACGCGGTGATTTTTGACGAATAAAATGAATTTTAATATCCGCCAAATCTTTTACCATGGCTAATTGTTTATTTTTACCTTGCTTTTGTAATAGCTCTTCTAGCTCGACACTGCTATCAAAATGGTCTTCTATGGCGCGTTTGCTACGACCTGTTATGATAAGAATTTCTTCGATACCAGAATCGAGTGCTTCTTTTACAATATATTGAATCGCCGGTGTATCAACAATAGGCAACATTTCCTTTGGTTGTGCTTTCGTAGCTGGCAAAAAACGTGTACCGAAACCAGCTGCTGGAATGACAGCCTTACGAATAGACTTCATGTGTATGCTCCTTAGAAATCTTTACCAACGAATTTGATTTTCCATTGGTTATTGTTATTTTTATGAGAATCTTTATATGTTAAATACATATCAAAGGAGTGCAAATCACGATGGTATGTGTAATAGATAGAATCCACATCGCCACTCATCATATTTTGTTTAACACTCACCGAAATATCATCGAGACGTGTCAATTTAAAGGAACCACCATAGATGAGCTCCTTAGGAAGCTCTGTACCATCAAAGCGATATGGCGAGTTGTTATAGCTAATATTGCGTTGATTATACGATACCCACGCATTAACTCTAGATCCTACAGCTGTACGGAATTGAGCGCCCCAGTACGGCATGCTACGTATTGACTTATCATAGCCATAATAATCGCGTTGATAACCACCGAAGAATCGCAAAGTACCATCTTTCCAAAGGTTGATAGGATCATGAGATACTTCTACCTTATAGTCCTTATGGACCCCCTTTACAGATCCTTCCTTCCAATAACCAATGCTTGTTTCACCACGTGCAGTAAATTGAGATTTACCAATATGGTACGTATGTGTATCAAGACGTAATTCGCCGATTTTTTCTACCCATACAGTTTCATCATTATATTCATTGGATACTTTACTATACCCGATGGATGCAGTTCCCCAAGGTAAGAAATAGCGATATCCAATTTGAGGCTTAAATCCGGCTTTTGAATACCATTTGTAATCAAAATACGCTTCACCAGATTTACCCAATGGAATTTCTGCATTACCACGCAATCCAATGCCATCATCACTATTATAAATAGGGCGAGGCATAATAGAAAAAGCACTTACTTTACCTTGTTTATCTCCACGTATAGATTTTGTATAAGATTTCAAGCTAAAAAGTTTAAAATTCTTGATGTAAAAGCTTGGATGTTGAATCACTACCTTATCGCCAGGATAGATTTTAATATCTTCACCTTCAATACGGTAATCAGGTGTATGCTTAAATGCCATCGCATGCTTAGACGTAATCATACCCTTCTCTATGGAACCAGTTTGCCCATCATAAGATAAGTTTTGACCCTTCACATAATACGGATCAGACCAGCCTTGTGTATGACCTGCATCAAAATGTTGATCGCTAGTACGATAGGTCATAACATCACCAGTAAGGTCTTTTGTTTTACCACCATCTTCTAAATAGCGATATGGTCCATCTGCAGTCCTATACTCTGTAGTCTTAGTATTACCAGTAATGCGATTAGCTAATAATGTGCGATTACCTTGAGTAACCACTACATTACCAAAAGCATTTACATCGCCAGTACTACCGGAATATGTCATCTTATCTGCATCTACACGAGTTGGTAACTTTTCTGTCGGTGCAGTAATCGGTGAAGCACCACGACGAACAACACGAATATTGCTGCGTTCAGGTGTCGAAGGTTGTTGCAGTTCACCTGGATAGGATTCAGATATACTATCTAAACTATCTTGATATGTAATTGAGTCTGAAGCAGCCCACGCTGGCTGGGCTAAACAAAGCAAACATGCTGCCACGAGCCATTGTACTCTTTGTTTCCTCATGGTTACTAAACTCCTCTATTGGTTACGCTTTACTACGACGATTGGTTGTGAAACATTTTCTGCTGTATCATTTGTATCTTCTACTTCTTCTGAATCAGCAGTGTTTGTATCGTCTTCGTCAGTGTTCACAGTTGAATCATCTGCTTCATCCACAGTGCTATCTACGGAATCATCATTCGCAGTCGGTACTGTCACGGCTTCAGCTAATTCATCATCACTATGAGCTAACCCATCACCACCAATAACAAGACCTTGAATAGATACAGAGTCTTGAGGTTGAATAAATACAGTGGAACCTACTGGGTAATCAATATTTTTACCCTTAATGAAAGCACCACCTACTAGGCCAACAGGGCCAAGTAGAACTGCACCAGCCACAGAGGCACCAGCTGCTTTAATTTCGCCCTTTGTTTTTTCCTTAGCCTCATTACCTTGTACAGCAGTAAATTCTGTACCATCAATAGCAGGAACAGATTCAAAAGTTATATCTAATGCACCATTACGTCCAAAAGAGCGCGCTTTTTTCAAGGATGTAATCGTTGCAGAACCTACAGTACCAGCTGGCACCAACAATACATTGCCATCCATTACATTTTCAGCAACAGTGAATTTAATTGTATCTCCTTCATGACTTGTTTTTGTGGATACCGCATCATTTAGTGTTACCTTGAACACGTGATCAGAAGATAGTGTTCCTACTTGATTTGTAAGGGTTACATTACTACCATATACCTTGGTTTTCAAGCTAATAATACGTTTTTGTAATGAACCTGTTGAAATTCTACCATTCACACTACGTTCCATCTTTTCAACACGTTCTACCAAGGAACCATCATTAATGCTGTTTTGGTATGTATATTCAAGTGCGTCCATTTCTTCACGCAATGAAATATTAGTACCACTACCTTCAACGGAATCATATAAAGAATCTACACGTTTACTCAATGTAGCAGTATTGCCAGAAAATCCGTTGCCGTATACAGTTTCATCCAATTGATTAATACGATCCACAACGGCACCATCTTGAGGTGCACCATATACAGTGCTTTCTAATACTTGTGTTTTTTCCGTTACTGTACCAGGTGCAGCAAATGCGGTACCTGTCAACAAAGACGCCATCAAAAGTGTAAGTACTTGCTTCTTCATATAATCCTCCACAACTTATCCTCTATGGGACATATACGTTAAACAGCACAATAAGCACGGGCCTAAGACCGTGCTTATTTTCTGAGTACTTCTAAGGAAGTATCTCAGTGGCCATTAAATTTTTAAATCAATAAGTGCAGATACACCTACACCTTGAACACGGGAAGCGCCCACTGGATTTGTACTATCTACTGGTACTAAACCTTTAACACGAACCATGCCATTAAAGCTACCTTCAACTTGAGCAACAGCCTTAACTTGTTCGATACTAGATGCAGGGCCTGTTACTTGAGCAGCACCAATGTACCCTTTTGTACCAATACTAATGATAGGTACAACCTTTGTAGTATATTCAGTACTCAAATTATTTTGTTTTAGTAATTTATTTAAGAAAGAATCAATTTGTGGACCAAATTTACTAACTAGAATGCCAACGCCACCAATTTTAGCAGCACCACCAAGGATACTACTTAAGCCGCCAGCTTGAGTAGTTAAAATGCCACCAAATGCAGTTGTAGTTAAACAAATTCCTAGAACAGCGGTCATAATTTTCTTTTTCATGATAAGCCTCCTAATAGATACTTATATTTTAACAAATTCTATACATAGTTTCTAGTGAAAGTATAAATACTTACACTTAAAGATAGTAAAATTATATAAAAATACAATGAGTTTATTATGAATTTTATGCAATTTAATTTTTAGCTATGTTTTAACCGCAAATCATACAATTATAACCAGAAGACTTAACAGATTCGAGGCACTTGATCTTCACCCAATAAATCTACTAGACGAACACCGCCAATCGATGTTTGTAGACCTACTTTACCAATATTTTTATCCATGGTTACACCGATATGAGTCGCTTCACGGCCTTCTGGATAACTATGTAAAATATCTAGCACATCATTTGTTACGGACGGCTCTACAACGAAAATACATTTACCTTCATTTGCTAAGTATAAAGGATCATAACCTAAAATATCGCAAACAGAACGAACTTCATCATGAATAATAAGCTTGGATTCCTCAACCTTTATGCCCACTTGACTTTGTTCGGCAATCTCTTTAAGAACAGTACCCACACCACCGCGCGTAGGATCGCGTAATAGTGCAACCTGAGACCCTACTGCATTTAAAACAGCATGAACCATATGGTTCAATGGAGCACAATCAGTCTTAACAGAGTCTGATAATTCTAGTCCAAATCGTTGTCCCATGACAGCTATAGAGTGATCACCAATAGATCCGGACAGAATAATATCCATATTAGGTTTTACGAAATTCGGACCTATATTTATGCCATCTGGAATCATACCAATGCCGGCTGTATTGATATAAATTTTATCAACTTCACCTTTTTTTACGACCTTCGTATCACCCGTCACAATTTGTACATTCGCAAGCTTTGCCATATCAGACATGGTGCTTAAAATCGTTTCTAATTCGTCAAAAGGAAGGCCTTCTTCTAAAATCAAACCACAGCTAAGATATTGTGGAACAGCGCCATTCATAGCTAGGTCGTTAACTGTACCGCATACAGCTAATTTACCGATATTACCACCCGGGAAAAAAGTGGGCTGTACAACATAAGAATCTGTTGTGAAAGCCATTCGCCCCGAGGCTACCGGAAATTGTGCCCCATCATGTAAGGGAGCTAACAAATCATTAGTAAAATATTTTAATATAAATCGTTCTGTCAATTCGTGGCTAAAACGGCCACCATTGCCATGAACTAAACGAACTCGTTCCATTAATCCTCCCAGGCTAATCCGCCACTAGAAAAGCCATACTTATACCATGCAGCACAACTACCTTCTACAGATACCATACAAGCACCTACTGCATGATCCGGTGTACAAGCTTTTCCAAAAAGCGGACATTCATTAGGTTTGATTAAACCTTGTAATACGCTCCCACATTGACAGCCTTTAGGATCAAGAGATGGTTTTTCTAACTGTATAGGTAATACCTTTTCTGCATCTAGAAATGCGTAATCATCATTAAGCTGTAACCCAGAATTTGGAATTATACCAATACCACGCCATGCATCATCACAAACATCGTATATTTCATTCATCATACGCACAGCCACAGGATTGCCTTCCTTCATAACAACAGAGTGATAGGTATTACCTACTTCAAAATGACCACTTTTCCGTTGTTCCAAAATATTGACGATAGCAGATAATATTTCTACTCCATCAAACCCAGCAATGCAGGATGGAGTTTTATACTCATCCGGTAAAAATTGATATGGTTGTTCGCCAATGATAACACTGACATGCCCTGGCAAGATAAAGCCATCAATTTGTCCTACTTGTCGGTCTAATAAAGCGCGTAATGCGGGTGGAACCAATTTATGAGACACCAAAAATAATACATTTTTCAAGCCAGCCTGTGCTACAGCTTTCACAGTGGCACCGATGACAGCAATAGTCGTTTCAAACCCTATAGCTAAAAATACTATATATTTATCCGGATGTTTTTTACTTAGTTCCAACACTTCTAACGGCGTATAGATAACGTGAATATGAGCGCCCTGAGTTTGAGCTTCACTAAGACTGCTATAACTACCTGGCACCTTTAGCATATCCCCAAAGGTTGCAATAATAACATCATCTCGTTTTGCATATTCTAACGCTTTATCCATATACACTTGGTCCGTTACACACACAGGACATCCAGGGCCACTGACTAATTCTATTCCCGAAGGCAATAATTGTCGTAATCCTTCTCTAAAAATAGATACTGTATGTGTGCCACAAACTTCCATAAGTCGCACCCGTTCACCAGGTGTATGTAGTTCGCTAATACGGTGTAATAAAGCATCAGCTGTTTTCTGTTTTTCCTGCAAAGTAAGCTTCTTCAAGTTCTTCCAACTCCCGGAAGGCATCTAAGGTTGCCTTCGCTTCTTCTTCATCTACAATTTGAACTGCAAAACCGGCATGTACTAATAACCAGTCTCCCACCTTTGCATCTGGCACGAGAAGCAAACTACAATCGCGCGTTGCACCTGTTAATTCTACTGTGCCAATGGCTTCATTAATAGAAATCAACTGTGCTGGTACTGCTAAACACATACGCCCTCCTTTTGTAAATATACTTATACATCTATTTATAACTATTAATCCAAATATTTTGATTAATTTAATTGTATCATAAAACTAAGAACTCTTATGTAACCAATGATACGTTTATATATTTTTTTGATGAGCAATCCACAATTGTCCCAACGATAAACCACCATCATTACATGGTACTTTTTTATTAATATATAAGGTGCCATGGTGCCATTTATGTTGTAAGGAGGCTAATAATCTGCGATTTTGAAAAACGCCACCACCGATACATACATCATCGATGCCATAGCGTTCACACAAATCAGCTCCAACTTCACAAATAGCAATGGCCAGTGTTTTATGGAAGCTCGCCGCTAACGAGGATACACTTTCACCTTGAGAATAGCCATCCATAATTTGTTGAACTGCAGGCACGAGATCTAATACTTGCCCATCATAGTTAAAGTCTAACAATCGACCTTCTTCATTTGCACATGCAGATTCTAATGCTATGGCGATCTGTGCATCAAAAGAATGTTCATTTCCTAAGCCCAACAAACAACCAATTACATCAAATAATCTACCTGCACTAGATGTCATCATCATGGACATGTCCGATTGCAATGCCTTATCTAGAATTTGCCAGCCTTTAGGCAATGTGGTTAACCATGTTTTATATATATTAGGCAACTCATCCCCATAATAATTCCGTAAGTACCATAAAGCTTGACGCCATGGTTCTTTTACCGCTTTTTCACCACCAGGCAAAGGCGCTAAGTGAATATGTGCAACACGCATATACTCTGCCCCATAGCACAGCATAAATTCTCCGCCCCAAATCGTATCATCGTCACCATACCCAGTGCCATCAAAACAAATTCCAAGAACAGGATATTTTAAATCGTATTCAGCCATAACAGCTGCGATGTGACTATGATGATGTTGGACCTCTATAGCCGGAAGATTTAGCGTTTTACTTAATTGTCGACCATAATTAGAAGAGAAAAATGATGGATGCTTATCCATGACAATTGCTTTCGGCTTCACATCAAACAGCCGTTCATATCGTTTAATGGTCCACTCAAAAGTGTTATGAGTGGATTCACTTGCCAAATCACCTATATGAGGACCTAGCAATACCTCCTGCTGTTTATTAATCGCAAAGGTATTCTTTAAATCACTGCCCATGGCGAGTATCGGTAGATCTGTAATCGACTCACAATGAATAGGTTCAGGAATATACCCTCGACTTCGACGAATTAAAATCGGTGTATTTTCAACCACTGATACAATCGAATCATCTACAGGCGCATAAATTTGACGATTATGTGTCAAAAAATAATCTGCTATAGTCTGCAATTCTAAAAAAGCTTTTTCATCATCGTAAATAACGGAATCACCGCTCGCATTACCACTTGTCATAACCCATTTCGCATCATGTGGTACTAACACATGATGGATAGGTGCATATGGTAACATAACACCAATTAAATGATTATTAGGGGCTACTAACTCACTTATAGACGTATGAAAATCATCATTTTTCTCTAAAAGAACAATAGGCCTTGCCATAGAGCTTAATGCATCTAAGTCTCCATCGCTAACGATGGCAAACTCCTCTACGATGTCGATAGAACCGGCCATGATAGCAAAGGGCTTATCCTTACGATGTTTTCGGTCTCGCAATGTTTGTACCGCTGTATCATTAGTAGCATCACAAACCAAGTGATATCCACCAATTCCCTTTAAAGCAATAATCGCACCCTTCGCAATCATTTCTCTAGCGGCCTCAAAACAATCATCAACGACACAGAGATTACCGTTGTTGTCTAATAATTGGTAGCTCGGTCCACATTGTTCACAAGCATTCGGTTCCGCATGATACCTACGCCCATTCACATCAACGTATTCATCATGACAAGCTTCACACATGGTGAAATCAGACATAGTAGTTCGTTCTCGATCATAAGGCATCGATTTAATAATGGAATATCGAGGTCCACAATTGGTACAGTTTATGAAAGGATAGTGATATCGTCTACCCTTCTCATTCATTTCGGATAAACAGTCCTCACAAGGGGATGTATCCGCACTAATAAAGGTATTAACCGTTCCTTCGAGGGGAGACTTACTTATAACAAACTCCGTATTATCATCAACGTCATGTGGAGCAACCTTGGTAATACCCACATGTGTTATACGGCATAATCGCGGCTGCTCTTCCTGAATCGTATCTACAAATAATTGTAATGTATCTGTATCGGATTGAGCCTCTACATATACACCAGAGCTATCATTGTATACAAATCCATTAATGCCTAATTGATGGGCTAACATAGAAACAAGGGGTCGAAATCCGACCCCTTGTACAATACCTGTAAATCGAATCCCCCATCGTTCAATAGTTTGTTTTTCATCCAATCTAGTGTCCATAGCGGCTCCTATTACAAAATATATCTTATTTAAAATGTCTATCCTAATGCTACAGGAATACTACCATCGATGCCGGCTTGTTCGAGTTCAGCTTGAATCATGATAGCACATTCAATTCGTTTCTTTTGTAGACGACAGCCAAACTCATAAGGCGTTTGTAAATCTCCACCCAATGTAATGTTATTGGCATGACAGCCACCAGAGCAGAAGAATTTAGCCCAACATTCTGCACAAGTAGGTTTTGTAAACACATGTGTGTTACGGAAATCCTTTGGAATTTCAGTATTTTTTAAACCTTCATATACATTACCAAGTATATAACCATCTTTGCCTACAAATTGGTGACATGGATAAATATCTCCATTTGGCACGACAGCCATATATTCATGACCAGCCCCACAGCCACGCAAACGTTTTGCCATACAAGGTCCACGGTATAAGTCCATACGGAAGTGGAAGAAATTAAATTTTTCACCCCACCCGTCCTTTTGACGTTGCAAATATATATCTGCTAATGTTTCATATTCTTTCTCAAGCGTTGGCCAATCTTCTTCGCGAAGTACATAATCGCCTTCTTCACCAACTACAGGCTCCATAGATAAGTGTTCAAAGCCTAAATCAGACATAGCCAATACATCTTTAGTAAAATCAAGATTCTTATGCGTATATGTACCGCGTACATAATATTCTAAACCATGACGTTGCTTTACAGCATTTACAAGATTTTTAGCAATATACTCATAAGATTTAGCTCCACTGCCAGCGACTGGACGCATAGCATTATGCACATCTTCTCGGCCATCTAGAGACAAGACCAAGCTCATTTTATGTTCGTTTACATAATCGATTTTCTCTTGAGACAATAACATACCATTAGTAGTCAACGTCAATTTAAAGATTTTATTATGTTTTGGCGCCTCTTGCTCGATATATTCTACAGTTTGTTTCACCACGTCCCAATTAAGAAGGGGTTCACCACCGAAGAAATCGATTTCGCAATGTTGACGAGTGCCACTCATTTGAATGAGAAAATCAACAGCACGTTTGGCTACATCAAAGCTCATCAATTCGCGTTTTACACCGCCGTAATCGCCTTGACTAGCAAAGCAATATTTACATGCTAAATTACAGTCATGGGCAATATTAAGACACAATGCTTTAACGATTGGTTTTTCTCCAACTACGAGCTTGAATTCTGTGCTCATAGGAGCAAAGAGTTGTTCTGCATCGATGAGCTCATCTAATTCATCCATGATTTCATTTAATTCTACAGGATCCTGAGAGCTATCTAACGCTGCATGGACTGCATCACGATTGGTGCCGTCATATATATCTAATACTTTATCAATGAGTTCATCAATAACGTGAATGATACCGCTATTTACATCTAAACAATAGTAGTTATCTTTCATCCGAAACTTATGGATCATTGGTTTTAATTCTAACATGGTACCTCCAAATTATGTGTATGTGAAAGCGCTAAACTATATAGAACTTTCTAGATAATTGTACCACATTTTTTGTCTATCGTGCTAAAAGTCCTCATAAATATATACCATAAACAGTATGTATATATTACATACATAAAAAAAGAGAGCCATCGGCTCTCTTTTTATTATTTTTGTTTGCAAACTTGGTTGCCTACTGTACAGCTTGTTTTGCAAGCGGATTGGCAAGAAGTTTGGCATTCACCACAACCGCCAGTTTTAGCAGTTTTTTGTAAAGATTCAGTGTTGATTGTACGAATACGTTTAGCCATGATTATCCTCCTCAATACTTATTGTATTACTGTTATTTTATCATAGATATTCAAACTATGTAAAATATAAATTATTTTTGTACATCCTTACGCAATGCTTTTCGCAACGCCAATGCAATCGGTGTTACGATAACGCCTGCAAAGATGGCTTCTGGAATACCATGAGTAACAGACAATACTAAAATAGTTCCCATAACTTGATCAGATGAAAGATGCATTGCCTGTGCGAACATATCCGCGTATATCACATAGATTAGCCCCATTACCATACATGTATGGAATATAGTGCCCATAAATGCAGAAACTATCAAGCGCGGACCTTGTGGTACCTTCCATAATGCTTTGTATACTAAAACAGCCAATACAGGGAATATAATCCGAGGTAATACTGATACTAACGGATTAATGAACAGTGGTGACAAAATATTTGGTGCCGTAAAATTTTGCCAGAAGCTATAGACACCAAAAATCAATCCTACGAACGCACCAACCTTAGGCCCTTCAACTAAGGCACCAATTAATGCTGGGACATGTAATGTAGTGACATTCAATGGTCCTAACGCCATAATACCATAGCCAGAAAGACCTAGAATAATGGTAATGGCCGCTAATAGACCCACAATGGTCAATTCGCGCAATGTTAAGCCCGATTTCGTAACGGTTTCCTTACTCTGTTTACGCTCCAATTGTGTCGCTTGTTGTTCTTGGATTGATACCTGTTGGTTATCATCCTTCACATTTTCATTCATAAAAATCCTCCTCCGCTCTCATTCTCTTAGGATATGAGTCGAAACTAGAAATAAAATTAACCTTTGCTCTTAGTAAGAGCTTTTATTACACCTATCTCTACTAATTTACCAATTAATACAGATACGATAATAAACACAAATTCCAGTAATCCTGGTGTAAAGAATACAAGTGGATTGCCTTGATAGATTGGAAATACCGTAGGTGCTATTGCTTTCACAAATTCCGGAATATACCCACCATATAATATATGACCATTCATAGCTAATAGCATAGCAGCAGTAATGACAATACGCAATAATCTCGTCCCTTTATATTCACCATTTCGAGGGTACATATAGAATGCAAAGACTAACATCGAAATGATGATGAATAGGAATTCCCCCACCAAAGCATTCAAACTAATGGTAGGGCCAAAATAAGCTACCATGATAGGATCCGTTAAATTGATGTAAAAAATAGAACCTAAATAGATAAATGGAATTGGTACAATATAAACGGCCATATCTAAAGCTTCATCAACCGCACCCCATCTATGGCGACGTTTGAAGAAAAATGTCATCAATAAAGCTACCAACTCAAGCAAAATCTGTATAAAAAAATATACACCTAAAAAGACTAGTACTATAAGCGCTTGATTTTCCAATGTTACATTGAACGGCGTAGTGAATAGATTAATAACCGTAAAAATGGCCCAACTGTATACATGGTACCCCATATGAAGTGGCAATTCACCAAATTGTCCTTGTCGCATCCGTTGTAAGAGAACAGGTACCAATAGAGATAAAACGGGGAATGTGAGATATGGAGATCCCAAACCGGTTTGATGTAATACAGCAGTCACTACACTTACAAAAAAGGCACTAACTAAAGTAAATACAATAAATTGCTTATTCATGTGAACCTCCCAACAATTGAGAAATTAAATAAGCTATGATGAGAACAATAGTAACTTGACCATACATACCGACAAGGAAGATAATATCACGCCCAACGGATGGCAAGCCCCAAAGCCAATTTAAATCCAACCCAAGAAACATTAGCTTATAGGTAGCAAACTGAATAACGGCCCAACCCAGCACATATATAATGCGGTTAATCCGTTTGTTTTCAGCGCCAAATGTACTAGCTTTAAACGATAAATAGGCCCAAGGGATACACAAGGATAGCAATAAATACCATGCCAATGCCACTGTAGCACTAGATCCATTATGAATCATATAAGAAATAACAGGAATGGCCACGATAAATATATTCATATATAGTGATCGTTTACAAATATCTAATATAGTGTTCATATACGTTCTCCTAAGATAATTAATCACTTGATATTGTACACTACACACCAGTAAAATGCCACAAAAAAAGACCCCTTATAGAAATTTTCTATAAGAGGTCTTTTAATAAAATCCATGTGCGAAACACGAAACAATCAAGTATTATGCAACAGTAGATTCTGCAGTAATATCAATTGTATGTTTGTCTTCAGATTTTTCTTCTTTCAACAATGGAGTCATGCTTTCAATACCAATACCCAATGTGAATAGGTTATGTAACCAAGCAGTTTGACTTGGAGGCATGAAACCAAGTACGCCACCACCTACAAGAGCACCATTGAAACCAACAATGCCATTGTAATTGGACTTGATGCGTTTCATCAAGGCCATAGAAATGCGGCGTAAATCTACAAGAGCTTGTAGATTATCAGAAGAAATCGTAACATTCGCAATTTTTTGTGCAATAGGAGCACCTTCATTCATTGCGATGCCTACATGTGCTTCAGAAATAGCTGGGGAATCATTGATACCATCCCCTACCATCATGACAGTATAACCTTCAGCTTTTGCTTGTTTTACATAAGCTGCTTTATCCTCTGGCAATACCTCTGCATGCACTTCATCGATACCGAGTTCATCAGCTACGCGTTGCGCATTGCGTTTGGAGTCACCAGTCATCATGACAATCTTTTTAATGCCTAAAGCATGTAAATCAGCAATAACTTGTTTAGATTCATCGCGTACAGGGTCTTTAATACAAATAACCGCTGCTAGTGTACCTCCAATAGCGAGGTAAATATGGGAAGATGAATTTGGTAAATTATTGAACTTTTCTTGTTCATCTGCAGGAATCTTTGTTTTTTCATCATCAAAGATGTAGTGAGCACTACCAATGCGTACACGATAGCGGCCAACTTTAGATGCAATACCATGAGCTACAACGTATTCTACGTCGGAGTGCATTTCCTTGTGAGGCAAGGAATGATCCTTAGCAGCACGTACAATTGCTTTTGCCATGGAATGAGGGAAATGTTCCTCAATACATGCAGCTAATTTTAACATTTCATCTGCATCATGACCATTAAATGGAATGATTTGTTCAAACTCAGGTTCTGCTTTTGTAAGAGTACCAGTTTTATCGAACACAATCATATCTGCTTGTGCAATTTGTTCTAAGAACTTACCACCTTTAACAGTGATACCGCGTTTAGATGCTTCTTGCATAGCGGAAAGTACTGCCAATGGAATGGATAATTTTAGAGCACAAGAGAAGTCAACCATAACGAAAGACAATGCTTTCATTACATTTCGAGTCAACAAATATGTTAAACCAGCACCGATAAAGCTAATAGGCACTAATTTATCAGCCATGCGATATGCTTGTTGTTCCATACCGGATTTCATTTGTTCAGACTCTTCAATGAGGTTAACGATTTTTTCGTAACGAGAAGATTTAGATGTGCTACGTACTTCTACAATAGCTTTACCGTCTTCAACAACAGTACCTGCATATACAGAACTGTCTTGATCGCGACGAACTGCTTCTGGTTCACCAGTCATGGAGCTTTCATTTACAAGAACAACACCATCGATTACAGTGCCATCCAATGGAATTACTTCACCTTGACGGATAATGATTTTATCGCCTTCCACAACTTCGTTAACAGGCTTGCTCACTTCAATGTCATCAACTAAAACCCATACTTTATCAACATTCAAAGACATGCTTTGAGCGAGATTCAATACGGATTTACGGTGAGTCCATTCTTCTAAGATATCGCCAATACCTAATAGGTACATAACAGCACCAGCTGTAGGATAATCTTTTTGAAGTAAAGCTGCACCAATAGCAACACCGTCGAGAACCTCTACGGTTAACTTACGTTGCCACAATGTTTTAATCGCTTTGCCGATAAATTTAATACCGTCAAACCATGCCCATGCTGCCGCAATCGGTGCAGGTAACACTGCTTTTTTACCTAAGTAAATAGCAGTACGATTAATCATCATTTCACGATATTTTTTATTTACCAAGCGCGGAGAGTATTCATTCAAAGCAGGAGCTTCGGATAAATCTAAATCGCGTAGACCTAACACCGCATCACGTACAGATTCAGAATCGCCAGTATGTTTAATGACGATCTGACTGCTACGTGTATAGAAGGTTACGTCTAAAATTGCATCATTAAGTAATAATGTATCTTCTACATAAGCTGCTTCAGCTTCTGTAAAGCGATGACCTGTTACCTTAACATGCAAGCGATTTCTGAGTTTTCGTACAACAGAAAATTGTAACATAGTTAAATCCTTCTATTATTTATTTTCTTCAAAGATTTCTTCGTTGCGTGCTTCGTTGATTTCTTGAGCTTCTGCCAATACATCAGATGCGGAAGCTTGTACTTTTTCAGCTGTTTCTAATACAGTTTCTTTAGCGCGAAGGCCAGCTGCTACGATACCAGCATATACTTTTTTAGCGTCTTTAGAAGTCAACACTTTAAGACCTACAGTACCCAATGCAAGACCTGCTGCGAATAAGTTAGCGTTTTTAAGATTGTTTTGATTGAAGTTGAACATGATAATATCCCTTTCTACTAAATATATAAAAATTTACTTACTATATTTGAAAAGAGGATCCATTATAGAGACCCCTCTTTCAAATTCAGAATTCGTATTAGCTTACTTAGCGGTACGTTTAATGCCTAGTGCTTTATTGGAACCATCACAGCTGCAGTTACCACCGCAACTAGAAGATTTTTTGGAGCCACCGCTACCACAGCCGCAGCCACCCTTACCAGACACTTGTTTATAAATTTTTGTACCAAGATAAGCCAATGCTAATATCACTATGAGTCCTATAATTAGGTTATCCATTATAATTCCTTCTTTCTCAATATCCACCAAATTTTCATAAATTGATATATGATAAATGAGTTAAAAGCAATATATTTGGATATTTCCCTTTTCTCATTATCATTTAACCACAAATAATGATAATTGGCAAGAATTATTTTAAATTTTTTCTATAATTAAATTACATTATGTCAATACAATTTAGTTCTAGGTATCTAAGGAATGTAAACCATAGTGATTAGCTACGCTTTAATTAGAAGCCTAGTGCCAAACCGATATTGTAGAAAATAAAGCATGCAATCCATGCGAAAGCATTTTCATAGCAGAACATGAATAACATCCATTTCCAAGAACCAGTTTCGCGTTTAATAACTGCTAGCGCTGCGATACATGGAGGGTAAATCAAGATGAATAGCATTAATGTTAATGCAACCAATGGTGTAAAGTCTGGATCATTTTGTAAGTAATCAGTCAATGCTTGAGGGTGAAGTGTATCGCCACCTACTGCATAAATTGTACCCAATGTAGATACAATAACTTCTTTAGCCGCTAAACCAGCCACAAGAGATACACCGATTTTCCAGTCAAAGCCTAATGGTTTAAGAACTGGGTTGATTGCTTTACCGAACATAGCAGCATAGGATTGTTCCAATTTTTCAGAATTTTTTTCATCGTCAATTTTTTGATTTTCATCATCTAAATTAACGCTATTTTTGTACATAGCCCATGCTACTGGGAATAATTGTTCATTTTGTTCTTTAATATCATTGAACAATTCAGGGGCTTCGGAATCATCTTCTACTTCGATTACAGGATCATCTTCTCCAGCATCCTCTGCTTGTGTAGTGGCATCTGCTACAGTAGATTTCATATTATCAACAATTTCATTTACTTGATCTTTTTGTTCATCTGTAGTGATACCAAAATGAGCCAAAGTTTCAGCATCTTTCATTTCATATGTTTGAGCTACTTGATCATGCAATGCATCATAATCTTTGGAGTATTCCACATCCATTGGATATGTTGTGATGAACCATACGAGAATGGAAGCAGCAAGGATGAAAGTACCTGCTTTTTTAAGGTACATAATACCACGTTCAAGCATATGAGTTAATGTAGCTTTTAAAGTTGGTAAATGATATGGAGGCAATTCCATTACGAATGGTTCTGCTTCGCCAGCAAATAAATATTTGCGGAAAATTTTAGCAAATACGATACCAAATACAATGCCTAATGCATACACAGCAAATACTACAGTACCAGCCCATTTAGGAGGGAAAAATGCTGCTGCAAACAAAGTATAAACAGGTAAGCGTGCAGAACAACTCATGAATGGAGTAATTAAGATTGTTACCATACGATCTTTGTAGTTATCAAGTATACGTGCACCCATTACGGATGGTACGGAACAACCAAAACCTAATAATAAAGGAATAAACGATTTACCATGTAAACCACAAGCGCGCATTACACGGTCAATAACGAAGGCAGCACGTGCCATATACCCTGTATCTTCCAAGAAAGAGATACCAAGGAATAATAATAGAATTAATGGTACGAAGGATAATACAGCACCTACACCAGCGATGATACCATCAGAAATAAGTGATTGTAACTGACCTTCTGGAATAACTGTTACAACCCATGCCTGTAATGCAGTAAAGCCATCTGTAATCCAAGTTTGAGGAATAGCACCTACAGTATTTACGAAGTTAAATAGTAACCACATTACAACCATAAAAATTGGCAAACCAAGAATACGGTGAGTTAAAATTTTATCATAACGGTCAGAACGCGTTTCTAATTGTGTAGGAGCCTGTGTTAAACATGTATTATATACTTCTACTGCGAAGCGGTGACGATATTCTTGGAATACTACATCAAGATCGACTTGATCTTTAATTTCTTCACGAATCGCTTTCGCTTTTTCAATAACAGCTTCTGTATTTTCAAAGCGCATAACTTTGCCAATAACGTCCGCATCTTTTTCTAACAACTTAACAGCAACCCAACGAAGTGGATATGTAACAGTACCAGCTTGTTTTAGTTCTTCTACAAGTTCACTAATTTTGCCTTCTAACAAATCACCATAGTTAATTGTTACACCAGGAGCTTTTTGAGAAGCAGCTACACTAACTGTTGCTTCTAACAACTCATTTGTACCAATGTTTGTACGACCTACTGTGCTAACAATTGTAGCCCCTGTCATTTCTGCCATTTTTTTTAGGTCGTATTTGATGCCCATATCTTCAGCAACATCAGACATGTTTAGAGCAATAACCATTGGCTTTTCAAGTTCCACTAATTGTGCAGCTAAATATAAGTTACGTTCCAAATTAGATGCATCAAGAACATTAACAATTACATCTGGGTTATCATTTACGATAACATTACGCGCTACTAACTCATCCAAGGAACGTGCAGTTAAGCTATATGTACCTGGTAAGTCAATAAACAATAACTCATGGCCATCAAATTTCTTATAGCCTTCCTTTTTTTCTACTGTAACGCCGGCATAGTTACCAACGTGTTGCTTCGCCCCTGTGATATTGTTAAACATTGTAGTTTTACCACAGTTAGGGTTACCTGCTAAGGCAATTCGAATTTGCCCTTTTTCTGCCATGTGAACCTCCTATTGAACCTCTACATCAATCATGCCAGCTTCGCTATTACGAAGTGCTAATTCAAAGTTTTTTACTTTGATTTCCACCGGATCCCCCAAAGGGGCAAACTTCATAACATGGATTTTTGTACCATGTACAAGACCCATGTCAATTAGACGATGCTTAACGTTGCCACTGCCATGTAGTGTAACAATAAGACCAGACTCACCTGGTTTCATGTCTTTTAACTTTTTGATAGCCATACGACACCTCCTAATTATTGTACCTAACAACCTCATATTAAACACACCAAATAATAATGCGTATTAATATCTTAAATTATTATATCATGAGAGTTCATAATTTCAACAATAATTATCATTTTATTATTCAAAATATTTATACTTATTATTAAATATGATTATACCTATTTTAAAAATATACCAAACATACTTATAAAATAAGGGTCCATCAATTTTAATATTATATACACAATAAGATTTCTCATTACTGAAAATGATAATTAAGGTTATCTTGTTATCAATTTATTATATATTCATTCTCATTTTCATACTTGCGTTTTAAGAATTGCCTGTCATTATTAAAACTTCTAATCTCAATTTCGCCCTTCAAATTCTCATTTTCTGAATTTTATTCATTTAATTAGATGTTATTCAACACTCATTATCTCCCCAGAATAATCCATAATGATATAAATTTGCTCCACTCTAATAGATTAGGTATAATTAATATAATATGTATTAAAGAAAGGACGACACATGAAATCTTTTAAATCCTTAGGCGTTTGCGACGAACTTATTAGCACCTTACAAAAACAAGGCATCAAGGAACCAACGCCGATTCAAGAACAATCGATTCCTATCGTCTTCAAAGGCAATGATATTATTGCAAAGGCACAAACAGGAACAGGCAAAACACTAGCCTTCTTATTGCCTATATTGCAACGCATTCACACAGATGTACATCAAGAACAAGTACTGATTATCGCACCAACACGGGAACTCATTAAACAAATTTCCGACGAAGCAAAGGTGCTAGGCGCTGTGTTGGATGTCGATATTCTTCCGCTCATCGGTGGTAAAACGATTGAATCCCAATTACAACAACTTGGTAGACGTCCTCACGTTATCCTAGGTACACCAGGTCGCTTATTGGACCACGCTAAGCGCGGCTCACTCCATCTCGATTCGATCCGTCGCGTAGTATTAGATGAAGCGGATCAAATGCTTCACATGGGATTTTTACCAGACATAGAAAACCTAATCGGTCAAACAGATGCGAATCGACAATTGTTACTCTTCTCTGCTACAATTCCGGACAAGATACGCAACCTAGCAAAAGCATATATGACAAAACCGGTATCTGTAACGGCGGAAGGCAAACACATTACACTAGACTCAATTGACCAACGCGTATACATGATGAATCCAGAGGATAAAACACCTCGCCTCATCAAGATGATCCAAGAAGATAATCCATATTTGGCAATTGTATTCTGTAACAAGCGAGAAGGCGCCATTCGACTATCCTATGAGTTGACAGCTGCAGGTCTCAACATTGCTGAAATGCACGGCGACCTAACACAGGGCCGACGCACACAAATACTTCGAGACTTTGCCAAGGCAAAAACACAAATTTTGGTGGCTACTGATATTGCAGCGCGCGGCATCGATATTGAGGGCATCACTCATGTATACAACTATGATGTACCTCATGATGTAGATTACTACATCCATCGTATCGGTCGTACAGGTCGTGCAGGTAATTCTGGTATAGCCGTTACATTTGCTACGCCAGCCGATGAATCTTGGTTACGACGCATAGAACGTGCGATCCAAGCAACCTTAACAAAATACACAAAAGATGGGCAAATCAAAACTAAAGGTAATGCCAGCACTGCGCCAAAACGCAAAAAAGCAACATCAAAACCTAAAATCACAAGTTCCTATCAATCTACAAAGGCAAAAGCCCATAAGGCTCGAGGCCATAAGGGTTCCAATACTCGACAACGCCGTGCCTCTACATCACAAACAGGTCGACGTGGCAATCGAAGATAACACAAAAATGCGTGTAGCATATCCTAAGCTACACGCATTTTTTATGTGCCATTATTTATTTTGATTTGCATAGATACTCGGTACACCCTCTACATCCATGCACTGCGTCTTGCAAGCTAAACGATTACTACAAACCCATGTAGTACGTCCTCTCATCTGTTGCTTTACAAAATATCCTTTTTTGCATCGAGGGCATATATATTGCTTTGACTCTTCCGGAACCTCCAGATTTGAATCCTCGTTTTGACCACCACCTACAGGTTGAGTATATCGACAAGACGGATAATTAGTACAACCTAAAAAGGCGCCAAACTTACCACTCCGCTGTTGTAATCGCCCCTTCTTACAGGATGGACACTCGGGTAAATCCTTCAGATTTACTTGATTGGCATCCATAGGCCGTCTTGCATTTTGATTCGAAATGGTACGAACCACATTTGGCATCATTTGATCACGACTCACCTGTTTATCAAAACCAAGTTTATCAATTAAGTGTTGTAAAAATTGAATCTGATCTTTTAGGAATGACTCCAGTGTATCCTCCCCCTCACTCATAAGAGCAAGACGTTCCTCCCAAATGGCTGTTTCATCAGGATATAATAATTCATCAGGCAATGCATCTACCAAAAGATATCCCGTATCGGTAGGAGATAACACCTGTTTCTTACCAGATGTCTTCATAAACCCACGACTGATTAATTCATCAATAATATTTGCCCGCGTCGCTTCCGTTCCAATACCGGATACGGCCTTCAATTGTTTCTTCAACTCTTCATTCTTAACAAACTTATGAATTTCCTTCATCGCTTGTAATAATGTAGAAGGCGTAAATCGAGATGGCGGTTTTGTTTGTTTTGACTCTACAGATGAATCCGTATATTGAACTGAGTCATTCTTTTTAACCGACGGCAAATGATCTGCTTCTTCGATAGCATCCTTTTTAGGCCCTGATTCTGCACCTCGTTCATCGGTTAAGTCCGGTTCATCACCATCTGCGTTAGTCTTAGACTTTTGACGCTTATATAAGGACTTCCAGCCTTCTTCAATAACAACGCGACCATTGGCAACGAATTCTTCCTCGCATTGACCAACTACAATCCTTGTTTGCTCATATACATGTTCTCCATAAAATTGAGCAATATAGGCCTGACTGATGAGAAAGTAAATATTACGTTCTGCTTGAGTTAAGCTGTTTACATTACAAGCAACTGTGGTTGGAATGATGGCATGATGGGCAGTAATCTTTTTTTCATTCCATGCACGACTCTTAATATTTCTATCCGCATTTTGTGCCCATTGTGAAAGTTTTTCATCCCCCGATTGCGCTAAATTGCTGAGAATAGCCATACGGTCACCATATTGATTAGGTGGCAAGTATTCACAATCAGAACGAGGATACGTGGTCAATTTTTTCTCGTATAATTTCTGTGCCGTATCAAGTACAGTTTGAGGGTCATAAGAGTATGCCTTCCCTGCCAACACTTGTAATGACGATAGTGATAATGGCAAGCGTTGTAAATCTTTCTTCTTGGATTTTGTAACGGATTTTACCACACCATCAGGGCTTGATGCTAGCTGTTGCACTAAGCTTTCAGCAACCCCTTTATTAACGAGACGCCCATCTGGATCTAATCCTTTTTGTTCATCCTTAGGTTGCCACGTTGCCCAAAAGGTACCATTCTCATGGGTATATAAAATTTTAACGGTAAAATAATCAACCGGTTTAAAATCAGCTAATTCTCGCTCACGACGTACCACGAGTGCTAGTGTCGGTGTTTTTACACGGCCTATAGGCAATGTTACCTTATTCCCCTTATACCGTTCAGATAATGTATAAGCCCGAGATAAATTCATCCCGATTAACCAATCTGCACGCGCTCTAGCTAATGCAGATTGATATAGATTGTGAAAGTCCTTATTATCCCGCAAATCACCTAATGCCGATTTTACAGATTTCTCGTCCAATGCATTTAACAAAATCCGTTGCACCGGTTTTGTGTTGCCTACAAAATACAAAACCTCATCGACTAATAACTGACCTTCTCTATCCGGGTCACCTGCGTTGACGATGATATCAGCTTTTCCAATCAGCTCTTTTACAGTTTCAAACTGTTGACGACTACTATCGGTTACGAGTAATTTCCACTCAGTAGGTACGATTGGTAAATCTTGAGGGCGCCAGCGGATATACTTATCGTCATAGTCACCAGGCTCAGCTTGATGTAATACATGCCCTACAACCCATGTAACAATATCGTCACCTTGAATGAAATAACCATTGCGTTTTTGTATATTCTTATTTTCCGGCAAACATTTACTGATTTCTCGAGCCATGGATGGCTTTTCTGCAATAAATAACCGCATGGTCCCCTCCTTAACGTACATATGGCGACCATCCCCGTAGTCGCTCTTTGAAATCTCATTATACTACAATTTAGTGGTCATAACTACCAAAATCATGTATAATTTTAAAGATATGAATGATGTGAAAATTGTACAATACAATTAAACTTTCACAAGCGAAACAACAGAGGTGAATTATGACATTTTTAGAAGAAGTACAACGTCGTCGTACGTTTGCTATCATATCTCACCCGGATGCGGGTAAAACGACACTAACAGAAAAATTACTTTTATATGGTGGTGCCATTCACTTAGCGGGGTCCGTTAAATCTCGTAAAACGGCAAAACACGCTGTATCTGACTGGATGGAAATCGAAAAGCAACGTGGTATCTCTGTAACGAGTTCCGTATTGCAATTCGACTACGATGGATGTCGCGTAAATATCCTCGATACACCTGGTCACCAAGACTTCTCTGAAGATACCTACCGTACATTGATGGCTGCCGATAGTGCAGTCATGCTCATCGACGTAGCAAAAGGTGTGGAAGCACAAACAAAAAAACTATTTGCTGTTTCTAAAGAACGGGGTATTCCGATTTTTACATTCGTAAATAAAATTGACCATTTTGGTCGTAATCCATTCGATTTGATGGAAGAAATCGAAAACGTTCTCGGCATTCGTACATGCCCTATGAACTGGCCTATCGGTATCAACGGCGAATACAAGGGCGTATACGATAGAGAACATGAAACGATCGAGCTCTTTGCTAAGGATGAAACACATGGTCAAGAAAAGTTAGCCTCTGAAAAAGGTGCATTAACTGACCCTCGCATGAAAGAATTATTAGGTGACGATGTATATCAAGCATTGCTTGATGATATCGAATTATTAGACGTTGCAGGCGACCCATTCGATTTTGATAAGGTGCGCGCCGGCGAATTGACACCGATGTTCTTCGGCTCCGCTATGACAAACTTTGGGGTAAAACCATTCTTAGAAAAATTCTTAGAACTCGCTCCATCCCCAGCTCCACGTCAAGCTATCGAAGAGGTTGTACAACCTACAAGCGAAGACTTCTCGGCATTAGTATTTAAAATTCAAGCCAATATGGACCCTAATCACCATGATCGCATCGTATTTATGCGTATCTGCTCTGGTAAATTTGAAAAGGGCATGTCCGTATTGCATCGCCAATCGAATAAGACGATTCGCTTATCACAACCACAACAATTCTTGGCTACAGAACGTACCATTGTAGAAGATGCGTATCCTGGCGATATTATCGGTGTCTTTGACGCCGGCACAATGGGTGTAGGCGATACACTATGTGCACAAAAGCACAAGGTTACATTTGGCGACTTCCCTGTCTTCCCACCTGAATTCTTTGCTCGTGTATCTCCAAAAGATACAATGAAACGCAAACAATTCCAAAAAGGCATGACACAACTTGCCCAAGAAGGGGCTGTTCAAATCTTTGAACAACCAGGTGCTCTTGACTCCTTCGTAGTTGGCGCTGTTGGTATGCTTCAATTTGAGGTATTGGAATACCGCCTAAAAAATGAATACGGTGTCGATTTATTAAATCATACATTGCCATACAGTGTGGCACGCTGGATTGACGGAGACGTAGATACATCCACACTAAAAGGTCTAGATAATGCGATGATCGTAAAGGATAACCGTGACCGCACCGTTGTACTCATCGCCAACGAATGGCAAATGGGTTGGGTTCTAGAACGTAATCCAGATATTACATTCTTAACAACACCAAAATTACATAATGAGATTTAATTAAATCTTAGTTCACTATATAAATGGCGCAGGCCCTTTCTATCGAGCCTGCGCCATTTCAGTCTCACATTTATACAATCAAAATTTTTCTATTCTCATTAGAGGAATTTATGACGAAAGTGTAGAATATATAATCTATACATATTTTGTATACATGATAAATTCTATAGTATTTAATTGGTTGTTCATGATACAATGTAATAAATTATTTTTATTTGTTAAAAGGAGTGATTTTATGCCACTGATTGACCTAAAGTTAGTCAACGATGTATGGACACTAAACCTGTCCATGATTCAAACTGTGGGCCTCGCTGTAATTACCTTATTCATAGGTACTTGGATTAATAAACATTCCAAGTTTTTACAACGTATGTGTATGCCAGCACCAGCTGTAGGGGCTCTACCATTTGCATTTTTAACTGCTATTCTTTCTTATTATCATATCTTGGATATCAAATTTGAAGGTTCCTTGCAAACCTTTTTAATGCTTGCCTTCTTTACTACCATCGGTTTGATGGCTTCCTTAAAGGTATTGAAAAAAGGCGGTATTTTCATTATCTTCTTCTTCCTTGCTTGTGCCGTGTGGATTGTAGTTCAAAATACTGCAGGTATCGCCATTGCAAAAGCATTGGGTATTGAACCTATTATCGGTATCATGGCCGGTTCCGTATCCATGATTGGTGGTCTCGGTACGGCAGGTGCCTTCGGTCCATACTACGAACAATTACTTGGTATTCCAGGTACTGCATCTGCAGCCGTAGCAGCAGCTACATTTGGTATGGTAGCTGGTACGATTTTAGGTGCTCCAGTAGGAGAACGCATCATCAAAATGCATAAGGTAAAAACACCTTACGACAACCCTGAAACTATGGATGATGACAACATCGATTATATCGAAGATCACGTTGAAGGCGGCGGAAAGCAATTCAACTCTCAAGATTTGTTAACGATTTGTATGTGGATTGGCCTAGCTCTTGGAATTGGTACCATCGTAAGTGCAGGTTTATCTATCTTAACTCCATTACCTGCATACATTGGCTCTATGATTTGTGCAGCCATCATTCGTAACTTTGGTGACTTTACAAAATCCTACAAGATTAACGATGCTGCCCTTGATGCTGTATCTAATGTAGCATTGTCCCTATTCGTTACAATGGCAATCAATAGCTTGAAACTTGTACAATTAATCGACCTTGCATTACCACTTATTACAATCTTAGTTGCACAAATGGCGCTTATCTGTGTATTCGCATACATTATTTACTTCCTATTTGGTCGCAACTACGATTCCGTTATGCTCGGTGCAGGTGCTATCGGTTTCGGCTTAGGTGCTACGCCAAACGCATTGGTTAATATGTTATCCTTAGCAAGTAAACACGGCCCATCCCCTCGTGCATGGCTCGTTGTATCCTTGGTAGGTGCATTCTTAATCGACTTTGCTAATGCCTTTATTATTACAACAATGGCTGGCATTCTATACTAAAATGAAAGGACCCATTCGGGTCCTTTTTTATGCCAAAAGGTCCTAAGGATAATCCTTAGGACCTTTTAATTATATTATTTAATTAAGGCCGCCCACGCATTGGCTACATCGGCAAATTCTTGGAGGGTAAATGTCTCTCCTCTTCGTTGACCATCGATATTGGCTTTTGCTAAAAGCTCTTCAATTCGATCTTTAGAAAGCCCTGTCGTCTTCATTGTATTAGCAAATGTTTTACGTCGTTGTGCAAAACCAGCTTTCACAACGCGGAAGAATAGTTTCTCATCAATCACATCCACAGGAGGTTTATCACGCAATACACAACGAATGACAGAACTCGTTACAGCTGGCGCTGGCAAGAAAGATTTTGGCGGAACATCTAACACGATATCGGGCTTAGTATAATACTGAACAGCCACCGATAGAGCACCGTAGTCCTTCGTACCTGGCTTTGCCACCATCCGTAAGGCTACTTCTTTTTGTACCATCACAACGAGGCGCTCTATAGGCAATCTACTTTCCAAAAGAGACATAATAATAGGCGTTGTAATGTAATATGGCAAATTAGCAACAACCTTGAACGGTTCATGATGCATAATGGACGGTACATCCAATTTCAACACATCCCCATGAACAATAGTCACGTTACTATATTGAGCTAGTGTCGTATCTAAAACCTCTAATAAACGCGTATCGAGCTCAATAGCCGTTACATTAGCACCACTTTGTGCTAAGCCTTGTGTAAGCGTGCCAATACCAGGACCAATTTCTAAAACAGGCTCTCCTTCTTGTAAATCCGCAGCTTTTACAATTTCATCAACAATGCCACGCTTAATCAGAAAATTCTGGCCCAACTTTTTGCTCATTTTAATATCAAAACGTTTACAGATATAATGAACTACTTCTGGACTCGCAATGATAGATTCAATCATGAATACTCCTATTCTAAATTTTGTTACGAATTTAATACTATGTTTGTTGAAAGTATATTAACATCTTGAAACGGCTTGTTCATATTCATCACGACTGATGCCATAATGATTGAGTCGATATAAAAACTGTTTGCCATTTCCATATCCTATACCCAAAGCAGCACCAACGGCAGCTCGTTTATCAGCACTATTAGGAAATCCAGAAAGGCCATGTCGTACAAGATCTGCCATCGTAAATTCCTCGCTGGATACCAATGATTCTGTATGGAGTACGGATAAAGCCTTTATAATAGATTCTGGCGAAGCTTGTTCGATGCCAATATCATCATTTGCATAGGCCTCATCGCGAGGAACAAAGGCATGTTGTGCATTAGGAAATTTCTTTGTTAATACGCGACGTATACGTTCGCCAGCCGTATCTGGATCGGTAAGAATAATAATGCCCCGCTTTTCATAGGCTACGCGAATCTGTTCAATAACGCCCTTGCGCAAGGTAAATCCTTCCGTAGCAATACAATCAGCGTCAATAGCTTGATGTATACGTTGTATATCCGATTTTCCTTCTACTACAATAACCTCTTTTAACATAGGACCTCCTTATATCTATTATATTATTGTAACATATATAGCATTGCTTAAATAGGTGTAATAGTTTAGTATAATATTATATAAATCTATAAAATAAGGAGATAATTGTGACATTACAACAATTGCGATATGTAACGACAATTGCCAATATCGGCAGTATTAGTGAGGCTGCAAAACGTTTATTCGTATCTCAGCCAAGCTTGACGAAAGCCATAAAAGAATTAGAAAAGGAGATGGGCATTACCATCTTCGATCGCACCAATAAGGGCATTACTGTATCTAAGGAGGGCGAGCGTTTTTTAGGATATGCACGCCAAGTATTGGAACAAGCTACGCTGTTAGAAGAACAATATAAGAGTAATAAAGGTGGAAAAAAACAATTTTCCGTATCTACACAACATTACTCCTTTGCAGTAAATGCTTTTATCGATCTTATCAATCAAAGCGATGTAGACTCTTATGATTTCTCGTTACGGGAAACACAAACCTATGAAATCATTGATGACGTAGCGCATATGAAAAGCGAAATCGGTCTTTTATATTACAATGATTTTAATCGACCTGTTTTAGAAAAATTGATTCATACTAACGAATTAACCTTTACAGAGCTATTCACGGCGAGCCCTCATATTTTTATCGGCAAACAACATCCATTAGCTACTAAAAAAATGGTCTCTATGAATGAATTGGAACCATATCCTTATGTATCATTTGAACAAGGCGACCATAATTCGTTCTATTTTTCCGAAGAAATTTTTAGTACTGTTGTGCGCCCAAAACATATACGTGTCCGTGATAGGGCCTCCCTCTTTAGTCTATTAATCGGCCTCAATGGATACACCGTATCAAGCGGCGTTATCGATAAGGAGTTCAATGGTGAAAGTATCATTTCCGTGCCCCTATCAGAAGAAGGCATCATGCATATCGGCTACATTACTAACAATAAAATGCAGCGCAGTCGTTTAGGACAAGGATATATTAATGCCTTAGAGCAATATGTAAACAATTATGGCAAACATATTCAATTGCCCACCGAAAAATAAATCTTTCGATTCTACAAATCAAAATAACAAACTAAATCAGTACATCCTCTATACAGAAGGATGTACTTTTTCTTTATAACTAATGCCATACTATATGGTTGCCTCCATAACTATAATCTATACCAAACATTAACATATAGATATTTTTAAATATAGTTAGACTTAGCTATAATAAACCTATCGAAATTATCGGTTATACCGTTTATTATAGGAGGTTTTATTATGTCTAACCATTTAGCACCATTTCATTTTGATATTGTAGGTTCTTTCCTACGTCCAGCAGAATTAAAAGAAGCACGTCAAGCTTTCACAGACGGCAAAATCACTCGCGAAGATTTAACAGCAGTCGAAGATCGCCTTATTACAGACCTTATCAAAAAACAAAAAGCAGCAGGTCTACCTGTGATTACAGATGGCGAGTTCCGCCGCGCATATTGGCATTTGGATTTCATGTGGGGATTCAATGGTGTAAAAGAAATTGAACTTGAACATGGCTACAAATTCCACGGTCAAGAAACAGCACCTGGTTCTCTTGCACTTACAGGCAAAATCACAGGCACTAATCACCCATTCGTAGAACATTTTAAATTCGTAAAACAATTCGAAGATGAACATACAACAGCTCGTCAAACCATCCCTGCCCCATCTCAATTCTTAGCAGAATTATTTCGAGAAGATAATGGTACTGTAACACGTTCCTTCTACCCAGATTTAGAGGAGTTAATCCAAGATATTGCAGCAGCCTATCGTCAAGTTATAAAAGATTTATATGATGCAGGTTGTCGCAACATTCAATTTGATGATTGTACATGGGGTATGTGCTGCGACCATGGCTATTGGACTGGCCGTCAAAAAGATAAAAGTGTAACCATCGAAGGAGAAACAGCAAAATACTTACGCGTAAATAACTTGGCCCTTGAAGGTCGTCCTCAGGATCTAGCTTTTACAACACATGTATGCCGCGGTAATTACAACTCTACTTGGGCTGCTAGCGGCGGCTATGAACCAGTGGCACCAATTCTATTTGCCAAAGAAAACGTAGATGCATATTACTTAGAATTCGACGACGAACGGTCCGGTGGCTTTGAACCATTGCGTGAAGTATCACCTAATAAAAAGGTTGTATTAGGCCTCATTACAACAAAACGTCCACAACTAGAAGATAAAGAAGTGATTAAGGCTCGCATTAAGGAAGCTACGAAATACATTCCTCTCGAAAGACTTTGCCTATCCCCTCAATGCGGATTTGCATCCTGCGAAATCGGCAATCAATTAACCGAAAAAGAACAATGGGTCAAATTAGCATTAGTTAAAGAAATCGCACACGAAGTATGGGGTGATTAGATGACAGAGCGCACAATATACTTAGGTGGTGGTTGTTTCTGGGGATTACAAGGTTATATTCGCCAAATTCATGGTATAGTATCGACTGAGGTGGGCTATGCCAACGGCCCTACTACCAACCCAAGTTATGAAGATGTATGTCATGACAGTGGCCATGTAGAAGCACTAAAAGTAATCTATGATACCGATATATTATCATTAGATCATTTAATTCAGTATTTCTTGCGTGCTATCGATCCATTTAGCATCAATAAACAAGGTGGGGATGAAGGAGTTCAGTATCGGACAGGTATATACTATACAGATAGTGCTGATAAAGCAATTATCGAGACTACATTAGCACGTGCTCAATCCTTTGAAAGCAAGCCCTTCGCCATCGAAGTATTACCACTTGATAACTATTACTCTGCAGAAGAATATCATCAAGATTATTTAGACAAAAACCCTAATGGTTATTGTCACATTCCTCTCGGCCTATCCCAAGAGCCACTTATAGACGATAGCGCCTATAACAAACCGACCGAAAAAGACTTGCAAACTTTATCACCGCAAGAGTTTGAAGTGACTCAAAATGCTGCTACAGATGCACCATTTAGTCATGAATTGACTGATGAGTTTAAATCTGGACTCTATGTAGATATTACAACGGGTGAACCACTATTCGGATCATCGCGTAAATTCGAGTCACACTGTGGTTGGCCAAGTTTTACAAAACCAATAGCAAAGGATGTTATTCGGTATTACAAAGATGACTCCCATAGTATGCAACGTATTGAAGTGCGTAGTCGAATCGGAAATGCACACCTAGGTCATGTTTTTGAAGATGGACCTAATGGATCATTACGGTATTGTATCAATGGATCTGCGCTCAAATTTATACCTAAAAATGAATTATTAGGAACAAAGTATGAATACCTAATTCCTTATATCGACTAATATCTATACAATAAAAGGACGATACATTTCCTCGTTGGAAACTATCGTCCTTTTCTCATTAGGTTAATTATACAAAAAGGAGATATCACTTGGATATCTCCATTTATTATTAATATGAATTAATCGAGTACGTAAACTGTTACATCACGTCGACCAAAGTCCATGGCTTCACCATAGGAGTCCATAACAAGGTCAATACGATTTCCTACGATAGCACCGCCTGTATCAGCTGCTACGGCCTCACCATAGCCTGGAATAAATAAGCGCGTACCTAATGGAATCACATCAGGGTCAACAGCAACTACACCGCGTACTGCAGGAATGCCTGTAGCAGTAATACCAGCACCGTCGCCATCACCTGCTAAATAAGCAGATGCTTCCATAACGATGGAACGAGATGCACGGCCAGATACATTACGGGATGTCGTTACTTCACGAGTACCTTCTTTAATAATTGTAGGTACCATATTGGTCATTACAGACTTAGACAATTCATTCGTTCTAATAGCGGTGCCATTATTATATAATGTCTCAACCTGAACGCGTTCAGTGCCCGGTTGACCAACTTGAACAACTTCTTCTTCACCTTGAGCCATTGTGTCATCTTTTTGACGAATAACTTGAACTGGGATTTCTTGATCCACAGTATTCACTGCACGGCTTGTAACACGTACAATATTCACAGTACTACCAGCTTGAATAGCACCACTAGCTGCAGTGGTATAATTAGGAGCTTTAAAGCCTAATTCTTCTGCTAAATCCTCGGCTGTAGTTTGTGTAGTATAAACAGTTCTAGTTTTTCCATTTACTGTAACAGATACTGGGAATGCTCTTACTACTGTAAGTGTTGTCCCTTCTTGTACAGAATTAGAATCGCTAATTACTTTATCTTTCGGATTTAATTTAATACCTGCGTTACGCACGATACCTTCATTCGAATTTAAATGTGTTTTAACAGTATGAGCTGCACCATCAGCCATGACTGTAACAGTTTTATCGTTGTAAGAAAAACCAGTCAAGGTTATTGCAGTTACCATCAATCCAGCAACCACAGACGATATATATCGCTTGTGCGTCTTTTGAATTCTCATTACGAAATACCTCCTGTAACAATCATATTCTACTACAGTTAGATATAACCTGTCAAACACACAAGGTTAACAATCGTTGATAAACCCTCATAATATATAGTTTTTCTTATTTTTAATCTTTTGTTTTTTTACACTTTGTCCACTGTATAAATACATATCTAGGTTTTTCGATAACATACTACATAAGCAAAATTGTAGAGGTATATAAGATACTACTACAATATATAGTATATGATGTATATATTATTTCGACAATGAATATTTATGAGTTTTTCTATTGTTACCACAAAATATATTAAAGTTCTAAATTTTCATTTACATTTCATATTACAATAAATAAAACGACTAAAACATACGTAAATTGGGTATTTATAATCTATATTTATACATCTATATAACAGCGTTTTGAAGTTTCATCATTCTTTCATCTTAAACATTGGCTTAAATCGTTCTATGACTGTCATTTGCTCCCTACTATCTTGTGTGTTAGCAGCCTCCATTAATTCTTCTTGTGCAGATAACGTCCCCTCTATATTAGAAACCTTATAATAAGAACCATCGGCTCTCATAAGATGTGCTTTTAATGTATCTACTAAATATAAATCTAGAATACCTTTAATTCTTGCTTTATGACGTTTATCCTCAATAGGAATCATCAATTCAACCCGTTCATTTAAATTGCGAGGCATCCAGTCCGCACTAGAAAGAAAGATTTTTTCATTGCCTCCACTTCGGAAATAGAACAATCTATGATGCTCTAAGAAACGTCCAACTATGGAACGTACCGTAATATTATCACTAACACCTGCAATGCCAGGTCTAAGCGTACAAATCCCCCGTACAATCAAATCAATACGCACACCATTAGCAGAGGCCTCATATAATTTGGCAATGACTTTTTTATCCAGTAAGGAATTCATTTTGGCAATAATATATGCATCTTCACCACGTTTAGCACATTCAATTTCTTCATCTATAAGATCCATAATTCGCTCTCTCAAATTTAATGGTGCTACGATAAACTTATTCCAAATCGGTGGGTCCGAATAACCTGAAATTAGATTGAAGAAGCGAGATGCATCATCACCATATTCATCATTGCATGTAAAAATACCACAATCCGTATATATACGCGCCGTTTTACCATTATAATTCCCCGTTGCTAAATGCACATAACGGCGTATACCATCTTCTTCACGGCGAACTACCATTGTAATCTTAGAATGGGTTTTTAACCCCTTTAATCCATAAATAACATGACACCCCGCCTTTTCTAATCTACGAGCCATAGTAATATTATGCTCTTCATCAAAACGGGCCTTTACTTCCATCAAAACAGTAACTTGCTTACCATTGTCCGCTGCTTTTACAAGAGACGCAATAATGGGTGATTCTCCACTAACGCGATACAAGGTTTGTTTTATAGCCAAGACATTTGGATCTACCGCAGCTTGTGCTACAAATTGTTCAACCACACTAAAGGATTCAAAAGGATGATGTACAAATATATCTCTATTACGAATCACATCGAGTAAATTTTCTCCTTCGAATCCAATTAAATCGCTTGGTATTTTAGGCTCAAATGGTTTATAGCGCAGATTATCATACCCAGGGTAATTTGAAAAATCGAAATACATACGACAATCTAAATGACCATCTATATGGTATACATCTTTTTCTTCAAGTTCTACACTTGCCAATACGGTACGCAACAATTCAGAAGAACCAGCTCCAACAACCTCTAAGCGAACCGCATCACCACGGCGTCTACGCCGTAAAGAAGCTTCTACCTCTGTCAATAAATCCTTTGCGTCTTCTTCATCGATTTCCAAATCCGCATCACGAGTCAAGCGGAAAATCATGGCCTCTTCTATGCCATAACCTTGGAAGAACTGGATTGCATAATAACTAATTACATCCTCTAAATAGACAAATCTATGTTCCTTGTTCGATGAAGATGGTACTTCTATAATTCGATCTAATACTGATGGTATTGGCAAAATTGCAATTTTATAATCCTTTGTACCATCAGGTTGGACTTGAAAGATGCGAACAATAGCATTAATCGTATTATTAGCTAAAAAAGGAAATGGATGTCCTGAGTCAACGGCCAATGGAGTGACCACAGGATAGATTTGTTCCTCAAAATAATGACGTAACCAGGCCTTTGTCTTTACATCTAACTCTTCAGGATGAAAAAAACTAAACCCTTTTTCCTTTAAATCTGCTAAAACGCGATGTAAATATGTATATTGTAACGAAACTAAACGTTGTACAGATTCATCGATAGCTTTGAGCTGTGCCTTGGCATCCATATGAGCAGCATCATATTTAACAATACCATTCATAGCTTGATGACGTAATCCCGCTACGCGTATCATAAAAAATTCGTCTAAATTAGAACTGGCAATAGCGATAAAGCGTAAACGCTCCATTAAGGGATTGCTCGTATCCATCGCTTCTAATACAACCCGTTGGTTAAACTTTAACCAGGATAATTCACGGTTAAAATAGTACTTTGGACTTGTAAACAACTTATACACCCCCTATGGTCAAGGAAATTTCCATACCAAATATTTCGCTAAAATAGATAGAATCTCGATTAAACGTCCACCATTCAAGAGAAATATTTTCCTTTGTCCGTACGTGAACAATTAATTCTTTATCCTTCTCTTCTAATCGTATCTCGTCTATTTTTTGATTACTTCCCGCATCTAATGAACAGGCTATACGGACGATAGCAACAAGCTTTGTAACTTGTATTTTTTGTAATTCTGTTAGCACTCTAAAGCAATCATCATCATCTGAAGGTGTCCCTTTATAGTGGTAATACACTACATTCGCAACTACTTGTTTTTCTTCCTCTGAAAGTCCAAATATATCAGTTCCCATGACGATATGATACGCATGTTCGCCATGATTTCTAAGGCTTACAAATTTACCAACAGAACACAAGATTGCCGCTATGCGACACAAATATCCCCACCGCTCTGGCAAGCCTTTATGACGCAATGCATTACAAAAGGCTAAACTAAAACGTTCAACCTCCCTATCATGTATAGAATCCGTGTGATAACGAGTCGCTATAGCACGTGCTAAGTCAGCATTTTGCTCACGTAACTGATACATATACGGATGATTTTCAGATTCTACACCGTAAAACCAACTAATACCTTGTGAAAAAGAATAACTACTAAATATTAAAGACTCTGGTTGAATCGCATTAATGATTTCTGCAAACAAAATCATTGTAGGCATAAGAATATTAGCTTTAAATTCCGGTATCTTATACCGATTCATCAATTTGGTAGCCGTAATACCATCAAAGGAGTCTACTAGCTCTTTAAATTGCTGTGGGTTAATTGTTGTAATAGGTTCACTATCACTATATCCCATCAATTGTAAGATTAAACGTGCTTCATCACCGGAAAATATGACATTCTTAATATTAAATAATTGCAATTCTTCTCGCAATGGACTAATCATACGATGCAAATATTCTGTAATAGCAGTGCTAAACGATATAGAAGCCCTTTGATTTCTGTTAAAAGACTCCATAACACGGAGAGAACCACTATGCATGTTTTGTTGGAATAACAAAGATGCTCCTCTCCAAGCTGTTAGACCAACCCCTCCAGATGTAACATCTGCAAAGAGACAAGCTGTATCCTCATCTGTCGCCTTATGATGGTACATCATTTCGTAATATACAAGAGCGTACTTAAAATATACCTCTTTAGGCATATCTATCACTTCAACACGCATGCCAGTTTGTATAAAAATCTGATCCAGTATAGCTCTTCTATTAGTGGCCTCCCGAATTACGGTAGTGCCATATAAACGGCATCTAGACACACCATAATCAGCCATTAATTGTTTATAGCCCTTAAGAATGTCACAAATCTCTTCAATCGTTTTAAAGCTAAGACGTGAAGTTTGAAATAATTCTTCTCCAAAGGTCACTTCTCGAGCTGCATAATCGATGACACGTACATCATCAATACTTTTGTATTCTAATATTGTAATGCTCATGCTACTAGACCCAACATGTAAAATAGCATATCTGAGCACTTTTGATAATGTCATACCTACCTCCTACTGAGGGGACCACTCAATTTCTAACTGACGTTTAAATTCCTTTTTAAAAGGCTTCACTAATTTTTCAACAGCCCCTTTTGTTATATCAATATCTAGATGCTTTGGATACTGTATAATCAAACGCACCTCATCTGGACTAATTCGACTATCTAAATTCATAACCAGCTGTTCATGACTTTCATCAAGAGCCTCAGCAATAGCTAGAATAATTGACAACTTTTGCCCTATCGAACGCTGCTCATCATCCAGTAGTTTACCGTACAAGAAGTTTTTATATTCCTTAGGTGTTAAACCATGCGAATTCATAACGAGAAACGCACTAAAAGCCTGTTCAATATGTGTCATTCCGTATAGATTACTGTTAACCAGCATATAGCAACCATGTCGAGCATGACTATAATAATTCACACGTTTGCCAATATCATGCAATAATGATGCTACTTGCAAACAACGGCGCAGCGCATTATCGCCCTTATGCAAGGACCACCATTGTTCAAATAATGTATCAGCTAATCTGCAAATATATTTAGCATGAACGAGCTCATGACGTGTCATCTCCAATAAAACATTTTCTGCAGAGTGAATCAATATATCTGGAATAATAGGATTACCACCTAAATAGTTATGCCCATAATAATCATAAAATAAACCTTCTCGAAGGCCAGAACCACCTACAACTAAGGTTTTACAATTCACATAATTAAATAATTCATAGACGATACTCATTCCCGCAATTATGATATCAGCTCGCTCGGATGAAAGACCATTTATTTTTTTGCGTTGCCCTAACGGTTTAGATCTAACCTCATCCAATAATTCTGTAAAGCGATGGTATGGAATCTCATAGTTATGTAATTTAGTAATAGGATATGATAATTTACGTTGATCCATTTTGGCTATATTTCGTGCAGTACCACCAATACCTAACAGAGGCATTTTAGTGTTCTTAAGCCAAGGTTGTTCCTCTATGGCCTTTCTAATGGCCTTAATCATTTTATTGTATTCTTTGTCTGTAAACTCATCGCCCTTCTGATAGGTTCCGGTTAATGTTAAAGCACCAATAGGTAAGCTAACAGACTGTTCAATTTGACGATTTCTTACTAATGTAATTTCAGTACTGGCTCCGCCTAAGTCAAAAATAACAAAATCCTTGAGACCAATCGTATTAATAACACCCAAAAAGCCTAAACGAGCCTCTTCTTCTCCTGAAATACATTCTAAATCAAGCCCGGTCTCACGTTTCACGGTTTCAATAAATTCATCACCATTTTTAGCTAATCGAACAGCTGCTGTAGCAACAGCTTTAGTAGAATTTACCTCAAGCGCTTTTGCCATATGTACATAAGACTGTAGCGACACTAAAGCACGATTCATAGCAGGTTCTGTCAGTTTATGATTACCCCACATATTTTCGCTTAAGCGAATGGAATTTTTTTCCTGATAAATTAAGCGATAACTACCTGTATCTGATATTTCATAAATAACGAATCGAACGGAATTCGATCCTAAGTCAATAAATGCAATGCGTTCCATCTTATCATCCTTTGTAAGCCCAAATCGATATAGACTATATATGTTAGTATACCATAGAAAAACGCGATCCTTTCTACGAAAGAATCGCGTCCTACCAAGGATATATGTATAAACCATAATTAGTCCACATATATCCTATAACTAGCAGTATTTATTTTATTCCAAATACACGTTTGCCATTTTCATAAGCAATCGAAGCAAACTCATCTACATCCATACCGCGTAACGATGCAATTTCCTGAGCCACAAATTGTGTTTTACTCGGATCATTACGACGGCCTCTAAATGGAGGTGGTGTTAAATACGGAGAATCCGTTTCAATAAGAATACGGTCAAGTGGCACTTGTTTAGCAACCTCTTTTAATTTCGTAGACTTTGGAAATACAACAGGTCCAGCAAAGGATATATAGAATCCAAATTTAATAGCCTCTTTAGCCATCTCCCAACTACCGGAATAACAATGAAAAATCCCCCAATTGTCCTTGCCTTCGTTGCGCAATATATCCATGATATCACCATGAGCATCACGGTCATGGATGATAATAGGCAAATCTACCTCTCGAGCCAACTCGAGTTGACGTATAAACACCTTCTTTTGCGTTGGTCTATCAGAAAAATCATAATAATAATCTAGGCCAATTTCACCGATAGCACGGACCTTATCATTGTGTAATGCTAACTCTTTAAAATATTCATAGTCATCATCAGTAAAATCTTTTGCTTCGTGAGGGTGTGTGCCTACAGCTGCATATAAACGGTCATCAGTTTCAGCCAATGCAACACCTGATTCAACAGTTTGTCTATCAACACCAGGAATCATAATGTATTCAACGCCTGCATCGAAACAAGCTTGTAACATATCAGCTCTATCGTTATCAAAACGATTATCGTTAATATGTGCATGTGTATCAAAGAGTTTCATTATTTTACAATGCTCCCTGCTGGTAATGATTCAATATTGGTAACTTCTAAATGTTCTTCCCAATCAGAAGCGGATAAAATCATACCGTAAGATTCTATGCCCATCATCTTTTTAGGGCTCAAGTTTGCTAAGTAAATTACCTTTTTACCAACCATAGATTCTGGCTCGTAATATTGAGATATACCACTTAATACAGTGCGTTCTTCAAGACCAATATCCAATACAAATTTCAATAATTTTTTAGACTTAGGTACCTTTTCACAACTTACAACCTTAGCGACACGAAAATCCAATTTTTCAAAATCATCATAGCTAATATTTTCTTTTAAAGGTGGAATATTAGACGTATCAACAGATTCTGTAGTTTTTTCTTCTACAGAAGCGATTTCTACCATTTCTGGAACTTCAAAACGTGGATAAATTGGCTCACCTTTTACGACCTTTGTACCAGTTGGAATACCACCCCATGTACGTACATCATCTAATTGGACATGCTCAAAACCACCTAGGCCCAACTGTTCCCAAATTTTTGGAGCCCCCACTGGAATAACAGGGCTTACGAGAACGGCAATGATGCGTAAGCTTTCAGCAAGATGATACATAACGGATTGCAAACGACGAATATCTGTCTCATCAGAGCTCTTAGCCAAGACCCAAGGCATAGTTTCATCGATATATTTATTCATACGGCTGATAAAAGCCCATACTGTTTTAAGGGCCTTATTTAATTCCATAGCTTCCATTTGAGCTTCAAAATCTGCTACCGTTTGTTCTGCCAAGGAAGAAATTTCTTTATCTAAATCATCTACATCATCAGTTTTTGTGATGATGCCACCATGATATTTTTCAATCATCGCAATAGTACGATTTAAAAGATTACCTAAATCATTAGATAAATCCGCATTAATTTTGGTTACAAAGTTAGGCAATGTGAAGTTTCCATCATGGCCTAATGTAATTTCACTTAACAAATAATAACGCAAAGAATCGGCACCATATGTATCAATCAATGGATTTGGATCGATAACATTACCTAGAGATTTACTCATCTTGGTACCATCTACAATCATCCAACCATGACCAAATACCTTTTTAGGCAATGGCAACTCAAGGCTCATGAGCATCATAGGCCAAATAATAGTGTGGAAACGAACAATTTCCTTGCCCACCAAATGAAGATCTGCTGGCCAGAATTTCTTATATAGTTCACCATCCCCATCGAAAGGAGATAATGCGCTAATATAGTTTACTAATGCATCGAACCAAACATACACAACGTGTTTCGGGTCGAATGGAACCTTAATCCCCCAGTCAAAAGATGTACGAGAAACAGCCAAATCCTCAAGACCTTGTTTTACGAATTGAATCATTTCATTGCGACGAGATTCAGGTTGAATAAAATCAGGATTTTCTTCGATAAATTTAAGCCATTGGTCTGTATATTTACCAAGTTTAAAGAAATAGCTTTCCTCTTTAACGCGCTCTACAGGACGTCCACAATCTGGACAGGTATGATTTTCACCAAGTTTTTGTTCAGTCCAGAAGGATTCGCAAGGTGTACAATACCAACCTTCGTATTCTGCTTTGTAAATATCGCCTTTTTCGTAAGCTTTCGTAAATAATTCTTGGACTACCTTTTCATGACGTGCATCGGTAGTGCGAATGAAGTCATCATTGGAAATATGCATTTTTTCCCATAATGATTTAAATCCATTAACAATATTAGTCGTATATTCTAATGGTGTAATACCTTGTGCCTCAGCAGCACGTTGAATTTTTTGACCATGTTCATCAGAACCAGTTAGTAATCTTACATCATAACCAGCTAAACGTTTAAAACGAGCAATTGTATCAGCTACAGATGTACAATATGTATGACCTATGTGCAATTTAGCACTAGGATAATAAATTGGAGTTGTAATATAAAATGTCTTCTTTGTATCGCCCATCATAATCTCCTTCTATTCATCACTTGTGAAAGTGTTATCGCTCTACAATATTATAAACCTCACGGCGAGAAACGCCAAAGCGTTTTGCTACTTCGCGAATAGCTTCCTTCTTTGGTACTCCTGTTTCTACTAATTCGGCTACGGCTGCTTCATAGGATATAGGTTGTTCTTCCTTATCATCAGTCGGTTCACCCGTCTCACAACCACCTATCACTAAGACAAATTCACCTTTATAGATAATTTGATCTAAGTCATCACAAATGGAAGCTAAATCAGTGCGTAAAAAGGTTTCAAACTTTTTAGTTACCTCGCGAGCAATCGTAATCGGTCGATTGCCCAAGGCCTCATACATATCACAGAGAACCTCTTGTAAACGATGAGGTGCCTCATAAAATATTAGCGTTCCTCGTTGTTTCGCCATAAGCTGAAGAGCATCATTGCGATGTTTCCCACGCTTTGGTAAAAAACCGAAGAATGTAAATTGTTTAGTATCTAAATCAGATGCAATAAGCGCCGTTAATGCTGCATTAGCCCCCGGTAAGGGTACAACGGATATAGCTTGTGCAATGGCCTTCGATGCAAGATCTGCACCAGGGTCAGATATAGCAGGCATGCCCGCATCACTAACACAAGCAATATTCTTACCCTCTAATAACATCTCTATAATAACAGTTCCTTTTTCTTCCTTGTTATGTTCATGATAAGAAATCAAAGGCTTACTAATTTCAAAATGCTTTAACAGTATACCGGTGTGCCGTGTATCTTCGGCTGCAATAGCATCAACCTCTCCCAGTATCCGTACAGCACGATACGTCATATCCTCTAGATTGCCAATGGGCGTAGGCACTAAATACAAGGTGCCCTTGTTATTTTCGTTCATACCAACGAGACACCTCCTCCGTGTACACATTAGGTTGGCTATATACGATTAATGGCGGCTCAACGATTAACCCTTGTTCACCGCCCTTTATAGCCTCAATCAAAACGATTTTAGCCGGTTTATGAATCATACCATGAACCATGCGTATTCGTTTAACAGTAAATCCAACCGCTGTTAATGCATGTATGAGCTCTGATAAACGAGGTGCACTATATACCATCCATAAACGCCCCTTATTTTTGATTAATCGAGAAGCCGCTGTACATACATCATCAATAGAAGTACAACCATCATGTAATGCCAAGCTAAGATGATGATTATTAGGAACTTCACCTCGTCGATGGTCAAAATAAGGAGGATTCACTAGAACACCATCAAAAGGTTTGGAACCAAATTGCTGATAATTCATAGTGCGATAATCACCTTGAACTATGGATACAACATTGGATTTATGATTATATAGAACACTGCGTTCAGCCATGTTAGCCATTACATCATTAATCTCAACACCTGTAATATGACCAGCACCTAGAGATGTACCTATTAACGGTAATACCCCTGTACCTGTGCCTAAGTCTATATATCGATGACGCTGATTAAATCGGCAAAAATGAACCAATGCAATAGCATCAAAGGAAAAGCGAAATTGATCTTGCCGCTGATATATCTTTAAATCATCGATAATCAAATCATCGAGTTGCTCTTGATTATTCATCTGGCAATGCCACATCAGACCATTTTAAATCGATGGTTCGACCTGCCTCCAACTGAACCTTAACGGTATGTTTATGATAATTTACCTTGAGAACCTTGCCGATACCTTCATCAGTTACGACCTCTTTACCGATACCTGGTGGCTCTACGTCGCGAGGCGATGGAGTTCTATCCTTCTTTACATAAAGGTCTCCACCCTTTTTATATAAATCGTCTTCGTAGTTTAAACAACACATAAGACGACCGCATACACCAGAAATCTTAGTCGGATTCAAGCTTAAATTTTGATCCTTAGCCATGCGAATCGATACCGGTGAGAAATCACCTAAAAAGTTAGAACAACATAAAGGTCTGCCACAGGCACCTATGCCATTTAACACTTTAGCTTCATCACGAACACCTACTTGACGTAACTCAATACGCGTTCTAAAAACAGTGGCTAAATCTTTTACAAGTTCACGGAAATCTATGCGCCCATCGGCAGTAAAGAAGAATACAATTTTATTCATATCAAATGTGTATTCTACATTAATTAGCTTCATCGGTAATTTGCGCTTCGCAATTTTTTCTAAGCATATCGCAAATGCTTTTTCTTCTCGTTCCTCATTCTTTTCTAATTGTTGTAAATCCTTAGGTGTAGCCTTTCTCATTACTTCTTTTACAGGCATCACCAAAGAATCTTTTGCCACCTCTTTTGGTCCAATTACAACCGTACCATATTCAACGCCACGCGCTGTCTCTACAATGACGCCATCATCGATTGTTAGAGTTTCTTCGCCAGGTAAGAAATAGTAAATCTTACCAGCCTTTTTAAATCGTACGCCAACGATGGTTACCATCTAAACCTCCTCACGAGCATCGTGAAGGGCGATACTAAGACCGTCCATCACGAGAGCGATTTTTATGTGCAACCGCAGTGCCTGTTCCGCGCGCAATGTTTCATGAGCTACAGTTGCTAAAGCGGCCATTGGCCAATGCGGTAATAATTCTAATAATACTGTTCTATGCATGGGTACTTGTAGTTGCTCTATGGTTGCACCACATTTAAGGGCCATCATATCGCGACTTAACAATCGTAACCAATGCATTAAATCCAATGCATCATCACGGGTCAGTGACTCACACCATATGGCAATCTTTGAAAACCATCGTGAATCAGAGCCTAATGTTCGCATCCATTGTATGGCTAATTCCAACATGGCTATGGTTCCCTGTTGTACTAATGCTTCCACAACAGCAGGGTTACCATGGCCCATCGAAATAGCTTCATCTATGTTTCCTGTAATACCACGTTGCTGCAATGCGTAGCGAATACTTTCATCTGAAACGGATTGAAAGCCCACACCCATACAACGTGAAATAATTGTTGGCAACACAAGATTAATCTTGTTCGTAATAATAATGAAGTACACCTGTGCCGGTGGTTCTTCAATCGTTTTTAACATGGCATTCGCCATAATAGCATTGGCCATGTGAAAGTCTTCAATGATAACGACGCGGTTTCCAAGACCAGCAACAGATAGATGATCTTGCAATAGGGAATACCATTGTTCTACTTTTAAGGTTGATTTCATAGGACGAATCCAAAATGCATCTCCCTTATCCATATAAATAGGTAAACCTTCCGCTTCTATTTTCTTTTCACTTTCACCATTGGCAAGGCGTGCATTTTTTACCTCGTCTAGATATTCAGCCCCATTATGACCTGGAAATACCTGCCGTCCTAAAATCAACGATGCTAACCCTATAGCCATATCAAGTTTACCGAGTCCAGCCTCTCCATAGAACAACAAGCTATGTGGTAATGTTTGCCGTTTTACCAATTCAGTTAGGTGGTTTTTAATCGTATCTTGACCGATTACATTATCAAAATATGTCATAATCCCTCCTATCCTGTCCAATATTACTATTATATAGGAAAATGGCGACTTTTTAAAGAGTCGCCATGTCCTAAGATATGTGATTGTATCTATCGCAATATCGTTTTTACCACATCGTATATGTCATTGTGTATAGATTTTATACTGCGCATTGTAAAAGTTCCAGATTCATCTTGTTGGGCACAGGAAATACGATGCCATTGATAACGTTCAACTAATTCATCATAGGCATTGTGAACAGCTTGCAAATACACTCTATTTCCTTCGTGTATATCCCCTGTCTCTCCCCCTGTTTTACCAGTTCGCTCAGACATCAAAGATTCCGTCACGTCTAATGGAACATCAAGCAAACATACCGCATCAGGACGAGGTAAACCAAACTTAACAAATTCAAAGTCTTCCAACCATTCTAAAAATTGAACACGTTTATCCGCGTCCGTATATTTCACCATTTGATGAACCATATTTGACGTCGTATACCGGTCAGCAATAATGATGCCACCATCATTATAAAATGACTGCCAATCCATTCTAAAGGATGCAAAACGATCGATAGCATACATAGAGCTTGCTACATAGGGATTAACCGAGTCTACATCCGTGCCAAATTGGCCCGATAAATACATCTTAATTGGCATCGATGCATCACTATCATAATTTGGAAAGCTAACACTGCGCACACGATGACCTTCTGCTTGTAATCGTTCTACCAAGCACTTTGTTTGTGTAGCTTTGCCACTGCCATCGCCACCTTCTAGTATGATTAAAGTCCCCATCTCTACTCCTCTACAACTTGTATCGTTTCTAAGTTCATATCGGCTGCACCATTTGGCATATACCCCAATGCACGCCGTTGTTGTATATATTGTAACACAGATTCTGTAATCTCTTCACCTACGGCTATACAAGGAATTCCCGGTGGATAATAAGCAATGGTTTCACCGCAAATATGATGTAACGCCGACTCGAACATACAGGATCTACGCTCCTTATAAAGGGCTTCCCTCGGTGTCATACGTACAACAGGAATAGGCAGAATGGTAGCTGACTGAATAGTCTCAGTACGTTCCTCTATTTGTTCACCAGCACGATTTATTAAGGATGACTTACTACAAATCTCATCGCTTATAGCCTGTACAGCCTTTACAAGAGTCATGATAGATTCTTCTGTATCACCTATCGTGATGAGTACTAACACATGATGCGCCTGCACAAGTTCAACTTCGATATGGTGAGCACGTAATCGTTTTTCGAAATCCACACCGGTAAGCCCCAATTCCTTGGCATCAATCAACACCTTTGTTACATCATAGTTAGGTCTATCTACATCCTTGCTTGACATGATAGAAATGCCCTTTATGGCTTCCAATTCACGTCGTAGTTGTAAACTTAATGACACAGCATGATTTACCAAATTGCTACCTTCCGTAGCCAACTGATGGCGCGCCATATCAAGGGATGCTAAAAATATATAATTAGGACTCGTACTTTGTAACATCTGATGCATTTGTGTAATGCGGCGTTTATTAATTAAATCGCCTTGACCTAATAGCCAAGAGGTTTGCGTCAAAGAACCTACCGATTTATGCGTGCTTTGTGCCACTAAGTCTGCACCTGACGCAATGGCTTCAACAGGTAAATTTTCTGAAAATGGTAAATGAGGTCCGTGCGCTTCATCAACAAGAACAATCATCCCTCGTTTGTGTGCTTCTTGTACGATAGTTACAATATCTACACCTACACCATAATAGTTTGGATACACTAAGAGAATCGCCTTAGCCTCTGGATGAGCATCCATAGTTTTAATAGCATCTTCCACTGATACACCTAAAGGGATACCCCACCGAGCATCAAATTGGCAATCCATATAAACAGGCTTTGCACCAGATAACACTAATCCACTAATAACGGAACGATGTGCTTCTCGAGGAATGATAATCGTTTCATCAGGACCTACTGTCCCCATAATCATCGCTTCAATTAAAGCGGTTGTGCCATTAATAGAGAACCAGCAATCATCAGCTCCATATAATTCAGCAGTTAAGTCTTGCGCCTCTTTTAACTCTCCTTCAGGTTCATGTAGATCATCTAGAGCATACATAACCCCTAAATCATATGGCAGTGCTGCTCCCATCCAGTCCTTTAGTAACTGAGGCGCTTCAACACCAATCTTATGACCAGGTGTATGAAAAGGCACAAAATGTTGTTCCTTATATGATTCTAAAGCCTCTACAAATGGCATTTTTTCTTGATTGCTCATATATACCTCGTAAAAAGGGCATGAATCTCAATGAGACTCATGCCCTTATGCATGTTATTTATCGCTGTGGACGACGCTTAGGATTAAACTGATTCATCCCTTTGTCTATGCCCACCTCTAAGGTGCCTAATACAGCTTTTACTGTGTCTTTGATACCTTTTTGTACTTTCTCTTGATTTTCTTCACTAAATGGTGCTAACACGTGATCAATGACAGTCCATTGTGGTAATGGACGACCAATACCTACGCGAAAACGCGGAAAATTTTCTGTTCCTATATGGGAGATTAAAGATTTAATCCCATTATGCCCACCAGAACTACCATTTGGTCGAATACGTAATTTGCCTACCGGTAAATCCATATCATCATAAATGCAATACACATCAGATGGATCAATCTTATAGTACCGCATCAATGGACCTACAGACTCACCACTTGCATTCATAAATGTTTGAGGCTTTACAAGCAATACCTTCTCACCAGCTACATTAATACTGCACACCTCTGCCTTTTGTTCTTCTCTCCAAGGAGTGTGAGAAACGCTATCTGCAATGGCATCGATGACCATAAATCCAATATTATGTTTTGTCGCTTCATATTGCTTGCCTGGGTTACCAAGGCCTACTACTAACTTCAAGAATCACCTATTATTTATCAAATAAATTACTTACTGAAACTTCATGAAAGATACGCATAATTGCTTCGCCCAATAATGGCGCTACAGATAGTTGCGTTACATTGTCTAATTTGCAATTTTCTGGTAATGGCATTGTGTTTGTTACGATAAGCTCTTTAATGTTAGAGTTTGCAATGCGTTCACTTGCTGGATCTGTTAATACAGCATGGGTAACAGCAGCCATAACAGATTTAGCACCAAATTCTTTTAATGCTTTAGCACCTTCTACAAGAGAACCTGCTGTATCTACAATATCATCAACGATGATACAGTTTTTGCCTTTTACATCACCAATGAGGTTCATAACTTTAGCTACGCCTGGTTCAGGGCGTTTTTTCTCGATGATTGCAATTGGCGCACCAATGCGGTCAGCCAAATCACGAGCTCTTGTAACACCGCCAAGATCTGGAGATACTACAATAACATCTTCAAGATTTTTTTCATTAATGTATTTAGCTAAAATGGATGCACCATATAAATGATCTACTGGCACATCGAAGAAGCCTTGAATTTGACCTGCATGCAAGTCAATTGTTACAAGACGTGTAATACCAGAAGTTTGCATCAAGTTTGCTACTAATTTTGCAGTAATTGGTTCACGACCACGAGTTTTGCGGTCTTGGCGAGCATAACCGTAGTAAGGAACTACAGCTGTAATATGACGAGCAGAAGCACGTTTTAACGCATCAGCCATAACCATTAATTCCATTAAATTATCGTTTACAGGATAGCTAGTTGGTTGAATGATAAATACATCTTTGCCACGTACGCTTTCATCAATCATAATTTGTACTTCGCCATTATTAAAGCGACCTACAAACGCTTCACCTAAAGGCAAACCTAAATAATCACAAATTTCCTTTGCCAATTCTGGATTTGCGTTACCTGTGAAAATCTTAAGTTTTTTGCCGTCTTCAAATGCCATTTTGATACCCTTTCATTTCTCCGTAATCTTAGTTAGTTACTCAATGTATATGTAACGAAATATTACAGATATACAACCTTATTGCCTTATTATTGTATACTATTTTTCCTATCTTGTGTGAAAAATTTTTGATAAATTCTTATTTCTTTTTGAAAGTATCGTCTGTAACCCAATTTTCTTTCACAATTTGCTTGCTACGACCTACTGCTAATGCCTTATCTGGAACATTTTTAGTAATCGTAGAACCTGCTCCTACATAGCTATAATTACCAATTGTAACAGGTGCTACCAAATTGCTGTTACAGCCTACAAATGCACCGTTGCCGATAGTTGTACGATGCTTGATTTTTCCGTCATAATTTACCGTAATCGTACCGCAACCAATATTGACACCAGAACCTACATCGCTATCGCCAATATAGGATAGATGAGGGAATTTGGTGCCTTCCCCAACATTGGAATTTTTAACCTCAACGAAATTACCAATATGAACCTTGTTGCCAATAACCGTATTAGGACGCAAATGAACATATGGACCAATATCTACGCCATCTTTTACTTCGCAGTCATGACCATAGGTAAAATGAATTACTGTATTATTGCCAACAGTTACATTCGTCAAGCGTGTATGAGGTCCAATTTCACAGTTTTCACCAATCACCGTATTGCCTTCTAAAACGGTACCAGGATGTAGAATTGTATCAGCCCCCACAGTAACCTCTGGTGCTACATAGGTATTGTCAGGATCAATAATCGTTACACCAGCGGTCATTAATTCTACATTTTTACGATGTTTTAAAATAGATTCTGCTTCAGCCAATTGCAAGCGAGAGTTTACCCCTAACGATTCTTCAAAATTTTCAGTCATATAAGCGCTTACTTTATCGCCGCCATTTACGAGAATACCAACCACATCTGTAATATACAGTTCACCTTGTGCATTATCGTCGGATAATTGGCCGAGACAAGGCCATAGTTTTTTACTATCAAAAGCATACATACCAGTATTAACTTCTTGTACAGCTAACTCTTCTGGTTTGCCATCCTTTTGTTCTACAATGCGTACCACATGACCTTCTTCGTTACGAATGATACGACCATAACCTGTTGGATCTGGCATATGGGCCGTTAAAATTGTAGCCGCTGCTCCAGATGCAGTATGTTCTTTTAAAAGAGCTTCTAAACTTTCCTTAGTTACGAGTGGCGTATCCCCACATAACAATAAAATAGTGCCATCAAAAGATCCTAATACAGGTTCTGCCATTTTTACTGCATGACCTGTACCATTTTGCTCTTCTTGACGTACAAATTCAGCACGACCTTCTAGATAGTCTTGTACCGCATTACCACCAAAGCCAACGATAACAACATCCTTATCGGTTCCAAGAGATTGAACAGTTTCTAGAACGCGTTCAACCATAGCTTTACCGCCAACTTTATGAAGTACCTTTGGCAATTTGGACTTCATCCGTGTACCCTTACCAGCTGCTAAAATAAGACTTGCAATATTCATAGTAAACTCCTATCTATCAATCGTATCAAATACAGGTTCGATGTGAATTTCATTTGTACTTTCATCAATACCATGGAACGTAAATAGTGATTCATAATCATTGATTAACTTAGGATTTGGTTCAGCAGTAGCCACTAGAACACCTGTTCCCACTACTTTACCATTCATCTCATGTACAAGCTCGGTCAGGCCTTTAGCCGTACCGCCAGCCTTCATGAAATCATCAATAATTAGCACCTTCGCATTTTGTGGAATAGCGCGTTTAGTTAATGTCATCGTTTGAATTCGACCAGATGAACCCGTTACATAGTTAATACTAATGGCAGATCCTTCTGTAACCTTACTATCACGACGCGCGATAACAAGTGGCTTGTTGAAAGCCCTAGCCACCATAACCGCCAAAGGAATCCCTTTTGTTTCTACCGTCAAAATATAATCTGGATTGCGATCTACAAAGCGAGTCATAATAATTTCGCCTAACCGAGTCATCACATGCCAATCATACAAAATATCCGACATATAAATAAATCCACCGGGAATAATACGATCTGGTTCACGCAAACGTTGTTGCACATCGCGTAGGATTTCATTGGCCTGCTCGCCTTTTCGATGAGGTATGAATCGAACACCGCCAGCTACCCCCGCTACCGTTTCTAGAGTACCCAACTGAAAATGTTCCATCGATTGACGGACACAGGTTAAATCTTCACTTACTGTAGATTTCGCCATTCCGAAAAAATCACAAAAATAATTAAGAGATATAAGTTTTTGTGGAGAATCGACTAATAATTTAGTCATTGCCACCATTCTTTCAACACGTCGAACTTTATTCATAAGCCTTCCTTTGCTGAATACTCGATTTATATTGATATCTATATTATACCATGAATTTCCGAATATTCGCATTGAGAAAAAATATATAATTCGGAAAAAGCTCTAGTCATAGACTAGAGCTTTCAACAGTTTATATATAGTTATAAAATATATACTTTTACAGTTTGACGACCAAATCGCAAAGCTTCTGCACGAGAATTAAAGGCTAGGTCAATACGGCTACCTTTAATAGCTCCGCCAACATCATCAGCCACGGCATAGCCATAACCTTCAATAAACATCTTTGTACCTAATGGTATAATCCGTGGATCTACTGAAACAATACCTTTTTTTAAGCGACTGCCAGTTGCCGTATAATTGCTATTTCCTGGGTCTTGAGCACTATATGCACTAGCATGCATCGTCATAACGCGTACATACTTATTGGGAACCCCATTATGACTACGCGAAATGGCGGAATCGCCAAAACGAGTTTCTTCCTTTTCTAAAGCACTCATCGTAGCCGTACCTACACGTCCATCTACAGCGAGGCCTTTAGCCTTTTGAAACTTACGTACTGCTAATTCAGTGTTACGCCCAAAAATACCATCTGCTGAATCATTAAGATATCCTTGATGCACTAACATGGTTTGAATTTTCTGTACATGATGACCTCGTTGTCCCTTATCAACTGACTTCGCCTGTGCGAAGGCCATCATATTAGTCATACATAGCACAGTACATAGTATTAAAATTCTCTTAATCATGTACATTCCCCTTTATTGCTTAACTTAGCAATTATGATATACCCCAATATGACATTCTTTTCGTTTAGCCCCTACAATTCGTAAGTAGCCATAACCAATGATAGCAGAAATGATGGAACCAATCAACACGCCACCTTTAGCCATCTCTTGAGCATGACCTGGATCAAAAGCTAGAACGGAAACAAATATACTCATAGTAAAACCAATACCACATACAATGGATGTACCATAAATAAATTTCCAGTTAGCTTCTGCTGGCATAGGTACAATACCTAACTTAATCATGCCAAACATAGCACCAAAGATACCGATTTGTTTCCCTAAAATAAGGCCTAATGCAACGCCTAAAACAACTGGATGACTTAAATCAGCCATACCAAATCCATCAAGGTTAACACCGGCATTAAAGAATGCGAAAATTGGAACAATAACAAAACTTACCCAGTTAGATAAATAATGTTCCCAATGTTGCATTGGTCTCACATATTTACGACCAATCTTGCCCCGTTCAGGAATTGTCATCGCCAAGATTACGCCTGCCATTGTAGCATGTAAACCAGAACGAAGAATACAGTACCATAAAATGATCCCAAGAATGATATAAGACAAAGATCTAACGTAACCAGACCGATTACAATAAATCAATAACCCCGTTACAACTACAGCAGCAAATAAATAGAAAAGATTAAGATTTGCTGCGTAGAATATAGCAATAACAATGATAGCAATTAAGTCATCAATAACAGCTAAGGCCGTCAAAAATACTTTCATAGAGTTAGGAACTCTTGAGCCTAATGCAGTTATTACACCTATAGCAAAAGCAATATCTGTCGCAGTAGGAATAGCCCATCCATGAACGTAAACTTCACTAAATCCAGCAATAAGATAGTAAATAATAGCAGGTACTAATACACCAAATAATGCAGCAATACCTGGCATGATACGCTTAGCATTCGTATTTAGTTCACCACTTACCAATTCACGTTTTACTTCTAATCCAACAAAGAGGAAAAAAATCGCCATTAATGCATCATTAACCCACTCCATCGTTGTTAATGGACCTAGTTTTAAATTAACCAGAGACATATATTGTGTTGCCAATGGAGAATTCGCTACGATTAAGGCAATAAGTGTAGCTCCTAGTAAAACGGCAGTAGCCGAACCAGGAGAACGTAAAAGTACAAATATCCGTTCCATATGATTCCTTCCTAATATGATAAGTTTATTATTTGTTCTTAATAGATCTTATTTTATAAGCCACAATTAAAACTATAGCACCTAATAAACCAGAAATAATAGAGCCTATAAAGATACCAATTTTAGACATTTCTTGAGTGACACCAGGTGGAAATGCCAATGTAGCCACAAATAAGCTCATAGTAAACCCAATACCACAGACAATGGCTGTACCATAAACCTCGGGCCATGTTGTATTAGTAGGCATCTTAATAATCTTAGACTGAACTAAAACGTAAACAGCGGAGAATATACCAAGCTGTTTTCCCAAGATAAGGCCTAATGAAACACCTAAAACAACAGGGTGGAACAAATGATCTACAGAAACATCTGAGAAGGATACACCAGCATTTAAGAAGCTAAATAGAGGAATAATCAAAAAATTAACCCAATTTTTCAATTTATCCGCCCATGCGTGCATAGGATAAACAGTTTCTCCATCCAACTTACCCATTGCAGGAATAGTCATAGCTAACACAACACCAGCGATAGTGGCATGAACACCAGATTTTAAAACAAAATACCAAAGAACGGCACCGAGTACACCATATAAAACTGGTCTCACATAGCCTTGTTTATTGGTATACCACAACGCTCCCGTCACAATAGCAGCAACGATTAAATGAGGAAAATCTACACCACCACCATAAAATATGGCAATCACTATGATAGCAATTAAATCATCGATAACAGCCAATGCCGAAAGGAATGCCTTCATCGCTTGTGATACGCGTTTACCAAGCATCATAATGACACCAATTGCAAAGGCAATATCGGTAGCAGTAGGTATTCCCCAACCATGCGTATATTCTGGTACAGATCCAGCAATTAAGAAGTAAACTAACGCAGGTGTTACCACCCCGGCAAATGCAGCTAAAACTGGTAACAATCTCTTTGAGTTGGTGTTTAGCTCACCGGAAATCATTTCAGTCTTAATTTCAATCCCTACATATAGGAAAAATAAAGCCATAAGACCGTCATTTACCCACTCCAATACATCCATTGGACCTAAATAAATATGCATCAGAGAAAAATACTGTTCAGCTATTGGCGAGTTTGCAGTTATAACACCAAGAATCGCAGCAAGTAATAGCATAATACCGCCAGATGATTCAGACTGAATAAATGCTTTAATATATTTCATAGTAACTTCCACTTTCTCAATCATAATATAAATACAGGTTTTAACACATAAAAAACCTAGTTGATTTATATTATTATATCATTTTAGTTCGAAATCAATCAATAAACTAATGATGAAGCACGCTGATTAGATACAGGAAGAATATAATAACTTAATGATTAAATCCTCTAATTAAAGAAATAAAAAATACAACTAGAGGAATAGTTAAACAAATACCTGCTATAGTATTTGTAACTGGATTAGACCAAAGTGGCATAATAAATCCAAGTAATACTAAAGTACTACAACAGATTGGTGTACGCCAAACATGTTTTATCTCAGCCGATACTTTAGATTCTGTAGCACTAGCTCTGCCAAATTTCTTTTTAATAGTCATAATAATACCAGTCACAATGCCTACAATAAGAACAATATCCCAGATGGCCCATAATATTTTAAGAGCCATCGTATTATGATTATGAATATGGAGATTAATCATTGTAGTCATGCCCGTAAAATACCAGGGGATATTTTTTGTAGAATACATATCCTTAGTAGAATCAGTATATAAATTAGCATAGACTGGTTGGCCCAAGAACATAGCTGGATCATCATCATTTTCAGCACCTAAATAAAATGCATAATGATGATTATTAAATTTAGATGGATAATCTATAGATATAAGCTGACGATCTGGGTATGCTTTCATAATGCGAGAGATAGCTTCAGATGGTTGTAAAATGTCAGATTGACCAACTGAAAGTTCTTGCTTTGCAGTGTGTAGTACATCTGCATTATAGCTGTCATTAGCAATAAAAAATCCACCTATCCATACACCTGTAATACATAAGATAAATCCCCATACAGTAGCAACCATAGCAAATTCTCGATGTAATGTACTTAATTTCATATAGTTAGACAATACAGTGGATTTGGCAAAGCTTTTACGAAATGGACCGTATAAAAAAATACCAGAAATAATAGATAACCCACATACTAAAGATAAAATTGTTACAATATAAATTCCTGTTTTACCAAGATCTAATCGTGTATGTAGTTGATGAAGCGTGTGTAATACACTTCGAACCCAAGGATGTGCAGGCGTTTCATGATGCGTAGTAATAAGCTCCTTTGTTTCAGGGTTATATAATGCATAATCCCCTCCCATCCCCATACGCGCTGGAGGTGCTACAGTTGCGGAAGAATCAATAATACGATACCGTAAAATATGTGCAGCCCCCATAGCTGGAGAAATATTTAAAATATCCTTAGACGGATATTTTTCTTTCACTAATAGGGCACCTTCATCAGCATAATTAAAAATAGATATTTCTTGTTGACTCATCGCCATTGATGACGAGGAATGATGTGACCCTCCTTGAGCCCATGCATTTAATTCAGTTCGGAACATAAGGACAAGACCTGTAATACAGAACATTAAGAAAAATAGCACAGAAACGATAGATAACCATTTATGAATTTTATAAATTTTTGACATACATATGCCTCCTTCCTCATTATGTTATACATTAATTATTATATCAATACAATACAGCAACCACTATGGGTATAGAGTATATAAACAAGCTCCCCTTGAATGTATATATTATAGTATGATACAATATGTACATCATGCGGGCGTAGTTCATCGGTAGAATGCGAGCTTCCCAAGCTTGAGAGGAGGGTTCGATTCCCTTCGCCCGCTCCATATATAATATTCCGTGATGTGATATGCGTCATGGTTATTTTTTTGTATAAAGATATAATAAAAACAGATTTGTATTGTATATTTTTATAAGGAGTATTCCATGAAATTAAGCGCAAGAAATCAATTAAAAGGTACAATCATTGAAATTCAAGAAGGTGCTGTAAACGCAATTGTAAAAATTAATGTAGGTAACGATAACATTCTTACAGCTGATATTACAATTCAATCCGTTAAAGACTTAGGCTTAGCAGTTGGCAAAGAAGTTGTGGCTGTTATTAAATCCACTAGCGTAATGGTTGGTGTAGAATAATAAGAAAGAGTCGCTTCGGCGGCTCTTTTTTATTAAAATATTTTTAAGTGCCCTGGTCGGACTCTACATGTAAGTATATATAATAAAAAAGGCTAATCATTTGGTTAGCCTTTTTTAGCTTAATCAGCGACTTCCTATCACTCCTCACTGTGGATTTCTCATCGCTGCTTTGCAGCTGGAGAAATCTTACGTTCGGATGAAGGTGATGTGTGGCTCCCATACGTCGCTACGCTCCTCTGTTAGCTCACACCCTACCTTTCCCAGGTGCCCTGGTCGGACTCTACATGTAAGTATATATAATAAAAAAGGCTAACCATACGGTTAGCCTTTTTAGCTTAATCAGCGACTTCCTATCCTCCCAGGCCGTCTCCAGCCAAGTACTTTCGGCGTTTACGAGCTTAACTACTGTGTTCGAGATGGGAACAGGTGGACCCTCGTAGCTATCGCCACTGAATCTGTCAGAGTTTGTACTCTGAAAACCACATAGAAGGTATATATATATATTTGTTGCACATTTCCGCTTATTGTTATTAAGTAAAGCCCTCGATCTATTAGTACCAGTCAGCTCCAAGCCTCACAGCTCTTCCACACCTGGCCTATCAACCATGTCGTCTACATGGGATCTTACTAGCTTATGCTATGAGAAACCTCATCTCAAGGCTGGTT
>NZ_PPDE01000007.1 GCF_002959915.1 Veillonella atypica KON | reverse complement strand
AGGTTTTGGTTACTTGTAACATTGTTTACAGCATTTGAAACAGTTGTATTAACGATATCGGCTACCTTGTCAGTTGTTGCCACACCATTAGTAGTAGATTTGGCTGTACCATCTGCATTACTACCAAAGACACCTTGTTTAACAGAAACAGTTACTGTATCACCAGCAGCAGACGTAGAAGTAAAGGTACCATCACCTGCTACTTTAAATGCTAGACCACCAGACTTATTAAGATTTTGAGCCGTTGTATCTGTAGAATCTGCTTTTAATGTGAAAGTATTCGCCCCTAGAGTATTAACCGCTGTAGAAGAGTTAGTAACTGCTTTGTTAATTGCGGTATTAACAGCATTTTTTACATCATCTGTTGTAGCTACACCTGCTGTGTTTATAATATTACCATTGCCATCAGTAGACAAAGAACCTTGCGTTACATTAAACTTCACAACACCACCAGCTGCTACTTCTGCAGTTGTTAATGTACCATTAGTAAAGTTAAATCCATCTTTTAAGGATACCGTTTGACCTGGAGTAGCAGTATTTGCCGTGTATGCAATATTAGTATTCTTAGTCAAGTTAGTGGTCAAATCATTAATGGCAGTTGTAACCTTAGTATCCACATCTCCAATATTCGCAGCATTTGTAACTGTAGTACCACCGCTTGCGACGTTAGTAATTTGCTTACTACCTGCATTGATACCATTAGTACCATCAATAGAGATACCACCTACTGTCACTTTATTAGTTGTAACACCTGTAGATCCGATAGTTGTATTACCACCAATAGTTGCAGCATCAAATGTTACATTTTTAGCCGTAGCAATTTTAAATGTCTTACCAGTTTGGGTAATCGCAATATTATCACCATCGTTGAAAGCAACTGTATCGCCACCTTTAACATCTTCTGCAGCAGTAGAATTAGCTTTTACCTTGAAAGATGATGCATCTTTAGCTGCATCCTTGATGGCTTGTTCATTAACCGTTAAGGTAATGTCATTGCCAGATGCTGCTGTTGAAATATATTTATTATCACCTTTTACAGATAAGGTATCATTTTTAAGGTTTACTGCTGAGTTAGCTGCAGTAGTGTCACCACCAATTTTAAGGTTTTGGTTACTTGTAACATTGTTTACAGCATTTGAAACAGTTGTATTAACGATATCGGCTACCTTGTCAGTTGTTGCCACACCATTAGTAGTAGATTTGGCTGTACCATCTGCATTACTACCAAAGACACCTTGTTTAACAGAAACAGTTACTGTATCACCAGCAGCAGACGTAGAAGTAAAGTTACCATCACCTGCTACTTTAAATGCTAAACCACCAGACTTATTAAGGTCTTGAGCTGTTGTATCTGTAGAATCCGATTTTAATGTGAATGTATTTTTACCTAAGTTATCTACTGCTGTAGAGGAGTTAGAAATAAGATTTTTAGTAGCTGTATCTAAGCCAATGGTAATACCTTGACCACCTACAGTAGCTTGAACACCATTAGTACCACTTACACTTAATGTTTGGGTGCTAAGTTTTACAGTTCCCGTATGAGTGCCGTCTGTCAAATTCAATGCTTGCGTACCAGTAGCATTATCTACCGCTTTAGTAATCGCTGTATTAACAGCCGAAGCCATATCGTTAGCATCAACCACACCAGCAGTACCTGTTAAGGCCCCAGTTGCCGAGTTAGCTGTTAACGTACCTTTTGCTACATCAACCGTAATTGTTTGACCGCTGACAGTTGCTTTGGCAGCACCTGTGCCAACAACTTTTAAACTTTGGTTCTTTAAGTTAACAGTACCATTATTCGTACCATCTGTAACTCCAAGACTTGTAGACAAATTAGCTACAGCGTCATTAGCAATAGTCTTAACATCGCCAATATTAGCTACATTACTATTATCTGCATTGCTATTCGCTACAATACCTGTGCCTACATGAGTAATCGCCTTATTACCTGCGTTAATGCCATCAGTGCCATCAATAGAAATATTGCCTACCGTAACTTTATTAGTTGTAACCCCTGTAGATCCGATAGTTGTATTACCACCAATAGTTGCAGCATCAAATGTTACATTTTTAGCCGTAGCAATTTTAAATATCTTACCAGTTTGGGTAATCGCAATATTATCACCATCGTTGAAAGCAACTGTATCGCCACCTTTAACATCTTCTGCAGCAGTAGAATTAGCTTTTACCTTGAAAGATGATGCATCTTTAGCTGCATCCTTGATGGCTTGTTCATTAACCGTTAAGGTAATGTCATTGCCAGATGCTGCTGTTGAAATATATTTATTATCACCTTTTACAGATAAGGTATCATTTTTAAGGTTTACTGCTGAGTTAGCTGCAGTAGTGTCACCACCAATTTTAAGGTTTTGGTTACTTGTAATATTGTTTACAGCATTTGAAACAGTTGTATTAACGATATCGGCTACCTTGTCAGTTGTTGCCACACCATTAGTAGTAGATTTGGCTGTACCATCTGCATTACTACCAAAGACACCTTGTTTAACAGAAATAGTTACTGTATCACCAGCAGCGGACGTAGAAATAAAGGTACCATCACCTGCCACTTTGAAGGATAAACCACCAGACTGATTAAAGGCTTGTCCTGTTGTGGAGGTTGAATCTGCCGTTAATTTAAATTTATTGTCTCCTAATGTAGATAAAGATTGTGTAGCTGCCGTAATTTTATTACCTAATACAGAATTAGTATTATTAATCGCTGCGGCTACATCTACAGCCTTTGCCACACCTGCAGTTGCAGTAGCTGTCCCATTCGTAGTATTTGGTGTTAATGTACCTTCCGCCACATTAACAGTAATCGTTTGACCAGTCAAAGACGCTGTCGCAGCACCTGTACCGGCTACCGTTAATTTTTGATTTTTAAGGTTAACAGAGCTATCTGTACCACCTGCAGAAATATCAAGTTTTTGTGTGCCAGTAGCAGTATCTACTGCTTTAGTAATCGCTGTATTAACAGCCGTAGCCATATCATTAGCATCAACAACACCAGCAGTGCCAGTTAAAGCACCAGTTGTCGTATTATTTGTCAATGTACCTTTTGCTACATCAACTGTAATTGTTTGACCATTCACAGTTGCTTTTGCAACACCTGTACCAACAACTTTTAAACTTTGGTTCTTTAAGTTAACAGTACCACTATTCGTACCATCTGTAACTCCAAGACTTGTAGACAAATTAGCTACAGCATTATTAGTGATAGCTTTAACATCACCAATGTTAGCAACATTACCATCATCTGTACTGCTGTTAGATACACGACCAGTGCCTACATTGGTAATCGCCTTACCACCTGCATTAATACCATCAGTGCCATCAATAGAAATATTGCCTACTGTAACTTTATTAGTTGAAACCCCTGTAGAGCCGATAGTTGTATTAGTACCGATAGTAGCTGTATCAAATGCTACATTTTTAGCTGTAGCAATTTTAAAGGTCTTACCAGTTTGGGTAATCGCGATATTATCACCATTATTGAAGACAACTGTATCGCCACCTTTAACATCTTCTGCAGCAGTAGCATTTGCTTTCACCTTGAAAGATGATGCATCCTTAGCGGCATTCTTAATGGCCTGCTCATTGATAGTCAAGGTCACATCATTACCATTTGCAGTCGTTGTAAGATATGTAGGACTGCCACTCTTAACACCAAAGTTAACATTACCAGATGTTAATGATTTAGCCGTTGTAGTACCAGTATCGCCGCCAAGAGAAATCGTACGCGCTACAGCAGTAGCAGAATCAGTAATCGATTTCTGTGTTGCCGTATTAAGATCAAAGGTTACTTGACCATTTGCACCTACTGTTGCTGTTGTAGTAGTACCATCTTTAAAGTTTAAACCATCGGATAGTTTAACGCTATTAGTCCCTGTACCATTAGCTTTATATTTTATGGATTGGTCGGCACTAACTTGATTAATAACATCCGCTACATTTTGAGCAACTGCTAAACCATTATTACCATCAACAGATACAGTACCAGACGTATTTTTCAACTTACCTTGTGTTGTATTAATCTCTAATTTCTTATTAGCAGCCGTAGTAGTAATAAAAGAATTAGTACCACCTTCAACAGCTAATTGACTCTTAGATAAATTAACGTCGCCACTACCAGAATTACCTGTGAAAGCTAGGTTAACGCTCTTCAATTGTGCTACGTTAACGGCATCAGTATCGGCTTTACCAGCTGCAACACCTACAATTTGTCGTGTGCTAGTAGCAGCACCACTAGCATCAGTTACACCAACTGATAGAGCCCCTAAGTTACTATTCAATGCCACGCCAGTTAGACCAGAATACTTATCTGTACGAGCAATATTTTCTGTATTAGCATTATAACCAGCAACACCAGAAACTACATTAGCTTTAGAACCAGCGCCAAGTGCAACACCTTTTTCTACACTAGTTTGAGAGCCCGCACCAATTGCAATACTATCAGTGGCAGACGAATTAGCATTAAGACCGAGTGCCAACGCATTGTTTGCAGTGGAGGAGGACCCAGCCCCCAAAGCAATCGCATTTTCTCCATTAGTAGCTGCACCTGCATTAGTACCATAAGCACTACCGATAGCAATGCTACTACCACCTAAAGCATTAGCACCCTTGCCTTGTGCAATACTGCCAATAGTATTAGCCACTGAGTCACGGCCAATAGCAATCGTATCTACACCAATAGCTTGACCACCCACAGCAGCAAACGCATAGGTTCCTTGAGCACGAGCATTATAACCAATAGCAGCAGCGGAATCAGCTGTAGCATTAGCAAGATGACCTACAGCAGTTGCATGACTTTGAGATGCTGTAGACTGATTACCTAATGCTGTAGAATATTGCCCGGAAGCAGTAGCTTGATTACCATAAGCAGATGCATACAATTCCGTAGCTTGTGCCCCCAATTCAGTACCATCAGCAGATCCACCGATTGCTACAGTTCCCTTACTCGATGCTAATGATTTCCAGCCCTGAGCAATGCTACCTTCTTTTGTAGCTTGTGCATCAGTTCCAATAGCTATAGCCTTTTCAGCTTCTGTAGTACCACCACTGATAGCAACAGAAGATTCCCCGTTTGCTTTTGAATTATACCCCACTGCAACTGCATTTTCTTTGGTAGCTTCTGTACTGTGACCTACAGAAATGGACATTAAACCACTTGCAGCCCCCCCATTTGTTGCTAAGGTATAACTTGCAGTAGCATTAGAACCATTACCAATAGCAACCGCATCATACTGAGATGCTACCGTACTTTTACCAATTGCAATCGCTTGACTACTCGATGCATTAGCACTATCACCTAAAGCAACTGACGAACTACCAGTCGCTTGAGCCCCTGTACCAATAGCTGTACTATTACTATCTGTAGCTGCCGCCCCTTTACCTAATGCAGTTGCATTAGGTTTGGTAGCAGAAGCCTTTGGTCCGATTGCTATAGCATCAGTATCAGTAGCGCCATCATTATTTTCATTGCTACCAATACCAGTTGCAGAAGATTTTATAGATACATATTTTGTTCTTAACGCGTCTGCTACAGCATACAATTGAGAACCATTGATTGCATCAGTACTAGTTTTTGATACTTCACCTGCTGCTACGTTCTTGATTTGACGTTCAGCCCCAACAGAACCAACAGAAACTTGCATTCCTGTACCTGTTACCGTTGGTGCCCCGCTCCAAGTTATTGTTTTACCACCAATAACAACGGAACCTTGACTTGTTGCATTTGTTGTTGTGGTAGAAGCACTACCAAGAGCTACTGCATTTTCTTGAGATGATATTGCACTATAACCAAGAGCAACTGAATTCTTCTCATTAGCCTGTGCACTAAAACCTAATGCTGTAGCCTGATCTTTTTTTGCTTTAGCATTTATACCAACAGCGACGGCACTAGTACCTAACGCCTCAGCACGCGCCCCCAAAGCAGTAGACACCGCCCCAGTTGCTTTTGCAGTATTACCAATTGCTATGCTATCCATAGTTTTCGCATACGAATCAACACCGATTGCTACTGCATTTTGATCTTCTGTCTTAGCATTTTTACCTACAGAAATTGCACTAGACGCTGCGGATGTGGATGTAGCAGCAGTACCAATAGCAATGGAGTCTGCACCACTAGAGATTGTATTTTTACCGATAGCAGTAGCTGCTTCTGCTAGAGCACGAGATGCAGCACCAATAGCCACACCATAATCACCAGAAGCTCCAGTTTTAACACTATTTAATGAACTACCAATTGCAACAGCACGATCACCAGTAACTTCATTGCTATAACCAATACCTACTGCAGCTGTGCCAGATACAGTTGTATTAGAGCCAGCACCAAAAGCTTGGTTACCACTTGTAGTAACTAAGTAACCAATAGCAGATGAACCGCCACCACTAGCATGAGAAGTATTACCAAAAGAACTATCATTATCTTTATCCGCTAAAGCCTTTTTACCAACTGCAGTACTTGCAACACCAGATGCTGCTGCATTATCACCGATAGCAATGGAGCTAGCAGCAGCAGTTGTACCACCAGCATTCGCTGCTTTACCAATGGCGATTGATGCATCACCTGACGCTTTACCAGATGCACCTGCAAATGAATCTGCTCCAGTTGCATTTGAATTTGTACCTACTGCAGTACTATTAGTCTTCGTAGCTTGTGAAGCAGCACCAAGAGCAATGGAATAATCACCCGATGCAGTATTTTTTGTACCATTATTATCTGAACCAATACTGATAGCACGATTTCCAGAAGCAGTATTCATATAACCAATACCAATAGCAGCACCGCCGGATACAGTCGTATTAGAACCGGCACCAAAAGCTTGATTACCTGACGTAGTCACTAAATAACCAACCGCACTAGATCCGCCACCACTGGCATGAACACTATTACCTAATGCACTATCATTATCCTGATCGGCCAATGCAGTTTCACCAAGTGCTGTAGAGGCAACCCCCTCAGCTTTTGCGCCTTTACCTACTGCCACAGCACTAATATTTTTAGCTTTCGCATTATAACCTATTGCTAATGAGTTTGTACCAGTTGATTCAGCAAATTCAGTAGAAGCTGTACCATCATCATTATTGCCAGCACCTATAGCAAGTGAATTATTACCACTCGCTTTTGATGCCCGACCAATAGCTACTGCATTTTTACCAGTTACAGAGGTTTGTGCACCTATAGCTGTTGCGCCCCAACTATCGCCAGCACCACTGTAAGATACAGAAGCATTGTATCCAATAGCTGTACCAGCTTTTACTGAAGATGTTGAATGCGATCCAATAGCAAGCGCACCATCTTTATTAGCAGTACTTGCTACACCAAATGATGTAGCTTCGCTACCGGAAGCCTCAGCACTCTTACCAACAGCAGTTGCACTCGTTTTAGAAGCTGTTGCATCTGTACCAATAGCAATAGCACTATCTTCAGAAGCGGAAGATTTTACACCTAAAGCGACTGAAGTTGTACCAGAAGATTTTGATGCCCCCCCAATTGCAATGGAATAAAAACCATCTGACACTACCTCTTTTTGTCCAGAAACACCAGGTTCTTCAAGAGCTGAACCAATAGCAATTGCTCCTTGAGTTGTTGCAGATGCTATCCACCCTATTGAAAGAGCATTATGAACAGCATTAGACTTTCTGCCAACCGCAATACCACCTCTCCCAGTAGCAGACGCATCTTGACCAACCGCAATAGCATCGTCTGTAGATGCAGTAGCATAATTACCACCAGCACCAGAAATCGCTAAAGATCCTGTACCAGTACTACCCGTAATTTTCCCAAATGCAGCCTCAACTTGCATAGCTTGCCCAGCAACCATGGCCGCTAGAATACTAGCCACAACAATTTTCTTTTTCCCTGTTGTATTCTTTGCCAATTCAGATACTACAACATAGCATTGTTTAGACTTAGACCAAATAACTTTAAAGATTTTATTCATTTTCGCTTCCTTTTCACTAACTAACCTCTCAACTACATGAAATATATTTTCAAATACATAATGAAGTTTAGCTCTTTGTAGAGCAATAAAACCCATTAACTTCTAAAAAACTATGAATTTGATTTCATTATTCTATCATACTCCTCTCATATTTCTCAATTGTAAATTATACGGATTAAGAATATTTAATTCCTATTTCGAATTTTGTCTATTTCTATTTTTTGCTTGTATTCACTATGCTCTATATAAATTCTTTATGTATTTTAATTCATATTGTATGTATTTTCATCATATGTAGCATTTCTGCCATTCTCATTATCAAGCCGTTATTGATTTTACACAACTTAAGCTATATCAAATCGGTTCATTTTATTCTCATTTTTTATAGATGATTTTTGATTAAGAAAATATATCGATATATTTTTAAGTAATACGATAAATATTTTAATGTTGATTTATACTTTATACACAAAAAAGCCACTCCTTACTACAAAGAGTGGCTTTCATAAAATACATATACATACAAAATTATGTGTAAACTTATAAACCAGTCGTTTTTTACGTATTATATTATTGTTTTTAGAGAAAATACAAATGTACTTTGTGCAAAAGCTAGCCGAATTTTGCTATGCAAATTTTGCATATATGCCCTATACATCTCTTGTGCCTCTTCCACAGATACAATATCAAAGGTAATTCCATCCCCAATAGGCAACTGGCTCAATCTAGGCAAATCGGCGGTAATAACGGTGCCAATTTTCGTATAGCCCCCTGTTGTTTGTCGATCAGCCATGAGGATAATTGGATTACCATCAGATGGAACTTGAATGGATCCAAATACAGCGCCATCGGAGATGATATCGGCGCCGTCGATGTGTTCAACAGGCGCCCCATCTAATCTAAATCCCATACGGTCGCATTGAATGGTCAATGTATAGAGCTCAGTGCTAAAATTACGAATACCCATTTCTGTAAAGTACTTAGCTTGCGAGCCCAGTACAACGCGCAGCGGTTCATGGCATTCACGGCCGCCCCGATTAAATAGAACCGTATTAAATAAATGATTTGATTCTCTAGTATATTCGCAGACTATAATATCACGCGTACAGTCCTTTAAACGCACTTCATCGCCCGCCACTAAGGGACGTCCCTCAAATCCGCCAATATTCGCCTTTGTATGTGTCGCCACGCTGCCGTTGATTTCGGGCACATCGATGCCCCCGGCGAAGGAAATATACATGCGCACCCCACATTGGCTAAAGCTGCCAGAGATGACATCGCCGTTATGACAGACAAAAGGAATGTACCGCGGCACCTCTACATTATTAATGGTAGGCCTCATGTCGGCACCTGTGAAAGCAACAATGCATGTGCCTTTCACCTTCAGCGTAGGACTGAGAACAGTGCACTCCAAAGCCCCTACTGGTGTCGTATTCCCTACAAGGGCTTGTCCAATAGAATAGCTTTCACCATCCATGGGACCAGCTACGGGCATGCCATATTGTTGAAAGCCTACGCGCCCTCCGTCTTGCACGGTGGTCATCATACCAGGTGCCACCACCTCAAATGACGCATTCTTATATTCACTTACCGCCACGGAGGTCACCTACCTTTACATGATGTACAACGGGCTTAAAAGAAGAGCCCAATTTCTTAATACAGTGGAACGCACTTTCATCAATAGGAACATAGCGCACATAATCGCCTGCCTTAAGCAGAGCCGCCTCTTCACGGGATGCATCGTACATGGACAGAGGCGTGCGTCCTATAATTTGCCAGCCACCAGGGGAATCCGATGGATAGGTGCCGGTCTGCTCACCCGCGATGCCTACGGACCCTGCCGGAATATGCGTACGCGGCGAGGACAATCGCGGCGTAGCGATGCGCGGATCCATGCCTCCTAAATAGGTAAAGCCCGGAATAAAGCCCATCATGTACACGAGGTAATCCGTGCCGCTATGAATGCTTACCACGTCAGCCTCGGTTAAGTGATTATGAGAGGCTACAAATCCAAGGTCTGGACCAAATTCACCACCATAGACGGTCGGTATCTCTACGACCGTCACGAGTTCATTTTCATCAGATTGAATAGGCTGCGTACAGATAGGTTCAAGAATGTGGCACAGTTCAGCATAGGTGTGGCGCAATGCATCATACTGAATGAGAAGCGCACAATAAGTAGGCACCATCTCAATAATACCCTCTAAATGGAGGCTTTCAATACCCGTCACAGTCTGACGGATACGCTGATTAATATTAGGGTCAATGACTTGACCAAATTCGATGGAGATAGCACTATCTCCAACAGGTGAAATCGTGGGATTCATGAGGTCCCCCTAACCTAATAATTTTGCAATACCTTGCAAGGATGTAACACCGATATAAGCAGTCACAAGCACGACAATCCAACCGGTGTAGAACAGAACCGGATTGTGCTTATAGTCCCCTACGATATTCGTCTTACGCGTTGCCAATAACATAACGGCTAAGGTAACAGGCAAGATCAAACCATTCACAGAGCCCGCCACGATTAACAACGTAGCTGGTTTACCAATAAAGATAAGAATGCATGTGGAAACGAAGATGAATGCCATGATAGTCAATTTTTCATACCGTTCCACCACCTTGAACAAGGTTTTAAGGAAGGATACCGATGTATAGGCAGCACCCACAACAGATGTCAACGCAGCGCAGAAGAATACGATACCGAATAATTTATGACCGATTTCACCAGCACCAAGTAAGAACGCAGAACCTGCTGGGTCCTTTGGATCTAACGCAAAGCCCATGGATACGACGCCGAGTACGGCTAAGAATAACAATATACGAACAATGGCGTCTACGGACATGCCCATGAAGGCAGCGCGACGCACATCTTTTAAATGTTCACGGCCTGTAATGCCCGCATCAATCAAGCGATGGCCGCCGGAGAATGTAATGTACCCACCTACGGTACCGCCGATAAGGGTAATCGTAGCTAGCCAAGGATAATTGGTTGGCACAATGGCATGGGTTGCGGCCTCTGCTACAGGAGGATTAGTAGAAAACGCTACATAACCGATGAGTAAGAGCATCACTGTGCCCAACACTTTCGCCGTATTATCGAGAACGCCACCCATTTTAGGGGATGCAAATAATAAAATCCCCAACATACCACTGATGGCCGCTGCCGTCGTCGTATCGATACCGAATACGATGTTAAGGCCCATGGACGCGCCCCCAATGTTGCCGATATTGAACGCAAGGCCTCCAAGGGAAATCAAGAACGCTACGAAGTAACCAAGGCCGGGCAATACCTTATTCGCAATGTCTTGGCCCCGCATTTGAGATATGCCGATGATGGTCCATACATTGAGCTGTGCAATGATGGAGAAAATAACGGACACCACAATGGCGAACGCAAAATCCGCCTTTAACTGGCCTGTAAACGCCGCCGTTTGTAACATAAATCCTGGTCCAATGGACGACGTGGCCATCAAAAATGCTGCCCCTAAGAGGACAGATAAACTCGCTTTTCCTGTAATCGGTTTCATACTGACTCCTTTTATCTATTCTGATTCTATCTATTCTTATACAATCGATTGTAATCTATCGATTCTGAAAATTCGCTACCACGACACCTGCCTTAGTGAGGCCTTCACGAATATATTTTGTGAAAGCTATCGCTTTTGGATTATCGCCATGAACGCATACAGAATCGGCTGCAATATCGATCGTTTTGCCCGTATTCGTTACGACCTTGCCTTCTTGCACCATCATGAGCACCCGTTCTAATGCCTCTTGCGGGTCTTTTATGAAAGCCCCCTCTTCCGTACGAGGTACCAAGGTGCCTTCCTCTGTATAGCCTCGGTCTGCAAAGACCTCTTGTATCACTGGAATACCTCGTCGCTCTGCCTCTTTAGCGATATAACTACCGCTGAGCACCATGGCTCGAACATTGGGATTCACCGCTTGTAAACCATCTAATACCGCATCAGCTAATTCCGGCGTTACACACGCCATGTTATAAAAAGCACCATGTAATTTCATATGCTGCAACTCTACATCGTACTGATTGCAAAATCCTTGCAACGCACCGAGTTGGTAGATCATATACGCCCGTGCCTCATCAGGGCTGACCGCCATCTTGCGGCGTCCAAAGCCCATCAAATCAGGATATCCCGGATGAGCCCCTACGGCTACGCCCTTCTCCTTGCACATCTTAACAGTGGCCTCCATGATGAGAGGATCGCCGGCATGCCATCCACAAGCTACATTCGCACTAGTAACGTGATTTAATACCTCACTATCCATGCCCAATGTATAATTGCCAAAGCTTTCACCTAAATCGCTATTTAAATCTATATAATGTGACATCACTATGCTCCTCTCGCTCTTCATCTTTCTTATATGCTTGGTTTTTCTTATATTCTAATTCCCCTTATATTCTAATTTTCCTTATATTCTAATTTCCATTATATTCTTCATCTTTTCTTTAAATTCTATAGAATATAGTAACATGATTATACAAAATATATTGATACGTTATCAATGATTTTTGTCATGTATACAAAATTCATATAATAACGCAAAAAAGCACTCGACGTAATGTCGAGTGCTTTCACAATCAATAGGACTATTGTTATATGTGTGTATATGGAGAGAGTTGTAAGGGATTCAATGAAAGGGTCAATAGCCTACCGATTATTTATTGTCCTTGGATGCAGCATCATCAGCTTGTTTGCTGTGGTCTGCAGATTTGTCATCATCGGATTTAGCATCGGATGTGTTAGCAGCATCCTTGTCGCTGATTACGATGTGACCATCTACAACATCAGCAAGCAAGTGTTTTGCATCGATGTGATCCAAGTAGTAATCAGTTACATTGTCACGAATTTCAGATTCGATGACACGACGTAATGGACGAGCGCCCATTGTTTTGTCATAACCTTGTTCCATCAACAAATCTTTAGCTTCGTCAGTTACATCTAAGGTAATTTGTTTTTTAGCCAAAGTCTTGTTAACTTGGTCGAGCATCAAATCAACGATTTTCTTCAAATCTTCTTTGCTCAATTGATTGAATTCGATAACAGCATTGAAACGGTTCAAGAATTCAGGACGGAAGAATGGAGCAATGCGGTCCATTACATCAACTTTGTTTTCATCGTCATTGTCGCTGCCATAACCGAAACCTGCGTTGGATGTAGCAATGATAACAGTGTTCTTGAAGTTTACTGTGTTACCTTGACCATCTGTTAAGCGACCATCGTCCAATACTTGAAGAAGTAATGTAATAACTTGAGGGTCTGCTTTTTCGATTTCGTCGAACAATACGATGGAATATGGATTACGACGAACGCGTTCAGTCAATGTATTGGAGTTATCTTCGTAACCAACGTAACCAGCTGTAGCACCAATCAATTTGGAAACTGCTGTGCGGTCACTGTATTCGGACATATCCAAGCGGATGATAGCATCTTTGTTACCGAACATATCAAGTGCTAATTGTTTAGCCAATTCTGTTTTACCAACACCAGTAGGACCTACGAATAAGAAGCTACCGATTGGACGGTTGCCTTCATCAAAGCCTGCACGGTTACGACGGATAGCTTTAGAAACAGCTTCTACTGCTTTATCTTGACCGATTACATGAGCTTGTAAACGAGTTTTCATATCTTTCAAACGTTCAATATCGGATGCACCCATTTGAGAAACAGGGATGCCAGTCATACGTTCTACCGCTTCGGCTACATCGTTAACCTTAGCCACAACCTTTTGGTTATCAGTGTGCTTATCGATTTCTTCTTGTAATTTTTGAATACGCATTTTTTCGTTAATAGCGGATTCGTAATCTTCTTTTTGAGCAAACTCTTCTTGTTTAGCTTTAGCATCTGCAATATCTGCTTCTAATGTTTTAATATCAGTTACAGGATGTTGGGAAGCCAAGTGAGCTGCTGTTACATCGATCAAGTCGATGGCTTTATCTGGCAAGCTACGTTGAGGAATGTATTGTACGGAATAATCTACAGCGGCTTTCAAAACGGCATCTGGCAATTCAATGTTATGATGCGCTTCGTATAATGGACGAATGCCTTGTAGAATTTTGAAAGTATCTTCTGCAGATGGTGCGTTTACTTTTACTTCATTGAAACGACGAGCAAGTGCTGCGTTTTTCATGATTGTGTTACGGTATTCATCTTGTGTAGTAGCACCGATAACAGTCATTTCACCACGGGACAAAGCAGGTTTCAAGATATCTGCTAAGCCTTTAGAGCCTTGACCATCACCTGTGGAACCAGCGCCCAAGATTTGATGGATTTCGTCGAAGAACAAGATGATATTACCAGCAGCCTTAACCTCTTTGATAAGGTTTTGGATATTTTCTTCGAAGGAACCACGGTATTGAGTACCAGCTTCCAAACCGGAAATATCGATGGAAATGATTTCTTTATTTTTAATCGCTGCTGGAACATCGCCATTTACGATTGCTTGTGCCAAGCCTTCTACAACAGCCGTTTTACCAACACCAGCATCGCCGACTAGAACTGGATTGTTTTTTGTACGTCGTGCTAAGATTTCAGCAGTTTCTTGAATTTCTTTGTTACGACCGATAACAGGATCAAGCTTACCATTACGAGCTTCATCTGTTAAGTTCGTACCTAAACGAGCAAGGATACCATCCTTTTTCATTTTGCCTTGTTGAGCTGCAGCTTGTGCTGCTTGGATTTCTTCATTAGTAGGCAAATGACCTGTTTGACGATAATAAGCAAACTCTTCAGGAGTTACTTCACGACCATTTATTTTATAACGACGATTTTCTGTGGAATAACCACCCATGTTACCCATCAATTGATTGAACAAATCATTCATGCTACCAAATTCGCTACCAAAGTTATTGAAGTTGTTGTTCATATAAATTACCTCACTTTTTCACTACAAGTATATCTATTTGACCTTTTAAGTCTCTTTAATTTCTTGCTTTATTTCTAGGTTTCTTTAACCTTATGTCATTATAATAAACTTATTAAGTCAAAAAGTCAATAGGTCAAATTAAGAATTTTTGACTTTTTTTGACTTTTATTTTAACAAATATATTTTTATTAGTAAAAGTGCAGATAAATACTAGGTTTGCAAGAGGTTTTCCATTTTTATTTTTCGCTTGTTTCATTAGAAATTCTATTGTTTCTATTGATTTATTACCTATATAATAGAAATGAAAGTCAAAATATATCAAAGGAGATCAAACTATGGCACAAAATTCTTCACCCCATACCGATTCCACCGCACTCCACAACACACCTATCATGACAAGTGCTAACAACAAAGAACTAGCGAAGCGTATTAAAGACATTTCCCAGCAAGTACTAAAACGAAATTATAAACTCTATAAAGCATTGGAGAACAAATGAATACAGCTAATATCCAATTCACCTTACAAGATATCTATGAGCTCCACGCCCAACTAGAAAGTGCATTTGTCCTTTCACCAGGCGTACGCGATGAAAACCTATTAGCATCAGCCGTCTATACCCCCTTTCAAACCTTTATGGGGAATGATCTATACCCATCCATCTACGACAAAGCGGCACAATTATGTTATGGCTTAGCCAACAATCATCCTTTTACGGATGGAAACAAACGAACAGCATTGCATAGCATGTATGTATATTTAATTATCAATGGATTCGATATTACGGCAACACAACAAGACGTAGAAAATATGATTATCGATGTTGCCTCAGGTAATATGACAAATACAGAATTGGTGCAATGGTTACAGAAGAATACCGTAGAGATTGATGCAAACTAATAATTCGACAGAGATACATAGGGTTCTATAAATTAGAACACGCCTGTTCTATTTCTAACAAGATACATATATAGGGGCCCACAAATTAGTACAGGCCTGTTCTATTTCTAACAAGACCTATACATAGGGCCCTTCAAATTAGTACAGGCCTGTTCTATTTCTAACAAGACCTATACATAGGGCCCTTCTAATTAGTACAGACCTGTTCTATTTCTAACAAGGCACATATATAGGGTGTAAATGTCAATATAAGAATGTACAATTTTGACGATGTACAATGTACAGTTATTCCTTCTGTTGCATATGGTTTCGTAACCGGTATGAATCTCCAGTTATGCTAATCACATGTGCATGGTGAAGT